>CAYVMD010000036.1:0-20720 GCA_964452465.1 uncultured bacterium | reverse complement strand
GGTCCACATGACCGATGGTTCCCACATTTACATGTGGTTTTGTCCTTTCAAACTTCGCTTTCGCCATCAGGAAACCTCCTCCTTATATAAAGCGTTATGTGGAAGTCGCACACTTTTAGCAGGTAATATTTTCTCCTTTAAGAGGTTTTCCGGGACCTCTGCATAGTAAGCAGGTTGCATAGTATAAATTCCCCTTCCTTGTGTCAAGGACCTTATTGCCGTGGCATATCCGAACATCTCTGCAAGGGGTATGAAGGCCTTTATAGTGGTGGTATCTCCAGGGCTCGGCTCGGTAGATTCCAGTTTTCCTCGTCGTGCTACTATGTCGTTCAAGACATCTCCGAGATATTGGGAAGGGACCACTATTTCTACCTCCATTATTGGTTCCAATATAACAGGGTTAGCCTTGGCGGCCGCTTCTCGAAGAGCTTGGGAGGCAGCGAGTTTGAAGGCTATCTCGGAGGAATCCACGGGGTGATAGGAACCATCGATAAGGGTTACTTTGAAATCAACTAGGGGATAACCTGCCAAAGGACCATACTCTGATGCTTCCTCAATACCTGCTTTAATCGCCGGGATGAATTCCTGGGGGACCACCCCTCCTACTATCCTGTTTTCGAATACAAAACCAGATCCTCGAGGTTGAGGTTCTACCTCTATCACCACATGACCATAATGACCCCTACCCCCCGTTTGACGCACATAGTAACCCTCTTGGGTTACTTTAGTAGTTATGGTTTCCCTATAGGCAACTTGGGGTTTGCCCACCCTCACATTTACACCGAATTCTCTTCGCAATCTATCCACCACGATTTCCAAATGCAGTTCTCCCATTCCCGAGATTAATGTTTGTCCCGTTTCCGAATCCACCTCTACTTTGAAGGAGGGATCCTCCAAGGCGATTTTACGAAGGGCGCTTTGCAATTTCTCCTCTTCCGCTTTACTCTTAGGCTCCGTTGCCATGGAGATAACGGGCTGAGGGAAGTGGGGAGCCTCTAACACAATGGGGTAATCTTCAGAGCAAATAGTGTCACCAGTGGTTGTAGAGGGCAAACCTACCACCGCCACTATATCACCTGCGTGAGCGACCTCGATGTTTTCCCTATAATTGGCATGCATCCGCATTATTCGGGATATGCGCTCCCTCGTCCCTTTGCTTGCGTTGTAAACGAGGTCTCCCTTCTCTATTTTGCCTGAATAGATGCGTAAAAATGTTAATTTACCCACATGGGGATCGGCCGATATCTTGAAAGCCAAGGCGCAAAGAGGACCATTTCTATCCGCACTTCTAATTTCTTTTTCTCCGGTCAATGGGTTGATCCCTTCCACGGGAGGTATATCCAAGGGGGAGGGGAGGTAATCCACAATTGCGTTAAGCAGCTGTTGGATCCCTTTGTTTTTCAAGGCAGCGCCGCAAAGGACAGGGATTAATTTATAGGATACAGTCGCTTTTCTTATAGCACTCTTGATATCATCCAGCGAATAAGCATCGTTCAGGTATTTTTCTAAAAATTCGTCATCCACCTCCGCCAATCTCTCCAGCAGATTTTCGCGGTATTTCTTGGCCAATTGGGATAGGGAATCATGGAACCGGGAAAGTTCGTGAGTGGACTCCGCACCTTCTTCTCCCGAGTAGAGATAAGCGGTCATAGAGACAAGGTCCACCACACCCTCGAAAGATTCCTCGACTCCTATGGGAACCTGGAGAGGAACAGCGTTAGCCCCTAATCTTTCTCTTATTTTTTTCACTACCTGGAAGAAATCGGCACCCACTCTATCCATTTTGTTGACAAAAGCAAGGCGAGGGACCCTGTACTTATTAGCCTGGCGCCATACGGTTTCCGATTGCGACTGCACCCCTCCTACCGCGCAGAAGACGATCACCACTCCATCCAGGACGCGCAAGGCTCTTTCTACTTCAACTGTGAAATCCACGTGCCCTGGGGTATCTATGATATTTATATTGGCATCCTTCCAAATACAATAAGTAGCAGCAGAAGTTATGGTTATCCCCCGCTCCCTTTCTTGGATCATCCAATCCATTACCGCGGTTCCTTCATCCACCTCTCCCATTCGGTGGATTCTGCCGGTGTGGAATAATATCCTCTCCGTGGTAGTGGTTTTGCCCGCGTCTATGTGGGCTGCGATTCCAATATTGCGAATTTTCTCCAGGGGATATTGGGACATAGTAGAAAATATCCTCTCTCTTACCTTACCATCGGTAATGAGCGAATGCACGATTAGCCTCTGCGATTCTGTGCATTTCTTCCTTCCTTCTCACCGCGGCCCCCGTTCCATTGTAGGCATCTATTATTTCCCCCGCCAATCTCTCAGCCATCGTTTTCTCCGGCCTACGGTAACCTGCTTCCAGCCTTCCCTCAGGTCCCCGGGCGAAGGTTACAAGCCATCTAATAGCAAGGGAAAGCCTGCGCTGTTCCCTTACCGGCATAGGGACCTGATAAGTTGCTCCTCCTACCCTGCGAGGGCGCACCTCTACTTCCGGTTTTATATTCTCGATCGCTTTGGTTAGGACCTCGACAGGATCCATTTTTGTCCTTTCCCTCACGATATCCAAAGCTTTATACACGATCTTCTCCGCAAGGGATTTCTTCCCCTTACTTAGCACCCGATTTATTACCCTTTGGACCAATTCGCTCCCATATACCAGGTCCGGTTCTATTTTCCGTGGGGGAACGCTACCTTTGCGTGGCATCCTTACCCTCCTTTAGGTCTCTTTGCACCATACTTGGAGCGCGCCTTCCTTCTCCCTTCCACTCCCGCAGCATCCAATGTACCTCTGATTATATGGTATCTCACTCCAGGGAGGTCCTTTACCCTTCCACCTCGCACTAATACTATGGAGTGTTCCTGGAGATTATGTCCTATCCCCGGAATGTAAGCAGTAACCTCCGCCCCGCTGGTTAAGCGGACCTTTGCCACTTTTCGCAAAGCAGAATTGGGTTTTTTGGGGCGGGCAGTGCGCACAATAAGGCACACCCCCCGCCTTTGAGGGGAGCCCTTCAAGGCGGGAACCTTGGACTTTTTGGTTTTCTTTTCTCTTCCTTTCCTAACTAGCTGATTAATGGTGCTCATTTATTCTTAAGCCTCCGAGGCAATATATTACCCCTCATAGCGAGGGGTAATATATATAATAGCCAGGATTTAATCAACCGTCAACATCTTTTCGGAAGGAGCTTCGAGGGGAACGGGATTCAACTTTTGATAACGGGGGAAACCCGTACCCGCGGGAATAAGCCTTCCGATGATCACATTTTCCTTAAGACCAACGAGATAATCCACCTGGCCCTCCATGGCTGCTTTAGTTAAAGCCTGGGGAGTTTCTTGGAAGGATGCAGCAGAAAGGAAGGAATCACTCGCCAAAGCGGCCTCTGTAATGCCCAGGAGGAGCCTTTCACCCTTTGCCCTTCTACCCCCCTGCAGGGTTACCCTTCTGTTTTCTTTGTTAAAGGCGTAAACACTCACTACCTCACCAGGGAGAAACTGGGTGTCTCCGGGATCTTTCACCTTCACCCGCTTTAGCATCTGACGGATGATCACTTCGAAGTGTTTATCGTTTATATCCACTCCCTGCGATTTATATATGGACTGCAATTCTGATATCATATAATCGTATACACCCTGCACACCCTGATATTTAAGGATCACATGGAGATCAACGGGACCCTTGGTCAACCTTTGACCTGCTTTTATTTGTTGTCCTTCCTTGATCAACCTTTCTCCTCTGTAAGGGATAAGATAAGTCTTGCGGATGACAACCTCTTTAACCTCGGGGTAGTTAGAGATAAGGTATTCTATATCCTTCTTAGTCAACTTAGTGCCCGCGGGGATAATAGTTGCTCCGGAAGCATCCTTCACATCCTCCGCCAAGACTTCCCCTGCTATCTCTTCGCTTACTTCTTCTTTGGAGTGAATGACAACGCGGGGAAGCCCTTTTCGCTCCATCTCTATCTCCTTAACGATTCCTTCCGTTTCCGAAATGATCGCTTCACCTCTTAATGTCTTGCTGACCTCGAACAAACCTTCTACCCGGTGTATTCCCTTCTCGGGTATTTCCAAAGCCTTCAGCAATTTCTGCAGAACCGAGCTTATCTCCTTATCCGTCATATCGGAAAGGTCTATGAATTTCTTTTTCATGTCCTCGCGGATGGTAAGGATCGCTTGTTTCTTCCAGAGAGTAGTAAGCCCTCCCACTCTATCTACCAGAGAACGCCCGGCGGTCCCTCCAGTGTGGAAGGTTCTAAGGGTAAGCTGGGTACCAGGTTCTCCAATAGATTGGGCTGCGATTATGCCTACCGCTGTTCCTTTAGCCACCAATTTGCCGTTGGACAGATCCACGCCATAGCAACGGGCACAGATCCCCAACTCTTCCTCACAGGTTATGGG
The DNA here is from genome assembly GCA_964452465.1 of uncultured bacterium. Lineage (GTDB taxonomy): Bacteria > Armatimonadota > JACIXR01 > JACIXR01 > JACIXR01 > CAYVMD01. The sequence continues at coordinate 16,316 of CAYVMD010000036.1, read as the reverse complement.
GGACCTAATCCTCACCGTGCGGATTCCTGCCTCTTCGATCCTCTTCGCTTTTTCCTCCGTTATCTCCTCGTTTCTACCCACTATCACCTCGCCTGTTTGAGGATCAATCACTTCCTCCACCGTGTATCTTCCCCTTATTCTTTCAGCAAGGCTTTCCACTACTCCCCCTTCCTCGTCTAAGATAGCACTGACTTCTACACCTCTAACAGTACCGCAATCATCAGACCTCACGATAACATCCTGAGCTACATCAACGAGACGTCTTGTAAGATAACCAGCGTGAGCGGTCCTCAGAGCGGTATCCACGAGCCCTTTCCTCGCCCCGTAAGTGCTGACGAAGTATTCGAGGATGGAAAGCCCCTCATAGAAGTTGGATTTCACAACGAGGTCCTCTATAAGGCGGTCGAAGGGGTCGCTCATCAACCCACGCATACCCGATAGTTGGACCAACTGTCTTTCGCTACCACGAGCACCCGATACGGCCATCATATACACGGGGTTGAATTCATCGACGTTTTCGAGGAGGTCTCGGGTTACTTCTTCAAAAACCCTGCCCCATTGCTCTATGATCTGTCCTTCTTTTTCATCCGGCGATATCGCTCCTTGTTGGAAAGCATCGTTAATTTCCTGGATGAATTTTTCGGTTTCCTCCAAGATTTTATGACGCTGAGTGGGAATATTTAGGTCGCTAACGGAGAAGCTTATACCTGCTTTAGTGGCCATCTTAAAGCCCAATTCCTTTATATCATCAAGGAATTGGGCACACCTTGCCACGCCGTTCTTAACATGGCATTCCTTTATGAGGTTTCGAAGCACTTTCTTGGTTACCTCTGGTTTTTGATTATCCCACCAACGCATATTCTCGGGAAGTATCAGACTAAACAGTAGTCTTCCCACTGTGATATCCATTATCTCTCCATTGTCAACCCTCACCTTTATGGGGGCATGGATATCCACCTCACCAAATTCCCAGGCGAGGATCGCCTCTTGGGGATTAGCGAATATCACTCCCGTTTCATTATAAGAACCTTTAGCGGTCTCCCTTATCTTGGTTATGTAATAGATGCCGAGGACAATATCTTGGGTAGGAGCGATTATCGGTTCTCCGTGAGCGGGGGAAAGTATATTATGCATCGGGAGCATTAAGCTACGAGCTTCTGCCTGGGCGTATAAGGAAAGGGGAACATGGATCGCCATCTGATCCCCATCGAAATCCGCATTATAGGGAGGGCAAACCAGGGGGTGTAGTTGTATCGCTTTGCCTTCAACCAAAACGGGCTCAAAGGCTTGTATACTCATACGATGGAGAGTAGGAGCCCTGTTCAAGAGGACAGGGTGTTCCTTAACGACCTCCTCAAGAACTTCCCATACCACGGGGTCAACGCTCTCTATTAGTTTCTTCGCTCCTTTGGGAGTAGTAGCGTAGCCCTTCTCGATGAGGGCTCTTTGAACAAATGGTTTGAATAGTTCCAGCGCCATCTCCTTAGGGACACCACACTGATGCAGTTTAAGGTGGGGGCCCACTACTATCACCGCCCTGCCCGAGTAATCCACCCTTTTCCCCAGGAGATTTTTGCGGAATCTTCCTTCTTTCCCTCTCAATATATCCGATAAGGAACGAAGAGGACGCTTTTGGGGTCCCATAACGGGACGGGCTTTGCGCCCATTATCCAAGAGAGCATCGACCGATTCTTGGAGGAGGCGTTTTTCATGGTTGAGAAGAGAGACGGGAGCCCCCATTTCTACAAGATGTTTGAGCCTGTTATTGCGGTTTATCAGGCGTCGATATAGGTCGTTAAGGTCGGAGGTAGCAAGGCGTCCTCCTTGTAAGGGAACTATAGGACGCAAATCCGGCGGAAGCACAGGGATTACTTCCAGGATCATCCATTCCGGTCTATTTTTTGAACGTCGAAAGGCTTCTACTATTTGCAACTGCTTAACCCTTTTAAGCCACTTTGCACCGGTTGTATGTTTTAGCTCTTCTCTTAAACGGCGGGATTCTTCCTCAAGATCTATCTTCTTGAGGAGTTTTTGAATAGCCTCCGCACCTATGGAAACCTCCACTATGTTTTCATACTGTTTGCCTAATCTTTTAACGAGAACCCTATTTACCGCGTCCACCGCTCTGAACTCAGTATCGGTTAACAGCATCTTAGGGTAGGCTTGGAAGAAAATCTCCAACCCCTTGTCCAATTCCTCTCTTTCTTTATCCTTACTAAGAAGCTGCTTCTCCATTTCGATCGTTTCCTTTATCGCTTCCGCATAGGTTTCCCTTCTCTTATAATCAACCTCCACCACTATATAAGCATCCAAGTAGATCACCCGCTCTATTTGTTTAGTAGGCATATCCAAAAGTGCAGAGAAGGGGTTGGGCACCATTTTGACGAACCATATATGAGCCACGGGAAAGGCTAATTCTATATGCCCCATCCTTTCCCTTCTGACTTTGGAGGTGGTTACCTCCACTCCGCAGCGGTTACAAACTATTCCCTTATAGCGAATTTTCTTGTATTTACCGCAATGACATTCGTAATCGTTGACGGGTCCGAATATCCTTTCGCAGAAAAGCCCGTCCCTTTCTGGCTTCAAAGTTTTATAATTGATGGTCTCCGGTTTTTTAACCTCCCCATGGGACCAATTTCTTATCTCGTCGGGGGAGGCTATTTTTATCTTTAAAGCGCTAAAATTATCGATCATCTTCTTTCTCCTCTCCTTTCGGTTCAGAAGGAGTAGTCTCCTCTTCTCCCAAAGGGATGAGATTCATCCCTAATGCCTTTAATTCGTTAATCAAGATGTTAAAGGATTCGGGCACTCCCCCTTCCTCTAATGGTTCTCCTCTCACGATCTTCGTATAGGTGGAAGCTCTCCCTTGGACATCGTCTGATTTCACCGTGAGCATTTCATGAAGGGTGTAGGCAGCGCCATAGGCCTCCAAGGCCCAGACCTCCATCTCACCGAACCTTTGTCCACCAAACTGTGCCTTCCCTCCCAGTGGTTGCTGGGTAATAAGGGAATAAGTACCCGTAGAACGGGCATGCATTTTATCCTCGGCAAGATGCTCGAGCTTCATTATGTAACCATAGCCCACCACGACCTTTTGGCTAAACGGTTCTCCCGTTCTTCCATCTATCAGGGTGCATTTCCCCGTATTTTCGTCGAAGCCTATTCTACTATCAACGCTTTGCTTTATTTTCTCTATCATCTCCTCCACAACGGGTTCCGATCCGAGGTTTTCAGCTAACCGAGCAATCTCCTCCGGGGTATTTTGCGACAACTTGTCTTTTAGTTTCTGGAGCAGGGAAGAGAAACTTTCCCCAATTTCTATATCTTCTATGACAATCCCGAGTTCCTCCAGGAAAGAGACTAGCTTCTCACGGCGCATTTTGTCAGTAACCCTTGCCATGTGCTCTCTTATCTGTTCTTCGTTGGGTCCTTTGAAGATTGGGCAGACGAAGGAAACCTCCTCGTTTTTTCCTACCCAACCGAGATGCACCTCAAAAAGTTGTCCTATGTTCATCCGTGATGGCACCCCTAAGGGGCTGAGGATGATATCCACCGGCGTTCCATCGGGGAGATGGGGCATATCCTCAATGGGGAGTATTTTAGCAATCACTCCTTTATTCCCGTGGCGTCCGGACAACTTGTCTCCCACCATTATTGGTCTTTGCTGGGCGACGAGCACCCTCACTAAGGCATTTATCCCAGGTTGGAGGGTATCTTCCTTGTCCTTTACGATCTCCGCTCCACAAACTTTACAAGAAAGCTCCCCCTGGCGAGGCTCCCGGCTTAGAACATATCTCTCTCCACAGCGAGGGCAGAAGAATTTAAAGCGGGAGAAAACCTTAACATCTATCACCGTCCCTCTCTCACCATGGGGCATTCTAAGGGAGACATCCTTGACATCCTCCCCCTTCTTCCCGAATATCGCCTGGACCAGTTTCTCCTCCGGGGTTAATTCCCGCTGGGCTTTAGGAGCTATTTTCCCCACCAAAATATCGTTGGGACCCACTTCCGCTCCTATGCGGATGATCCCGTTTTCGTCCAGGTTTCTCAAGCTCTCCTCTCCTACCCCGGGTATATCCCTTGTTATCTCCTCGGGACCGAGGGTGGTGTCACGAGTAGTAGTTTCATATTCCTCTATATGGATGGAGGTAAGGACATCATCCCTTACCAGTCGCTCGGAGATTACTATTGCATCCTCGTAATTATAGCCTTCCCAGGGCATATAGGCGATGAGGAGATTCGCGCCAAGGGCGAGTTCACCCCCATCTGTGGAGAAACTATCGGCGAGGGCATCTCCTTCTCTCACCCTTTGCCCTTTTTCGACTATCGGTCTTTGGTGAATACAAGTTCCACTGTTGGAACGACGGAAGTTGTAAAGGCGATATTCTTCCCTATCTCCATCGGGCTTTCTTATTACTATCCTTTGAGCGTCAACCTTCTCCACAATACCTCGAGAGCGAGAAACCACAACTGCTCCGGAGCTTTCCGCCACTTTTCTTTCCAACCCCGTCTTTATGATAGGAGCTTGGGGAATAAGGAGAGGCACTGCCTGTCTTTGATAGTTAGCACCCATCAAGGCGCGATCAGCATCGTCATGCTCCAGGAAGGGAATGAGGGAAGCAGAAAGGGAAAACACCTGTTCGGGAGCTACTTCCATATATTGAACCTTCTCCCTTTCCACAACAGGGTATTTCCCCCTGTATCGTGTCAAGACGAACTTCTCCATTAAAACTCCATTTCCATCGACTTTCGCATCGGCGGGGGCGATGTAAGAATTTTCCTCCTCCGAAGGGTCAAGGTAAACTATTTCCCCGGTTAATCTTCCGTTTTCTACTTTTCTATAGGGAGTTATTATAAATCCCTGCTTGTTCACCCTTGCGTAACTGGTCAACGAAGTGATGAGTCCCACATTCTGCCCTTCCGGAGTTTCTATGGGGCATATCTTACCATAATGCGAAGGATGGATGTTTCTTACTTCCCAGCTCACGCTACGGCGAGTTAATCCTCCGGGTCCGAGGACGGAGAGCCTCCTTTTATGGGTCAATTCGGAAAGAGGGTTGGTTTGATCCATGAACTGGGTTAGTTGTCCGGTAGCAAAGAAGCTCTTAATCGCTCCATGGAGCGGTTGGGTAGATATAACCGCATTGGGGGTTATTCCCCCTCTATCTCGAGGGATGCTCGCCATTCTTTCCTTTACCACTCTTTCCAGTTGGAGGAAGTAGGGGCGGAGGAAGCTTTGCAGGAGTTCTCCTACAGGTTTAATACGTTTATTGCTGATATGGTCTATATCGTCCGGCGCGAACTCCGGATTTTCCTCTCCTTCCTCCTCTGCCAATTTACAGATGAATTTAGCAATACCGATGAAATCCTCTTTGGTGAGCCATCTTACATGGAGGGGAACAGAGAGGGAGAGCTTCTCATTGAGACGTTGTCTTCCTACTAATCCCAAATCATAATGGCGCAGATCGCCTATGTACCCGTTGAGGAGGGATTCGGCACCCTTCAAGTCCGCATACTTCTCTTCCCCCGCACGCATAACCTTATAGAACGCTTTCAGGGCATCCTCTTCGGAGAAGATTTTCCTTGCTTCCTCCTCGGCTAAGGTTTCCTCTATGTTCCTATGAACCTTGTAGACGAGGACCTTTTCCAGTTGCAGTTTCTCTATCTTACGCGCTATTTCTTTCCTGTCTATCTTAGTGAAGGCGGGATAAAGCACCTCTCCAGAGGGGGATTTTATATCCTCGCCCAACCATTTCCCCATCAATTGAGATGCTTCGGGTTTCTCGAGAACTTCCTCCTCCCCCAACAATTTCACCAAATCAGCGGTGGAACTAGAAGGACCTGGAGGAGCGACGACCTTTATGACATCTTGCCGCTCCAGGGCAACGCGGGGTTCTATTGGCCAAGGTCCCTCCCAGTTAGATCTCCCCTTTACTTCTTCCAAGCGCCGGGCGATCTCCTCATCTATCAACTGTCCCTTCTCGACGATTATCTCACCAGTTGAGTAATCTACGACGACTTCGTTAGCTATCCTACCTACGAGGACCTCCTTTTTAATGGGGAGATACTCGCTGTTGAGGGCACGGATGAAGAGGGTGATGGGAAAGTTTTTCGCCCGTCCAATAGTGGCGTAGATCGCTTCCGATACCTTGAAGGTGGCGGTTTCCGCAGCTGCCTCTACCCACCTACCCTCTGCTTTAAACTTTATCCACATCCCTTCTGCGGGTATCAGCTCCGCCTTATAAGATATTGCTCCCCCTTTCTTTACATCCATAGAAGTGTCGAAGTATATGCCGGGCGCTCGGGTGAGTTGGTTGACCACTATTTTTTCCGAGCCATTTATAATGAATGTCCCCCGAGAGGTCATGAGAGGGATGTTGCAAAGGGCAAGTTCCTCCTCAGTTACCTCTTCTCCCCCTAAGGGGGAAGCTCTATTTATAAGACGCATTCTCGCTATGAGAGGGGCTTCATAAGTCAATCCTTGGGCTTTGCATTCCTCCTCAGTATAAGGAGGCTCCGCAAGGTGATAATCGAGGATTTCCAGAATCAAAGATCCGGTATAATCTTTAATCGGGAAATAGGTATCGAATAGTTCTTTCAATCCTTCCTTGAGGAAGCGTTGATAGGATTCAGCCGGGACCGCCAGCAGATCGACTCCTTCTAATAGATAAATCTCTTCCTTTACCCTGGCGATCTGGGTGATTTCCCGTGTGCTCATATAAATTCTCACCTCTCTGAGAATTCAAGATTGTGCCAAAGACGAATATTCATTATAATACATAAAGGGATGAAAGGCAATGGGTAAAAGCTTTTTGCTTCACCGGTCCAACACTATATGGAGGGATTGGCACATCATATTATTATAACACAAAAGAAAACATCGTCAAGTGCTTTTAAAAATTTTTTCAACGGAGGTTAGATACAACGAATGAAAGAATACCCTAAGTTTGCTGTGTTTGGAGCCGGCAATGGCGGGCAAGCGATGGCCGCCTATTTAGCTCTAAAGGGATTCAGCGTTAGGCTGTATAATAGAAGCGAGCCACGCCTCTTACCCATCAGAGCAATGGGGGGCATAGAGCTGGTGTCCTCAGAAATGCACCCCGACTTGCGTGGCTTTGCTCCCCTGGAATTGGTCACTACCGATGCAGGGGAAGCAATGGAGGGAAGGGACATAATAATGGTGGTCGTGCCCGCCAACGGGCATCGCTTCATCGCCGAGCAGTTAGCTCCCCATTTGAAGGATGGGCAAATAATCGTCTTGAACCCAGGGCGAACATTCGGTGCGCTTGAAGTGTTGCAGGTTTTTAGGGAGAAGGGAGTAAACGCCGATGTCGTGGTGGCCGAAGCCCAGACCTTTATCTTCGCCTCTCGTAGCATAAATCCTGCCCAAGTCCGTATATTCCGCATAAAAAATAGCATACCCGTAGCAGCCATCCCCGCTTATAGAGCAGTAGAGGTGGTCAAAGCATTGAGGCACGCTTTCCCCCAATTTGTGCCAGAGTCGAACATCTTCCTCACCAGCCTCAATAATATCGGTGCCGTCTTCCATCCCGCTATAACCCTCCTTAACGCTTCCCGAATAGAGTCCACTCACGGGGATTTCGAATTTTACATAGAAGGAGTGACCCCTGCAGTTGCCCAAATACTGGAGCAATTGGACGAGGAGAGATGCCAGGTGGCAGAGGCTTTGGGCATAAGAGCTATGACTGCAAGGGAGTGGCTCTATATCGCCTATGATGCGGCAGGTTCTTCCCTCTTCGAGGCGATACACAACAATAGGGGTTATTATGGGATAAAAGCGCCTCCCTTCCTCGACCACCGTTATCTAACCGAAGACGTCCCGATGAGCCTTGTACCCATTGCTTCTTTGGGCAAGATGTTGGGCATAGCGGTGACAACTATGGAATCCATCATCAATCTAGCCTGCATAGTTCTAAAAAGGGATTTCTGGGCAGAGGGGAGAACGGTGGAGAAATTGGGGCTTAGGGGACTTTCAGTGAAGGAGATAAGGAAATTAGCGTTGGAGGGGGAGATATAATTATTTTATGTGTTCGATGCGAGGGATAGGATAGGAGAGGAGGAAATCCTTTCCCTTTTTGGCAACGGAGGAGGGAAGCAATCCCTTTTCTATGAGGTCCAAAAGCCTCTCTCTTTCCGAGAGGACCTTGCCGGATGCGGGATGGAGGGCGTAAACCGCTCCCCCTACGACCCTCGTCTTAACCATCCCCAAGGCAAACGGGTTGCCCTTTAGTTGAGGGGCATCCAATATCCCTCTTCTCACTGCCTCGGCGAGGACCTCCGCGTCCACGAGCGGGTCTTCCTTCCCCGCTCCTAATAGTCTTATGAATTCTATTATCAATTTCGCTTCTTCTATGAGTTGTCTCTTACGCTCTTGCACCAAGGGATCCCTGGTCATATCGGGTAACCCGAAGAGATAATTCTTAAGAACCCCTCGCACTATCTTGCATGACTCTATTATCTCCTCCGCTCTCGCAGCATGATCCCCCTCACAATAGCCAACTACATGAATGATGTGAGGTCTTAGAGAAAGGGCAAGGGTTATGGAGGAGGCGAGCTGTCCCTTCGCCATTTCGAGATCAACGGAGAGGGCGAGGAGCCCTGTGCGCACCTGCCTAAAAGTAGTGAAATTCTCATCCTGCAGGGATTCCACCATCTCTATCTTCGCTAAGGTCTTCGCCAAATCCATTGAACCGAATATGTGGGGTGGGGTGTTCAACATATATTGGGCGACATAATGAGAGACCCCCAGTTTTTTCGCGTTATAGGCACAAAGATAAGCATCCGCCACCTCCAGTGCATCGTGAGCATCCCTCAACCCCCACTGATGGGGGTCATTCACCTCAACGGGGATGCCCCTCTGAGCATACCATTTTATTCCCTCTTGGTTTTCCTTTATCGCCTCCGGAAGGGGACGCTTGGAACGCCCGTCCAATGCGCTGTACCAAAAGAGGGGGATGGCTGCCCAGGCGTTATTTATTGTCTCAACCGCTAACTCCGCCCATCTCAAGAGGTCCCTCGTCCCGGAATATATCCGCAGGAGGGGGAAATTCCCGCAGCGAGTTGCTTCATATATAGCTCTGAGATCCTCCGGACGCCGAAGAGGTACCCCTCCTGCCCCATCCAGTGCAGGGTCCATCTCCTCGGGATGGAAGAAGAATTCCTGAGCGTTTTGGTCGGGAGCTATGGATATAACATCACAAACCTTAGCGAGAGCCACCTTCCTTGCTGCTTCCACGGTTTCTTGGAGGGAAGGTAGACCCAAATGATGCCTCAAAAGGGGATAGGGATGTTTCTTCCTCAACCTCTCCAAGAGGGTATCACCGTACTCTTCCTCCTCGGTGGCACCTTTCTCACCCTTTAGAAAAGCGATTACCTCCTCCACGGGCTCATAGCCGGTGAAAAGAGCGGAGAAAAGCCCTATCTTCTTCGCCTCTTCGCAAACGGGAGGCGTCCCCCCGAAGGCGAACTTACGTCCTTCTATAAGCCCTCTTTCTTCCAATAACCTCTTAAATTCCTGCAATAATTTTCCCGCCACCTCGGGGGTTAGCCGATAGCTCACCCCCACTATATCTGGTTTTTGCTCCTCTATTGCTTGCACGAATTCCTCTACCCCAACTGCGGGTCCCAGAAAGATCGTTTCATAGCCAAGGGATTCCGCTAAACGGAGGAAGTTAATCACTCCTGCTATGTGAATGCAGTTTCCTATAGCGCCAGCTAATACCTTAGGCATTTTTTAATTATATTTCAAAGGGAGACTCCTGTAAAGAACAAATGCCCCAGAACCCAGGGGAAGCCATGAATGACTAAACCTTAAGAGTCAAAAACGATATAATAAAAAGGGTCGCTATCCCGGGCTATTTGACATCTCTGTTAAAACCAATTAAAATTTTCCTTCGTAGAGGTGATACTTCTTGTTATTAGGGACTCAAAGGATAAACGATGAAGGGCATCTAGAGATAGGCGGATGCGATGCGGTGAAATTAGCCGAGGAATTCGGCACGCCTCTTTATGTGATAGACGAGGCGTTAGTGAGAGAAAATTGCCGCCTTTACAGGGAGTCGTTAAGGAGATTTTACAAAGAGGAGAGCGTGGTAGTTTACGCGGGCAAAGCCTTCCTCACTTTAGGCATGTGTAAAATAGTAGAGGAGGAAGGATTGTGGCTGGATGTTTCCTCAGGAGGGGAGCTTTATACCGCTCTTAAAGCGGATTTCCCAAGGGAAAGGATACTTCTCCATGGCAACAACAAATCCCTGGAAGAGCTCTCCTTAGCACTGGATAATGGAGTAGCAAGGATAGTGGTGGATAATTTTTACGAGTTGGAGATGCTAAACGACCTTTGTCTTCAGAAAAGCAAGAAGGCAAACATCCTTTTAAGGGTAACCCCGGGCATAGATCCTCACACTCACCGGTTTATAGATACCGGGCAGGTGGATACAAAATTCGGTTTCAACCTTAAGAATGGGCAAGCCTTAGAGGGGATACGGTTAGCGAGCAAGATGGAGGGGATAGATCTACTGGGGATTCATTGCCATATAGGTTCTCAACTCTTAAGCATCGGTCCCGTGCTGAAGGCTGCCCAATTGATGGTGGAATTCATGAAAGAGGTAAAGGAAAAATTGGGGATCGAATTGCGGGAATTGGACATGGGAGGCGGTTTGGGAATTAGATATCTTTCCAAACACAACCCGCCAAGCATAGAGACTTTCGTGAAGAGGTTATGTAGGAGGATCGAGAAAGCAACGAAAGAAACAGGGCTCTCTTTACCTCGTCTCTTCATAGAGCCTGGGCGCTCCATAGTGGGAGAAGCGGGTGTTACTTTATATAGGATAGGAGCTATTAAAAGCGTTATGCTCTCCAAGAATGGGCACCCCTGGGAAAGGAAATACGCGATGGTAGATGGAGGCATGTCGGATAACCCTCGCCCCCAATTGTATAATGCAAAATATGAGGCAATCGTGGCGAATAAAGCAAATTTACCCTCCACCACCCTCTATACAATTGCGGGTAAGCATTGTGAAACGGATGTCCTCATATGGGATATCATGCTTCCTCCCCTGGAGCCGGGCGACATCTTAGCAGTGCAATCCACGGGTGCCTACACCTATTCTATGGCGAGCAATTACAACCGCTTCCCTCGCCCAGCTGCTGTGTTGGTTAAGGATGGTAAGGCGGATCTAATCGTCCGCCGGGAGACCTATGAGGATCTGATAAGGATGGATGTTATACCTCCCAGGTTGCAGGGCTAATGGACATAATCCTAACCCATAAATCTCCAGATGCAGACGCTCTGGCTTGTCTGTTAGGGGGATATCTTCTATTCCCTCAAGCCATACCCATTCAGCCGGAGGGGGCTTCTTATCCAAAGGAGCTCCTCTCTCATTACGCCACCGTGCTCCCTCTTCGTAGTAGTGAGGAGATAGAATGGGAAGAGGTGAAAAGGGCGATATTAGTGGATGTTTCCTCCCTGCGGAGGGTAGGGAAGGTAGGCGAAGAGATTAAGAGAAGGGGGATTCCTCTCGTCATAATAGACCATCACCTTTTGGAGATAGAGGTGGAAAGCAATGTAGAGAAAACTTGGATAGAGCCGTTTGGCTCTGCCACTTCCATCATTGTGCAAATGATAAGGGAAAGGAAAATACCCTTAACTCCATGGCAGGCTACCCTCTTAGCACTTGGCATTTATTCTGATACTGGCTACCTTACCTATGACTCTACTACGGAGGAAGATGCTCAGGCTCTTGCCTACCTCTTATCGTGCGGAGCGAACACATCCTTTATTTCCTCTTGCCTTCGCCCTCCCCTTTCTCAAGAGGAAAGAGAACTCCTACGCGACCTGACTCACAGTTTAAGGTATCAAGAGGTAAAAGGAGTAAGAGTGGGAATTGCAAGCATAAACAAAGATATCCTTTCCTTCAATCTCGCTTCACTTGCTTCCCTGATTTTAGAAACGGAGGACATTGACGCCCTATTTTTGCTTGTAGGGGTGGGGGATAAGACTTATATAGTGGCGAGGAGCAAAGGGGAAATCTTCGAGGTAGGAGAGATAATATCCAAGATGGGTGGTGGAGGGCATAAGAGAGCAGCCTCGGGGGTGGTGCATCAACCGCTGGAGGAAACCCTTGAGCTTCTACAGGGCTTATTGCCTCAGGGAGTTAAATGGGATATAACAGCGGAGGATATAATGTCCTTCCCCGTTAAATTCGCTCGACCCTCCCATAGCATAAAGAGGGCATTGGAAACGATGAAGGCTTTTGGTTTCGGCGGATTGCCGATCGTCGAGGGGAGAAAAATTTTGGGCATAATTTCCCTCCAAGAAGCGGAGAAATGCGTTCGATACGGCTTGGGCGATCATCCCCTGAAGAGCCTTTCCTTTCGAGAGCCCCTCCTTGTGCAACCTCGAACGCCCCTACCATTACTTCTTCGCCGCATGAACGAACGATCCCTCGAGCGAGCACTGGTTGTAGATCGAGATAAGGTGGTAGGGATAATAACGAAGCTGGACATTCTTACTGCTTTGTACGGATATCAATCGAAGGGGACGAAGCATGAGGAAATGCTGAAGGATCTCCCCCCCTTCTTGAGGGATATCTTGGTCAAAATAGGTAGGATCGCCTCCAACAAGGGGATGCGTTCCTATTTGGTAGGAGGGGTGGTTAGAGACATCCTTTTAGGGAGGGAGATAACGGATTTAGATGTCGTTGTGGAGGGAGATGCGATAACGCTTGGAAAGGAATTGGCAGAAGAGCTAAAGGGGGAGATAGTTCTTCATAACAGGTTTGGCACCGCTACTTTATACATCCCCCAGGGGATGGAGATAGATTTCGCCACCGCTCGAAGGGAGTTTTACTCGGATATAGCGGTCCTTCCCGTCGTGGAACCCGCCTCTTTGAGGGAAGATCTTTTCCGTAGAGATTTCACCATAAATGCCCTTGCCCTTTCCCTCAACCCTTTGGATTTCGGGCTTTTAATAGATTACTTCGGAGGAAAGGAAGACCTCCAACAAAAGAAAATAAGGGTTATGCACAGCCTCAGCTTTTGGGAGGATCCCACGAGGATATTAAGAGGGATACGCTTAGAAGCGAAATTGGGCTTTAAGATGGATAACTGGACGGAAAAATTGGCAAGACAAGCGGTGGAGGGAAGCGTTTTTCAACGCCTCTCCGGAGAGCGGATAAGGGAGGAATTGAAATTGATGCTCCAGGAAAATCCTCGCTATTGCCTCTACAGGATGTCCGAGTTGAACATCCCCCCTACCATCCATCCTTCCCTTTCGTTGAACAAGAAATCCCTAAATGCCCTCTTAAGGGTGAATACAGAGGGCCTGGATTCGGAGTTGGAGAAGTGGCTCCTGTTCCTTTACCCCCTGGTGGAGGGATTGCCTGGAAGGGAGCTCCTCCAGGTAGCCCACAGATTAAACCTAACCTCTTCCCAACGGGAGAAGCTCCTTTACATCGAAGAAAGCATCCCGGTTATGGAAGCCCTCTCACGGCAACGAATGAAAAGGAGCGATATTTACGAGGCTCTTCAGGGTCTACCTTTGGAGACGATCCTGTGGATAAAGGCAAAGGGGGGAAGAAATATTAGGAGGAGAGTAACCCTATTTTTGCGAGAACTACGGCATATTTCCCTCTCCATAACTGGAGAGGACCTACTAAAATTAGGCGCGCCCGCAGGGCCGGGGATTGGCAAGGCTCTAAAGGTCGTTTTAAGGGCAAAGATAAACGGAAAGATAAAAACCAAGGAGGAAGAGATAGAGCTCGCTTTAAGAGAGGTTAGAAAATGGCAGACAGGCTCCTCTACTTGATCGTTGCTTCGCCTTTTTTCATCCTGGGCATAGTGCTACACGAATATGCCCATGGTTGGGTTGCTTGGAAGTTGGGCGATCCCACCGCCAAGTACTATGGAAGGCTCACTTTGGACCCACGCGCCCACTTCGATCCCATCGGGGCATTGATGTTCCTCATTTCAGCCATGATAGGAGTAGGCTTCGGATGGGCAAAACCGGTCCCCGTTAATTTTTACAACCTGCATAATCCTCGTCGCGACACGATACTCGTCTCCATTGCAGGGGTGGGGGCAAATATTTTAGTCGCTCTTGGTTGTCTCTTCATATATTACCTCCTCAAGCCTTTCGTCCCCTTCTTGGCGCTATTCTTCGGGATAGGAGTCGCTATCAACCTTCTACTTGCCCTCTTCAATCTAATCCCTATCCCTCCCCTTGATGGTTCCAAAATATTAGCGGAACTCCTCCCACGTCGCTATGCTTACTCCTATCTTCGCTTAGAACAATATGGTCCCATCGTCCTTCTCATCTTCATAATTAGCCCTCTTTTCTCATACATCATCGGTCTTTACCAACAACTGTTGCATTTCCTCCTGGGAGGATGAAACTCCTTAGTGGATAATGCTAAAAGCACGAGGGGGAAGTCCGTATCTCCTGCGAATGCTGTCCTCCTCGCTTTCTGCTTGAGCGACATGGCGCTGCGCGGAGACCTGATATTTCAGCATGGATATGACATAACTTACATCCCCTCTGATTAAACCATCCTTTATCCCCGCTATGGCTCTGATGGACTCCTCGAAGGCGGTCTTGTAATGATAATGGAGATTTATACAGGGAGGAGGGGGAGAGAGGGAAAGCAGAGCCTGCAGAACATTTTGTTTCTGGGTTATGTAATAATCGTACCCTTGCAATATATCCTGGGTATTGCTTTCCTCCTCCAGGAGGGAGAGCATCTCCGCCAACTGTCTCATGCGAAGGGCTACATCTAAATTCTCCGTCTCCTCCCATTGTTTCAAGATTTCTTGGAGGGCGTTAAGGTATCCGATGACTTCCTCCCTATAGGGCAGTTCATAGGGATAGGATGGCGCTTGGGTTATGGGTTCCTGAACGAGATCGGGCATCGGAACCTCCACCTGGGTGATGGGACTGCCTCCCCGTGCCTCTATTTTTCTCCGCAAAAGCTCCTGTTTGCTTTTATGGGAGGAAAAAAGGAAAAACGCCACACCTCCTCCCAGTAGGAGAAAAGCAAGAATGAGTAACCTGAGCCTCTTCCGCTTCTTTCTCTCTATTAACTCTCACCCCTCCCTTGGTATTCGTTCCTCCACTGGGGGCATCGGGGAGAAGTTATAATGGGGCTCGGTCTGGTACCAATAAGCGACGGAGGATATATCATCTGCTCTATCGTTGGCATGCCCGTGTTCTATTGTAACCCTGATGTATTCATGAAAGACGACGGGCTCTTCGATATGGAAACGGTAGGCGGAATGCTTACCCGTCCAATCCTCATTGCCCTTGAGGGGGAACCCATGGTAGGGACCATAGAACTCCCTGTTGAAGCCCCAAGCAGCACAGAAATAGTCCTCCGTCCCCGTCCCATGAAGGGAAGGAGGCCAAACATCGCCATCGATGAAAATCATATCATCTCCCTCGCCCCACCATTCAGGAGCAAGTCCGTGGACGCTGAGGATACAACCCACATAATGACCATGTCCCTTAGCCTCCAAAATGAGGTAATTTTCCTCTCCCGTAAGGTTTATCCCCCCCGAGACGGGTTCCGTCCTCTTCTCCCTGCGCCATTTAGCGTGAAAATACCCGATGTTTTGCAATGGTTCTTCATAGATCTCGTAATCTATGTGGAAATAAATGCCCAAGGGGACATCGGATTCATTGACCACTTCTATGCGTCCACTCTTATTAAAGGGCATAGGGAAATAGGAATTGAAACCTTTATCGCAGGTCATAGTGAGGGGAAGGGAGATAAAATGCTTGACTACATTATGCCCCATACCGAAGAAATCACCGATGGGAGAGTCTATACTAGGGTCCTCTTCCTCGTCCCAATAGGCACGGAGAAGGGTTTTGCGAAGGTAATAAGGATCTTGGGAGAAAAGAGTGGTCCAGATGTGCTTTATGCAAGCAGGTCCCTTAATATCAGCAAGGATTTTTCGCTCTCCTGGAGCAACCTCCCCCCAGTCCTTATTTCCCCCTGTCCTGTCCCAACTCGATTCCCTCCTCACCTTGTAATTACGCAGGTAGGGTAAACCAGCAAGAGGGCTACCCCAAAGGCCATGCTTCTTCCAATCCATAAAGAATCCCTCCTTTTAAAGTGATTTTGGGGAAAGTGTATGGCAAAAAGGATGAATGGTCAATAAATCGCGTTCCGGCAAGAGCAAAAGGGAGAGTCGTTCAAGTTAGGGGGGGCATTAAAAAAATGGGAGCGGGGGCGGGATTCGAACCCGCGACCTCCGGGTTATGAGCCCGACGAGCTACCAGGCTGCTCCACCCCGCG
>CAYVMD010000035.1:0-20821 GCA_964452465.1 uncultured bacterium | reverse complement strand
GGAAAAGTGGGAAGAGCTAAGCCCACCCCCTATACTTTCTTAGGGGATAGCCTAATGTATGTTTTCTATGGCTTTCTCCTCTGGGAAATCCTGGGGAAGTTAAGGAAGGCACTATGGAGAAAGTAGACAAGCGGGCTTTATTATGTTATTATTTAATTGTAAGGCTATAAACTCCCCAGAGATTGGGTAGCGGATATTTTAATTGCGGAATATATTAAATTTAGCCTGCGAGGTTTAAAGATGGAAGAACTCCCAACCGAGAAAGGGATTGCCCCGAAGGAAAAGGTATTAGTACTGGACTTTGGTGCTCAGTATAGCCAGCTAATAGCGAGAAGGATAAGGGAATGCAAAGTTTATTGCGAGATCGTTCCCCCTTCTATAACAGCGGAGGAGATAAAAAAGATAGCCCCCAAGGCATTGGTCCTATCAGGGGGACCCGATAGCGTTTTTGATGAGGGAAGCTTGAAGTGTGCTCGAGAGATTTTTGACTTAGGAATACCGACGCTAGGCATATGCTATGGGCACCAACTGATTAGTTATATGTTGGGGGGGAAGGTCGTGAGGGGAGAGAAGGCGGAATATGGGAAGACGGAGTTATTCGTCGTAGATGACTCCGATCTCTTCTCGGGCTTGAACCCCGACCTCATTGCTTGGATGAGCCACTCGGATATCGTTTTGGAACCTCCTCCAGGGTTTAAGGTGACCGCCTATACGAGGGCTACTCCTGTGGCAGCTATGTCCAATCCCCATAAGCGAATCTTCGGAGTGCAATTTCATCCCGAGGTAGTGCATACCCCCTGGGGGATAGATATATTGCGTAATTTCCTGTATAATCAAGCAGGTTGCTCACCCACTTGGACCACAGAATCCTTTACCCAAAGGGCATTGGAATATATAAGGAGCATAGTGGACGGGGGTAAAGTGATTTGCGCCTTGAGTGGGGGGGTGGATTCAGCAGTTACCGCTGTGCTGACCCACAAAGTGGTACAGGATGATTTGGTTTGTATATTCGTTAACCATGGCCTTCTAAGAGGGGGAGAAGTGGAGGATGTCCTTCGGACTTTCAGGGAAAATTTCCGAATGAATCTGAGATATGTAGATGCAGAGGAGAGATTTTTTAAGAGATTGAAGGGGATAACCGACCCCGAGGAAAAGCGCAGGATCATCGGAGAGGAATTCGTGAGGGTATTTGAAGAGGAAGCGAGCAAGTTAGAGGATGTCAGATTCCTCGCCCAGGGGACTTTATATCCGGATGTAATAGAGAGTGGGACGGAAAGGGCAGCGAGAATAAAGACCCACCATAATGTGGGAGGGTTACCTTTAACGATGAAATTGAAATTGGTAGAGCCATTAAGGTATTTATTCAAGGACGAGGTAAGAAGGATGGGAGAAGAGCTGGGGTTGCCTTCGGAGATCGTTTGGAGACATCCTTTCCCTGGTCCTGGGCTCGCCATAAGGATCATCGGGGAAGTGACACCGGAGAAGGTGCAACTGTTAAGGAAGGCAGACGCGATAGTAGTGGAAGAGATCAAAAGCGCGGGTTTATACAGGAAGGTGTGGCAAGCCTTTGCAGTGCTATTACCTGTGAAGACGGTGGGAGTTATGGGGGACCGCAGGACCTATGAATATACGATAGCGGTGAGGGTTGTATCGAGCGAAGATGCTATGACCGCCGATTGGGAGCGTCTCCCTTACGAAGTGCTGGAGAATATCTCCAATCGAATAACAAGGGAGGTCAAAGGAGTAAACAGGGTAGTTTATGACATCTCCTCTAAACCACCTGCAACTATCGAATGGGAGTGATGTTTATGCTAACAAGATTGGAAAGCGATATCCGAGAGATCCTCATAACAGAGGAAGAAATAAAGAAGAAGGTGGAAGATTTAGGCGCGCAGATAACCGAGGATTATAAAGATAGAGAGATTACCATAATCTGTGTTCTCAAAGGGGCATTCATGTTCCTTGCTGACTTATTGAGACATATAAAGGTGCCAGTTTGCCTGGACTTTGTGGCTATCTCCAGCTACGGTCCCTATACACAAACATCGGGAGTTGTTAAAATAACAAAGGACTTAGACGAAAGCATAGAAGGTAAGCATGTTTTAATTGTGGAGGATATAGTTGATACAGGCTTGACACTCGATTATCTTTTGAAGATAATAAAAGCGAGAAAACCCGCAAGCGTGAGAGTTTGCGCCCTCTTAGACAAGCCGACAAGAAGAGAAGTGCAAGTGGAAATTCATTACAAAGGTTTTGAAATACCCGATAAATTCGTTGTAGGATATGGTCTGGATTACGACCAAAGATATAGGAACCTTCCCTTCGTCGGGGTGTTGAAGCCCGATGTATATGGAGGGAAATAAGGAGGTAGAGGTGCAATGGAAATAGATCTCGCCCAGTTAGAGAATTTAACTATCGAGGAATTGCGTTCCCTCGCCGGGGAGATCGGCGTGGAAAGGGCGGAGACTTTGGAGAGAGACGAATTGATCAGGGGTATTATCCAAAGATATGCGGCGCAGGCGGGATTAAGATATATTGAAGGGGTTTTGGAGGTATTGCCGGAGGGCTATGGGCTGATCAGGACGAATGGCTTCCGCCCTTCACCAGAGGATGTATATGTATCTGCTTCTCAAATTAAAAAGTTAGGATTGAAAATGGGGGACTTCATTACCGGCTTCGCTCGTCCTCCCAAGGAAACGGAAAGATATTATGGACTCTTAAGGGTGGAGACTATAAATGGGATTAGGGTCAGCTCTTTGCATAAGAGGGTGGATTTCGACGAATTGGTGCCCGTTTACCCCTATGAGAGGCTCCGTTTGGAGACCACGCCGGACAACATCTCCGCCCGCGTTATAGATATAATAGCTCCCTTGGGGAAAGGGCAAAGAGGGCTAATAGTAGCTCCCCCCAAGGCGGGGAAAACCACTCTCCTTAAAACCATAGCGAATAGCATCACCACTAATCACCCTGAAGTTTACCTCATAGTGCTCCTTATAGACGAAAGGCCGGAGGAGGTTACCGATATTAGGCGTTCGGTGAAAGGGGAGGTTATATCCTCCACCTTTGACGAATTGCCCGAGAACCATATGAGGGTGGCGGATTTAACGCTGGAGAAAGCCAAGAGGTTAGTGGAAGCAGGGTATGATGTGGTCATACTCTTAGATAGCCTTACCAGGCTCTCCCGTGCTTCCAACCTCACCTGCACTCCCTCTGGCAGAACCTTATCGGGCGGATTGGATCCTGCTGCTCTTTACAAGCCCAAGCACTTCTTCGGCGCTGCAAGGAAGATCGAAAACGGTGGAAGCCTCACTATCATAGCCACTACCTTAGTAGAGACAGGTAGCAGGATGGATGAGGTGATCTTTGAGGAATTCAAAGGCACTGGTAATATGGAATTGGTATTGGATAGGGGGTTAGCGGAAAGACGCATCTTCCCTGCCATCGATATCAAACGAAGTGGCACCCGCCATGAGGAGCTCCTTTATACTCCACAGGAATTGAAGGGGGTTTGGATTCTACGAAGGGCTTATGCTTCCCTGGACACTATGGAGGCTACTGAAGAGTTGATAAAATGGTTAAAGAGAACAAAAAATAACGAGGAGTTCCTCTCGACTGTTGTGGAACGCATAAAACATACCCTCTCCCCAGAGGAATTGGTTATGATAGAGGAGGGGCCCATAGACCAGGAATAAAAAGGAGGCGATAGGCTTGCCTTTTTTTAGAGATAGCGACGATGAATTTTTCGGGGAAGGTCCTTTTGACGAATACGCGGGAGGAGAAGAGAGGTTGGTGGAGGTAACTGGCGTATATGAAGACAGAGCAGGGAGAACCTTCGTCGTGCTTAAGGATGCTTTGGGCAGACAACTCCCCATAATGATCGGGCCATTCGAAGCCATAGCCATCTCTTTGGCTCTTCAGCCTGGGCAGATTACCTTCCCCCGTCCCCTTACCCATGATCTCCTTAAGAATATGTTAGACAAGCTGAATGTCTCGGTAGAGAAGGTGGTGGTAGACGACCTCTTTCATGACACTTTCTACGCTCGGATCTACCTTGTATCTCAGGGAGAGCTACTCCATATAGATTCTCGTCCCAGCGACGCCATTGCCTTAGCCCTCAGAGCATCGGCTCCTATTTATGTGGTGGAAAGGGTATTCATAGAGGCTTTAAAGAAAGAAACCCAATAAAACCTTATTCTATCTGTCCAAGGAGGCGGAGAAAAATGAAAGCACGCGTTTTCTTCGTGAACATCCGATCGGTTTCCCATGAAGAGAGTTTATTGAGAAAGCTAAGGCGACTTATAAAGGAGTGTGACCTACCCCAGTTTGTAGCTCCGGGTGCTTTAACAGCGGTAAAATTACATTTTGGGGAAAGAGGGCACACTCGTTACTTGCGTCCTATATTCGTTCGTCCCATAGTGGAGGAATTAAAGGCGATAGGGGCGAAGCCTTTTCTTACCGATTCCAACACCTTGTATGTGGGTGCCCGGGCAAATGCGGTGGACCACATAGAGAACGCCATCTTGAATGGTTTTGATTACTCCGTAGTGGGTGCTCCCATCATCATCGCGGATGGCCTAAAGGGAAAGAATTTCGTGACCAAAAGGGTTAACCTTCCTTCTTTTAAATTAGTCCATATTGCTGGGGAAATAGATCAGGCGGACAGCATAATCTTTCTGTCCCACTTTAAGGGACATGTTCAGTTCGGCTTCGGGGGAGCATTGAAGAATATCGCTATGGGTTGTGCCAGTAGGGGAGGGAAGCAGGCCATTCATTCCCAAGTTCGCCCCAAAGTGGATGTGAATACATGTATCGGATGTGGAGAATGCGCCAAATGGTGTCCTGTAAAGGCGATAAAAATCAAAAATGGTAAAGCGGTGATAGACGAACAGAAGTGTATAGGTTGTGGGGAATGCACCGCTACTTGTCCTCAAAGGAGCATAGCAATTCGTTGGGGAGATGAGAGTGTGGCGGAGCAGAAGCGCTTAGCTGAGTACGCCTATGCGGTTTTGGAGGGCAAAAGGGGTAGGGTTTTCTTCTTCAACTTTTTAATGGACATAACCCCTCTTTGCGATTGCGTTGGTTGGGCTGATCTGCCTATCGTTCCCGATATCGGCATACTCGCTTCCTCCGATCCGGTAGCAATAGACAAGGCTTCCGTGGACCTCGTAAACCAAGAAGCGGGGATCCAAGGTACCGCGCTCACCCAGAACTTGGGGAAAGGGGAGGACAAGTTTAGGGGGTTGTTTCCAAGCGTGGATTGGAGTATCCAACTCCGCCACGCAGAGGAAATAGGGCTGGGGACAACCGATTATCAGTTGATAGAGTTAGCCTAAAGAACCAAGAAAAAGATGACCTTCAGCACTTTTCTGCTCAAAATAGCGATAATATTGATCTTCGCCAAGGCATTCGGGGAGATCATGAATCGCTTGAGATTGCCCTCTGTGGTGGGGGAACTCTTAGCGGGCGTTGTGTTAGGGTACAGCGTTTTGAATTGGATAGACCCCAAGGTGGAGGTCTTACACTTGTTGGCGGAGATGGGAGCGGTGTTGCTTTTGTTCGAGATAGGGTTAGAAATGAACATGAGGGAGCTCTTGAGGGCAGGGTTGTTATCGGTATGGGTGGGAACTTTAGGAATGGTCTTCCCCTTCTTTTTAGGATGGTTGATATCCTCTCTCTTTAAATATTCCTTATTAGAGTCCCTCTTTATGGGGGGAGTGCTCGCTGCCACAAGCGTGGGGATCACCGCGAGGGTTCTCCAGGATTTTGGTTGGTTGAAGAGCAGGGAGGCAAACATAATTATGGGGGCAGCGGTATTTGACGATATACTTGCCCTTTTGCTATTAACCCTCTTAGTAGGAATAGAGGAAGCACAGGCTTCCCTTAGTTATGTAGCGGGTTCTCTCCTAACTGCCATGTTGTTTTTGGGAATCACGCTGAGTTTGGGTTGGAGGGTAACCCCTTTTATGATGAAATTCCTCGGTAACCTAAGGGCGAGGGGAGGGTTGTATGGGGGGGTAATAGTTTTTCTCGTGCTCTTATCCCTCTTAGCGGAGGAGGTAGGGCTTGCCCCCATAGTAGGTGCTTTCGCCGCTGGGTTACTTCTGTCCCAAACGGAGGGAGTCCTGCATATCCGCAGGGATATAGTTCCCCTCACTGATTTCCTTACCCCCTTCTTCTTCGTAATAATGGGTGCCCAAATGCAGGTTGGGACGATGGATCTCTCTTCTTTTCTGTTTTGTTTCTGCCTCTTAATAGTAGCTTTCCTCGGGAAGATCCTCCCGGGGGTGGTCCTCCCGACGAAGGAAAAATTGCACAGGTGGATAGTGGGCGTAGGAATGGTCCCCCGCGGGGAAGTGGGATTGGTATTTGCCTCCTTAGCTTTGAGAGCGGGGATTTTCTTCCCTGCTCTATATGCGGTTGCTGTCCTCGTGGTCATGCTCGTCACATTAACCGGTCCGGTAATACTGCAGATCCTCTGTGCACGCGCGAAAACCCCGTAGATTAATCCCGAGAAACCAATCCCTTTGCCCGTTCCAAAAGAATGCTCGCGGTTTTCTCCCCCAAAGACATGGATCTTTCGTAAGAATATAAATCGGTGTTAAAATCCTCAGGAGGCAATATATACCCTATTTCGTCGCAGGCTAAGCCAATTATACCCTTATAGGTAGATTTCAATAACGCTTTCAAAGCAAAACCGACTTTGGGCAAAGCCTCTCCCGGGTTCGTGAGTATCTGCAATGTTCCCCCTATATCTATAAAATGAATCTCGGAATCCACGCCTCCCGCCTTCATTTGCCTCTTTAGGATGCCCGCTTCCGCTGCCAGGATGAATTTCGAATTATCCACGGGAAGCTTAATCTTCGCGACTTTGTGGATTATATATTGCTTATCTATAACTTGGGCATTCTTGACCGATTCTTTAACCTTCCTTGCTATTGCTTCTCCCACCCTTTGTGCTTCCTGAAAACTATGCTCTTTCACCCTCGGCGTTACCATCCCGCCTAACGCCCCGTTGAAAAACAGGACGATGCCCCCCATTTCGCTTTCCTCTATAGATTTTCGCAGGTAATGGACGAAGTCAGAGGTTATTAAATGGTTATCACTCCAGAGGACCTCGGGGTGACAAGCGTAATTGACCACGGTTGCAAGGGGTCTACCGTTTTTTGATTTAATAAATAATGCAAGGACCGTGGGGTCGATAAGACCTTCCTCTCTGGCGTTATAGGCAACCTCCTTCTCTTCTGCTTGGGAAACCTCCAAGATGACCGGTTGGGACGAGGTTAGGGCTTTCATTATCGATTCCACAATGCCTTTCTTCAAGGATTGGCAGTATTCCTCATCTACTCCGGAGGTGAACATATCGGGTCCCCAAAGGCCAAGGGTATCCGGTCCCGAATGGAGATGGGAGGATGCGATGACAATGTCTGTTTCTTGGATATCGTATTTTTTTACTACTTCCTTTCTTATTTCCTCTACATCGGGGTAGAGAAGCCCGATGAGATCCAATGACACGAGGAGCAACTTCGTCTTTCCATCGGTTAAAAAAAGAGAGGTGGCATATATGGGGTCGTGTACCCCCTCGCTTTTTCTATTGTTTCCCAGTCCAGCGAGGAAGACCGGCTTCCGAGGGGTAATATCCACCCTCCCCACGCCGGCGAGAAATTCTGCTTTTATGGTAAAGTTTAAAAGCGCAACCAAAGCGAGAATGCCTGCTAATTTCATTCGTTAGGCTGGAGGACTTCCTTTAACAGGGAAAGGCGCTCCAGGAGGATCTTCTTTTCCTCGAGGTATTCTTCTCTTATCCCTCTTTGTTTCTCCAACACTTTTTGAGGTGCGCGGGAGAGAAACTCTGGGTTATTCAATTTCGCCTCGACCCTTTTCAATTCCTCCTCAACCTTTTTCAATTGTTTCTCCACCCTTTCTGCTTCCTCCATTAGATATTTAAGTTCTTTCACTTCTATGAAGAGGTTCAAATTCCCCACCTTTTCCCTTACATATTTATTCTGGGGAGGAGCATCCACTACTTTGGAGGCTTTTAGGGCGCAGAGGCTTTTAATTACATCCAGCTCCTCTCTGGATAGGGGGGAGGTAACATCGGAGTCGTATTGGATATATAAGGTGGGTTTGAAACTGGAAGAGGCGCCTATCATCCTCAATACATTTCTAACGGTTTTGATCAGTTCTTGAATAATTCTTACCCTCTCCTCTGCCTCCTCATCTAAGGGATAGTCTTCTTTGCATGGCCAAGGGGTAAGGCAAATGCTCTCCTCCTTATGAGGTAATTTTTGCCAGATCTCTTCCGTTAGGTGAGGCATGAAAGGATGTAGGAGGCGGAGGGAAACATCAAGCACTTCTTGAAGTAGGGAGCGGACGATGGCTTCCTTTATCCTTTTCTTCGCTACTTCTATGTACCAATCGCAGAAATCATCCCAGAAGAAGTTATAAATCGCTAAGGAAGCGGAATCGAAATCGTAATTCTCAAGGGCTCTTGTTACTTCGTCTATACACCTATGAAGCCTGCTTAAAACCCATCTATCGAAGAGCGCAGTAGGCTTGCCTATGGGGCTTGAATCTGCCTCCGTGGTATTCAACAGCACGAAACGAGCAGCATTCCATATTTTATTACAGAAGGTTCGCGCCATTTCTATGCGATTTGTGGAGAAACGAAGGTCCTGTCCGGTGGTGGATTGAACTGCCAAACCGAAACGCACAGCATCGGCGCCGTATTTCTCAACCAACTGGAGGGGATCTATGCCCGTTCCCAAGGATTTGCTCATCCGTTTGCCTTCTTCTGTGAGAATGGTGGGATGGACATACACCTTGTGGAAGGGAACCTCCTTCATAAATTCCAAACCCATCATTATCATCCTTCCCACCCAGAGGTACAATATATCTCTGGCGGTGAACAGGATATCGGTGGGATAAAATCTCTGTAAATCTTCCGTTTCCTTTGGCCAGCCCAAAGTGGCGAAGGGCCAGAGAGCGGAAGAGAACCAGGTATCTAAGACGCCCTCCTCCTGTTTCACAGGTCCCCCACATTTGGGGCATCGTTCGAGATCCTCCGCAGAAGCGGAATATTTTCCGCAGGAGGTGCACTGATATATAGGGATGGGATGCCCCCACCATATTTGACGGGATACGCACCAATCCTTTATCCCCTTAAACCATTCTATGAGGAGGGAGCCAAACCTTTCGGGAATCACTTGCACCATTCCTTGTTCCAATGCTTCTATAGCAGGTCGAGCGAGCTCTTCCATCTTGATGAACCATTGCTCGGATAGATAGGGTTCTATCACTGAGCCACATCTGTAACAATGCCCTATGACGGTCTTGTAAGGCTCCTGCTTTTCCAAAAGAGCGACTCTCTCTAACTCCTTAACTATCCTTGCCCTTGCTTCAAACCTATCTAACCCTCGATAATGCTTGACCCTTGTTATCCTGCCCTTCTTGTCCATGATTACCACAGGCTCTAACTTGTGTCTTATTGCTACCTCGTAATCGTTCATGTCATGAGCAGGGGTTATCTTCACTGCTCCCGTTCCAAACTCCGGATCCACGAAGGGGTCGGCGATGAGAGGGATGAGCCTACCGGTGAAGGGTAGGATGAACAATTTCCCCACAAGATCTTTCTAGCGTTCATCATCGGGGTGAACAGCAACAGCTACATCCCCCAACAAGGTTTCCGGACGGGTTGTGGCAACGGTGACGAAGTGGGCCCCATTTTCAGAGGGATATTTTATGTAATAAAGGGTCGTTTCTTCCTCTCTACTTTCCACCTCCAAATCAGAAAGGGAGGTTTGGCAGCGGGGGCACCAATTGACCATCCTTTCCCCCTTGTAGATATATCCTTTTTGGAAGAGGGTTACGAAGGCTACCCTAACTGCGTGGGAGTAATCCTCATCCAAGGTGAAGCGGAGGCGGGACCAGTCAAAAGAGTACCCCATCCTCTTAAATTGGTTGATTATGGTGTTTCCGTATTTCTTCTTCCACTCCCAGAGCATCTCCAAGAAAGCCTGCTTGCCTACATCGAATCTCGTCTTCTTCTCCTTTGCTAACTCCTTCTCCACTACATATTGAGTGGCAATCCCAGCATGGTCAGTGCCAGGCAGACAAAGGGCAGAATACCCCTGCATCCGCTTGAAGCGGATTACTATATCCTGGAGGGTATAATTCAGTGCATGCCCCATATGAAGGGATCCTGTTATGTTAGGAGGAGGGATGGTGATGCTGAATTTCTTACCCTCTGGAGCGGGAGAGAAAAAACCTTTTTCCTCCCAAAACCTATACCATTTCTCTTCAATGGAGAAAGGGTCGTAACGAGAGGGAATGCTCATGACTTTGCCTCACCTGCAGGGATGAGTTTTTTCTCTTTAGCGAGGGCTATATCAAGGACTTCGTCCATATGCTCCACAAATTTAAATTCTAATTCCTCCAGAACCTTGGGGGAGATATCCGTGAGGTCTTTTTTATTCTCCAAAGGAAGGATGACGGTTTTAATCCCTGCTCTATGGGCAGCGAGCACCTTCTCCTTGACCCCTCCGATCGGCAAAACCTTCCCTCGAAGCGTGATCTCCCCGGTCATCGCCACATCCTTGCGGACGGGGATGTTGGTTAAAGCGGAGGCTAGGGCGCAGGCAATGGTTATGCCCGCCGAGGGACCATCCTTAGGGATGGAGCCCTCGGGCACATGAACATGTATGTCGGTCTTTTCCTGGAAATCCTCGTCTATGCCTAACTCCTTGGCTCGCGACCTAATATAAGAGAGGGCAGCCTGCGCCGATTCCTTCATGATCTCTCCCAAATGCCCCGTCAATAAAAGCTGGCCCTTGCCCTTCATGATCGTCACTTCTACCGAGAGAGTGTCACCCCCTACAGGCGTCCAAGCGAGAGCAGTAGCTACTCCCACCTCGTCCTCTTTGCCCACTACGCCATAGCGGAAGCGAGGTGGACCGAGGTAGGTAGGAATATCCTCTGCTCCCACCGTTGTTACCCCTTCCTCCCCGCCTGCTACTTTAACCGCTACCTTCCGGCAGATGCCCGCGATTTCTCGCTCGAGGTTTCGCACCCCCGCCTCCCTTGTATATTCTCTGATGATACGGGTGATCGCTTCATCGTTTATTTCCATCTTCCCCTCAACACCGTGCTCCTTCATTTGCTTGGGCACAAGGAAATATTTGGCGATGTTCAACTTCTCCTCTTCCGTATATCCTGGGAACTCTATTACCTCCATCCTATCTTGGAGAGGAAGAGGAACGGTGTCCAAAATGTTGCCGGTGCAAATGAACATTACCTCTGAAAGATCGAATGGCACCTCAAGGTAATGGTCAGAGAAAGCGAAATTCTGCTCGGGATCCAAGGCCTCTAAAAGAGCAGCAGCGGGGTCGCCGCGGAAATCTACCCCTATTTTATCTATCTCGTCTAACATGAATACCGGATTCTTTGTGCCTACTGTCCTTATCCCTTGGATAATCCTTCCCGGGAGGGCGCCTACATAGGTCCTCCTATGCCCCCTGATCTCCGCTTCATCCCTTACGCCGCCCAAGGAGATTCTGATGAATTTCCGCCCTAAAGCACGGGCGATGGAACGTCCTATGGATGTCTTTCCTACCCCAGGAGGACCAATAAAGGCGAGGATAGGACCCTTCGTATCTTGTTTAAGCTTCCGAACCGCGAGGAATTCCAATACCCGCTCCTTCACTTTCTTAAGACCGTAATGGTCCTCATCGAGCACTTGCCTTGCTCTTTCTATATCCAAGTTATCCTCGGTGCGCTTATTCCAGGGTAATTCCACTAACCAATCGAGGTATGTGCGTATAACCGCAGCCTCGGGAGCCATTGAAGGCATCTTGGTTAGCCTATCCAATTCCTTCAACGCCTTCTCCTTAACCTCCTCCGGCATACCTGCTGCTTCTATCTTCTGGCGATATTCCTCCCACTCCGAAGTGGTCCCTTCCTTCATCCCCAATTCCTCTTGTAAAGCCTTTAAGCGTTCCCTAAGGATGAACTCCCTTTGCGATTCTCCTATCTCCTTCTCCACTTTACTTCTAATCCTTCTCTCTATCTCCTGCACTTCTATTTCTTTTCGCAAAAGGGTTATGAGGCGCTCTAATCGTTCCTTCACCGAAGTGGTGGAAAGAAGCATCTGTTTATCCTCTACTTTTATGGAGAAATAAGGAGGTCCCAGATAATAAGTGATAATATCTGCTACTTTCCCAGGCTCATCTATCGACCTAACCTGGGCTATAAGCTCCGGAGGAATAGCGCTTTCTCCTGCAATGGAAAGCCCCCTGCTTAATCGCCCCAATTGCTCAAATAAGGAAATCGCCAGGCGCTTGGAGGCTTCTATCTCAGGATCTTCTTCCACTATCTCTTCAAGGGGGGTGAATCTAACCAAAAAAAACGGTTCCAGTTGCAAAAATTCCTCTATCTTTACCCTCTTAATCCCCCCAACGATTATCCTGTCCTCGTTGTTAGGGAGGCGAAGGATTTTAACTATCTCTCCGACAACCCCTATATCATAAAGGTCTTCGGGGGTTGGTTCGTCTATGGAGGAATCCTTTTGGGCAACGAAAACCAGCAATTTATCCCTGTTTATTGCCTCCTCAACTGCCTTATGAGAACGTGGTCTCCCTATAAGGAGGGGCGATAGCACATGGGGGAAAATAACAGTTTCCCTCAAGGGAACGAGGGGTAACTCATTCGGTATCTCTTTCTCTTTCTTTCCCTGTTCCTCAAGCTCGTTCATTTCTCTCACTCCTTAAGCACAGTATTCCTCCCCCTTCAGTAAGGGGGGAGCTCCCCTCTCCACTACCTCCCTCGTGATAACACAAGTCTTCACCCCTTTTAGCGAAGGGAGGTTGAACATAATATCCAGCATCGTCTCCTCCAATATTCCTCGCAGAGCTCTTGCTCCCGTTCCCCGCCTTATTGCTTCCTGGGCAATTGCATCCAGTGCCTCTTCCTCGAAAACAAGGTCAACCCCTTCCATCTTAAACAGGAATTGGTATTGCTTTATCTGGGCATTACGAGGCTCGGTTAGGATGGCTTTCAGCTCTTCGACGCTTAAGGGATCAAGCACCGCTACTACAGGGAGGCGTCCTATGAGCTCGGGAATGAGCCCGAATTTATGGAGGTCCTCTGGCAAAACCTTGTGCATTATCTGCCCCTCATTATTCTCCTCTATTTCCGCCCTGAACCCTATCATGCTATTCTTGTATCTGCTCGCTATTATCTTATCTAAACCCTCAAAGGTACCCCCACAGATGAACAGTATATCAGTTGTATCTATGGGGATGAACTCTTGATAGGGGTGCTTCCTGCCTCCTTGAGGCGGGACATTGGCGATGGTGCCCTCCAATATTTTCAAAAGGGCTTGCTGAACACCTTCCCCGGAGACATCCCTCGTGATGGAAGGGTTTTCCGATTTCCTCGCTATTTTATCTATTTCGTCTATATACACTATCCCCCTCTTCGCTGCTTCTAAGTCCCAATCGGCTGCTTGAATGAGGCGAAGGAGGATGTTCTCCACATCCTCTCCCACATAACCTGCCTCAGTAAGGGTGGTGGCGTCAGCTATGGCGAAGGGGACCTCTAAGAAACGGGCTAAGGTTTGAGCGAGAAGAGTTTTGCCCACACCTGTGGGTCCTATCAAAAGGATGTTGCTTTTCTGCAATTCCACATCTCCTTTGGGGAAGGAGATTCGTTTGTAATGATTATATACTGCTACTGACAATATCTTCTTTGCCCTATCCTGTCCTACTACATATTGGTTAAGGAAATCGTAAATCTCTTGAGGGGTGGGTAATTTCTTCAAATAAGAAGGAGTGGTGGGTTTTATGTTTCTTTCCTTCAGCAACTGACCTGCCAATTCCACACAATCGGGGCAAATAGCCCCTCTTGTTCCCACGACCAAACCGCCAGTCTGGCTTTCCCTCCGCCCGCAAAAGGAGCAGATTCTTTCTTCTGGCCTCGTCATCTCACTGGTTGGGAGGATTCCTTCTCTCTTGAATAGATTATCCTATCTATTATCCCGTATTCTTTAGCTTCTTGAGCGGACATGAAGTAGTCGCGTTCCGTATCTCGCTCTATCTTCTCGATAGGTTGCCCGGTATGGTAGGCAAGGATCTCATGAATTATCCGTTTGATACGCATTATCTCTTCCGCTTGGATCTTTATGTCCGTTGCCTGTCCATAAACCTGCCCCCAAGGTTGATGAATCAGTATACGGGAGTAGGGGAGGCATAACCTTTTACCTTTCGTCCCTCCAGCCAAGAGGACCGCTGCAATGGAGGCTGCTTGCCCTATGCAGATGGTAGAAACATC
Source organism: uncultured bacterium (assembly GCA_964452465.1). Taxonomy (GTDB): domain Bacteria; phylum Armatimonadota; class JACIXR01; order JACIXR01; family JACIXR01; genus CAYVMD01. Next base: position 6,499 of record CAYVMD010000035.1, on the reverse strand, counting down.
GGGTTTGATGAACTGCATCGTGTCATAGATCGCCAGCCCGCTCGTTACCTCTCCTCCCGGAGAGTTGATATAGAGGTCAATATCTTTGCTCGGGTCTTCTCTTTCCAAGTAAAGGAGTTGGGCTATGACCAGGTTTGCTACCTCTGCATCTATGGGGGTCCCAATAAAGATTATGCGGTCTTCTAACAAACGGGAGAAGATATCATAGGCCCTTTCTCCTCGTGGCGATTGCTTTATTACGATGGGAACCAAGCTCATTTGTCTCCTCTTTTTATTTTAACTGATTTCTTTAAAAAATCCAATATCTTCTCCACTAAGATATCGTTCGCCAATTTCTCCATCTCCCCTCTTTCCCGAAGGAAGTTAGCCATTATCTCCTCGGGAACCTTATTTGCCTGGGCGATTTCTTTCACTCTTTCCTTTATATCCTCAGCGGTAACGGTTATTTTTTCCCTCTTTGCCAATTCCCTCAAAACCAGCCTTTTTATAAGTGCTTGCCGTGCTTCCTCTTCCAGCATTGCTTGTAGCTCTTGGAGGCTCTTCCCTGCTTCGCGCAAAAACTCGTCCAAATCCTTTCCTTGCTTTTCCAATTTTTCAAGGAATTGGACGAATCTCAAATTTGTCTCCTCTTCCAACATCGGACGGGGGAACTCAACTTTAGATAGGGAGAAGAGTCGAGCGAAAATTTCCTTCTCCAATTGCGCCTCTGCTTCTCTCTTGGCCATCTCCTCCAATTCCCCCCTTATGTGTTGCCTCAACTCCTCCAGGGTGGAAAACTCGCTTACCTCTTTAACAAAGTCGTCGTTGACCTCCGGCAAAACCATCTTCTTAATCCCTTCCACCTTCACCCTTATGACCGCGTCCTTATCCGCTAATTCAGGGTTATTGAAATCGGGTGGATAGTGAACCTCTATATCTTTCTCTTCTCCCACTCTCATCCCCTCCAAAAATACATCTATAGGGGGGATGAGGCTTTGATCCCCCACTAATACCGAGTCTCTCTTCTTGTCTTTGTAGAGCTTCCCATCTATATAAACCTCAAAAGTTATATCCACAAGGTCGCCCTTCTTCACCGTTTTCCTCTTGACCGGCTTACTGCGCGCTGCTCTATAGCGCAATGCTTCTATTCTTCTATCCTCCTCTTCTTTAGAAATTTCAACCTCCTTATATTCCACCTCTATGCTCTCATAAGGAGGTAGGGACACGACAGGTTGAGTGTAAGTGAGAAGCCTTACGAAGGACTCGTCGTCCTCCTTCAATTCTATGCTTTCTACCTGGGGGGTGCCGTATAACTCCAATTCCTTTTCCTCCAGTGCTTTCTTATAGGCATTCTCCACGAGGATGTTCTCTGCCTGTCGATAGAGCCTTTCCTCCCCGATATGTCTGCGAAGAAGGAAGAGAGGCGCTTTGCCCTTACGGAAGCCCGGGACTTCCGTTCGCCGGGCAAAATATTTAAGAGCTTCTTCTATTGCCTTTTTGCTTTCCTCCTTTGTTACTTTTATATCTAAGGCTAATAAGCAAGGTTCTAACTGTTTAACAGATACCTCCATTTTTACCTCCTCTGAAAAAGGGCAATCAAAATTAAAGCCCCAACGGGGGCTTCTGAACTCCTCTTTTGGAGCGGGAGACGGGATTTGAACCCGCGACCTTCAGCTTGGAAGGCTGACGCTCTACCCCCTGAGCTACTCCCGCTCCTTGGTGGGCGAGGGGAGAGTTGAACTCCCACAGGTATAATACCTATCGGATCCTAAGTCCGACGCGTCTACCAATTCCGCCACTCGCCCTCTCCATTTAAATTATAACCGAATGGTTGGGATTAAGCAAAAAATCAGAAGGACTTGGGAGTAAGCGGTGGGGAGGTAGAAGAAGGTGGATAGGTAGGTGAAGCAGGAGAATGGGTGGGGCTGGAGGGAGGTGTGGCGGGCGAGGGAGTAGGAGCCATAATTGAAGGGGTTTGGGTAGGAGAGGGAGTGGGAGTTGAGGGAGGTTGGGAGGGGGGAAGGGAGCGAAGGGCCTCTTGGGCTTTAGATACCGCTTCTTCCGGAGGGAGTACCCCTTGCAAGGTGGATAAAACATATCTCTTGAGAAGTTCATTCTCCTGGGGGTAGGAGAGGAAAGGAGGACAAGGATTGGAAAAGGAAAGGGCAAGGGTCTCTAGTGTATTGCTATTTTTCTTCTGCAGATACCAAAGGAGCTTAAGGAACGCCTTCGCTTCTTTAAGCATAGATGTGCTCGAGCTCATGGCTATGCCTCTTACCTTGCCCAAGGAAATCGCCGGCTTCTTCTCCAGATCGTATATCTCTTGAGAGGGAGGAACAAGGGCAACTTGAAGGTCAGAGGGAAGGTCCTCGCCCCAGACAACTGTGAAGACATTCCTTCCTCCCTTGAGTGCCTCTTTTGCCTCCTCATCTCCTGCTTCATAAGAAAGGGGGTCTATCAAGCCCTCTTTCATAAGGGCGGAAAGAGCAATGAGAGAACGGCGCGTGGCATCGGTGAGATTGGGCTTACCTTGAGAATAGGAAGTTCCTCCATAAACCGCTGACAACAACTCTAAATTCTCCAATACCCCATCCCCCTTTAAGGGAAGGATAAGAGGGTGCTGGAATCCTTTGGATTTGAGGATCCTCATCATCTTCGCCCATTCCTCAAATGTTGCGGGGGGACGGGGAGGGAGGCCATGGGAGAGGAGAAGGGAAGTATTCACCAATAGAACCTTTGCTTTCCCTCCAAGAGGGATAGCATATAGATTTCCACCTACACCAAACAAGGAAGCAAGTGGGGGGGATACCTCCCCTATTATATCTTGAAGGGGTTGGAGACTTCCTTGTTGAGCTAATTTGGCTATCTCATCGGGAGGAGCCACATAGAGGTCTGCTTCTTCCTGGGGGGAGACGAAGCTTATATCTATTCCCAAGGCGTCCCTGAGTATATTTGAGGTTTCGGTTAACATGGGGTAATCCACGAGATCTTCCATCGCCACCCTTATCCTAAGACCAGCAGGGGGAGGAGGGGTGGCTGGTGTTTGAGGAGGAAGAGAGGAGGAGGGTGTGGGTTGGGGAGAGGTAGGTTGGGGGGGAGAAACGGTGAACCTTTCCACGCACCCTGTAAGGTCCAAAATGAGGAATAAAAGAGGCAAAATTAGGAGGAGACGTTTAATTTTCATCGCCTTTTTCACCTTCTTTCTTAAATCTATCTAAAAGTGATTTGGTCACGAGGTCATCGGGAAAGCGCCTTGCCGCTTCCTCTAAGACCCTTACCGCTTCCTCGCTTTTGTTTTGGTTCTTTAAGGAATGGGCATACATCCGCCAGACATAAGGAGGGGGTGAATATTTAAGGCAGGCTTTCTCGAAGTGTTTTTCTGCTTCCTTATAATTTCCCCGCTTGTAATAATACATTCCCAGGTCATGATAAACTTCCCAACAGGGGCATCTCGTCTCGGCGGATAAAAGCCATTGAAGTGCCTCCTCTTCCTTGCCCATGCTTTCCAGCAGCCAGCTGGAATTGAGGTATGCTTCTACGAAGGAGGGGTCGAGGGTTACTATTATCTTGTTCAATTTCACCACTTTCTCGTATTCGCCTTTATGCCAATATACATCACTTCTTGCCCACAGGTAATCTACGACCTTCTCCATTATGTAGGAATCTAAATCCTTCATTTGCTGAGCGAAGGGGGTTTCCAAGGAAAGACCTACCGATGCTATTCCCCCTACCACAAGAAGGACAAAGGTTCTTCGTGTTATTTTCGTTTTCGCATCCTCCTTTCCTTGTATTTGCCACCTATTTTAAAGCACCTCAATAGATTATAAAGGATATAAGGAAAAGAAGGGAAACGATGTACATCAGTGGATGGACTTCCCTTCCTTTCCCGCTTATCGCTTTGATAAAGGAGTAGGAAATGAAGCCGTAACCTATCCCGTGGGATATGCTATAGGTGAGGGGGATAGCAAGGATGATGACGAAGGCAGGGAAGGCTTCCTCGAAGGATGTCCAAGGGATATCTTTCACCACCCTCATCATTAAAAAACCCACCATTATCAAGGCAGGGGCAACTGCCTCGCTCGGCACTATAGCCAGGAATGGGGCAAAAAGCATCACGATTAAGAACAAGATTCCCACCACGACCGATGTCAGACCGGTCCTGCCTCCCTCGCCCACTCCCGCGGCGGATTCTATGTAAGTGGTAACGGAGGAGGCGCTACAAATCGCTCCCCATATCGCAGCGAGGGAATCCACTAAGAGGACCCTATTTAGGCGGGGCAATCTACCATCAGGTGTTAAGAACCCTCCTTGTTCTCCTACTCCTATTACGGTTCCCATAGTGTCGAAGAAATCGGTTATCAGGAAGGCGAAAATCACAGGAACAAGGGCAAGGTTGAGAGCAGATAGTATATCCAAGCGGGCGAAAGTAGAAAAGGTAGGAAGGGAGATCACCCTCTCAGGTAATTTGACTAAGCCCAAGGGTGAGGCGAGGATAGTGGTAAGGATTATGCCCAACAATATTGCCCCCCGGATCCTCAACACCATAAAAAGAGCAATGAAAAGGAGACCACAAAAGGAAAGGACGGCTTCCTTCGCTCTCAAACTCCCGAAGGTCACGAAGGTAGCGGGGGAGGCGATAACGAGATGCGCCTCCTTCAAGCCGATGAAGGCGATCAGCATTCCTATGCCCACGCTTATCGCCATCTTAAGGGAGAGGGGAATGGAGTTCATGACCATTTCCCTCACCTTCGTTAGGACGAAAAGTGTAACTATAAACCCTTCTATGAATATCACTCCCATGCCTACTTGCCAGGGGTAGCCCATCTTGCCACAAACCTCGTAGGCTAAAAAAGCGTTCAAGCCCATCCCTGGAGCAAGGGCGAAAGGATAATTCGCCCACAGTCCCATCGCCAGGGTGGGAACTGCAGCAGCAAGGGCGGTCATTCCTATGGTGGCAGTAAGGGGCAATCCCGCAGATTGTAAGATGTAGGGGTTGGCAAAGACGATGTAGGACATCGTCATGAAGGTGGTTAAGCCTGCCACAACCTCCAGCCTTAAATTGGAACCTCTTTCTCTTATCTGGAAGAAGGTCTCCAATTTGCTTTTCATGGGCTTCCTTGACTTTCGATCGTGTTAGAATAAGGTGCTATCGGGAGAGACAAGCCATTTGGGTTGCAATTTCCCCTCTAAAAGATCTTGGCGTATCCTTCTTTCCAATTCTTGGAGAAGTTCTGGATTTTCCAAAAGGAAATTCCGCGCTGCTTCCCTACCTTGCCCCAACCTTCGCTCGCCATAATTATACCAACTGCCAGATTTGGTGATGTATCCGGTGATAACTGCTGTATCTAATATATCTCCTGCCTTATCTATCCCGCTCCCGAAGAGGATGTCGAACTCGGCCATCCTAAAGGGTGGCGCAAGTTTATTCTTTACTACTTTCGCTCTTATTCGAGCCCCTACATTTTCTCCTTCCCTCTTAATCGTTTCTATTTTCCTCATATCTATGCGCACCGACGCCCAGAACTTCAATGCCCTTCCGCCCGGGGTCGTCTCGGGACTCCCGAAGATAACGCCCAATTTTTCCCTCATTTGATTAATGAATATGCAGGCGGTACGGGACTTGTTGACCGAACCTGCTATCTTCCTTAGTGCCTGAGACATAAGGCGGGCTTGCAACCCCATATGAGCATCTCCCATTTCTCCTTCCAACTCGGCGCGAGGGACAAGCGCGGCTACCGAATCCACTACTATCACATCTATCGCTCCGCTTCTAACCAAGACATCCACGATCTCCAACGCTTGCTCCCCTGTATCTGGTTGAGACAAAAGGAGGTTATCCAGGTCAATTCCCAGATTTTTAGCATATAGGGGGTCCAGGGCGTGTTCGGCATCTATAAAAGCTGCTGTCCCCCCCTGCTTTTGGGCTTCACTCACTATATGGAGGGCTAAAGTGGTTTTGCCAGAGGCTTCTTGTCCGTAGATTTCGCTGATCCTTCCCCGGGGGATTCCCCCTATGCCAAGAGCAAGGTCAAGAGACAAGGAACCCGTAGGGATGACTTCCACCGTGAGCTTCGTTGCCTCACCCAGTCGCATGATCGCTCCCTTGCCGAACTGTTTTTCAACTTGAGAAAGTGCCATCTCTAACGCCTTTTCCTTATCCATTTTTGTCTCTCCTTTCCCAGGGGATATCCATTAAAAAGATTAAACTTTTTTGGAATAATTGTCAACGGGATATGGTTATCACCGCTATACGGGGAAGGTAAAGGACGAATGATTGCCAAGGAGAGGGATTCATTGTATAATTTTATGAGACGAAAATTCGAGCATTTGACGAAGGTTCACAGAGACTGTTATAATAAATGAAGAGCCGGCGTAGCTCAAGGGTAGAGCAGGTGATTTGTAATCACCGGGTTGCCTGTTCGAATCAGGCCGTCGGCTCCAGTTGGAGGGGTTCCCGAGCTGGCCAAAGGGGACAGACTGTAAATCTGTTGCGCGCGGCGCTTCGGAGGTTCAAATCCTC
>CAYVMD010000034.1:9114-21200 GCA_964452465.1 uncultured bacterium | reverse complement strand
GCCTTCATCCTTGTCTCCCTTCTTCTCCTTAAAATAGGGCTTTTGAGATGGGAACAGGGGCTCAAGGCCATAATGCTCGGTGGCATACTAATTAGCATCCTTGGGATGGTCGACGACATCAAGGATCTTCCTCCCTTTATTAAATTTATAGGACAAGCCGTAATAAGTGGCTTAACCATATGGATGGGGTTAAGGGTTACCGTAATTTCCTCGCCCCTCAGCGGAGGTTATATAGAAATAGGGCTTTGGGGAATAATCGGGACCTTCATTTGGCTCGTGGGGATGACCAATGCTATGAACTTCATAGATGGGTTGGATGGCTTAGCGGCAGGGGTGACCGTTATCTCCGCAGGAGCGCTCCTTTGGCTGTCTATTTTCCTTCAAAGGATGGAAGTAGCCCTCCTCTTCTCTGCCCTGGCGGGAGCAGCACTGGGCTTTCTCCCTTATAACTTCCATCCTGCCAAGACATTTATGGGAGATACGGGAGCCATGTTCTTGGGTTATACCATATCCGCCTTAGCGGTTATGGGAGCGGTAAAGACCGCCCTTTTGGTCGCGATAGGCGTTCCCCTCTTCGTCCTTGCTCTTCCCATACTCGATACCTTATTCGTTACCTCTAAGAGAATAGCCAATAAACGCTCCCCCTTCTCAGGAGATAGGGGGCATATCCATCATACGCTATTGAAAATGGGTTATAGCGAGAGGGAAGCGGTGCTTCTCCTCTATGGAGTGACGCTTTTCTTCTCTTTCCTCGCATTGCTCTTGGCAAGAGCCTGAGATGAAGATCTTATGCGTTGTAGGTACAAGACCTGATGCGATCAAGATGGCGCCATTGATAAAGACGCTCCAAGGCGATGGGCAACTTGAGGTGAGGGTGGTGGCCTCTGCCCAGCATAGGGAGATGTTGGATACCGCCTTGAGCGATTTTCAGATCACTCCCCATCACGACCTCAACATAATGCGGAAAGAACAAACGCTCGAGGATCTCTCCGCCCGCCTCATCAAAAAGATGGGGGAAGTCCTGGAGGAAGAAAGACCCCATATGGTCATCGTCCAAGGGGATACCACCACTACCTTCATCTCTGCCCTCGCCGCCTTCTATAAAAAGATCCCCGTTGCCCACCTGGAGGCGGGTTTGAGGACACATGATAAATATGCCCCCTTTCCTGAAGAGATAAACAGGCGTCTCACGACCCATATCGCCGACCTACATTTCGCCCCCACGAAGAAGGCGAAGGAGAACCTTTTAAAAGAGGGCATTAAAGAGGAAGACATCTTCGTAACCGGAAATACGGTCATAGACGCTTTAAAAATGGCTTTAGAGCAGAAGATCGCCCCACCCTTCAAAGGACGATACATCCTCCTAACCATGCATAGGCGGGAAAATTGGGGGGAACCGATGGCCAGAGTGGCAAGGGCAGTAAGGGACTTGGTTAGGGAATTCAAAGATTTGGAGGTCGTATTCCCCCTTCACAAAAACCCCCTAATAAGAAGGAGCGTAGTCCCTTTACTTAAGGATGAAAGGATCCATCTCCTGGAGCCCTTGCCCTTCATACCCTTCGTTCATCTCATGAATAATGCTTATTTCATCCTTACCGACTCGGGTGGTATCCAGGAGGAGGCCTCCTTTTTAGGTAGGCCGGTGCTCATATTAAGGGAAATCACCGAACGTCCAGAGGTGGTGGAGGCGGGTTGTGCTAAATTAGTGGGCACAAATGAAGGGAGAATATTAGAGGAAAGCAAAAAACTCTTGCTTTCGAGGGAAGAATATGAGAAAATGTCCAGGAGGTTGACGATATTCGGCGATGGACTTGCCTCTCAACGCATATATGAGGCGATCTTATATTTCATTGGTTGGAGAAAGGAAAGGCCAGAGGAGTTCCAAGTAGGATGATGAGAAGGGAAATATTCGTAACCTTTTGGTGGCGTATCCTCCTCTTAGCGGGGGCCTTCTATCTCCTTTGGCGTATAAGGACATTGATTTTCGTTATTGTGCTCGCAACCATCCTCTACTACATGCTTGCTCCTTTCGTCAAATCGCTTTGTAAATGGAGGATATGGAAAGGAGTCAGGCAGGAAACTCGGCGTTCCATAAGCGCGCTTATCGTTTGGCTTCTTGCCTTAGGCGTATTGGTGGGGGGATGTTATCTCATACTTAGCCCCCTCGTTGAGGAGGCGAGGGACCTCCAAATTAACATCACCAAATACAGCAAAGATCTGATAAAAATCGCAGGAAATGTTCAGCAGAGGTTCCTCAAATTGCCCGAGCAGTATCAGAATATCCTCATGGAACAAGTCCGTAAGTTGGGGGAGAGCCTATCCAAAGTCACCACTTTGATAATCTCCAAAACCTTGGAAGCTTTCGGACACATATTGGAGATACTGGCGATTCCCATAATCGCTCTCTATCTCTCCATAGGCTCCAAAGGATTGCGGCGAGAACTCTTCATCTTCATACCTCCTAAATACGCCCGTAGGGCGCTTCTCATTCTAAAACAAATGGATCTCGCTTTTCGCCAATATATAGCGGGGCAAGCAGTATTATGCATCCTTATGTGGATAATCATCTGGGGTATATTAACCCTTTTCAAGATGAATTATGCCCTCACCCTGGGGGTTATAGCAGGAGTCGCTAGGGCCATCCCCGTAATCGGTCCCATCATAGGTGGAGCCCCCATCGTGCTTTTCGCCCTTGTCAAATCCTTGCCTTTGGCTTTTTACATTCTGCTCTTTTATTCCTTTCTACAACTCGCAGACGACAAGTTTATCCTCCCCTTCTTTATTGGGCATCAACTTCATCTGCACCCAGTTACGATAGTGCTGGCAGTTCTCATAGGTGGTGAATTTTTCGGAATCTTGGGGATGTTTATGGCTGTTCCCGTAGCCGCTGCAATAAAATCCACCTTTCAAATAATCTATATGCCTTATAGTAGGAGGAAGGCATGAAAGGACTCATACTCTCCGGTGGAAGGGGAACAAGGATGCGCCCTTTTACCTACACCAGCGCTAAACAGCTCCTTCCCGTGGCAAATAAGCCTGTCCTCTTCTATGCCATCGAATCCTTAGTGGAGGCGGGAATAAAAGATATAGGGATCGTAGTAGGCGAAACCAAAGGGGAGATAATAAAGGCGGTGGGCAACGGTTCCTCCTTTGGGGTAAATATAATCTATATAGAACAGGAATCTCCCCTTGGGCTCGCTCACGCAGTTAAGGTCTCCAGGCACTTCTTACAGGATGAACCCTTCATCATGTTCCTGGGAGATAACATCTTAAAGCAAGGCGTGAGGGATTTCGTCGAGGAGTTCGAAAGGGAAAAACCCGATGCTCTCATCCTCCTCTGCCCCGTGAAACATCCCGAAAGGTTCGGGGTGGCCATAGTTGACAAGGGTAGGGTAGTGAGGTTACTGGAGAAACCTTCTCCTCCTCCCACTAACCTCGCCCTCGTCGGCGCCTATATCTTCAACAATAGCATCTTCCAAGCCTGCCAAAACATAAAATTCTCCGCGCGAGGCGAGTTGGAGATCACCGATGCCATCCAATGGTTGATAGATAACGGTTTCCGAGTGAGATATCATATCGTTAAAGGATGGTGGAAGGACACCGGTCGCCTGGAGGATCTCTTGGAGGCTAATAGGTTGGTATTGGAGGAGATAGAGGGGGAAATAAGAGGGGAAGTGGATGAGGAGACGAAGATCACAGGAAGGGTCAAAATAGGGGAGGGGACGAAAATTATAAGGAGCGTTTTGCGGGGTCCCTTGATAATCGGGAAAAATTGCTACATAGAGGATTCCTACATTGGTTCCTTCACATCCATAGGCAACGAGGTGGAGATAAGATCCTCCGAGGTAGAACATTCCATCATAATGGATGGCTGTTGTATAGCCCTCAAAGGGAGGATGGAGGATACCTTGTTAGGTAAGGGAGCAAAGATAAAAAGGAGAGAGGAACGTCCCCTCGTTTACAAATTTATGCTAGGGGACACCAGCGAGGTAGAGGTGGTTTGAATATGGCTCTTATCCAGGGCGTTAAGATCAAGATACTAAAGCCTATCCCCGATGATAGAGGCTGGCTCATGGAGATACTCCGCTGCGATGACGAGATATTCGAGAAGTTCGGACAAGTATATATCACCGTGGGTTACCCCAATGTCGTGAAGGCTTGGCACTACCACAAAATACAGACCGATCACTTCGCGGTGATAAAGGGCATGGCGCAAGTGGTGCTTTACGATATGAGGGAGGACTCTCCAACAAAGGGAGAGATAAACGAGTTTTTCATCGGGGAATTGAACCCCCTGCTTATAAAGATCCCCCCCATGGTGGCTCACGGGTTCAAAGCGGTGGGCACGGAGAGCGCCTTCGTTGTCAATATCCCCACCGAGCCTTATAATAGAGAAAATCCCGATGAATATCGCTTGCCCTGGAACGATCCTTCCATACCATATAACTGGGAGGTAAAATTCAGATGATGACAACTGTGGCAGTATCCCTGCCTTATGGAGAGAGCGAGATAACCATCAACCTCCCTAAAGATAGGGTGAAGGCAATCCTGCACAGCAAGTCTGCGCCTCCCCTAAAGGATGTAGAGGAAAGGATAAAATTGGCGCTGGAGAATCCCATAGCCTCTCCTCCCCTGAGGGAACTCGCTAAGGGGAGGAAAAACGCTTGCATCGTCATCTCCGATATAACAAGACCCGTTCCCAACCGGGTCATCCTTCCCCCCCTCCTTTCTTCTTTGGAGGAAGCGGGTATAAAAAGAGAGAACATCCTCATATTGATTGCCACTGGGCTCCATCGTCCCAATGTAGGTGAGGAACTGGAGCGAATGGTAGGCAAATACATAATGGAGAATTACAGGATCGAGAACCACTCCGCAAGGGATGCATCTCAGCAAAGGTTCGTGGGAACGACGAAGAGGGGAACGGAGATCTGGGTCAATCGCCTCTATTTAGAGGCGGATCTTCGCATCCTCACCGGTTTGATAGAGCCCCATTTCATGGCAGGTTATTCTGGCGGCAGGAAGAGTATCTGCCCCGGCATCTCTGGGATAGAAACGGTGAAGGTTCAGCATGGTCCTCGTTTTTTGGAGCATCCTAATGCGGACAACGGCATCCTGGAGGGCAATCCCTTTCACGAGGAGGCTCTGGAGATCGCCAAGAGGGTAGGGGTGGATTTCATCCTAAATGTTACGATAAATCGCCAAAGGGAGATCACCGGCATCTTCGCCGGGCATCTGGAAAGAGCCTGGGAGGAAGGGGTAAGGTTCCTCGAGGACTTCGTAAAGGTCCCCATCGATGAACCCGTGGATATCGTCCTCACCCATGGGGGAGGCTATCCCCTGGACACGACCTTCTATCAAACCGTCAAAGGAATGGTGGGCGCTCTCCCCATTTTGAAGCCGGGAGGCGCCATTCTGATCGCCTCCTCCTGCTCGGAAGGAGTAGGGAGCGCGGAATTCCGCCAACTCCTCTGGGAAACAAAATCCCTTCCCGAAGCGGTGGAGAGGATGTTCGATCCCTCCTTCTTCATAATAGATCAGTGGGAGGTCGAGGAATTGGCGAAGGTCTATAAGAAGGCGAGGGAGGTCTATCTCTATACGGATGGACTAACCGAGGAAGAAATGAAGCATTGTTTCGTCACGCCCTGCCGGAACATAGAGGAGACGATCGACCGATTGCTCAACTTCTATGGTAACGACGCCCAGATAGCCGTGCTCCTCGAGGGACCCTATATCATTCCCTATGTGAGATGAGCGAAGAGTTAGTAAATTGCCCTTATTGCGAAGCACCCAATTCTAAAGAGAGCCGATTCTGCCGGAAATGCGGTGCTCGTCTCCCCCAGATTTCCAAGAGAGAGGCCGCCGAATTGCTCCTCAATGCCAGCCTGCATTTAGCTAATAAACGATACGAGGAAGCGGAAGAAATCTGCAGGAAAGTATTAGAACAGGACCCTTATAATGCCGATGCCCATTCGCTCTTGGGGGATGTATTGGAGGGCGAGAGGAACATCCCTTCCGCTATAAAGGAATACGAGGAAGCGTCTCGCCTTTCCCCCCAGGAGCAATTCTTCCGCTCCCGCCTTGTGGAGTTAAGAAGAAAATTATCTCGTCGCAGGACATTTCGATCTCAATACCTCCTTTGGTTGATTGCCTTGCCCTTCTTACTCTTCCTCGTTTACCGCCTCTTCTCCCTCCTTATAGCTCAGGCTACCCCTTGATTTCATTTCCTCTTGAGGAGCAAACCGACAGTTAAAAGAAGATAGAGCCCTCCTCCGAATAACAATATATTGCTGAAACCCCAAATCTTCGCTCCTCCACTCGCCAAAATTGCGCCAAAAACTGAAGCGAAGCCGTTCAACAACCACATCCAAGGAATCAGTTCTTGCCTCCCTTTTCCTATATCCCTTACCCCCAGAGGAAAGGGAAGCCCTAGGAGAAATCCCAAGGGGAATATCAAAGCGAAGGTCAAAAGATATCTCCAGATATCGCCCCACCCAAGGCACATCCCCAGAAGGGAGGAGAGCCCCTTCCCCATTATGAGGGCGATGAGGAATATCCCCAATCCCCCCAGCATTGCTCCTCTCCTTAGCCCTTTTACCCTCTGGCTGGCTAAACTCCCCAAGGAGGCGCTGGTCAATAAGGAGAACAAGATGAGGGAAAGGCTCAGGGTGGGGTAGCCCACAAATAGGATGAACTTTTGTACCAAGGGTATCTCTATGAGCATGAAACCAACGCCTATCAAAAGAAAGTAGAGGGAATGAAACGGGGCATTTCCTCTCCAACTAATCGATAGCCAGGCTAAAAACAAGAGGGCGCCGATGAATATCAAAGGATTCCTGAGAGGGTAGGGGATCCCATGGGAGAGATCCAAGAAGAAGGGATTCTCATCCCTGCAGGGGGAGATGTTCAAATCCCCTACGAAATCCCTTTCCCCCAAAAGGAAGGGCGCGTTTACCTCATATAGATAGGGCACAAAGCGAGGGATACGCCTCATCTTGAACGTCCCTTTCCTCATTCTCTCTGCTTCTTCCTTTGAGAAAGGTTCCCTTTTTACAAGCAATAAATGCCGGTAGGGCGTGATGCCGAATTCCTCTTCGGGAACGCTCGCCCAGAAAAGGTGCTTCAAGGGTTCCTTTTCCCCCATTTCCTTGAGCACCTCTATCGTTTCCTTTCCCGCTCTCCACACAAGGGGTTCCTCTTGGAAGATCAACGCTACTTCCCCTCCAGGAGAAAGGTGCTCTATATAATCCTTTATCGCCTCTTTAGTATGAATATAGGATTCTACCAGGACGAGCCCTTCACCACCCGCTGTAGCAGTCTGAGTGAGGGATAGCATTAGGAGGTCATATTTATCCCTGCTCCTCGCTAAGAAACTGCGTCCCTCCCCAACGAATATCCTTATCCCTTTCCGCTCGTAGATCCCCCCGTTGAATTTAGCATATCTTTTCATAATCCTCGGGAGCGCCTTGTTCACTTCTACCCCTTCGAATCGTCCATAGCCTCCCAGAATGGCAAGCAAAATATCCACCCCTCCTCCCGGTCCTATGGAAAGTATCTTATCCTTTTTCCCTTGGAGGAAGGGGAGAAAGCCTATGTGCCTTCGCAAATCCTCTATTTCCTCCTTCTTGAAAGGAACCATGGGGGAGGGCGTTTCCCCATCGGTGTAGATATATTTATAGGGAGCTCCCTTAAAACCCACTACATCGGTGCGAGCGAAGGAGTTCCAGATCGTATATTCTATCCTCCCCTCTTCTTGAGCTTCTCGAAGCTCTAAAAGGAGCGGTTTAGTGACCCGAGGGGATGCCTTCTTGATGGGAGGGATATCCAAAAAGGGATGGATCACCTGAAGTAGGAAAATGAAGAGCGTCATTAGGAGGGGAAGGGCGAGTTTTAGCCCGGGCTTGGAGAGGAAGGACAACAAGGCGAGCAGAAAAGAGAGGCAGAAGAGGATGTTTAATCCTCCCAGGGTATCGAGCAGGGGCACCACCAAAAGGCATCCCAGGGAGGAGCCCAAGAGATCGTAGAAGTAGACCCTTCCCCCTATCCTTGCGTATTCCCTTAATAGAAGGGAAACGAAAGCGCCCCCTAATAGGAAGACGGGCAGGAAGAAAAGCGAGGCAAAAATATATATGCCCATATAAGTAGCGAGGGGAGTAGCAAACAAAAGAAAGGAAGAGATGAACAGCCAAAGGGAAGCCCCCTCTAAAAGAAGGGGGAGGTATCTCGAGGGTTCTCCCCTCTTGGAAAGGTAATGGCTTAATACTCCTCCCAGCCCCAATCCCAGGAGGGCAAAGGAGATGGCGAGAAAGGCATAGTGATAGCGGAACAGGAAGGAGAACACCCGGGTAAGGGATATCTCCAAGATAAGAAGGGAGAAGGAAACCCCAAAGAGGAGCAGAAAAACCTTTCTTTCCTTCATTTATTTCTCACATAATATCTCCCCATTGCTCCAAGGGAATGAAGAAGCAGGGATTCTCCCTCACTAATTTGCTACCTATCTCATACATGGGTCCTGCCTCGATCAACTTCCAAAGCGAGTTGCCCACTTTACATTCCTTTTGAATGCCAGCGTTTTTGCATACCTCCTCCATCTTCCAATAGCAACGGGGGAAACCAGGAAGGTGGGGATAGGTAGGGACCACGATCTCTCGTCCTTCGTAATCGATTACCTTCGGATGGAACAACTCCAACGACCGTGTGGGAGCACCATTCGTGTCTTCGATCGTATGAATAGTCGTGTTACTCTCGTGGGTCACGCCCATCAGAAGGATCTTCCCCCTCGCCTGGCAAAGTTTATGAAAGGGCGTATCCTTGCCACAAGAGCAAAGGCATCTCTCGTGTCCCTCTAAAAGCCAGTCCCTTCTGTGCCCCCAGCAGGCAACCGAGTGGGTGGGATGTAGCGATCTTTTCACCCCAGGGTATCTCCAGAAGACATCGGTGATCTTCCCCATCCGGGAAGGGCTCTCCCGCACATCGAACACCACATCGTTATTATACACCAACCCGTACTCCCCATGGGGTTCGAAGACAGGAAAACTAGGCATGGCCAAGGTCCCCCCTTCTCCCAGCACCTTCATCAAGGCATTTATGACCGTTTCCGCCCCGCCCTCTACATAGCCGAAACTGGAAAGGGAGGAGTGGACAAATAGGATATCCCCCTCATTCACCCCAATTTCTCTTAGTCCCTTTATTATATCCGCTTCCGTAACGATCATATCAAGGCACCTCCTTACGATTATATCCTTAATGATAAGAAAGAGGTAAGCAAAACGAAATTCATAAAACTGACAATGATTTGACATCGATTCGACACATAAAAGGGATAAAATCCCTTCAGAAAGGAGGTGTCTTAATTGCTTCTCTCATATGCTTGGAAGGAGATAAGCAGGAGAAAATCCCGCAGCCTCCTGACGATAACAGGGATCTTCCTAAGCATTGCTCTCCTCGTAGCTGTTCTGGCGGTCCTTCAGTTCTTCAAGGAAGCGATGAAGGTCCCCTTCAAAGCAGCGGGTGCCGACATGGTTGTTAACACTTCCACTGAGCCGGGACCTTTCTCCGGGGTTCGCTTAGCGAGACATCTTGGTCCTATTCCCCAGAATATCCTGGAGGAGATAAAGAAGATAGAGGGTGTGAAGGACGTTGTAGGGCTCCTTATGTTCTGGTCCTACGAGCCTCCCGGCACGATGTATAACCTGGCAGGTGTGGATGTAACTAATCCCTCCTTAGGTCCGATAGCCCTCGTCCCAGGCATTGCGGGGCAGAGATTCGCTGTAGTGGAAGGGCGTTCATTTGATCTGAATGACAAATACACGGTGATCTTGGACAAAAAATTCGCCGAGGTAAAAGGATTGGGAATTGGGGATCACATAAAGATCGCTAATAGGGACTTCGAGGTCATAGGGATAGCCGATTTTCAGGGCGTTCCAAGGGCAGCGGAGGCGGAGATCTTCCTCCCCCTTACCACTGCTCAGGAGTTGGTTCCCGAGAGCCAGCCCAGCGTTCCTCCCGGTTCCGTTAACCTCCTCCTCATCAAACTCTCCGATCTCAAGATGGCCAAGGCGGTAAAGGAGAAGGTCGTCCCCTTAGTAGCCCAAGCTACTGGTTTGAAGCCACCTCAGGTCAAAGTTTTTACCTCGGAGAGCATTTTGCCCGATACCACCGGCGTCTCTGCCCTCGGCCAAACCTTGATAAAAGTTCTCGGCATCCTCGTTGTCATAGGTGTTGCTATTTTGGTCATGAGGACCACGGTTGCTTCCATTGGGGAGCGGACCCGAGAGATAGGCATAATGAAAGCGCTTGGCTGGAAAGGCAGGGATATAACTAAATTGCTTACCTGGGAGACCCTCATACAAACTCTAATAGGAGGGATATTGGGGTGTATCGTGGGTTATTTAGTTGCTTATGCCTATGCTCGTACTGCTAACTTCGCCCTTCCCCAGGCGATGCTTCCTTACTCCTGTGTCCCAGCAGCTGCGCCTCCTGAGAAATTGATCGTTGCCATGGGCATTTACTGGTGGATAGTGGGATTATCGATAGGCATATCTATTGTCGTGGGAATCCTCTCCGGGTATCTGGCAGCGCGTAAGGCGATCGCCCTTAAGCCCGCTGAGGCGATCCGTGCTCTCTGATAAGGGAGGTGATGAAGATGTATGTCAAGGTCGAGAATGTTACCAAAACCTATAAAAAAGGGCACCTGGAGATTCAAGCATTAAAGGATGTGAACCTTGAGATCAAGAAGGGAGATTTCGCCGTTATCTGGGGCGTCTCCGGATCGGGGAAAACCACCCTTCTGAGCCTAATAGGTGGGCTGGATAAACCGGATTCGGGAAAGATATTCGTGGATTCCACCGATCTCACTATGCTTAACGAGGATCAACTTTCCCTCTTCAGAAGGGAGAAGGTAGGCTTCGTCTTCCAGTCCTTCAATCTAATACCCACTCTCACATCCTTGGAGAATGTCCTTTTCCCCTTGGTGCCCCTTCCCCTCTCCAAGGAGGAAAAGATGAAGAGGGCAAAGGAGCTATTGACCTCCTTGCTCCCTGCCGAGAGACTGCATTACCAATTGCCCCTGGAGCTGAGCGGTGGGGAGCAACAGAGGGTCGCCATCGCTCGCGCCCTTATTAACAACCCCCAGATAATCATTGCAGATGAACCCACGAGCGATCTGGATACCCAAACAGGCATGCAGATAATAGACCTCCTTCAGGAGGCTAACAAAAGAGGATGCACCGTCGTCATCGCTACCCACGACAGCCGGCTTTTGGAAAGGGCGAACCTTCGGGTAGAGATGGAGGACGGCAAAATTAAAGGCATAGAAAGGGTTGGTGAAGAGTAAATGGAGGGCATATCCACCCTCTTTAAGCAGGGAGGAGTGACATTATATGTTCTTTTCCTCCTCTCCATAATTCTCGTAGCCATCGTTTTGGAGCGCGCCTACACCTACCGTAGGTTCAGGAGGGCTCTCTTCGCCTTCCTTGCCGATTTCAAGGAGAAGTCAAGGAAGAACAAGCAGGTTGCGGGTTTCTTCCCCGACCCTTCCTCCCCCCTCGTTCATCTCCAATTCTCCAATCCCGATAGGGAGGAAAACGAAAAGAGGGTGGAATTAAACATCTCCAGGGTTTCCCTTTATTTGGACCGCAATCTCCCCTTCTTAGCCACTATAGGGTCGATAGCCCCCTTTATCGGTCTATTTGGGACAGTCTTGGGCATCATGCGTTCCTTCCACGCTATAAGCGTTTACCGCTCCGCAGGTATAGCAGTCGTGGGAGCGGGAATCGCGGAGGCATTGGTCTGCACCGCTGCCGGCTTAGGGGTAGCTATCGTTGCGGTTACTTTCTATAATATCTTTCGCTCCCAAACCGCAAAAATGGTGGAACAATTGGAAATCGAGCAAAACGAGATGCTTCTTTCCTTGAAGGGGGAGGAAGGATGAAAAGGAGAAGGGGAGAACTCTTCTGGGAGATAAATATGGTCCCCTTCAACGATGTGCTCCTAGTCCTCCTCATAATCTTCATGATGACCGCCTCCTTCATCGTTACCGGAACCGGCTTAAACATAACCCTCCCTCAAGCAGCTACTGCCGTCCCTCA
>CAYVMD010000034.1:0-9104 GCA_964452465.1 uncultured bacterium | reverse complement strand
CTCAGGAGCAAACCCAAATAGCCATTTTCATAACCAGGGATGGTTCCGTCTACCTGGGAGGACGGGAGGTAAGGATAGAGGATCTATTGGATAAGTTGAGCCAGGAGGCGCAGAGGGGGAAGACGGTGGTAATAATAAGCGGTGATAGGGGTGTACCCTACGGCAAGGTTGTGGATGTGCTGGATGCGGTGCGCCTTTCCGGGTTGGAATACATTGCCCTTGCTGCTGAATTGAAGGCCCCCCCAGAGGGGAAAAATAGATGAGCACGAAGAGGATATATCTCTTTACCTTCCTCGCTTCCTTCGTTCTTCATCTTGCCGTCCTCCCTTATTGGGGGCACCTCGCCTGCTGTTATCCCACTTCCCAGGTCGAGCTCTTCCTTCATCTTCCTCCCATCTACGCCAAGGTTAGCAACCCTTACAAGCCAACCACCCAGCCGAAGCCCACTAATAGCCAAATGGTGGCACAAAAGCCAAAAGTCACTACCCCTCTCCCTAAAGGCACGCAATTCTTCTCCAAGCCTGTGGCTCTTCCTTTCTCCAAGCCCACCCCTGTTCCCGGGGGTGGTGGCGCTGAGGTCCTTTATAGGACTTCTCCCGGTCCGGGGGAATTCGTTGTAGGAGGGATCCCAACCCCCCAGGGAGGCACTGGTCCGGGCCTGGGGGGCAGTGGGAGCGCTCCTGGCATAGGTGGCCCAGGAAAGGAGCCAGGGATGCCTGGCGAACCCGTCCCGCCACCTCCTCCTCCACCACCACCTACTAAGAAAGAAGAACCCCCTCCTCCACCTCCTAAGAAGGAAGAGCCCCCGCCTCCACCTCCTCCCAAACAGGAACCACCACCTCCTCCCCCTCCTCCGGTGAAGAAGGAGATAGATCCTCGGGAACTCGCCGAATTCAAGAAGATGGTCCTTGCCCGCATTGAGAAGGCGAAGGAGTATCCCGCTCAAGCAAGGTTAAGCGGGGTTGAAGGGAAGGTAAAGCTTTCCTTCCTTGTCAAGGCAGATGGCTCCCCCAGCGATATAAAGGTTGTGGAATCCTCCAATTCCAAGGTCTTGGACGAATCCGCTATCCAAACCGTCCAGAAGGCTGGTCCCTACCTCCCCTTCCCTAAAAGCGTGGATGCTCCCGCCATCCGCATAAGCGTGGATATCGTTTATAAGTTGAGGTAAGGCATTAACCCAGGAAAAAATTTGGAAGGAGGTGCTTGCTGAGTGAGAAGCTCTCCCTGGTTGGTGTTAGTAGTATGCTTATTGGGATTTCTCCTTGCCTTAGGACAGGAGGAGGTGCCGGAGATACAGGTCGAGATCGAGGTGGAAGCAGAGAAGGAAAAACCCGTGAAGGTGGAAACGATAACCGCGGAGAAAGCGGAAGAGGTGATAGGACCCCAGAACTTCGCCGATGTCCTCTCTCGCCTCCCCGGTACCCAGACCATCTACGGCTGTGCCATGAATTCCCCTCGCCTTTCCTTCCGCGGTTCCAATTACACCTATCTCCAGATGATTGCCGAGGGGATAAACCTCAATCCCACAGGTGCCTGTGTCCTACAGAGGGTCCCCTGGCGTTCCATGGCGGAGATAAATGTGTTTAGGGGTCCTGCGCCCGTTGCTTACCCGGGCAATACCATCTCGGGTCTTGTTTCCATGACAATGAAGACGGGGGATAAATATCCCGGCACGGGCTTCATCCTAACCTATGGCACCTACAATACCCAATACTACGATATCGTCTCGGGAGGAGGGGATGAAGAGCGCAACTGGTTCGTTGCCTTTAACCGCAGTTATTCCGATGGTTGGATGCCCAATGCTCGCACGGATCTCTCCGA
The DNA here is from genome assembly GCA_964452465.1 of uncultured bacterium. Taxonomy (GTDB): domain Bacteria; phylum Armatimonadota; class JACIXR01; order JACIXR01; family JACIXR01; genus CAYVMD01. The sequence continues at coordinate 7,283 of CAYVMD010000034.1, read as the reverse complement.
CCTATCCTTCAAGATAGTCAATGCCCCTGATGAAAGATCCAAGTGGACGATAGCGGGGGTCCTGCTCCAGGGAGAAAAGGGTGGTTTCAAGCCCTTGGGACCAAACATCGCGGGTGTGAGCAAGATAAACCCCGCCACTGGCAAGGCAGAAACCATAGGCTATCTTTACGAACATAGATGGCCGAACCTGCGCCGACCCGGATTATCCATCGCCTACGAACGCCAGGTGAGCGATAAGACGCATATGATGCTTCGGGTAAGCCCCGTCGTCGTGACCTATGATTTGGATGTCAAGCGAGCATTGGTCAAAGACCCCAATACCTTCCAACCCTTATCTCAGGCCCAGATTACCCAGATGAAGAACCTTATGCGCTACAAGCTCCTTAGGGCGGAGTTGAACTATGACATCTCCCTTTCCCCTGGCAACATCCTCTCCTGGGGGCTTTGGTGGGAGGGCGATTGGCGGAGAGCTACCGCTACCTACCCCGCTAACCAACCTCAGCCCACTGGCTGGACCAGCCAGGATATGAAATATAAGGGCATTTTCCTCCAGCAGACAAAGAGCCTAAGCCCTACCCATGTCTTGGTATGGGGGGTGCGATATGACGATGCCGATCCCGGAGGAGGAGCGGTTATTCCCTTCCTCAATTTCCATCTCAGGTCGACGCCCTCCTCCGACCTGCGCCTCTCCTATACTCGCAACAAGCGCTTCCCCACCCTCGACGAGCTCTATGGCTCGGGAATCAATATGGGAAATCCCGATCTCAAACCCCCCGTTGCCAATATAGTGCAGTTGGATTGGGAGAGCAAAACCTCCCAGAATGGCAAATTTACCGCCTCTCTCTTCTACCAAAAGGTTAAGGACCTTATCGTCTCCGACCCCAATTATGTATGGCAGAACTTGGGACGTGCTCGTCAAAAAGGTCTCGAACTCTCCTACGAATACAATCGCGGCAATACCTCTTTTTGGGGCAACTACACCTATCTATCCGCCAAGGACCTCACGAATAATGGTCCCCTCATCCCCGCTTACCGCACCGCTCCTCCCAAGCACATGCTGAAGGCGGGACTGACCTTGAAGGCAAAGAAAGGGTTCTCCTGCGATTTCGAGATGTTCTATTGGGGGAAGAGGAACACCGATGCTTGTTATCCTGGCAAAGCCACAGGCCTTTGGTTCGATGACCAGGGCAATGTGAGCAAGGTGAATGTCCCTCTTAGCCTTCCCTCCGCTCTTATCTTTAACTTCCGAGTGACGAAGCAACTCCCCAAGGGCAGATCCTTTAGCCTCTCGCTGGAGAATCTATTCGACAAGGATTGGCAGGAGATGGTCTTCTACCCTCGGGAAGGGCGTTGGATTAAGGTTTCCTTCTCCCAGAAATTCTAAGCAGAATCTCCTAACTTGCTCTCTCCGTTTGGGGGAAGCCATAAAGGCTTCCCCCAAACGGGTTTAAAGACATCCGAGAATTAAATCTTCCTAACCATCGGGGGAATTAATATCTTCCTTGACCCACCTTGGTAGAAAGTGCCAAACTTAAGATATGGATATCTTGGAGAGATTAACAAAGGGAGAAGTGCTGATATGTGACGGAGCGATGGGAACCATGCTCCAATCACGAGGGCTACCTCTTGGTACCCCCCCAGAGGAGTGGAACCTTTCCCATCCTCAAGTCGTTGCTGAGATCCACAAGGAATACCTCTTAGCAGGAGCCGAGATAGTGGAAACGAATACCTTCGGCGCCAATCCTATAAAATTGGCTTTCTCGGGATTGGAGAAGGAGGTGGAAAGAATAAATAGGGAGGCGGTGAGGCTTGCCAGAGAGGTGGTAAAAGATAAAGCCTATGTAGCCCTCTCCGTTGGTCCTACCGGCAGGCTCCTCGAGCCTTGGGGAGATTTGCCCTTCCAGGAGGCGCTCAAGGCCTATAGGAAGCAGATGGAATCCGCCCTTAAAGAAGGAGTGGATTTCGCTATCCTTGAGACCTTCTCGGACCTCCAGGAGATCCATTCCGCCATAATCTCCGCCCAAGAGGTGGGAATACTCCCCCTTTGCACCATGACCTTTGAATCCTCGGGAAGGACAATCATGGGCGTTTCGCCAACACAGGCGATGGAAAGCCTCACCTCCTGGGGGGTGAAGATAATCGGGGCGAACTGTGGGACCGGGCCGGAGGATATGCTCAAAGTGATGGAGGAGATGATTAGGAATCGCCCCTCCGGCGTTTTCCTCATGGCTCAACCAAACGCTGGTGTTCCCAAAATGGTGGGTGGGAAAACGGTCTACGACGCCACCCCCGAGACGATGGCGGAATACGCGAAGAGATATGTCGATCTGGGCGTGAACATCGTTGGCGCCTGCTGCGGCAGTACCCCCCTTCACATAAGGGTGATAAGACAAACAATCAAAGGCTAAAATGGATGTGGTGATCTTAGCGGGAGGGGAAGGAGAACGGCTTCGCCCCCTTACCCTTCATCTCCCCAAGATCCTCCTCCCCATCTGCAACCAACCCCTTCTCCTCCATATCCTTCGCTCTCTACCACCTCAGTTAGTGGATAGGGTAATACTTTCCCTCGGCTGGCTCGCCGAAAAGGTGCTCCCTTTTCTTCCTTTCCTCTGCGGTGAGTTCAAAATAGAGGTCAAGGTGGAGAAGGAAAAGCTGGACACAGGTGGAGCAATCAAATTGGCGGATCCCCAATCCGAGGATTTCCTCGTCATCAATGGCGATATAATCGCCGATGTCGATTATGAGAACTTCCTTGCCTTCCATAAACTTAAAAAGGCGGACCTTTCTATCCTTACGGTCAAAGTGGAGGATCTCTCCTCCTTTGGGAGCGTCCTCTTCACGGGGGATATGAGGGTGAGGGATTTCCGTGAGAAGGAGGGATACAAAAGGGCGGGCTTTGCAAATGGGGGGATCTACATCCTGAACCGGCGCGTGCTCCAGCATTTCCCTCCGGGACGGATCTCCCTGGAAAGGGAGATCCTACCCCTTCTCATCCAGAAGACCTTCAGGGTCCATGCCTTTCTCCACTTCGGCTATTGGCTCGATGTTGGGGATAGGGAAAGATTCCTGCGCGTTCACAGGGATGCCCTGGATAACATCGCGCCCCTGGATGTATCTCCTCATCCCGATAACATCCTTCTTGGCTCAAACTGTTCCATAGCGGAGGGGGCAGAAATCTCTCCTTACACCGTAATAGGAGATAATGTGGAGATAAAGGGAAAGGCAAAGTTGGAGGAATCAGTCATATTGAACGGTGCTCGCATAAAGGAAGGAGCCTTCGTCTACCGTTCCATCATTGGACCTAAAGCGGTGATAGGAAAGGGGGACAGGATATGGGAGGAGATAAAATGTTGAAGTGCCTTGATCTAAAATTCTTTAATATTAACAATAGGAGGGGATGGCGATGTTCCTCTTTCCGCTATTGATCTTCCTCTTCACCTTTGCTTTCGGGGAAGAAAGCGGGCTCCTTGGCTATTGGAGGTTCGACGAAGGAAGGGGGAATATGGTGAAAGATAGTTCGGGCAATCACTTGGATGGCATTATAAAGGGGGCTAAATGGGTGAAAGGATTTCTCGGCTATGCTCTGGAGTTCGATGGGAGGGGTAGTTCCGTGATCATTCAATCGCCCAAACTAGATGGAATGGAAAGGATGAGCGTTGAGGTGTGGATCCTGGTGAAAGGGGAGGGGAAGTATTCGCCCCTCGCCAAGAGGGATTGCATCTATCGCTTCATTATCAACGAAGATGGCACAAGCCACTTCGTAGTAGCCACGGAGAAAAATCCCTGGTATAGCCCCGGCACGGTAGCCTCCTTCAGGGGTATTCCCCGCTATAGGTGGTGCCATTTGGCCGCAACCTACGATAAAGGAAAGTTGAGGGTATATAGGGATGGGGAATTGGTTGCCGAATCCTCCTACCTCTCCGGTAGGATCCGCAGTAACCCTCAACCCCTCGTCCTTGGTTTATCGGATGGTCCAAATTTGGAGGATTTCCAGGGGATCCTGGATGAATTGAGGGTATACGATAGAACCTTGACGACGGAGGAGGTCAAAAGTCACTACTACTCCGCCTTGCTTGCCCGTTATCTCCCCAATCTCTCCCAGGGAGGGGAGACGAAAATGACATGCTTCGACTTCTCTAAGAGCGATTTCGGTTGGAAGGGCAGGGAAACTGGAAGGGTGGAAAGCAAGAGTGGTGCCCTATCCATAGATGTGATAAGTGCCGATTCCGCGGTGGTTCATGATTCCCTCGCTTTGGAAACGCAGGGGAAGGATTTCATAGTTTTAAGGATGTCCACCTCCAAAGGCAAAGAGGGTAGAGTATTGTTGGTCACTTCAGAGGGCTCTAAAATCCTCACCTTTCCTCTTAAGTCCGATGGCAAGCCTCACGATTATTGCCTAAGGGTTTCCCATTTGACGGAGTGGAAGGGGATTCTGCGGGCGCTTTCCCTCTTCCCCTCCGACGAAAAATGCACGGCGCGGATCTATCGCCTCTGTTTCCTCCCTGCCCAAAAGACGCCTCCCCAAATAAAGGTTAACTATTTCTTCTCCGCTATCGGCGTCAACAGGGCGGGAAGACCGGAGAAAGTGCTTGCCTATCTCACAAACCTGGGAGGGGAAAAAGGGAAGGTGCGGGCAAAATTGGTGCCTTGCAAAGGGGTAAAGGTATTGGGAGAGAAAGTGCAGGAATTGGAGAAGATGGAGTTCGGGAGGACCGTGGAGCTCGCCTGGGAGGTCGTGGCGGAAAAGCCTATGAAGGCGGACCTGAAACTCGTCGTCTCCGCTCCGGAGGCGGAGGAGGTGACCGCTTCCTACAGGATGACCTTCACTCCGCCTCTACCCCCTATCAAAACCTCCTATATCCCCGAGCCAAAGCCAGTGGAGACGGATGTATTGATAGGGGCGTTGAACTGTCCCCTTTGGGAAAGCGTTGACCTCTGGAAAACTGTATTGAGGGACCTCTGGCGGGTGCCCGTCTTGGGCTTTTACGATGAACTCAATCCCGAGGTGAAGGATTGGGAGATAAAATGGGCGGTGGAGCATGGCATCCAGTTCTTCGTCTTCTGCTGGTATAGGGTAAACCAGGGCAAAGCCCCCATCCAGACCATATTCGAACGACCCATTACGGAGGGACTCTTCAAGTCCAAGTTCGTCTCCAAGATGAAGTTCGCCATAATGTGGGAGAATCAAAATAGAGGGGTGGCGGGCGTGTCGGACGAGAACGATCTTCTCAATAACCTCCTCCCCTATTGGATAGATACATTCTTCAAACATCAAAGTTATCTGAAGATAGATAATAAGCCTTTGCTCTTCATTTATCGCCCTGAATATCTCGTGGATGACCTTGGCGGTGTGGAGAAGGTGAGAAATGCCCTCAACAAGATGAGGGAAAAATGCAAGGAAGCTGGCTTCGATGGCTTGATTATCCTCGGCGAATACAGGGGACTGGACCCCAATCATTTGAGATTGATGAAGGATTTGGGATTGGATTATGCCTTTGCCTACTGTTGGCCTATTCCCAATAACCCTCCACCGGATGTAGCGATAAAGAAGCAGGAGGAATATTGGAGGAAGACGGAGGAGTTAGGGATCATGCCTCAGGTGATAACCCTTTCTATGGGTTGGACAGGTTGGCACGATGAGGGGAGCATCTGGAAGCTTCCCCCCAAGGACTTTCAGACTTTATGCGAGAAGGCGAGGGAATTCATAAAGAGGATCCCTCCCTCTCAACTTGGCAGTAGGCTTCTCCTCCTGGACAATTGGAACGAATGGGGAGAAGGCCATTATCTTATGCCCCATCGGGAGTACGGATTCGGCTACCTCGATGCGGTAAGGGCGGTATTTGGCAAATCTCCCAAGGAGCACCTCGATCTCATCCCTCGGGATCTGGGATTAGGACCATATGACCACCCAGAATTCAGAAAGTAATTTCTTTTTGCCCAGCCCTTGCCCAAAAAGTAAAAGGAGGTAATAATTCCTTAGGAGTTAAAGGAAGGATCTTACAATTATTAAAATCCTTGCGTGATAAGAAGGAAGCCCTACCCTCCTTTCCCTATCGAGCATGTTCTTCTTCCCTTAACTTCCGCTTACCCTATTCCTTTCATCATCATCCTTTCCATGTTCACTAACCCCGCCACTATCTCCACCGTCCTCGAATACCTTTCTGATCTTCCTCGATATATCCCTCCCATTACCTGATACCTCTTCATCGCTAATATCGTATGCTCTACCTTCACTCTCTCCCTGTTGATTGCTCTATTCCTCTCCTCCTCTTCCTCCCTCAACCCCCTCCTCTTACTCTTCTTCGTCGGCTGTCTTATCTCCCACCCCAAAACCTCCTTCTCTAGCCCCACATAACCCCTGTCCGTCCACCCTACTACCTTTACCCCTTTAAACTTCTCCCTTATCCTTGACAAACGTAAAACCTCCAAATCGTGCCTTCTCCCCTCCCATCCCGACGAAACATCCATAATTAAACCCTCTTCTTTCCCCACAACAACCTGCGTCTTTAAAGTGTGCCTCTTCTTCCGCCCCGAATAAAATGCCCTCCTCTTCCTTCTATCTTTCGGCTTTCTCCTCTCCTGCTCCGTTGCATCTATGAGCAAAGAAACCTCTGGCATCTCCTCCAGCAACTCCCCAAGCGAACTTATCCTCTTTTTCCTTACCCTTTCGGGCAAAGGCAGATGCCTCCCTATAAATTCCTTCATCATCTCCACATTCCGATAAGCATTGCTCTCATGAAGACCAAACAAAAAGCCCAATAAGGCAAAGGTGGGATAATGGCGAAGGAAAAACAAGGTCATCACTACCCTTTCGGGAAGAGGGAGTTTGAATTTCCCCCCTGCCCCGATGGCTCTCTTTCTATTAATTCTTTGTAGGCGGGAATTTTCAAAGGCAGGGTAAAATTCGGTTAGAACTTTCATCAACTCCTCAAAGGTTTCCAGGGAAAGACCTATGAAACGGCGAAAGAAGGAAGGATTGTTTTTGGCTCTTTCCCAACGCATTAGCATATTTTATTTACCCCTTTACAAAGGATTTTTGGTTATGCTACCATTATAACGATATAATCCTGAAAGGAGTTGCAAGGCAAAAAGTTTCGAGGGAACAGAACCCAAGGTATTGACAGGAAAACAGGAGCTAGGGTATTGACAAGATGTTGAGAGATTTCTATACTAAAAGAAGAATGTGTAGGATTTAGGAGGATGAATCTGTTTACAAAGGAGGTTCGGATACGCTATCATTATGGAAATATAAGCGTGAAAAGGCTTATGGCGCAAGAAGTTTA
>CAYVMD010000033.1:0-22697 GCA_964452465.1 uncultured bacterium | reverse complement strand
AGTTAAAGATCTATGATATGTATGGAAAGCCCCAGAATATACCAGTGAAGGAGGGGCAGTTGATACTTCGGTTAACCACCGAACCCATTTATTTGGAGGGTGTGGAGAAGTGGGAGGTTGTCAGCCCTCCCCTCCAATTCCTGATCTCTCGCTTCCGCCTCACGGGAGGGACCGAGAGCGAGATTTCCCTCCTGATAGAGAACACCTTCAGCAAACCTTGGGAAGGAGAGGTATCCCTCATTCCGCCTTCCGGTTGGAGAGTGGAACCTTCCGCGCAGGGATATAAACTACCAGGAGGTGATTATCAATATGTGAACTTCAAAATACAGATCCCCCTGGAAGCGGAAGGCTCTTATCCCTTGAAAGCAGTATTGAAATCCAAGGACGGCGTCGTTGCTTCCGCCTATGCATTAGCAGAGGTCACTCGCCCCTTCTCCCTCCTCCTGAAACCCTCGCTTTCCCCTACCCTCGCTCCCTCTCTGGAAGTGATAATAAGGAGCAGAGCCTCCCAGGAGATCCCTGGTCGGATCACTATAAGGAGCACTGAATTAGGCATAGAAGAGGAAAAAGAGGTTACGGTTAAGCAGGGCGATACATCCCTTCAATATCCCGTGCAAAAGCCAATAGAATACGCTCGAGCCTACCAGTTAAGCGCCTCTCTTCAAGCGGGGAGCCTCTCCGTCTCCCAGGAGAAGACCCTTACCTATTATCCCTGCCTCAAGACCTCCACTCCACCCACGATAGACGGAGTAATAGGGGAGAACGAATGGAACGCTGCTATTCCCATAAGGTTGGATAAATATGGAAAGACAGAAGGAAAATGGAACGGAGAGGATGATCTATCTGCTACCGCCTACTTCCTTTGGGATAGCAATAGTGTATATTTTGCCATGGAGGTTAAGGACGATGTGTTTCATCAACCCTTCCAAGGGGAAGACATTTGGCAGGGGGACAGCATACAAATAGGCTTGGCACTCGATCCCATAAACGATCCCCAAGGAGTTTTCTATGTGGAAGCGGGGCTTGCCCTCACCCCCAAGGGGACGATGCTTTGGATATGGCATGCACCGGGATTTGCCTTCCAAGGCGAGTATAAATTGCCCGGGCTCGTGATAAGAAGGGAAGGAAATCGCACTATTTACGAGGCTGCAGTGCCATACAGCGAGTTGGGAGTAGCGGTTAAGCCGGGCACCTTGATAGGTATCTCCTTGCTCGTAAACGATAGCGATGGAGAAGGGAGGAAGGCTTGGATAGAATGGGGAGGAGGGTTAGCAAAGGAGAAGGATCCTCGCCTCTATTGGAATATGCTCCTCATCGAACAGAAGTGAGGGATTGAAGGGGAAAGGGAGAGTTTGTATAATTTAATCTTAGAGATGCAAACCAAGGAGACGACACACATAGGATGGCAAGGTGTTGTGGTAGAGGTGCCGAAGGATTGGAGTTTGGCAGCTGTTAGCAGTAGTGGAAGCGCGGAGGAATATATGCGAGTGGATGATCCCTACGCTACTTCCTATGTAGAGATCAAGTGGATAAAGCCGAAGGGTCCTGTTATTTTGGAAAATGTGCTGGATAACTTCATCGGTAGGATTAAGAAGGAGGTCGCGAAGAAGAAGATACCCTTCCAGTTCAGGAAGAGTCCAGCCCCTCCCTTTCTGCAAAGGCGAGATAGAGAGACTTTGGTTTTCTCCTGGCGGAGCGATAGGAAAGGGATAGGTAGGATATGGCAGTGTAAGGAATGTGGCAGGATAGTGATGGCACAAATAGTGGGCAAAGATATTCCCCCAGGAGCGGGGCACATCCTTTCCTCCATCACCGACCATCCCGAAGACGGGAAAACCCTTTGGGCATTTTACGGCTTTGCAACGAAGGTTCCCGAGACCTTTCAATTGGTGGACATAAAATTGTATACCGCATGGATAATGCTTTCATTTAAGGACAAGGGGAGGTCGCTAAAAATAGAGAGATATAGCATAGCGAGAGGGCAATTGAAGAGCGCCACCTTAGAAAACTGGTGGGAGAATCAAGTTAAAAGGAGGTTGAACGGTTTTTCATTGATATGGTATAATGAAAAATATATGGGTCATCGAGCAATGGGAGCAAAAGGCAAGAGGAAGATCTTCGGAACCACACCTCCATTTGGGGGGTACGCTCATATTTACTGTTGGCACTGTGAGGAAGAGGATAAGATCTTTCTCTTGGAGGGAAGAAGCAAAAAGGAGAGCGTGTTCCTCGAGGAGGTACGGGATACGATAGTATGCCATTCTTGAGACGCCGAAGAACGCCACCCCTCACAAAGAAGGAAACGCTGAAGGCGTTTCCTATAAGAAATCCCAATCTGGAGTGGTACAAGGAAGAGGGGAAGGTGGTGATAAAGGTCCCCGTAAGACGAGACTGGATAGGGAAATTTGTTTCCCTTATTTTCTCCCCGCCTCCCATTAGAAACATCGTCTTAGACGACGAGATTGGCTCCTTAATCTGGGAACTTTGTGATGGGAACCATACCTTTGAACAGATCCTTGAAGTGTTAACGGAGAGATATAAAATAACTCGCAGGGAGGCGGAGGTAGCAGTAGGAGCCTTTCTTAAAGAATTGGGAAAGAGACGATTTGTAGTATTTGCGGTAAGGAAGGAGGAGAGCAAAAATGGCGAAAAGACGCGACAAAAGAATAGCTGAAGAGGGAAAGATCGGTAGGATTAGCCAACTACCTCTTCGTCTCGCCCTGAAGTTCACCCTCCAGAACATAAGGATCCGCTTTGGGAGGGAAGTTCTGGCAGCAGGGGGAACATTTTTGGGCGTAGCCTTTCTGATGTCCACCTTTATGCAAAACCAGGTGCTTTCCGCAATGGTGGAGAAGCACTTAGCAGCGGATATCCATGCAAGGGCGAATTGGATAGCAGGCGTTGCCCTCGTCGTTTGCACCATAGGGATAGCTAATTCCATGCTTATAGCAGTATCGGAAAGATATAAGGAAATAGGAACGATGAAATGTTTAGGTGCTTTGGACTCCCTCATTGTGAGGCTCTTCCTGCTCGAGGCAAGCATTTTGGGGATAAGCGCTTCTATAGGGGGAAGCATAGTAGGATTTCTCTTCTCCTTCCTTGTCTACTGGGGGAAATACGGTTGGAAGAAGCTAATCGGAAGTTTACCACTGGAGGGGGTTTTGTATAATTTCGTTGTGGCCATCGCTATAGGGGTTGTATTGACCATCGTAGCTACAATCTGGCCGGCCTATAGGGCAGCCAAACTGCCCGCAGTGGCAGCCTTAAGAGTGGAAGTATAATTATATAAGGAGGCGATAGAAATGGCGGTAGCGGAATATATCGTTCGAACTAAGGACCTCGTAAAGGAATATGTAATGGGAGACACGGTCCTTCGAGCCTTGGATGGGGTCTCCTTAGACATAAGGAGAGGGGAATACATCTCCATCATGGGTCCTTCGGGCTCGGGGAAGACAACCCTATTCAATATGATAGGGGGACTAGATAGGCCTACCTCCGGTTCGGTCTTCATAGATGAGGTGGATATAGCCCAATTGGATGCCTATGAGCTCGCTTGGTTGAGGTGCAGACGAATAGGCTATATCTTCCAGACCTTCAATCTCATCCCAGTTATGACCGCCCTGGAGAATGTCACCCTGCCCATGATATTTGCGGGCATGACCACCGATGAGGCAATTGAAAAAGGGGTGGAACTTTTGAAGATCGTGGGACTGGGGGATAGGTTGCACCACAAGCCCAACGAGCTTTCGGGTGGTCAACAACAGAGAGTTGCTATCGCCCGCGCCCTCGCGAATGACCCTGGGATAGTGCTTGCGGATGAGCCTACTGGCAACCTCGACCTACGCACCGGCAAGGAGATAATAAACCTCCTTAAGACTTTGAACCAAGAGAAAGGGGTTACCGTCATCTCCGCTACCCACGACCTCAAGATGATCGATATCTCCGATAGGGTTGTCTGGGTGCGAGATGGGAAAATAGAAAGGATCGAGGAGAGGGCGGAGCTTCAAATACAAGTGGGAGAAATCGCGGGAGAGGAGACATAACCTTAAAGCTTCATCCCTCTTTGCCTTATATGCCACCGCCCCAAGAATGGGAGCGTTTGCTTTTGGGGGTTCAAAAGCCCGCTCGCTATATAAACGGGGAATGGGGGTGCCTCAAGAAGGATTGGGAGAAGAGCAAATTGCGCATCTGCTTTGTTTATCCCGACATCTACGAAATAGGCATGTCCAGCACCGCTCTACAACTTTTCTATTTCCTCCTCAATCAAGACGAAGAAATCTTCTGCGATAGAGCCTTCGCCCCCTGGGGGGATATGGAAGGTGAGATGCGGACTCGCCACATCCCCCTCTTCGGGCTGGAGAGCCAACTCCCCCTTTCTCAATTCCACATCCTTGCCTTCTCCCTCCAACACGAACTGAACTACACTAACTTTCTCAATATCCTTAACCTCTCTCAAATTCCCTTGTTCTCGTCCCAGAGGGACGAGGGTTATCCCCTTGTAATCGCAGGGGGTCCTTCTTGTTTCAATCCAGAGCCCTTAGCTCCCTTCATAGACGCCTTCGTGATAGGGGAAGGGGAAGAGGTGATCTGGGAGATAATAGAGGCGGTGAAGAGGTATAAGGATAAAGGAAGGAAAGAACTGCTGGAAAATCTATGTTCGATAGAAGGGGTATATGTTCCCCGCTTCTACCAACCGTTGTTCGACGAAGAGGGGAAATTCCAAGGGATGGAGGCAACACCTCCCGCTCCCCCCAAAGTGAAGAAAAGGATAGTAGAAGACCTGGAGAAAGCCTTTTATCCCTCCACTTGGATAACGCCCTTTATTCAAGTCGTTCACGACCGTCCCGCGGTGGAGATAATGAGGGGTTGCACAAGGGGCTGTAGGTTTTGCCAGGCAGGGATGGTGTGGCGTCCCGCTAGGGAGCGCTCAGCCGACAAGGTCATCCAACTCGCTTCCCTCCTTGCCTCCTTCACTGGGAGCGAGGAGGTTTCCCTGCTTGCCCTCAATCCAGCCGACCATTCCCAAATCGAGGAAATAACCACTCGCCTTTCCCTGCTCCTCTCCCCTTCCCGGGTAGGGTTATCCCTTTCCTCCCTTCGCCTGGACACCTTCTCCATAAGGCTTGCGGAGGAGGTGCAGAGGGTAAGGAGAAGCGGATTGACCTTCGCCCCCGAAACGAGTGAACGCCTGAGGAGGATAATAAATAAAAACATAGGCGACGAGGAAATCTTCCAAGCGATAGAGACCGCCTTATCCAAGGGGTGGGATTCCTTCAAGTTTTACTTCATGATAGGTCTTCCGGAGGAAAAGGAAGAGGACCTAGAAGGCATCGTGAAACTTGTGAAGCAAATCCTTCGCCTTGGAAGGAATATCAGACGCCTCCACCTCAGCTTCGCTCCTTTTATGCCCAAGCCCCACACCCCTTTCCAATGGCGGGCTCAATGCCCTATACCTCTCCTCCAAGAGAAGATCTCCTATTTAAAGAAGAACCTCAAGGAGAGGAAAGTGGAGATGGACTTCCACTCCCCTTACATGAGCTTCCTGGAGACCGCCTTAGCAAGGGGGGATAGGAGGGTGGCGAATGTCATCCTCACCGCCTTCCGGAAGGGATGCAAAATGGATAGTTGGGAGGATTTCTTCCGTTTCGCCACCTGGATGGAAGCCTTTGAGGAAAACGCCCTTGATCCTCATTATTATGTGGAGAGGGAAATGGATTACGATGAGGTCCTCCCCTGGGATGTAATCGATATAGGAGTAACAAAGGAATTCCTGAGGCAAGAGGATGAAAAAGCAAAAAGGGGAGAACCTACACAAGATTGCCGTTGGGATAGGTGCCATAATTGCGGAGTTTGCACTTTTATAAAGGATGAGAAAGGTCTGTCTGGTCCTGTCTAAGCGAGGAATAGCGAAGTTCATATCCCATCTCGACCTTTATCGAGCCCTGGAGCGCGGCTTGAGAAGATCGCTCCTGCCCATAGTTTACACCCAAGGGTTCAACCCTCGCCCTCAAATCTCCTTCCTTAGCGCTTTGGAATTGGGAGCGACGAGCGATTGCGAATTGGCGGTGATAACCTTAAGGGAGCCCTTCCCCCTCCAGGAAATAGCGGAGAGGCTTAATCGCTGTTTGCCGGAGGGGATAAGGGTTGAAGAAGCCTTCCCCGTGGAGGGCAAGATCCATGCGGAAGCCTCCCTTTTTTCCCTCCGGATATCCCTGCCAGAATACGCTTCCCGGGAGCACTTGGAAAAGGCAATAGAGGAATGGAGCAAGAAGGATGTAATCCTTATAGAGAGGGAGAGCGAGAAGGGAAAGAAGCAAATAAACCTGCAGGAATATGTAAAGGATATAAAGGTAAAACAAACAGGAGAAAGGGAGGCAGAATTGGAGGTCTTGATATCGTTGACCCCTTCGGGCTCCGCTAAGCCCCGAGAGGTCATCTCCGCCCTGAACCTTTTCCTCCCCGGGATTTCCTTGTTAGGAGTTCACCGGAAAGCCCTTTTGACCAACTCTCCCTAAAGGGAGGCGCTAACCATGCACGAGGAGAAGAAGATCCTATTAGCCCACGGAGGAGGAGGCAAGCTCACGAAGGAGCTGATAGATAAGATCTTCCTCCCCCACTTTTCGAACCCTCTCCTCCTTCCTTTGGAAGATAGCGCCGTTTTCCCCTTAAACGATTTCAAAATCGCCTTCACAACGGATGCCTATACCATAGACCCTCCTTTCTTTCCAGGCGGGGATATCGGCATGCTTTCCATTTACGGCACGGTGAATGACTTGTCCATGATGGGCGCTACCCCCCTTTATATCGCTTCCGCCTTCATATTGGAGGAAGGCTTCCCGCTTAAGGATTTGGAGAGAATAGCCGAATCCATGCACAAAGCCTGTGAGGTAGCGGGGGTGAAGATAATAACGGGGGACACAAAGGTTGTGGGGGCGGGAATGGCAGATAAGATCTTCATAGCCACCGCAGGGATAGGCGTTCTCCCTAAGGCTCTTTCCCTCTCTCCCCAGAATATAAAGCCCGGTGACCAAATAATCATCAACGGGACTATCGGCGATCACGGCATAGCAGTAATGATGCAAAGGGAAGGAATTGGTTTGGCAGGGACGATCCAAAGCGATGCCCATCCCCTTAATAAGGTAGTGGAGAGGATCCTGCCCTTGGGAGGAATAAGATTCATGCGCGATCTCACGCGGGGAGGCCTGGGAGGAATCCTATGCGAGGTGGCACAGGCGACGGGCTATTGCCTTTATATAGAAGAGGGGAAGATTCCTATAAAAGAGGAAGTCCTCTCCGCCTGCGAGATATTGGGGCTCGATCCTCTATATGTAGCGAACGAGGGGAAGTTCATAGCGATAGTATCCCCGGATAAAGCAGACGAGATCCTGAAGGTTATGCGGGGAATGGGGGAAGAAGCAGAGATAATAGGCAGGGTGGAGAAATCCCCCACGGGGACGGTGATATTAGAAACCTCCGTTGGAGGCAAGCGCTTAGTGGAGATGCCCCTCGGGGAAGAACTCCCCCGGATCTGTTGAAGATCTCAGCGATATAGCGCTATTAACATTTCCTCACCGCAAGGAGCAGAGAGGCAGAGATGGTAACCACAGGGAGATTTCCTCTTATCGAAGGCGATCTTTTTCCCGTCAACCCAGATTATGCCCTCCTCGTATTCCCCGAGGGAAACGCAAAGATCGACCAGCAAAGGTTTCCCCTTCCCTCTTCGGATGCGTATCCTCCTTTCCCCTTCCTTAGTTTCCCACTCTATTGCCCACCGCCCATCTCCGATGCGGATGTTATGTATCCGTGCGTCTCTAAGTTCGTTTGGGATATGAAGCGTCATTTCTACCTTATCGTGAGGAACATCAGGCTCCAAACCAAGGATGCCCTTCATGAAAGGCAGGATGACCATGGCTTCCGACCAACCCTGTAGAGGGCATCCCCCCGCGATGTAGTCATCTCCGTTCAATATCTCGGGGATGTAACCGAGGGAGAAATCCCTGGTCAATTTCGCGTTGGACAAAAGATGGAAATAACCTTCCTCGGGATGGCAATTGGCGAACTCCGCTAAACTCGCCCAACCGGTTACTAATGGCCAGACCGTTCCTTCGTGGTACCCCCAGGGATTGTAGGTATTCTCTTCCCTGGAACGCGTTCTTACTCCCCACGGCGTGGAGAACTGGGGAGAGGATATCAGGGTTAGCGCTCTTTGCGCTTTGCTTTCATCTATTTGTCGCCAAAGGAGAGGAATGAAGGGGTTACAGGTAGCGATATCCAGGAAGGAATTGTCCGGCAACTTTCTATCGTAGAGGTATCCTCGCTTCTCGTTCCAAAAGTCCCTATTTAGTATCTCCCCTAACTTCTTTGCCTTCCCCAGCCATTCTTCCTTTAGATCTTTCCTCCCCATGATGTCGGCGAGATAAGCTCCTTCCTCCAGCGCCTTCTTCCAAATGGCAACGAGATCGATCATGTTTTTCTCGCCACCATCGAACCACTGGTGCCCAGCGGGGGGATTATCCATCAACAGATCCCCATCCACATCCATCCTCTCGCACCATTGGATACCCCAAACTATGTTATCCCAATGTTTCTTTAGGAAATCCAAGTCCCCGGACCATTTTATGTATTCGGCGAAGGTTACCACGAAGAGGGGCGTTGAATCCCCAGCAGGATAGGCGTAACCAGGATCGGGAACATAATCATGCGCGAGGGAAACCTCGTGGTAGATCTTCCCCTTATTATCCCCTTCTTTTATTTGATACCTCATCTGGAGCAGGAGGTTTTCCTTCACTTCCTCGAAGCCCCCTACACAGAGGGAGGCAAAACTCATCCAGGAGGAATCCCTTCCAAAGAACCAAGCGAAACCGGGGCGATTGCCCTCCCCGGCAAAATGGTATCCCGCTACGAAACCGTTTCCTATATCCGTTTCGACGAAGCATTTATCCAACCCCACCTCCGCCCAGTCAAAGGCTTCCTTCAAAAGGAGATGGGAAGAAGTTAACCTTACCCTCTTAGCGAAGAAATCGGCATACCGTCGCATATTATCCAGTTTCGTGCGCCCATAAAGGGCGGAGAGCTCCAAGTTGGGGGAAGAGGAAAACACCAATGTGGCTTTGTTGCCCTCTATCTTCAATTCTCCCTGGGAGAACTGGAAAGGCTTATCGGACAAGATGGCACATTGCAACACTTTACCCGGACCTACTTCTCTCCTGAAGACAAGGGCGTTTCCTTCTCTTATTTCCTCCACCCTGCCAGGGGTGGGAGCCGGCCACATTAGGAGTAGGGCGTTGTTCAAACGGACGAGGATGCTTTTTACCTCCTCGTTCAGGGAGAACCTTATCAAACAATATTTCTCCTCGAAGGAGGTGAGGAATTCTATATCCCCCTTGATCCTTTCCCCCTTCAGGGTTAGCACAGCCTCTGGGGGTGAAACTATGACGGATCGAGGGACCTGGGAAAGCGGGATTTCACCCCCTGTGGTTTCCAAGGATATCCTTCCGTCCCAGAAGGCTTTGAAAGGGTATATCCAGACTTCGAATCTGCCATCCTCACTCGCCAACAGGGCGCAGCGCCGTCCTATAACGGGCATGAACTCCCCCCTCCCCTCCCTACGAAGGGTAAGGGGGTATAGATTCCCCAAGGAAAGTGCTAAAAACGGAAGAAGCATAATCGATAATAAACTTCTTGCGCCATAAGGCTTTTCAGGCTTACATTGCCATAACGATAGCATACCCAAACTCCTTTGTAAACTGGTTCGGTTTTTTTTAAATCCTACCTCAGTTCCTATTTTCCGTCGATACTCGGGTTCCTCCCTTTTTATCACGCAAGAAATTTAGCGCAATCGATGATTTAATGGCAAACTTCACCCCTTAAAATTCTCTATTTTAGAAGCCACCCATTGGAGTTTCCTTATCACGGGGATTTTATAAGGACATCGCTCCTCACAAAGCCCACACTTGTTGCAGGCTTCCACCTTCACAGGAAGAGACTCGTAGAGCTCCTTCGCCCATCGCTCATTGCCATACCAATGAGCTAATGTATAACGCCATTGGTTTTCCTCGCCCCTATCTACCCAATCTATGATTTGGCGATCGAAAGCACCCTCTATAAGGAATACCTGGGGTATATCTATCCCTTGGGGACAAGGAAGGCACCTGCCACATTGTCGACACACATAATTCCCCAATTCCACCGCTTCCTTGAACAAACGCTCTTCGTCCTCCTTAGATAGAGGTTTGAACCTCTTCGCCACATTTATATCTAATCTGGCTTGGTTCAAGGTGTTCATGCCCAAAACCACTACATCCGCATAGGTAAGGGCATAAGTGAGGGCAGAAGGCGCAGAACGTTTAAGAAGCCCATCGCCTATGGCTTTCATACCTATAACTGCCATGCCCTTCTTCCTCGCATAAGGGATTATCTCCTCGTGCACTATCGGATAATTGAAGCGATCAAGGTAATTAATGAAAATGAGGACGGTATCGAAATCGTAAAGTTTCAGCGCCCGGAGCAATATATCAGGGCGATGAGAAGATATCCCTATGAACCTCAACATTCCTTTGCGTTTTGCTTCCTCCAAACCGGCGAGAGCACCGAATGGTTCCTGTATCAAACCCAAATCGTGCCAATTGTTCACATTGTGTAATTGCACGAGATCCACATGATCGGTTTGGAGCCTCTTAAGGCTCTGTTCCAGGAGGTCGAGGGTGGCTTTCTTGGTCCTCTCGTGATCCTTGGTAGCGAGAAATACCTCTTTTCTCCTCGTCCTCATAACCCTTCCCACTTTCACTTCCGCATCCCCATAGGAGGGAGCAACATCTATATAGTCTATCCCTTGGTCTATAATGAAGTTCAACAAATCTTCCGCTTCCTTTTCGCTTCGCTCTATGAGATGGAAGCACCCAATGCCGATTATCGAGGTCTCCACTCCTAAACATCCGAGTTTTCTCCGAGGGATTCCGCCTTTCTGCCCAGCTGCTGCTTCGCCTTCTTTAAAAAATGGGAGGGATAATAACATCATGCCTATGGTCTTCAAGAATTCCCTCCGAGTCTGTTTCATGATGCTCATCTCCTCTAAACTAATATCACTCCATTGATGACGAGGTTGAATTGGCACCCCAAAAGGGCGGAGGCGCGCCGGCAAAGAAGCATTCGTTGGAGGAATATCTCAAAATAATCCATAATGGATACCTGGGAGGTATCTATATTGATCTCCAAGGTGATCCTCTTGTGTTCCTTATCCACATTTAGGAAGGAACGCTGAACAGCGAAGTTGACCCTATCGTGGATATCAAAGGTGGAAGGATTGGGGTTCCTCACCCTGGTATGGTGGACATCGGATTTATCCGCCAAGATCAAAGCGGCGGATACGGGATTGACGGGATAACCGGTCTCCTCGTCGTGATTGCCGATCGCGGACATAACCAAGGTTATCTCCTCCATAGGGAGACCCATTTCCCTCAACACCTCAAAGGCAATAAGGGCTCCTGCACAAGCGTGGTTCTCCCGGTTCACCGCATTTCCTATATCGTGGAGGAAACCGCTTATAGCAGCCAATTCCGCCTCCCTCTCGGAATAACCCAAGCGAAGCATGATGTTCCTGGCAATGCTTGCGGTTAACTCTGCATGGCGGAGACCATGCTCCGTATAGCCCATCTCCTGCAAATTCTTATCCGCCCTTTCCAAAAGAGCGGATATCACGGGATGCTCCCGTAGATCCTTTATATCTATCGCCTTCCTCACTTCATACCTCCTCAAGCGATTTTACCATGTAAGTCCTTTCAAGATGATAACCTGCCTTGCGGAAATATTCCCTCGCTCCTATCCCTGCTATAACCGCTATCTTCCTCGCCCCCCATTCCTCCCTCGCTATCCTCTCCGCCTCTCCAAGCAACCTTCTCCCTAATCCCCAATGCTGAACCCCTTTTTCTTCCCTCTTATGAACGGGGACCAAGGGACCATAAGTGTGAATCTCTCTTATCACCGCCTCCGCTCCCGTCCACTTCCTTACTAACCCTTCTCCCACCTTCCTTAACCTGAGGAAAGCAAACAAAATCTCCCCATCCAAGGAATCGAAGGAAAGGAAAACCTCGCTTCCTCCCGAAGCCTCGTAATCGTAGCGCACCAATTTAACCTCATCCCAACTCTGGGGAGTGCCCCTCGCCTGTCTGCACCTTATACATCTGCATTTCACCATCTGGGTTAGCAGTTGCCTCATATTAGACATCTTGCTCCCGGCAGCTATCTCATCAGCTGGTATATCCCTTATAACCCTGATTATCCTCACATAGGGGGGAACCAAGGATTTCGCCCGAGCCAAAAGCTCCAACAGATCCTCATCCGTGTAAGGCACATGTTCTCCCTTTAGCCACATCTCGTATAATTGGGAGTACCTCGTTACGACGCAGGGATAGATCTTCAACTGATCGGGTTGATAGTCAGGGTGAGAGAACAGGATCTCGAATTGCTTCACATCTTTTTCCTTGTCGCTGGCGGGGAGATTCAGCATGATATGATAGGTGACCTTGAAGCCTGCGTCTTTAAGTAGTTTGGTGGCTTCCCTTACTTCCTTGGTAGTATGTCCCCTTTGGTTGAATACAAGGACATCGTCATAGAGGGATTGAACGCCCAGTTCCACCCTGGTTACCCCCAAAAGGCGCAGTCTTTTAACCTCCTCCTCATCCACAAGGTCAGGTCTCGTTTCCACAGTGATACCTACACACCTGTTCTCCGCTCCCTCATTCCATTCCTGGGCTTCTCTCAAACTTCTCGCCGTCCTCTGATTCAAAGCATCAAAACACCTTTTGACGAACCAGGTTTGATATCTCCTCGGCAGATAAGAGAAGGTTCCCCCCATGATTATTAGATCCACCTTATCCGTAGGATGCCCCATCTCCCGATAATGCCTCAGCCTCGCAGAGGTTTGCTTATAGGGGTCGTATTGGTGATCCAATGCTCTCATAACAGCAGGCTCGTTGTGTATATAGCTCTTGGGGATACCTTCCTCGCCCGGGCAATAGATGCACCTGCCAGGACAGGGGAAAGGCTTGGTGAAAACCGCTACCGGCGCCACTCCCGATAGGGTCCGTATCTCCTTTTTAAGCAACGAGGATTCCAAAAAAACCTTCCTCTCTATCTTTCCTTGTTTTAAAAATTTGAGATATGTAGAGAGGATTTGCACTTTGGAGGGGAAAGGAAGGCGGTAGAGACGCATCTTTTCCCTTAAAGAGGGGAAAAAATCCTCCTCGTTTTGGCAATTCCTCAATACCTCTAGCAGTATATTCTCCATTTTCCTACCCGATTGAAGTTTCACACTGAATATTATATTCTTTTAAAGGTAAAGATTCCAACGAGACATGGGGCACCTCTCTTATAAGGAAATAATGGAGCAATTAAAGAAGACCTACGATGAGATAGCGGAGGATTTCTCCCGGACGAGAAGCCGACCTTGGGAGGAGATGGCGGAATTGGCGAAGGAGGTCTGGGAAAGGGCAAGGGTATTGGATATAGGGTGTGGAAATGGAAGGCTTCTGAAGGTGCTACCCCCCAACATCGAGTATCTGGGCGTCGATCTCAGCGAGAGATTGATAAAGGAAGCCCAATCCGCCTTCCCTGAGAAGAGGTTCCTTGTAGGCGATTTCCTTTCCCTTTCCAAAAAGGTCCTCGGTAAGGATTACGATTTCGTCTTTATGATAGCGGTTCTCCATCACCTTCCCACACCTTCCGCTCGTCTCCGCTTCTTAAGAAAGGCGCGGGATCTTTTAAAACAAAATGGGAAGTTGATGCTAACCGTTTGGAACCTTTGGAAGGAAGAGAAGCATAAAAGCGCAATAGACGAAAAGGGAGACATCTTCGTTCCCTTCGGACAAAAAAGGATACCTCGCTATTACCACGCCTTCACTCCCAAGGAACTTACGGATTTGGTCAATAAAGCTGGTTTCGAGGTAGAGAAATTCCAAGAGAACAGGAATTTACTCCTCGTGGGGAGGAAAACTTGAAGGGACCTCCCATCTATAGAGGAGGGTATTCCAATTTAGCCTCTCGGAATGGGGATCCCTTAACTCATACCCTGGGATAATTATCTCTCCAAAGCTCCACCATTCCCCTCCCGGTAATCCCTCCGCACTCTTAGGGGCTCTCCACCCCCACCAACGCAGGAAAGGAGATCCCTTATCGGGCACCTCCAGGGCGAGGTCGAGCCCCGGATACTCCGTCATCTCCTTCACCCTCTCTAATCCAAGGATGAATTTGGTGGGGTTTTGACGAGGGATAAGACGCTGGAAACGGAGGGGATGGGAAGTACGAAGGAAGGAGAGGCAGAAGGCTATACCATCCGCAGTGCGCCCCAACGACCACTTCTCGGGGGGAGAGAGGGAAGATAGTTTCTCGGGGGATTCGTTAAGGAGCAAAGAACGAAGGCGGATCAAGGAGGGAGCGATATGGGCGGTATCCTCGTTCAACCGGTAAGGGGTTTCTCCTCTCTTAGCCCTTTCCACTAACAGGTCCATCTCTTTCTTTACCTCGGGCAGGAGGACCTCCCTATAGAAGCGCGCTACATCTTCGTTGGAGAAACGCACCCAACGATTCTCGAACTGCCTCTCACCCGTTACCTCTGGATAAGTAGGTCCATCTATCTGCCAGCCGGCTACATCTCCCCATAGATTAGTGAGGTAAACCTCCTCCGGCATAACCTCCAGGGAATGCCAAGGTTGGTTAAGGCGAAAGTAGGCACTACCCACTTGCTTTATGTAATGATGAACGAGTTCTCGCACGAAGATATAACAGGAGAAAGCATAGGTCTCATAGTCGCCTACGCGGTAAGCCATCCGCGCCATAGAGAGAGGAGGAGAAGCCTCGTCCCCCATCTCCGCGATGGCGTAGCGTCCGAAGGATTTCCAATCGCACTCCAAAGGAGTAATGAAAAACTTCTTTATGGTATCCCAATGCTCTTTAATGAGCGCCCAATTGCCAGTGAAATGGGCATAGCACCAAAGCGTTTCCAATAGGTTGGAGGAGAACTTACCCGCATCATCATAGCCTCCCCAGGTGCCTATGCCTGGTCCTACGAGAAGCAGCATCCCTCGAAAAGGCTTATAATTGTCCTCCTTGAGGACGAACTCCTCCATATAGCCCTTCAACACCTTCTTTAGCCTTTCCTGTAGAGGCAAGGGAAGGTAGGGAATGACTTTGGCATACCATCTATCCCCCATCACCTGCCAGCAATAATTCTGGGGACCGCCGTGATCCCAAATATTCTGCCAATCGTCGTTAGGGAATTTCTCCCCCACCCTCCTCTCTACCCAGGAAAGGGCTTCCTTAACGCTGGGATGCACCTTGCCTTGGGGAACTTCGGGGACCTCCATATAATGGACATATTGGAGAAGAGGAAAGCGTATCTCATAAGCATCGACATCCTCCACTCCTAACCAAGGTCCATAAGGGGTGAAAAGGTCGGGATCGGTAATGGAATGGGAGATATCCATGGGAAAGGGTTTGCTTGCGATCTTGTGGAAGCCCGCCCACCACGCCAAAGCAAGGGCTGGAGGTAGGGGGGCAAATCTTTTCGGCCTCGTGCCCCAATCATCCTTTATGTATCGCCAGGAAAACTCCTCCCTTATTAGGAGTTCATCCCCATTGAGGGCAAAGGTCTCCCTCACATGAAGGGGGAAGGCGCGGAGGATTTGGGAAAAGAGATTGCAACGCTTGCGCACCTCCAAAGGCAATCCTTTCCTCCATTCCCATGTTTTTATGCCCTTGGAAGGGAAGACTCCCTCGCTTCTTTGGGGAGGTTTGAAATAACCATACAGGGGCATCACTACTATGTCCCCCGCCTCCTTGGGGAAGGATAAGGAAAGCCCGTCCTCGCTAAGGGCTATCTTTTGAGGGCGATGTTGAAGGACGAGAAGGAAGGGAACATCCCAGTTCTCCCAACCCGAAGCCTCCGAGAACCAAACCAATAGCCAAGATTCGCTCTGCCCTTTCCCCTCTATCGTCTCACCCCGGGAGAGGATATACACCGTATCCTTCAGGGGCAAGGCGCAGAAAGTGGGCGCCCCCAGGTTCCATTTTTTCATATTCCCAAAGAAACGGATCTCTTTAAGTGGCGAGTGGACGAGAACCGCAGGGGAAAGCTCGGTGGTCAATATGTAGAAATGGCGTTCGAATTCCTGCGGTATGGGATGGGGAAGCGTCTTGGGGCCCACCTCCTGGAGGCTTTGGCTTTGCACACCATATAAGGCTTGCCCCCTTGCCAGGAGGGAAAGAAGTAAAAATACCACGAAGAGCAATAAGTTTCTTTCCATATCCCTCAACCTCCTGCACCATAAGCTTTCGGGCTGTCGCTGCAACAACAATTATAGCACCCTTCCCCTATTTTATAAAGATATCGAGGAGAAAGAAATAGAAAACTTCGCTCCTGAGGCTCCATCAACCTTCCCAGGAAGAGGAGTGCGGTTTCCCTGTCGCGAACAAGAAAGAGGAAGGGGTGGTCGGCACGGAAGATTTTGCGGGCAAAGGGCGGGGCTGATTTCATTATAATTACGCCCGTTCCAGCAGCTGCCTCCGTTCCCTCCTCGTTGACATCCACATAAAACTTCTTGCGCGATAAGAAGGAAGCCCTACCCCTTACAAAGGATTTTTGGCTGTGCTATCATTATGGCAAGGGATTTTCCTCCGTTCCAACTCCTAACTCTGATGGGTTATCTTTAACGACTTCGGAGGACAAACCCGAGGCTATCACCTCTCCTCCGATGCACTTACTCCCGTGCAGCGTTCAGGCGAGCACGCCCGAAGGAACGACGGAAGGCTTCCTGCACAAGGCTCTCTTCCAAACTCCCATCCTTTCGCTCCCGCACGAGGCCACGATTGGAGTAATAATGAAAGTGCCAGCCAAACTGGTCAAAGATGCGGAAATGGTCCAATAGCATCGTGATTGCAGAGCGGTTGGCGTAGATGTCCTCTTCGGTTTGCTCAAACGCACCGAACTCCCCTAAATGAACGGGCACATTATGCTTGACGCTGTAGACGAAGACAGACAACCAACGCTCCAGTAAGGTGCGAATGTCCACTCCTTCGCCGGGATACCTAGGCATAAGTCGATACTCGTAGTCATGGAAACTGTAAACCGTCAAGGGATCGCCCGTCGGCTCCAAATTGGCAAAAGCCTCTTCAGGGTAAGGTTGCGCTTTCGGTCCCCACGGAGGAATGACCTCCACATAAATCAAATGCGTTTTGTCTATCTCGCGGATCGCTTTTGTGATGCGGCGGATCAAGGAGTTATAAGCAACTGGGTCGCGGGTCTCCGGTTCGTTCAACAAGTCATAGGCTACCGCATCCGGTGGCAAATCTCTGCATTTTTGTGCTAAAGTGCGGAAGTGTTCCACGATGTCCAGCACCCACTTTTCGTCCGTGTTGAACACATTCTGGAGCCCACGTTCCCAACACCATTGTGCCAATTGCATTGCAGGCTCGTCAGTGCGGTTGTGCTGGGGACGAAAGGTGTTGGCACCTGTGCGTTTTATTAATTCCAATTCGGTAATGTTGCCGGGCATGCCGATGTCCGTCGGTCCGAAGCAAAAAGCGGTAAAACCACCGAAACGCTTGATGGGATGCAGAGGGATACGATAGATGATGACCCCTTGACCGAGGACCGCTATGTGGTCACCCCAGTTTCCCCATGAACCAACCACTTGCGCTTCGCTCAAGACCTCGAGAGGATATCCCAACAGGCGAGCATAACTCGCCAATGGGGGCAATGACGCCAATTTCAATGGCGATGTATTCCAATCGTCGCGGAATGACCAGTAGTTGTAAACATCGGCGACGATTAGAGCGTAGCGGTTGTTAGGGTCGCGGATAAAGGTCTCGCTGTAAGTCACAGGATAATTCAAAAGGGCGCGCGACCACAATCGGCACTGCTGTAGATAGAAAGCGTTTTCCTGTTCGTTCAGAGGAGAGGCGGTCATTGTTTGTGCCTGGCGAAGCAGTCCACGCCATTCCTTCAATGGCTTAAGCACAAACAAGTGCGCTCCAGGCCTCTCAAAGAAGACCGTGACATCTCTGACCAGACCTTTATCGTCCGGACGGAAAACGATTCGCTGGGGCGCTTGCAGGAACACAAATTGTACCGGCAACCCACCACCCCGGGACAAATCGGGCACCAGCAGTATCCAGTTTTCGCTCATGCGCCCATGTATCATTCGATCGTAAACAGTGCCATCGGCTTGCGGTCGCAGGGATTGAACTTTTCCCTCGATCACAATCCACATGCAGACAGGAGCGGTGTTAGCGGGCTGGTTGTAGACTCGCCCCACCGGCAAAGCATTCCAACCACTGAGGGTGAATTCCGTACCCTTAACCGTCACGAAAGCAGCAGGAGAAAGGGGGCTGGCGAAGACTTCCGCGGATGTGGTGATTTTCAACCCCCATCGCGCAATGTCATTGTCCAGCAAATGGGTCGTGTCAAACCAACCGAATTTGTTTTCCAACGCACTGTTCAAATCGTTGATAACGGGAGCGGTCCAAATCGAGCGCTTCCGCAACGCTAAGGCACGCGAGCGGAGCGAACGCAATCTCCACACAACTTCGTTTGCATCCTTCCGGGCGATTTTATCGGGGGCAGTGTGCCACCTCTGCAAAACTTTCTCCACCTCCGCTAACGCCTCCTTAAAAGCGTGAGCCTCTTGCTTGCATATCCCCGCGCGTTGCTCGTCCTTCAATGCTTGCCACAAGAGGATATGATTTTCCAGGTTGGTTGCTTCGTCCTGCGCCCAAACAAAAAGGGCGAGGGCTTCGCTACCTGCCAGCAGTGCTTCTACTTCTCCTTCCTGGGCAGGGGTCACAGCGGGAGGCAAGCGAAGGAGCAAGTGGTTGGCCAATTCCCGCACCCAAATGGGCAATCGCTCGGCACCACCCCAAGTAGAGGTTTCGTCATCCACGAGCGCAATGCCTTTGTCCCGCAAAAGTGTCAAGCGCCAGCGAGATTCCTCGCCTTGTTGTTGCAAGCGCTCCTGCTTCGCCTGAATGGCAAAGGCACGCAATTCGGCAAGCAATTGCGGAGGGGATGAAGCCCCTGCTTCACCTATAACCCGCACAGGAAACCACGCCTGATCATCGAAATCAGGGCGCATGCATGGTTCAAACTCCAACACGGTCAAAGGGGGAAACTTTTGAGCGCGCCAACGAGAGGGATCGCTGTTAAGCCATTGCACCGAACCATCCTGAAAAGCTAGAGCACCTTCCAAACTGAAGCCGTTCTCAGGCGCGCTAACCACTAATGCCACAGTCTGCCCTGGAAGCAGGTAGGATGTCAAATCCACCACCAGCGTCACTTCTTCATCAGAGCTTTCGCTTGGTGCTTCCGCTCGAGCGATACATCGTCCATAAGGATCGAAGTCTGAGAAGCGATCGAAACGGCTGATGAACAAATAAGCATAACTGTGGGTGGACAACCGCACAACTGCGAAGGCTAAAGGCTTATTGGGCGCAGTGAGGAGCGTGCGGTAGAGCACAGGGCTCTGGGTGAACTCGTTAGTGCGCCAGAAGAGGGAGCCGGGCGGAAATGAAGGAGCTCGTCCTTGCCAATCGGGAGCGATAACCGGTGCTGTAATACCCGTAGCCATGCTCATAACCAAAGCTACCCCCAGGATCATCTGCACCATCGTTAACACCTCCTAACTTCAAATTCCATACTCACTCTACTACGAAGAGAAGGAGGTATCAAGAGGAGGCGTCTTTCTCAAAAACAATCCCTTCGAAAAGATTTCGTTTCCTCACAAAGATATGACCTATCAAATACACCCCTTCCTTTTATCCCGCTTCTTGCTGCGAAGGTTGCATTTTACTTCCCCTAAGGGGATATCTTTTCATCATGTAGAGGGAATTCAATATAACGCTCTCCGAGCTGAGGATCATGATCAGCCCAGCCATGAGGGGGGTAATCTGGAAATGTAAGAGGGGATAGAGAAAACCACCGGCGATAGGGATTGCCAAGGAATTGTATATGAAAGCCCAGAAGAGGTTCTGCTTGATCTTCCTCATCGCATAGGCGCTCAAGTCGAGTGCCTTCAAGATATCTCGCAAGTCGTTCTTCACAAGCACGACATCCCCTGCCTCTATCGCAACCTCCGTGCCCGAGCCAATGGCTATGCCCACATCCGCCTCGCTTAGGGCGATGGCATCGTTGATGCCATCGCCCACCATCGCCACTTTCCCCTTCTTCTTTAACTCTCTTATAACTTCACCCTTCCCCTGGGGCAAAACCCCTGCTAAAAACTTTTCTATACCAAGATCCTTCGCTATCGTTTCCGCCACCCTTCTATTATCCCCCGTTAATAGCACTACCTCCCTTCCCTCCTTCAACTCCTTTATAACCTCCTTGGCTTCCTTCTTTAAGGGATCGGCGAAAACCAACATCCCCGCCACCTTCCCGTTGATCATCAGGAAGGCAAGGCTATTCCCTCCTTCCTTCAAAACTTCCCCCTCTTTTATAATTCCCTCCTCCCCTTTCTCCCTTAAAAGATGCTCATTCCCCAGGATTATCTCCTCGCCTTGATACCTCGCTCTCACCCCCTTACCAGGGAAATATTCGAATTCATCCGGCAAGGGCACCGTTAAACCTCTTCTTTCCGCCTCCTTGAGGATGGCACGCCCTAAAGCATGTTCCCCCTTCCTTTCTGCAACGGAGGCATAAAGGAGCACTTCTTGTGGGGAAAACGAAGATAGGGGCACTATATCCGTCACCTCCGGCTCTCCCGAGGTGAGGGTGGCTGTTTTATCGAATACGAATGTCTTCACTTCGGGCAGAAGCTGCAACGCTCTACCACTCTTAAAAAGGATCCCTTGCCGAGCCCCCAGCCCGGTGGCGATTACTATGACGGTAGGAGTTGCCAATCCAAGGGCACAAGGACAAGCGATAACCAAAACGGATATAGCGCTCATCAGGGCCAACTCGAACCCCTTGCCAGCGAGATACCAAAACAAAAGGACGAAAAGCGCGAATATCAAAACTGCTGGAGTGAAATATGAAGCGACCCTGTCCGCCAATTCCTGCACGGGAGCTTTATTCGCCTGCGCCTCCTCAACAAGTCTTTTCACCTGCCCAACAAAAGCATCCTCCCCCAAGCGGGTCACTTCAAACTGAAAAGAACCCGCTCCGTTTAATGTACCACCTATGACTTCATCTCCCCTCTGCTTTTCCAGGGGGAAGCTTTCTCCCGTGAGTATGGACTCGTCAATCGTGGAATGCCCTTCCACTATTACCCCATCTGCCGGTATCCTTTCCCCCGGCTTAACAAGGAGTATATCGCCCACTCTCACCTCCTCCAAAGGGATGTTCACCTCCTTACCCTCCCTCATCACATGAACGGTCTTAGGGGTTAATTTCATCAACTCCTCCACGGCAGAGGCGGTCCTCCCTTTCGCCACCGCTTCCAAATATCGCCCCAGGAGGATGAAAAAGATGAGAAAGCCAGCCGTTTCATAATATAACCCCATCTCCCCGTAGGATTTTCTACCCAGCCAAATTCCTATAGAGGACACGAGGCTATAAATATAGGCAGAAGCGGTGCTTAAAGCCACCAGAGTGTCCATGTTTGCCCTCCTCTCCAACCATAGGGACTTTATCCCCCTGAGATATATGAAGGAACCGAGATAGAGAAAGGGAGTGGCAAAGAGAAATTGCCAAAAAGCAATATTCTTAAGCAAAAGGGGAGGAACGGGGAAACCGAGATGGATCCCCATGGATAGATAGAAGAGGGGGAAAGCAAAAAGGAGGGAATAGAGGAGGCGTTTCTTTAGGTCTTCCGCTTCTTCCTTTCCCAATGACCTTTCTCTTTCATTTTCCCTTGCCACCTTATAACCCCTTCTCTCTATGGCTTCTTCTATCTGGGATATTTGGATCCTTTCTTCGTCGTATTTAACGAACACTTTTTGAGAGGCAAGGTTGCCTTTTACCTCCAATATGCCTGGCAACCTTCTCAGGGCGTTCTCGATGTTGGCCACACAAGAAGCACAATGCAGGTTCACGCCAAGGATTTTGTTTTTGATCTTTCCTGCCATAGCACTTTAGATTATATATAGATTACAAAAATAGTCAAAATTCTCAAGGACAAAATTAATAGATATTTTGTGCTAAATTGGAGAGCAAGATCTTGGGATATCGACCCACCTCACCGAGGGGTGACGAGGTTTCTGAACATCGGATAATGATTTATCGGATATAAAAAGAATTTGACTATTTTGTAGAGAAGGGGTAAAATTTCATTGAAAGATGGTAGCCGAGGTGGCGGAACTGGCAGACGCGCCTGACTCAAAATCAGGTGGGCTTCGCCGCTCGTGGGGGTTCGACTCCCCCCCTCGGCACCATTTTTGAATTTTTCATCTCCCTGGGTTGACAATTCGGGGACAATTGTTATTATATTAATTCATTGATGGGGATATCCCCCTGGGGTATCCTCTAAATATTTTTGTAAGGAGGTGATGCCCTTGAGGGAATTAATGCAAGAACTTCAAGGAAAGAGCAGGGTAAGCAGGAGGCAACTGGAAAGGTTGCTTTCCGCTTATAAGACCTCCCAAGATTTCTGGGAGGTCCTCACCTTGAGTCGACTCCCTTTCAACACAGCCGTCGAAGCAAGCAAGCACCTCTGGGAAAAGGGCATTATCTCCTTTGAGGATGGGAAGGTCTTTCTCACAGAGGAAGGAAA
>CAYVMD010000032.1:0-25235 GCA_964452465.1 uncultured bacterium | reverse complement strand
TGTAGTTATTGGAAAGCAGGCAATACTCACGAACAGAGGATCCCATAACGAGCAGAGCACCTTTTTCTACGAATCTCTCCTCCAAATGGGAAGTTATAGGTTGGGGAGAGGTTGCTTCCAATTTAGCTAATTCTTCTAAGAGAGAATGGAAAGCGGTCTCCCCCATCTGGGGAAGCACAACCTTATCCACCTGCCAACTTATGAATCGCACTGAACCCCCACTATTGAGCACTGCCCAGGCAAGGGAGGCAGATATTTTAATGGATAATTCGAAACTATTTTCTAAATCATCACCTATTAGGCTCTCGGGTCTTGCTTCTAAGGCGATAACCGAAGAAATACCTCCTGCTCGCTCCCTCTCCACCACTATAAGCCTTCCCAATCTTGCCGAGGAGCGCCAATGGATATCCCTCAATTCATCGCCCCTCTGCCATTCCCGAGTGGAAGAGAATTCCACTCCCCTTCCTTTAATGCCGGCACCTATAACCCCCTCCTCCCCTCCCCCTCCCACGAGAGGACCAGTTGTTTTTACATAGGAGGGATAAACCAGCATCTCTTCTTCAATCTTTACCCTTCTTTCAACCTTCAACAGCCCTAAAGGATCAAGGGCAAATATCTGCAATTCCTTTATCTCGTAGCGCCCTCTCTTGAGTGCCAATAAACGCTCTTCTCCCTCCCTCTCCCCTCCCTTTATTATGCAGGGCTTTTGGCTTACCAACCCCTTTTTACTGAGGGTAGCGATAGAGATTAGAGGAAAGGGAGAGGGAGCACGAAGCGTGTATAGCACGCTTGCTTCTTCCCCTTCCCGAAGGGAAGGGGGCGTCTTCCTGGTGACTTCTATCCGCCGGAGAAGTAATTTGGTAAGAACAAAGGAAGCACATGGCACTCCCAAAAGTAGAGAGGTAGTGAAAATAGTGTGGGGTAATTTTATAATGAAGGTAATTATAAGGAGGAAAAGAAATGCAAAAAGATAGGCACTTTGCTTGATCCTCCTCTGGTCCAAGGGCTTCACCCCTTTTGATCTTCCAACAGGGGCACCGGTACCCTCTCCAGAATTTCCTTCAATATAGAAGCGCTTCTGCTCTGAGCTTCTTGTCTGAAGACAATGCGATGTTCTACCACAAAGGAAAAGAGCTGCTTTATGTCGTCGGGCAACACATAGTTTCTCCCCTCTATGAGAGCAAGGGCTTGGGAAGCTCTTTGGAGGTTTATGCCCACTCTCGGACTTGCACCCAGGACGATAGCAGGCTGCCTGCGAGTGATCTGCACGATATCGACGATATACTTCTGAATAGAAGGAGAAATATAGATTTGTTTCACCGTGTCCTGGATAGCGTTTATGGTTTGGGGATCGGTCACGGTTTGAACATGTTCCACCAAGTTATCCACCTCTTGGTGGCGACGCAATATCTCTATCTCCTCTTCTCCTTCCGGATACCCCAGGGAAATCCTCATCATGAATCTATCTATTTGCGCCTCGGGAAGGGGATATATTCCATATCGCTCTACCTTGTTCTCCGTTGCGATCAATAGAAAGGGACTGGGAAGGGGATAAGTAACTCCATCGCTCGTTACTTGACGTTCCTCCATGCACTCTAATAAACTCGCTTGGGTCTTAGGGGAAGCACGGTTTATCTCATCAGCTAAAACCACATTTGCAAATATAGGTCCCTCCTTAAATTCGAAAGTATTTTCCTTCTGGTTAAACACCACGCTCCCTGTTATAT
Source organism: uncultured bacterium (assembly GCA_964452465.1). Lineage (GTDB taxonomy): Bacteria > Armatimonadota > JACIXR01 > JACIXR01 > JACIXR01 > CAYVMD01. The sequence continues at coordinate 23,508 of CAYVMD010000032.1, read as the reverse complement.
CGGCAGGCAAGAGATCAGGGGTAAATTGAATCCTTTTGAAGCAACCCCCTATCGCCTTTGCCAAGGCTTTGGCAAGGGTGGTCTTGCCTACTCCTGGGATATCATCTATGAGGATATGCCCCTTCGCTAACAACGATACAACACAGAGTTTTACAACCTCCTTCTTGCCAACGATTGCCTTGCACACCTCATCGATGATAAGCTCCGCAATGTTCTTTGCCTCGAGGAGGTCCATCTTTTCCCTCAACCGGTTTTGGGATATCCTACCCCGATAGGGGTGAATAACCCTTTAAAGGAACCGCAGAAGGGGCAGCTCCAATCCTCGGGCAAAGCGCTGAAGGTAACGCTTTCTGGTTTATATTCCGTTCTGCACACCCTGCATTGCCACTTGCCGAGGAAATATATAGCGTTCTGCGTCATATAAGGACCTCTTTTTTCTCTTTTCTCCATGATGTTTCCCTCCTTATTATTTGATTATTTTATTCCATGGACTCCGCTCTGTCTATCAAGGGGTATTCCCCCACTAAGGAAAAGGAGAATTTGGAGAAAAACGAAAAACAGGATCAACATGCAAAAGTCAAGCAATAAGTTGAGCTCTCCCCTGCTTCCCAAAGCCCACTTTAAACCATCTAAGCCGTAGGTTAAGGGATTAAGATAAGCAATGGGTTTCACTATAGGGGGAAGAGAATGGAGTGAGAATAAAGCGTTGGAGAAGAAAAATAGAAAGAAAAACAAGAAAAACCCCCAAATAAAAAACGAAAAAGAGGAAAGATTTAAGGCTAAGGCAAACAAGGAGAGTGAAACGAAGTTTAGAGAGAGAAAAGCAGAGAAAAAAAGGAAAAAAGGAAGACTGAAAGGAAAGGGAAAATGAAGGAAGATCAAACGCAGGCAGAAAGCATAACAAAGGGTTACAAAAAGAGGAAGAAGCAATTTCCCCCACCATATTCGGAAAGGTGAACCTCCGGAAAGCAAAAGGGCATGCCGGAAATCCTTCCATTCCCCTTCAAGGTTACAGGGGGAAGAAAAGGATATCACATAGGAAAAAAGCGCTATACATAGGGGGAGGGCATAAAACATCCCCTCCTGTCCGAGGAGCGTTGGGAGAAGGAGAAATAAGCAAAACAGAAGAGCAAGGATAATCCCTGCCTTCCCCTCCAGTAGATGCAGTATATCCCTCAGGAAGATGAGAAAAGCACACTCTATCGCTCTTATCTTATTCATCCAGGGTGGAACGCAACACCTCCTCCCTTATATTTTTTAGATCCTTCCTTCCTTGAAGGAGCAATCGACGAACCATCCTCACTACTTGGGGCTTATGAATCCAGATGCAATCCTCGCAGGAGAAGAGCCATTTTCCCCCTTCTCCTTTCAACCACTTGCCCCCTGTCCCACCATCACCACAGGGATAGAAAGGGCAATAGCAAAATTGGCAATCCATGTCCATTAAGTTATGACAAGGATAGTAAGGACACTCAGGGAACATCGGGAGGTTTCTCCAGAAGCCCCTCTCTTTTGAGGTTGGAGGGAGTATCACAGGCAAGGATGCTTCCTTCCTTAATAATCGCTATCCTATCGGCGGATTCTAAGAGGGAAGGCTTATCGGTAGCCCAAAGTATGGAGGTATCATTCTCCTCCCTTAGCTCCCTTATTTGCTCGAGGAGAAATTGCACCCCTTGGGAATCGAGGAAGGATTCCGGTTGATCAAGTAATAGGAGAGAAGGTTTGGAGAGGATTCCCCTTGTAACCTCGACTATCCCCTTTTCCCTTGAGGAAAGGTAAGCGATTTTCCTATGCCTCAATTCCCACATCTTCGATAGGGACAAAAGCCTCATTATCTCCTTTTTTCTTTCCCTATAAGGAATACCATAGAAAGCAGAAAACAGCCAAAGGTTTTGCCAAACGCTAAGGTAAGGATCCAAACAATTAATAGCTCCATCGATGAGATGCACTTTCCCTCTCAGGAAGACCTTCCCCCTGTCGGGCGCCGACCAAGAGGCAAGGATCCTTAGCAAGGTGGTTTTCCCCGCCCCTCTTGCTCCTAAAAGACCAAAAAATTCCCCTTCCTCAAGGGAAAGGGAAATGTTCTTTAGGACGACTTTATCCCCGTAACTTTTGCCTAAATCGATTACTTCTATGACCTTGAAGGAATCCCTCAACGGACAGCCGGATAGCCCACCGGGATAAGGTAAACGACCTCTCCCTCCGCTACTCCTCCTGCTTTCTTAACGCTCTCGGGATCGAAGGCGCCAACGGGAACGGAACCCAATCCTAAGCCCACTGCTTGGAGGTGAACATTCTGGGCGATGTGCCCCGCCTCTATATAGACATACATCTTCCCTCGTTCCCCATATCTCTGAGTTGTGCGAGAGAAGATGGCGGATAGGATTATCGTGAGAGGTGCCTGCCGAACCCATTGCTGACCATATGCTGCCTGAGCGAGGCTTCCCCTCACATCTCCGTTTTTCACCTTGCTCGCCTTGTGTCCTTGGGGAATATAGCGAAAGACTCCTTCCTTGGTTACGAAATAAACCTCATAGGGATAAGTAGCCCCTGCGGAAGGAGCGGTGCGTAGTCTTCTTTGGGGTTCGGTGATCCCCTGGGCCGCCCAAAGGAGTTGAGATATTTGGTTAAGGGTGAGCGACCTATCCTGAAACGATCTAATGGACCTCCTCTTCGCCAAAGCCTCTTCGACCGACATGCTCCCTTTCAAATTAGGCGAGGGCAGAGAAATTTCCTGCCCAACCTTCAATTCCCCAAGGGATATTTGTCTTCCCCTTCCAGCCTCCGGAACGAAAAGGTTGACAAATATCAAGCCCACCAAAATTGAAATAAATATCCTTCCCGCTTTCATTAATCTCGCCTCCTTAGAATAATCTTTTTTGACCTCCCTTCTTGCTCTCCGTCGCAAGGTTATGGGCGAGTAAGAGCGGAATGGGAAGCCTTTGCGCATCCCTCAAAGTTGCTTTAACTACCTCTAAGGCAGTTTTAAGGTCAATTTTGTGCCCCGGGGAGATGAAGATAGGTGCTATTCCTTCCACGCTCCTATATGCGAGCGCCACTACCTCCTCACCATTGCTGAGATAGGCATAAGTACCCTTCTTTGAAGGCAAAGGAGGGAGAGGGGGATACCCTTGCTTCTCTCCCAAGAGCCACGATTTGGCACAGCCAATAGTAGGTTTATCCAGAAGGAGTCCGATATGGCAGGCGATGCCGAATCTTCTTGGGTGGGCAATGCCCTGCCCATCTATCAAAAGGATATCCGGGTCGCTTTTTATCCTTTTGGCGCATTCTATTATAGGTGGAGCTTCCCGAAAGGCTAACAGACCAGGAATATAAGGGAAGTTAGTCTTTACCACCGCTACCTCTTCTTCTATGACCCTCATATCGGGAAAACTAACTACCACTATTGCCGAAAGCGAATTGTCCCCGAAGAAGGAGACATCTACCCCGGCAACGGTTTTTATATCCTTCAGGTTGAAGGAAGGGGTAAGGATAACCCTTGCCGCAAGTTCCTGTTGTATTTTCTTAGCTTCCTCAGCGCTTACATCCCATCTATGAAGGTCAAGCACCCTCATTTGAGAAAATCACTAATACACACGGGTTTCCCCTGATTTATAGAAGCGAGGGAAGCAAAAACCATGGCCAAGCTCTTTAAATTATCCTCCCCACTGCACTCCGGATTTCTCCCCTCCTCCACCGCTAATCTGAATTCCTCAAGCACATAAGCCCTATCCTCCCAAGGTAAGTCCACCATCTCTACGAGCTCGATCTTCTCGTCGTCCGCTACGAAAACTCCCTCTTCATTCCAGACCACCGCCCCTTTCTCCCCTTGTATTCGCCACACCCCAGCCCAGGGCGTTTCCGCTCCTATGCTTACCCACGAGCCGAAGTAACCTCCCTTTACATTATCTTCTAATTCCACAAAAAGACAAAGGCAAGGGTCCCCCTCAAACCAAGACCAGGAGGGGCGCCACGAAAAGGCAGAAAGAAAAAGGGGGTCTCGACCGGTAAGGAAACGAAGAAGGTCGAAATGGTGGATGGACATGTCTATGAGAAGAGGATAGGGCATGGTTTGTCTGAAGCCTTCGAAACGTGGAGCCTTATGGAAGGAGATGTCCACATAGCCTATCTTCCCTATCCTTTCCGTAGCTTTCTTGGCGGTGCGAGCTGCTCGGAAAAAGCGGTAATTCTGGCTCACCATCAAAATCTTCCCGCTTTCCTTGCTCCTTTTTACCATCGCTTTCGCGTCCTCTATGGTATCCGAGAGGGGCTTCTCACAAAGGACATGCAAGCCTGCCTCAAGGGCGATTTCTCCCAATTCCCTATGGGAAGCAGGAGGCGTAACTATCAGCACTGCATCAGCTGGTTGAGAATCTATCGCCTTTCTCAGATGGGTAAAACCTATCTCCTTGGGCAACCCTCTTTCCTCGATTGCTTTCTCGAGAACTTGCTCGTTTATATCCACCATTCCCACTAACGAGACGTTCGGGTTCCGCAGAATTATATCCGTCCACGACCAACCGAAGCCTCCTACTCCTACTTGGATTAATCTGAGCATAACCTTCACCTCCTCAGGATTTCAGCAACCGCTTTTGCAATAAGACGCGCCAATTCTTCCTCGGACACCTTAAGGGATTGTAAGGAAGGGGCGGATGCTTGAGCATGAGCACAGGATTGACAAGCATTACAAAGGGGATTAATGGTAGCACATCTATTAGCTGAGCCGAAGACCTCCATGTAGTATTCCGCTACTTCCCTCACTCCTTCCTTACAAGCGGACATTATTTGAGGGTAACCAACCTCCGCAGAATCCCTAAATAACTCCTTCACCTTCTCCGTCGCTCTCCTCTGCATATCGTAATAGATGTTTATTTTCCTCACCCCCAACTGTATAGCTCGCCTCACATCCTCAGGAGGAATGCCCGAGCCACCGTGGAGGACAAGGGGACGATTTGTTAGTTCTCTAATCTTTCTAAGGCGTTCGAAATCGAGATTAGGCTTTCCCTTATATTTGCCGTGGACGGTACCTATGGCCACGGCGAGGGCATCGCAATTCGTTCTTCGCACGAACTCCGCTGCCTGGAGGGGATCGGTAAGGAGTTCTGGGGGAGGAGCCTCTCCTCCCTCCTCCTTTCCATAACCTCCCCCCACCGCTCCCAACTCCGCCTCCACCGATACGCCTACGGAGTGAGCGAAATCCACGATCTTTCTCGTTATCTCCACATTCTCCTCAAATGGTAGGTCGGAACCGTCGAACATCACCGAGGTGAAACCGCACTTTATCGCTTTCATAATCGCTTCTAAGGATTTCCCATGGTCAAGATGAACCGCCACGGGAACGGGTAATTCCCTTGCTGCCTGTTGAATAGCGGGAGCTAAGGCCTCCATATCCACGAAATCGAAATGGACTTGGGCAACGCACAAAACAAGGGGGGATAGCTTGTTTCGCGCCGCCTCGGCAATGGCCTGGAGCCATTCTAAATTCACGAGCACAAAGCCACCTACTGCGTAATTGGTTCTCTCCGCGTCCTCGAGCAATTGGTTTAAGTTCACCAAGCCCATCTTTATTTCTCCTTGGGGGAAAGGAGATTTTGTAAATTCTCCAGTTGGTCCTGGGGGATAAGGACTATTATGGTGTCCCCCGCCTCCAAGGACACGGTGCCTGTGGGAATGAGCACCTCATTGCCCCGGATTATGGAAATGAAAAGGCAATTAGAAGGAAGCTCGAGGGAGGCGAGAGCTCTCCCCACTGCAGGTGAATATCGGCTCACCGTTATCTGGGCTATCTCCAAACCTCCTTCTTTAAGAAGCGCTAAAGGTAAAACCCGGTCCCAGTCTATCCTTTGTCTGATGAGATCATAGACTATTCTTGTTCCACAAATCGTCTCATCCACCCCCAACGCTTTTAAGACAGCCTCATTCTGGGGCATGTTAACCCTCGCTATAACCCGGGGTACCGCAAATCTCCTTTTGGCTAATTGACAAATGGTGAGATTATCCTCGTCATGTCCTGTAGCTGCCACTACAACATCAGCCCTTGCACAACCAACTTCCTCTAAAACGCGCAATTCACAACCATCACCCAGGATAACCGCTTCCCCCAATTCCCGCTCGAGGAAATTCCAACGATTCTTGTCCTTTTCTATCAGCAATACCTCATATCCTTCTTTCAAAAGCGCCTTTGTCAAGTGATAACCTAATTTGCCTCCGCCTACTACTATTACATACATCTTCTAATCCCTCTTTCCCAGGATTTTCTCGAGCACGAGGTGCGCCATGATGGTGGTTTGGCAAATGGTGGGAATTCCCAATTCATGATAGGTATCGGCGCGGAGAGGATCGTTTATACGAGCAAGCACCTTCGGAACATGGAAGATGTCCCTGGCCATTTGGGCTACCATAGCGTTTGTGTTATCTCCATCGGTTAAGGCAAGGAGAGCATCTGCTTCCTCTATCCCCGCTGACTTTAGGGCTTCGCTATCTATCCCCACCGCCACTATTTTCTTTCCCTTAAATCCCTCTGGAAGCCTCCTAAAGGCATCGGGGTTTCTGTCTATGACGGCCACAGAGTGCCCCTCCGCTTCTAAGGATTGAGCAACAAGAGAACCTACTCTTCCACAGCCTATAATTATTACTTTCATCTGTTCTTCACCGGGCTAAAAATCTTTTAGATCGGGATTTCGTTATTTTAAAGAGTGTAGTTTGGCAAACCAACTCCGTCAATCTGCAGGTTTAGGCGAAGCAGGGGGAGCTTCCAGGGAGAGTTTCTCCAAGGCGAACTTCTCCAAGAGATAGGCTAACCCCTTGGCCATATCGGTCAGGGAAGCCGGTTTTTCCTTGCTCCCACCAAGGATGGAGAGTATCTCTTGAGTTTCTTTGGTTTTTTCTATCTTAAGTTGGAGATACTCCATGGCACTCGCAATAGCAACTGCCATCTCGTAACGCGTAATGGGTCTATCACCCTTGAAAGTCCCATCCGGATAGCCCTTCAGTATCCCTTTCTTCCAGAGGTCGTGCACACAAGGATATGCCCAATGATTGGTGGGGACATCGGGGAAGAATCCTTCTTGAGGAAGGAGAGGAGACAAGGCGGAAAGGATTAATAATATAACCATACCTACCCTCAAAGACATTCTCTCACCTCCTATGTCATGCTTCTTTTCTAATGTAGCCCTTTTTAAGAAGGTCCCTTAAGTTCTCCAATACCTTTCCTAATCCCACCGCTACACAGGATATAGGGTCCTCCACCAAACGGAAGGGAATGCCCGTTGCCTCCGTCAAATAGGCATCCAATCCCCTGAGAAGCGAACCACCCCCAGTGAGGGCCACTCCCCTCTCCGCTATATCCGCCGATAACTCGGGGGGCGTTCTCTCCAATACCTCCTTTATTCTCTCTATTAAAACCTGCACCACTTCCAGGAAAGAATTCCTTATCTCTTTAGCCTCCACTTGCACCGTATGGGGAAGTCCCGTGAGGAGGTCCCTACCCCGCACCTCCATAGAAGAAGGATCCTCTCCAGAAAGCGAACCGATTTTTATCTTTACCTCCTCGGCTGTCCTTTCCCCTATCATCAGGTTATTCTTCCTTCTCAAATGGCGGATGATCGCCTCATCAAAATCTAAACCACCACAACGGACGGACGCCCGCACCACTATCCCCCAAAGGGAAACAACCCCTATGCTGGTAGTTCCTCCTCCGATATCCACAACCATGTTGCCCAGGGGACTATCTATGGGTAGGTTTGCCCCCAGAGCAGCAGCTATTACCTCGTCAACGGGATAAACCTCCCCCGCTCCTGCTTCCCTACAAGCATCGATTACTGCCCTTCTTTCTACATTAGTTGCACCTGTATGCACGCTTATAACCACCCGGGGCTTAAAGATGGAGCGCCACCCACATACCTTCCTTAGTAGGAGATAGAGCATCCTCTCCGTGGTGGTGTAATCTCCGATTACACCCCCTACTAAGGGGCGCGCTGCCACGATGTTCTCCGGGGTTCTCCCCAGCATAATATAAGCTTCCTCCCCCATAGCTACCACCTTCCCAGTTTCTATATCCTTTGCCACTACGCTAGGCTCCCTCAGGATTATCCCCTTCCCTCTGGCGTAAACGATGGTGCTGTAAGTGCCCAGATCTATCCCTAACTCCGGTGTTAAAGGGGACATGGTGCTTCTTCCGTCACTCGCTTGATAGAAGCGCCAAGGGAGGCAAGTTTCTCGTCTAACCTCTCATATCCTCTGTCCAGGTTATGAAGCCCGGATATCTCTGTTCTTCCTTCAGCTATGAGGGAAGCTATCAGAAGAGCAGCCCCCGCTCTTAAATCGGTTATTGTGACTGGAGCTCCTGTGAGGCGTTCGACACCTTTTATAAAAATAGTGCGTCCCTCGACCCTCACATCCGCCCCCATCCTCGTCAGTTCGCTAAGGTATTTAAACCTGCTTTCGTAAATAGTTTCCGTAACCATCGATGTCCCTTCCGCTATCGTTAAGAGGGCGGTGAACGGCTGTTGCATATCCGTGGGGAATCCCGGGTGAGGAAGGGTAACTATGTTTACGGGTTTTATAGGTCTTTTACCTATCACCCTCAGGGAGTCCTCGGATAACTCTATCACCTCGCATCCGGTTTCCCTTAACTTTTCTATAACCGGCTTGAGATGCTCCACTTGGGCGCCTTCTATCACTACATCTCCTTGGGTAGCGGCAGCTGCTAACATAAATGTCCCTGCTTCCATCCGATCGGGCATGACCTCATAAGTAACTTCCTTCAAATTTTCTACCCCCTGTACCTCTACTACCCTTGAGCCTACATACCTTATTATAGCCCCGGCTTTTCTTAGAAAATTGAACAAATCGTGAATCTCCGGCTCCTCAGCAGCGTTCCTTATATAAGAGGTACCCTCCACCAGGGTAGCAGTCATAGCGAGATGACAGGTGGCTCCTACGCTGGGGAAGTCGAGGTAAATATCCGCGCTGTGTAATTTCTCTCCAATGGCTTCCACAAATCCATGCTCCATCCTTATCTCTGCCCCCATCATTTGTAAACCCTTAAGGTGGAAATCCACAGGTCTAGTGCCTATATCGCAACCACCTGGCAGGGAAACCCTTGCCCTTCCACACCGAATGAGCACTGGGCCAAGGACATTAAAGGAAGCACGCATCGCCTTTACCAATTCATAAGGTGCTTCATAGTTAGTTATACGAGAAGCATCTATTGTGAGAATGCCGTCCTCTTCTTCTACTTTTGCCCCAAGGAATTCCAACATCTCCTTCATGGTTTTCACATCGCCGATGCAAGGAACTCCTTTAAGCACGGTCTTGCCCTTTATGAGCAGAGAAGCGACCATAATGGAGAGAGAAGCGTTCTTGCTTCCGCTCACCTTGACTTTGCCTTTTAACCTTCTGCCACCTTCTACGATTATTTTCTCCATTCTATTGCCCCCCTATTTTGAGATTTTTAACCCTTATAGCAAGCATCCTAACCCCCGGCTCTTCCCGGTAATCCTTGGAAATAGCGTCAATATTTCGGAGAAGATCGAGCATATTGAAGCCGAGGGTGGTGTTTTTCAGAGGATAGGCTTTCTCGCCCTCTTCTATCATGAACCCAAAGTCGACGGGACCAGAGGAATCGCCGCTGGCGTTATTAACCGGTATCCCGGACTGAAGCACGAATATCCCCCTCTTCATATCCTGAATCATCTCCTCCATCGTCCAATCCCCTGGCATCATTTGCAGATTGGTAGGACTAATTCCCACACCAGAACGATAAGAGCCTCGCGCCGCATGTCCTGTATTCTCTTCCCCTGCCTTCCCCGCGGTATAGGAATTGTGGAAATAGGATAGCAGATGCCCCTCTTCGATGAAGGTCATCTCCTTATGGGGCGTTCCTTCGCCATCGTAACCGCCCGAATTCAGCCCTCCTTCTATGAAGGGGAAATCCTTAATCGTCAGATCCTTAACAGCGATTTCCTTCCCTTTCTTTCCCGCTAAAAAGGAACGCCCCCTCTGAACCTCTTCCGCATTGGCCGCAGAAGCGATGCTCCCTACCAAGGAAGGATAGACGAGATGGGAAAAAACCACGGAGAAGGAACCAGTTGGAGCTTGCTTAGCGCCGAAGAACTCCTTCGCTTGGAGGCAAGCCTTTTCACCGATGGGAGCAGGTTGAAAGTCCTTTAAATTGCGGGCGACATCGTAGTCGTAAAACGAGGCTACTTCGTCTCCCTTTTTAAGGATCACCATTGCAGAGGCATCCACTAAAGTTTTCCTATCCTCGATGCCTACCCCCTCCGTATTGGCTATAGCGTATTCTGTGGCTACCGCTTGTATCCCGCCGAAAACCAAAGCTTCCCCGTCCACCCTCTTTGCATTTTCTACTATCTCCTCCCCCCACCTTGCTAAGTCCTCCGGTGTAAGGTGGGAGATCCTCTCGTCGTATAATCCTTCAACCTTCCGCCCTTCCTCTCCCGGGGGAAGGGATTTGAAATGAGGATCAGGTTGGGACGCCCTCGCTAAGGCTATCGCTTTATCCACCGCTTCCTCCACTTTCTCTTTCTCCAGTGAGGAAACATAGGCAAATCCCCTACCCCCCTCCCAAAAAGCCCTTACAGAAACCCCCTCCTCCCATGAAGACCTAACCTGTTTTAAATCCCCCTTCTCTAATTCTAAGGAAAGAACTTTTCTTTTCTCTACGAAAACATCGCAGTCTTTTACCTTTTTCTTTGCCCTTTGGACAGCGGATAAAGCTATCTCGAGGAGTTCTTTATCCATATTATCGCCTTCCTCCCACAGTTATCTCCTCTATCAAAGCGAAGGGACCACCATCGTCCACAAAAGCGGTCTGCCCACCCTTCCCGCAATAACCAGGTGAGGCAAGTTTGAAATCCCTGGAGAGCCCCTTTATCTTCTTCAAAGTCTCCAAGGTCATCCCCGACATGGAAACATCCCTCAAATGCTCGCTTAATTCGCCATCCTTTACGAGCCAAGCCTCCTCCACATTGAAGGTGAACTGCCCCCGCTCAGGGAAAACATACCCCCACCTTCCTCCCTTGAGGTAAACTCCTTCCCTCATTTCTTGCAGCATCTCCTCAAAGCTCCAATCGCCCGGCGCCATGAAAGTGTTGCTCATTCTCACGATTGGAGGCACTTCATATCCCTCTGCCCTCGCGTTACCCGTGGGCAGGGCATCCATCTTCGCGGAGGTCTCCAAACTATGGAGATATCCCACCAATCTCCCTTCCTCTATGATGGTGGTCCTTTGGGCAGGAGTTCCCTCCGAATCGTAGAAGAAGAAGCCGAATGCTCCTTCGATAGTGGCATCATCTATTATTGTTACGCAGGGAGAGGCGATCTCCTGACCCTCCTTGCCCTTGATTATGGATGCCCCTGCCCATACAGCATCTGCCTCGGCGTTATGACCCAGCGCTTCGTGAACGAACAACCCAATAACGCTGGGATCGACGATGGCGGGGAAAGTGCCCGCGATTGGGGGCTTCGCAGAGAGAAGGGAAATCGCCTTCTGAGCCGCTTTAAGGGAGAAATTCTCCGGGGAAAGGTTCTCTACCAACTCGTATCCTTTAGCACCTCCCACTCTTTCCACGCCAGTTTGCCTCACTTCCCCTTTCGCTGATGCCACAAACACGGAAGCGGAGGTATGAACCAATCGGCTCCTCACTTTGGTCCCCAGGGAATTGTGCACCTCTTCCTCCCTCGTTGTATCCGATAGCCAGCAAACCGTGTTCACTATAAGATCGGGATTCACACCTTTCGCTTCCCTTTCCCACTCCAATACCATCCTCGCCTTATCCTCCTCCGCCACATCTGCCGGCTCTATCTTGCATTTCAATTCCTTCTCCGCCTCTATAGGTTCTACTTCCTTGACCACTGCTCTTTCCCCTTTTCCCTCACGAAGGGAACGAGCAGAAGATATAGCGGATTCTAAAGCAGATAGAAGGGCTTTCTGCTCCAAGGAGGAAGAGGAAGCAAACCCCCACTTCCCATTCACTATCACTCTTATCCCTACCCCTCGCGTTTCCCCAGACGAAAGCTCTTCTATCTTACCATCTTGAGCTCTCACATAGGAACCTCTTTTCGAGACATATCTTGCCTCTGCAAACTCGCAATTCCTTTCTTTTGCCTTTTCAATTAGCCAATCGAGTATGTCTTCCATTTCATAAAGAATTATACAACGTAGGGGAAAGAAGAGCAATAAGAAGCCTTTTTAGGTGAGGAAAATACGATGCCCTTTTAAGCCGGTTATGCCATCGATTATTATCCAGATCCCCCCGATGACGAATTCCCCCAGAACCATGCCCAAGAAGAAGGGACGCGCGCGATTAAACGCTTTCATCCCCCCTGCTTTAAGGAGAAAAACTTTTATAAACCAACCCACCATAATGGAAAACCAAAGTTGAATCATGGGCCAAGAAGGACCCATAGCATAGCCGATGGGATGAAGAGGCCACCAAGGAAAACGTAACCTCATCTGCACGAGGAACACAGCAATGGCGATCCCAACCGCGGTGAAGGTTCCCGCCCTCCAATCGGGATGAACGGGGTTTTGTAGCGTGGAAGCAAGATGTTGGAAGGGCTGTTGGGGTGCAGCAAGCAAGAACCAGGGCGACATCGTCACCCCACCTGCCCGGTATACCATCCATAACTCGCTTATATAGGAACCAAATACAGCAAGGACTATGGAGAGCCCCAACCCCAAAAGGAAATGGCGTTTTTTCAACCTAGTGCTATCCGATAATTTGAAGGCATCCATAACGCTCGGCATAAGGGAAGCGCGAAGGTCAAACATGAAGATCCTTTGGATATAAGCCAATATGGTGAGATTTTTTGGTCCGAGGAAATTGGAACTCGTGAAGGAATTTATTATCTCCGTGGGTTGAAAAGGAGCCTGGATGAAGAGGAGCCCTCCTTCGGAGACGAAGCGAGTCAAGGGCAGGAGGATGAGGAAGAAGAAGAGGATAATAGCGACTAGGCTTACCCAAGCCTGCATCCCCGCATATACGCACCAAGCGATCAAAGCTAGTAGCCCCCCTATAAATCCGAATACCGCTACTTTATAAGGCATTGGCTCTTTAGAGTCGTCTATTTCCTCTTGGGATAAGAATACCTTTCTTAATATTCCCCTAACATAAAACCTCGCCGTCCAAAGCATGTAAATTGACAAGACGATAAACGCCCCCAACATCTGATAAGCAGCGAAGACCTGCACGGGATAGGTGAAGACATAATTCATCTCCATGCCCAAGGAAGCGGCTAACGCTGCCTCCAGTTTGAAGAGCAGAAAGAAGAACCAAAGGCTGAATGAAAGATCGGAAGCAATTATAAAGGAAAGCCCTATCACCGAGAAATGGATCCAGATATTGAAGATGCCTATCTGGTTCCAAGGGGGATTGGGTAGGTATTGGTTCAGGTTATAGGAGAGGGTCAATTCCGGTATGTAGGGGAAGTAATAATGGAAAGCATTTATGGTGTGGATTATAACAGGGATGGAAAAACCTGCCCACATAAGCCTATTTCTGAAGAAGGGATTGATCAAACCACCATCCTCCCTCGTCATCTCTAGGGGGACCTGGACGAGGGGAAAGATGAGCTTCTCCCCCTCCACCCATTGGCGGCGAAGAATGGTTGCTAAGCAAAGGGTCATGAAGAAGATCAGGAAGGCGAATAGGGTCCACATTAGGAGGGGAACCACCCAGGCTTTCCAAGGTATAGGTTCCCCATAGTAAAGTCCCTCATAGAATTGGACCGCTACAGGCTGCTTCTCCCCTTTGGAAGGATCCCAAGGGACCATCCATTTGGGGGTGTATTTGTAAAACAACTCCCTCCATTTGTTCTCCGGGGAGGCGAAATAATTAGCTCCTGTCAAGGTGGGGACGAGGTAAGCGGTAAGCCCAAAGGAAGGAATGCCCGTGCCCACGAGCATCATGGCATAGATGAGGATTAATTCGGATTGGGAAAAAGGGGGTATCTTTTTTCTTTTGGATATCGTAGAGAAAGCCCAAAGGCAAAGCATCAGGAAGGATAAAGAGACTATAAGGGAATTCAACCAATTCCTGGGGAGGAGGATATGGAGGAGCCCTATGCCAATAATGCTCCAAAAAGAGAGAAAGGCTACCTGACCAAAGGAGGAGAATTTTCGCAAGGCGTAATTAACAAAGGTTACAAAAGGGAGGAAGAGAAGCAGGGGCCCAATTGCGAGGTGGGAACAAGCTATCCAGGTGCTGTGGAGGAAAAGATCGGAATAGGGGACAGCGAAGGAGAGGGTAAGGACGCAAACAGCCCCAATTAAGAGGGAACGCAGGGAGATTTTCTCCATTTGAAAGAATGATATAGAAGAAAACCCCCTCTGGGCAATAAAAAGCATTTTTTATTGCGAAGCATAATTCTATAATCCAGTTGTGTATAAGAGAGCGATAATATTAGGGATTTTTCTCTGCGCTTTAGTTTGTCTGGTGGTCTCCTACGCGGAGTTGGTGATAAGTAGGGGTGGGAGCATGGAAGGGGTTCTGTTAGGGGGATCCCATTTGCCCGCCGGAGCATTGGCTTTCCTCGTAGTAGTGCTCTCGCTCAACGCGTTGGCAAAAAGGTTCAAGAAACAAGCTTTTCTTTCCGGCAGGGAAATGCTCGTCCTCTATGTAATGCTTGTTATCTCTGCCCTCCTCTCTTCGTTTGGATTGGGGGAACAGCTTCTCCCCAATTTGGTGGGGGTTAATTATTTCGCCAGCCCCGAGAACAACTGGAGACAACTTTATCGCCACATCCCTCATTGGTTAGTCCCCTTCGATCCTCAGGGGAAGGAAAAGCAGAGGGTAACGGTGGATTTCTATGAGGGGCTTCATTACGGCGAGCCGATCCCCTGGGGGAGATGGCTTGTCCCACTCATTTTCTGGAGCATATTCGCCCTTCTTCTATTCCTCGCCATGTTTTGTATAGCCAGGTTGATCAAAAAACAATGGATAGAAGTAGAAAGGCTCACATTTCCGCTCCTCCAATTGCCACTGGAAATCTGTCGAGAGGAAACCGCCCCTTCCTTCTTCCATAATCCCTTGATGTGGCTGGGGTTTGTCATTCCCCTCGTCTATCATTCCGTCAATGGGCTCCACAGATTCTTCCCCTATGTTCCAGAACTGCCGGTCATCGTTAACCTCAACCAGTATTTTCACACCCGTCCCTGGACGGATCTCTTCGTCATCTACTTAGTAGTTGCCTTCTCGGTGATCGCCATTGGCTTCCTTCTGCCTTCGGATATTTCCTTCAGTTTTTGGTTCTTCTTTCTTTTCTTCCGGGGGCAGGAGTTGATAGCCTCGCTGATTGGTGCCAATTTAGACAACATGCCCGTCTACCCCGCTCGCTTTTTCGTTGGCTTTCAATCCACAGGCGCCTGTGTGATGATATTCTTTTACATGCTCTACTTGATGAGGAACCAGTTAAGGGAAGCCTGGCGGATTTCCAAGGGCGCTGTAGTTGGACTCATCGTTTCCCTTCTCCTCATCATTATCTGGATGTGGATGGCAGGGATGAGCTTATGGGTTAGCGCAATCGTCATTTTCTCCTTTCTCTTCTTCATCGTGCTCGTCCTTTCCCGTTGCGTTTCCGAGGTTGGACTACTCATGATTCAGGGTCTTTTTCGTCCAATAGATATAATAAGCCTGGGCATACCCCGTGCCTACTTGGGAGCCCAAAACCTCGCCGTCATGTCCCTTTTGGATGGAGCATTTATGCGAGATGTGCGAGGCATCCTCCTCCCCACCTTTATGGATGGCTTCAAGATAAGCGATGTTACAAAAGTAGAAACGAAGAACCTCTACATTGCCTTTGGAACCGCCATATTGGTGAGCATGCTCACCCTTCTTCCCCTACAACTTTGGATAATCTACAGGCATGGAGGCATTACTTTGAACAATTGGTTCCTCATGTCCAACCCCCAACTCTATTTCCAGCAGAGTAGTTCTCTCCTTAACTCCCCACCTAGTTATGACATCCGTGCCCCCATATTCTTCCTTATAGGGGCAGGGGTGACCTTCTTTCTTTATTTAATGAGGACAAGGTACTGGTGGTGGCCCTTCCATCCTCTTGGTTATGCAATGGGTCCCTCCTGGCCCGTCATAGTGTATTGGTTCCCCCTTCTTATAGGTTGGTTTATAAAAACCTTTGTGAACCGCTACGGGGGAATGAGGCTCTTTCTTCGAGCGAGGATCTTCTTCTTAGGGATGATATTGGGGGAATTCGCAACAGCTCTCCTCTGGGCATTGATCTGCTCCCTATTTGGAGTGCCCGCCCCTTACATCCCCCTCTGCTGATCCAAAAAGAGGGCTACCTCGAATGTCCTCTTCGCTAAGTCGCTTATCCTGTTTTCGTTGAACCCGATGAGAATGCTCAAAAGAGTATCGTTTAAAGGCTCTACCCAGTGAGAGGGCAAATCCTTAGCTCCCAAAAGCGCACCCACAACGGAGCCAGCGGTAGCACCATTGCAATCGGTATCCCAACCTCCCATGACGCTCAAGCAAACAGTCCTTCCAAAGTCCTCCCCCCCATAGAGAAGGGCAAGGAGCACCACCACCGCATTATTTATGGTATGCACGGGATGGTAGATCCCGTACTTCGCCTTCGTTTTCCGGAGTGATTCCTCCCAATTCCCATCCTCTTCATACCACCTTATTGCATCATCTACCGCTTCCCTTAGTCGCGACCTTCGTGGAATGAAAGAAGAAGCGATCTCTATCCCTTCCTTTATGCCTATACCTCCCAGCACCAAGGATATTAGGGCGGAGAAGAACATCTCCCCATATATTCCGTTCTTGGTGTGGGAAAGGGAAGCATCGCGGAAGGCGAATTCCACCGCCAATCCGGGTCTTCCCGGCGCCACATATCCCCAAAGGTCCGCCCTGATCTGGGCACCGATCCATTCCCTGAAGGGGTTGAGGAAAATAGCGGTCTGGGGAGGCTCCATACCGTTCACCAAATTCCTATACGCTTCCCTCTCCGCGGTGTAGACGAGATGATAGGGGAAATGATCCAACCACTCATTGCCCACATCTTGGGCGCGGAAATTCGCTCCGTAAGTTTCCATAATATGGAGGTTAAGAATTGTATAATCCGTATCGTCGTCCCTTTCCCCCCTGTGGATGCCCTCCCTGGCGAGATTGAACACCCCTTTCCTCGTTTCAGGAGGGAAAAACTCGAGGGGGAAATAAAAGGAGAGGGGATATTCGCCTATCCTTGATAGGTTTTCCTTCAACCTTTCACTGTCCCACCCCTCCACGGGTTTGCCCAACATACAGCCGGCACACCTTCCCAGCCAGGCTCCGAAGATTTTATCCCTTAAAGAGGAAGGGGGCAGATGGGAGGAGCGGAATACTTCCTCCACATCGCCCTCAATGGTTTCCTTTATCTCCTCCCAAGTAGAGGGTTCCTGGTAAGGGAAATCGCTACGAGGGATCCAGGACGACATTTCCTCATATAGGGCCCAAAGGCGCTTCTTATCGCCTTTCGCCTCCTCCAATCTTCGATGGAAATCGGGCTCCACCAAACAACCCTCCTCCTGTAGTTGGAGACTCTCTTGCCTCAGAAGTTGATAGAGGTAATCCGCGTTATGCATTTCACAACCTCCCTGAGCGTATTATGGAGATCAAAAGCCAAAGTCCCATTATGCCCGCTAAAAGATATCCAATGATGCCCAAGGCAGGATAACCCCAGATATAAGGTTTGATGTTAGTCTGCATGATCAAAGAGGAAGCGAGCAGGATAGCAGACACGATTATGGAGAAGGAAAGGCGATTAGCAATGATGTTTAATCTAAGGAGGGGACGGTCTATCTTCTCATATTCAAACCTCACCTTGAGCATCCCTTTGTCCGCCTTGGACAAGACCTGGGAAAATTGCTTGGGAAGGTTCACTAAATTGGCACTTCCTTCTTTTAGCTGGCGAAACAGTTCCTTCCAGAGGTTAGTGGGGGTAAAACGTTCCCGCATGAACTTGCGCAGTAGCGGTTCAGCGATTTTCTGGGGATTGAAGTTAGGATCCAATTGCAAGCAAAACCCCTCCAACTCTGCCATAGCACGCCCCAAGAGGGGAAAGGCAGGGGGCATCCTTATCCGATACTTCCTCATTATATCGCTTAGAGCGTAATAGATATCGCTTATCCTCCACTTCCGCGGGGGAATGAAGTAGAAACGAGAGAAGATGTTCTCTATATCCGCGGAGAGAGAGAGCTCATCGACCTCTTCGGGCACTATTCCGATATCGAATAGCACCTCCACCACCCCTTCTACATCCTCTGCAACTAAAGATTGAGCAAGACGGAACAATTGTTCCCGCAGATGCCTATTCACCACCCCAACCAAGCCGAAATCGGTAAGGGCTATTCTCCCATCGTGCAGGACGAAGATATTGCCAGGATGGGGATCCGCATGAAAAACGCCATAGATTATCACCTGTTTGAAGAAGATCTCCGCTAATCGCTCGGCCAGCTCTTCCCTTTTGAATCCCGCCTCCTCCAAGAGGGGAAAATCCTTTATTTTTATCCCCTTCACCCTCTCCATAGTAAGCACATAGGGGGTGGAAAGCTCCCAGATAACGCGGGGGATATAGATATTGAGTTCGTTGGATAAGACCCGTCTCAGCATATCCGCATGTCCTGCTTCGTTTAGGAAGTTGAGCTCCCTCCTCATAGCGGAGGCTATCTCTCGTGCTATCTCGTAAACACCATATTCCCTCGCCCTGGGTACTCTCTTCTCAGCCATCCTGCAAACATCCAAAAGGATCTCTAAATCCTCCAACACCCTCTTTTCCACGCCGGGGCGTTGAACTTTTACCACTACCTCTTTCCCCTCCTTCGTCTCTGCCAGATGGACCTGAGCAAGGGAAGCGCAAGCCAAGGGCACCTCCTCGAACCTCCTGAAGATCTCCTCCAATGGACTTTTTAACTCCTTCTCTATTATCGCTTTTATCTCGGGGAAGGGAGCGGGAGGAACTTCGTCCTGTAATTTCTTAAGTTCCTCAATAATGGGAGGAGGAAAGATATCGATCCTCGTGGAGGCAACTTGCCCCAATTTTATGAAGGTGGAGCCCAACTCCTCGAGGAACCTTCGCAGCCTTGCCCCTACATCTCCTATTGCTTCCTCCCCTATCCTTTCCTTCCTCCTGAAGCGCCTCCCCCTTATTTGCTCCGCGAGATAGCCGAAACCATGCCTAACCGCTACTTCGCCTATCTTCGCTAACCTGCCAATTCTGCGCAGGCGTTGAAAGGGATGGAAAGGGAACATTAAAACATTATTCTCCTAACTTTCTCTCTATCTCCTTCAGCCTTTCCTTTATCCCCTCTATATCTCCTCTGCTCACTATCCCCAACCTCCGAAGCACCTTCTCCTTTTCCTCCCCCAAGGTTTTTTGCATCCTTTCCCTTATTTCCCTTCCCATTTCGATATGCTTCCTAAGCCTTTCCCTAATCTCCCCCCTTACCCATCTGCCCTTCTCACATAGTTCCTTGCCTCTTTCAATCAAATGCGCAATCAAACCAAGACCAAAATCAAGAACATTTTCCTTTGCCCTCATATCTTATCCCTCCTACAAGTTTCTTAATGGAACATTATATAATGTTAACACGCTCGAATTCCTTTGTAAAGACCAAAAGCAGGGAAAAGCCGTCCTTAAACCCTAATCAACCTCATGATCCCTAATATCGCAACGATAAAGCCTATTACACCCGCTAAGCCGAGGTATTTCAACCTTTCGTTGAGGAACTTGAAATAGCTCCAAAAACTGAATTGACAAAAGAAGAATAATTGCCAAGGATCGTGTAATCTAAAAGCTTGGAATCCCAGGAATCCTAAAAATCCCAAGAATCCCAACACCCACATCCCTTTGGCTTCGCTTTGTTTTTTGAGCATATTCACGCTGAATCAACCTTATTCATTATATCGTATCCGCACGAAGCGTACCACCCAATTGACTTCCCCCCTGTCAGGAGTTATTATTTATTGAAAATGGCGAATGTGATAATCTCCTATGGAAAAGCAGAAAATCTACTCCTCTGCCCTCTCCCTGACTTTCCCCTGAAAGAAGGAGAACAGGTGGTCGTAAAAAGCCCAAGGGGAGAAGAGCTGGGGATAGTTATGGAGATAAAGGAAGAGGAAAAGGAAGAAGAAAAGCCGGAGGGGGAGATATTGCGTCTCGTTACTCCCGAGGATCTTAGCCGATGGGAGGAATTGGAGAAGAAAGCGAAGGAAACCATACCCATCTGTGAGGAAGAAATAGAGAAACACAACCTACCCATGAAGTTGATAGACGCGGAATACACCCTGGATGGTAAGAGGTTGATATTCTATTTCAGCGCTCAAGAAAGGATAGATTTTCGCGCCCTTCTCAAATCCCTCGCTAAGAGGCTGAAGACTCGCATAGAGCTCACCCAGATAGGGGCAAGGGATGAGGCGAAACGCTTTGGTGGGCTCGGCGTTTGTGGAAGGGTTATCTGCTGTGCGTCCTTCCTTACCTCCTTTCGTTCCATCACCCTCAAGATGCTGAAGGAACAAAACCTCCTTGCCAACCCCAATAAGTTCACGGGAGCTTGTGGACGCCTCATGTGTTGCCTTTATTACGAGTTCGAGTATTATCACAAGATGAGAGAGCTCCTCCCCAAACCCGGGGCTACAGTGATGACGCCAGAGGGAAAAGGTAAAGTAGTAGATGTAGATGTCCTGCGGGAGAGGATAGCAGTGGAGATAGAAGAGAAAGGCACCCTAACCTTTTCCGGTAAAGAGATCCACCTTTGCTAAAGGAGGTCGATGATAATGCCCATCTATGAATTCGTTTGCGATAACTGTGGCGAAAAGTTCACCACCTTATGTAAGGTTGGAGAGGGAGCAACCTGCCCCAAGTGCGGGCAAGAAGCAAGGAGAATATTTTCCCCCTTCGTCATTTCCTCCAAGGAAGGGACTTCTTCCACGGCCAGCACTTCTTCCTGTGCTACTTGTAGCCTACCAAGTTGCAAGACCTGTGGTAGATAATGGCGAAGGCATTCTACATAACAACCCCTATTTATTATGTCAATGATGTCCCTCATATAGGCTCCGCCTACACTACCTTAGCCGCTGATATCCTCGCCAGATTCGCGCGGATGAGGGGGAGGAAGGTTTTCTTCGCCACGGGCACGGATGAGAACGCCCCCAAGGTGGCAGAAGCAGCACGGGAAAAGGGGAGGGATCCTCAGGAATTCTGCGATGAGATGTCGGAGGCATTCCGTCAAACTTGGTCTGCTCTCAACATCGCCTACGACGCTTTTATAAGGACGACGGAGAAACGCCATGCGGAGGTTGTCCGGCAGTTCCTCAAGAAACTCGTGGATAAAGGGCTGGTCTATGAGGATTTCTATAGGGGTTGGTATTGCATATACGAAGAGACCTATTTTAGAGAGGAAGAAGTAAAGGAAGGCGTGTGCCCTAATCCAGAATGCGGACGTCCCCTTCAAAAGGTTTCCGAAAGGGGCTATTTCTTCCGTCTTTCGGCGTTTCAAGAACCGCTCTTCGAGTTCGTCTCGGAAGAAGGAAGGGTGCTCCCCAACTTTCGCCAAAGGGAGGTTCTGAGCTTCATACAAACTGGCTTGCGGGATATATATATAACCCGAGCGAGGAACGAATGGGGCATCCCCTTCCCCGGAGACGAGAGCCTACAGGTATATGTATGGGTGGATGCCTTGATAAATTATCTCACGGTGGCGGGGTACCTGCAGGATGAAGAGGAGTTTAAGTCCATCTGGCCGCCGGATGTTCAACTTATGGGGAAAGATATATTGGTACGTTTTCATGCTACCTTGTGGCCAGCCATGCTTATGGCAAGTGGTCTCCCCCTCCCCTCTCTCCTATTCGGGCACGGCTTTTGGACGGTCAATGGCGAAAAGATGTCCAAGAGTAAGGGGAATGTGGTGCATCCCGTTCAGGCGGTAAAGGAAATACAAAGGCTTTCGGGCGCAGAGGAAAGGTTCGCCGTGGATGCCCTTCGCTTCTATCTATTTCGCACCACTCCCTTTGGGCAGGACGGGGACTTTTCCTTCGAGAATTTAAAGAACACTTACAATGCTGACCTCGCCAACGACATAGGCAACCTCCTCACCAGGATATCCACCATGGTGGAGAGATTCCTCGAGGGGAAAATCCCCGACCTTCTTGAGGATTGGGGGGAGGAAGTGAACGGTATAATCCAATCCATCGCTTCCCACATGGAGAACCTTCGCTTCCACCAAGCAATAGAAGAAGCCCTTCGCTTGATAGACATGTCCAACAAACATATAGATACCACCGCTCCTTGGCGTCTTCATAAGGAAGGGAACCTCCCTTCGGTGGAACGCTCTCTCGGCACTGCTTTGGAGCTTTTGAAACTTGCTTCTTTAGCTCTATACCCCTTCATGCCCTCCACTTGCAGGGAGATCCTCTGGCGAATAGGATGGGAAAAGGAACCCAGTTGGGAGGACCTGAGATGGGGAAGTGGTTATCAAAGAACAAAAATCCAGCGGGGGGAAATGGTTTTCCCTCGCACAAAGGAGGTGATAGAAGTGAGAGAAGAAAGAGGAAAGATAAGCATCGAGGAATTCGGGAAATTAGATCTGAGGGTTGGTAGAATAGTTTCCTGCTCAATGGTGGAAGGCACGGATAAGCTCCTCCAAATGGAAGTGGATTTAGGGGAGATGGGGAAAAGACGCACGGTGGCTGGTATCGCTAAATACTATTCCCCTCAAGAGCTCATCGGAAAGACGGTTGTCTTCGTCGCCAATCTGGCTCCTGCTATGATAAGGGGACACATCTCTGAAGGGATGGTGTTAGCAGTAGATTCCCCCCAAGGGGTGGTATTGGTGACACCAGAAAAAGAGGTTCCTCCCGGCTCGAAGGTGAGGTAGTAGAAAGAATCCCTTTCAACCCTGCTTTGTGGTATAATTGATTTAAAAGGCTGAGGAAGAGGGGAAAAGGATGGATGTAATAACCAAGGCGAATATATTAGGCGGAGCAGCGAAATACGATGTCTGCTCCCTTCAAGGGAAGGTAAGCAGGGCCTTCCGGAGCATTTATTATGCGGTTCAAGGCTCGGGGAAATGCTTTCCCCTCTTCAAAACCCTCCTTTCTTCCCATTGCGAGAACAATTGCCTTTATTGCCCCATTCGCTCCGCGCGGGATATCCCCCGTGCCAAATACACCCCCGAGGAGCTAGCGGATATCTTCTTCCTGCTCTTGAGCAAAGGTTATGTAAGGGGACTGTTCCTCTCCTCCGCAGTGGACAGGTCCCCCATTTACTCCATGACCAAGATGATAGAAACGGTTGAAATCGTGAGGAAAAGGGGCTTTAAGGGTTATATTCACCTGAAGATCCTCCCGGGAGCAGATTACGGCAGCGTGGAGAGAGCGATTCGACTAGCGGATAGGGTATCCATAAATTTCGAAGCCCCCACTCCCCATCACCTTTCTTTCCTCTCCAGCCAAAAGCCCATGGAGGATATGCTGGAGCCGATGCGCTGGC
>CAYVMD010000031.1:0-25534 GCA_964452465.1 uncultured bacterium | reverse complement strand
TCCTTCCCTTCAGTGTGCAGGCGATTAGAAGCATGAATATAGGGCAGATCGTGAGCGAGATGTTTACCACAGCCCTCGTTCGTTCCGGATATTTCGATGTGATAGAAAGGAGCAAGTTGGATGCTTTGATCCAGGAGATGAAATTCCAACATGGGGAATTCGTCGACCCCTCCACTGCCATTGAGATGGGGAAGATGTTAGGTGTTGATTATATCCTTACTGGCACTGTAACCGAGTTCGGCATTCGGGAGGAGAAGAAAGGGGGTATCCTCGGCTTTCTGAGGAATTTAGTGGGAGCAGGGGAAAGGAGGATAAGCATCGCTCGGGTAAAGTTTGATTATCGAATAATAGATGTGAAGACAGGGAAGATATTCTTCGCCGAAACGGGGGAAGGAGAGGAGAAACAAAAGGGATTTGGGTTGGGTGTGGGCACCGATTTGGAGAATTGGATAGGAGGGGTGAGGACGGAAACCAGGGAGTGGGAGGAGAGTGCCTTTTCCAAAGCTACTCGAAAGGCGGTGGATAACGCTATTTCCAAACTTTCCTTCCTTTTCTCCCCTGAGGGAAAGGTCATCGCCAGGGAGAAGAAGACGATAATAGTGGATATAGGTGCTCCCTCGGGAATAAAGGCAGGTGTGCGTCTTGAGGTATACAGGATCCACCCCCTCAAGGATGAGGAAGGTAATATCGTATGGCTCGATAAGGAGAAGATAGGGGAGATAAAAGTTGTAGAGGTAAGGGAGGACAAATTGAAGGGAGAGATTGTCTCCGAGACGCTTTCCATTCGCGTGGGCGATACGGTTTCCCTTCCTTGCCGATAAGGATTCATGCTGTTGGAGAAGATCAGTTCCCCGAAGGATTTAAAGAGGCTTTCTATCTCTCAACTTTACGAGTTATGCGATGAGATAAGATATAAGATTTTAGAGGTGGTTTCCCAGAACGGGGGACATCTAGCTCCCAGTTTGGGGGCAGTGGAGCTGATAGTCGCCTTGCATTATGTTTTTTCCTCCCCCCGAGACAAATTGGTTTTCGATGTGGGTCACCAAGCTTATGCTCACAAACTGCTCACCGGCAGGTATCCCGTTTTTCATACCCTCCGTAAAAAGGGAGGGATATCTGGTTTCCTCCGACCTTCAGAAAGTGAACACGATGCCTTTGGTGCCGGGCATGCTTCTACTTCCCTTGCTGCTGCTATGGGGATGGCAGTGGCAAGGGATTTAAAGGGGGAGGATTACGATGTTGTGGCAATCATCGGTGATGGTGGTCTATCAGGTGGGCTTGCCTGGGAAGCATTGAACAATATCGGACACCTAAAGAAGCGCTTGCTCGTCGTTCTTAACGATAACGAAATGTCCATAAGTAAAAGTGTGGGGGCATTTGCCGAGTACTTGGCGAAGATGCGAACGCAACCAAGTTACCTTCGGGTGAAGGAGGAATTGGAGTTCGTTCTTAGGAGGATACCCTTCGGCACTCCTCTTTGGGAAAGTATGGAAAAATTAAAGGAGTCAGTTAAACATCTCCTCTTACCGGGGATGATATTTGAGGAACTGGGATTCACTTATCTGGGGCCAATAGATGGACATAATATAGAGGCGATGGTGGATATATTCGGTAGGGCGAGGAGGATAGAAGGACCGGTTATAATCCACATATTAACCAAGAAAGGCAAAGGTTATCCTCCAGCGGAAAAGAACCCCGAGGTGTTCCATGGAATTTCTCCCTTCGATCTGGAGACCGGTCTTCCGAAGGAGGATGGTATCCAAGCACCCTACTATAGCGACGTTTTCTCCCAAACCATTGTCCGCATTGGGGAAAGGAATAACAAAGTGGTGACAATAACCGCCGCTATGCCTTTGGGGGTGGGGCTTAAGGAATTCTCTCGGAGGTTCCCCGAGCGTTTCTTCGATACGGGCATGGGAGAGGGGTATGCGGTAACCTTCGCAGCAGGGCTAGCTTCGCAGGGATTAAAACCAGTAGTTGCCATCTACTCTACTTTCCTCCAAAGAGCCTATGACATGATACTTCATGATGTTTGCCTTCAAGATCTCCCCGTTGTATTTGCTATAGATAGAGCAGGGATAGTAGGAGAAGACGGAGCAACCCACCACGGTCTCTACGATATAGCCTACCTTCGTTCCCTCCCCAATATAGTGATATCCGCCCCCACCAATGAATGGGAATTTGCTTCGCTCTTGGAAACAGCGATAGAATATAACCACCCATTTGCTATCCGCTACCCTCGTGCCCGAGGTCTTGGCATCCCTTATGATAATCCTGCAATTCTCCCCATTGGGAAAGGAGAGGTAGCTCGAGAAGGAGAGGATATATGTATAATCGCTCTTGGTTCCATGTACCATCCCGCACAAGAAGCAGTGAGGATCTTGGAAGGACAAGGTATAAAGGCAACGCTCATCAACCCTCGCTTCGTTAAGCCATTGGATGAAGAATTAATCCTGTCCTATGCCAGTGTGACTAAGCAGGTCCTAATAGTGGAAGAGGGGATAATATATGGGGGATTGGGCTCGGCAGTGTTGGAGCTTTTAGCCCAAAAGAGAGTAAAGGATGTCGCTGTTGCTATTTTAGGCGTAGAAGATGTAGTGGAGCATGGCACCAGGTATGAACTTTTAGAAAGCCTCGGGCTCTCCCCTCAGGGCATCGTTGAGGCCTCTCTTAAAATGCTAAAATAAGCCCGATCTTCCAAAAATCCTTGCTTCTCTTTTTTGCTCGTAGTAAATTATGGAGATAGAGCGATCTACAAGAAAAGGAGCATGGAAAACCTCGTCATCAGGGAGAAAGATGTAAAAGTAAAAGAGTTCAGCAGGATAGTAGGTCCTCCTATGGGCAACCCTCCTCTTCGATATATAGAGTTTGCCCTACTCAGGCTAAGGGAAGGAGAGGGATATCGAATAGAAACGGAAGGAAAAGAATGCCTTGCCCTATTGTTAAAGGGGAAAGGGAAGATAAGGATCGATGAGAAAGGATGCGATATAATTGAGCGGGGGGGTGTATTTGAGGAAAAGGCATACGCGGTTTATTCCCCGCCCGGTTCATCTTTATTTATAGAAGCCCTGCGGGATTTGGAGATGGCGTTTTGCTTTGCCCCAGCAGTCAAAGGAAGCGAGGTGATATGGATAAGACCGGAGGATGTGAGGGTGAGGAGGGTAGGGGAAGGGAATTTTTATCGAGAGGTGCACGATGTATTAGGGGAGGAACATCCCGCCGAGAGATTGCTCGTGGGAGAGACATTTAACCCTCCTGGAAACTGGTCCTCTTATCCTCCTCACCGCCACGACGAGCATTTTCCCCCGGATAAAATAAGGTTGGAAGAAGTGTATCACTTTAGGATAAAACCCCCACAGGGCTTCGGCATGATGCGGATTTATAACGACGCTCTTTCTCTGGATGAACCCCTCCTCATTTGCAATTGCGACACAGTTATAATTACTCAGGGTTATCACCCTGTCGTTGCAGCGCCTGGATACTCCCTTTACTACCTTTGGATCTTAGCAGGAGAGGAAAGGCGCCTTATCCCCCTGACCGACCCAAATCATGCGTGGATAGGGAGACCGAGATGAAGAGGCTTTTCCTTTTCTTCTTCTTTCTCTCCGGTGCTGCGGGCTTAATCTACGAGGTAGTCTGGTCGCGCCTTCTGGGCTTAATCTTCGGTACTTCCGCCCTTGCCATAAGCACGGTGCTCTTCGCCTTTATGGGGGGTATGGCGCTTGGGAGCATCGTTTTGGGAAGGTGGGTGGATCGTTGGAGATCTCCCCTTCTGCTCTATGGAATATTAGAGGGGTTGATAGGAATCGTCTGCCTCTTCGTTCCCTCCCTTCTCACCTATGTTTCCGGGGTGTATAAAATCTTTTATCCCTTGCTTCAAGAATCTTTCCTTTCCATTTCCCTTGTCCGTTTCGCTTTGATCCTTTTGGTCCTGCTCCCTCCCACCTTTCTGATGGGGGGAACCTTTCCTGCTTTTACTTCTGGCTATGCCCACATGAAGGAAGTTGGCAAGGATCTTGGCGTTGCCTATGCGGTGAACACGGGGGGAGCGGTTGTGGGCACCCTTTTAGCAGGATTTGTTCTATTGCCCTCCATAGGAATGTCTCTAACGATAAAGATAGCGGTTGCTTTAAACCTTTTGGTGTTTGGGGGATGTTTAGTATTCGCAAGGAAGCAAGAACAAATGGGAGAGAAGAGGGAGGAAGACATACCCTATGTCTATCCTCGTTCTCTGGCCAACCTTTCCATCTTGGTAATAGGAATTTCTGGCTTCTCCTCTATGGCATTAGAGGTGGCCTGGACAAGAGCGCTCCATATGGTATTCGGCATCACCACATATGCCTTTACATCCATGCTTGCTGCTTTCCTGTTGGGGCTGGCAATAGGAAGCGCTGAGATATCTCGGATAATGGAAAGAAGGAAGGACCTTCCTCTTCTTTTAGCGATCGTAGAAGGGGGAATAGGATTTTCTGCTCTTTTGGTATCCCGCCTTATAGACGATCTCCCCCATCTCTTCCTTTATATCTTCAAATTATCCGGTGGAAATTTCTATTTCCTCCAGGTGATACAATTCCTCGTTTGTTTTCTTGTCCTGCTAATACCCACATTCCTCTTTGGGGCTTCCTTCCCCTTAGCCCTGAGGATAAGCCTTAGAGGCAAAGCGGAAATGGGTAAAAGCATTGGTGGAGTGTATGCTTCTAATACATTGGGCAACATAATAGGTTCCTTCTCCGCGGGCTTCCTTCTGATGCCAATTATAGGTGCATCCGGGATAATCGTCCTCGCTTCCTTTGTGAATTTAATTGCGGGAGGATTGATGCTTTGGGGGATACATAGGGAGAAACTCTTGCCTCAGCCCCGTTTAGCAGGGGTGTTATTCCTCTGCGCCGTGCTTTTCTCCGCCTTTCCCCTTCGATGGGATATAAAAAGCCTCACGAGCGGCGTTTATCTATATGCTCCCAGTTACCTCGAGGAGGGTTCCATGGAGAAGGCGAAAAGGCGAATAGAACAAAGGGATATAGTGTATTATAAGGATAGCCTAACCTCCACGGTTACCGTTACTCGAGGGGTACAAGAGGGATTCGTCGCCTATGCTTTACAAATAGACGGGAAAACCGAAGCTTCCTCCTATTGGGATCTTTCCACCCAGTACATGATATCCCATCTTCCCCTTCTTCTCTCCGATTCTCCTCGCAAAGCCATGCTCATCGGGTTGGCAAGCGGATGCTCTTTGGGGGCAGCTCTTGCCCATCCCTTGCAGGAGATTTATTGCCTCGAGATAGAACCCGCGATGAAGGAGGCATGCGAATTTTTCCGGGAGGTTAACGACGATTGCCTTTCGGATTCGCGAGCGAAGATAATCATAGACGACGGGCGCAATTTCCTCGCCCTAACAAACGAAAAGTACGATTGCATAATCTCTGAACCTTCAAACCCTTGGATCTCGGGTTTGGGAAACCTCTTCTCGCGAGAGTTTTATGAGATATGCAAGGCGCGCTTAAATAAGGGAGGAATCCTCGCCTTGTGGATCCCTGCCTATGTTACATCCGTGGAAGACTTCAAGGGAATGATAGCCACGGTGACCTCTGTTTTCCCCTATGTAACCTTGTGGAACTACCCTCCTTTGTGGTCGGATGTCATCGTGATATGTTCGAGCGAGCCCCTAAAGATCTCTCCTCTTAAGATCCAGAGGAAAATCGAAGCCAACCCGAGGTTACAGAAAAGCTTAGGGAGGATAGGGATCAAAAATGCCTGGGATGTTTTGAAGGGTTTCTTATTACCCCCTAACAAGGTCCAAGAGTTCTGCAGGGGTATGCCTATAAACACCGATGACTTACCCCGCGTGGAATATTCCTCCCCAAGGTGGTTGTATGCAGGTCTTAACTACAGGGTTTTGGATGAACTTTTGGCTTTATGTGATAATGTGCCCCTTCCCACTGATAGCACTTTAAGGAAGGATCTACTTGCCCTTTATCCTCGTATGGAGTTAGCCCAATATACCAATTCATCTCCCAGGTTATTGATAAAAAGAAGTTGGGAAGGCACGAGGTTATATTTGGAATCCCTTCCCGAAGGCAAAAAAATCCTTTTAAATTCCACAAAATATGGTAAATAATATAATCTTAAGGAGGTGTAAAATATGGAGCGTTCTTGGGCAGGCATGTTAAAGGTTGGGATAGTGCATCCCATGGCATTTCCCAATTGTAAAACCGATGAGGAAGTGGAAAGCAGTATAAGAAGAATAGCGGAAGACGATTTCTTTGGTGCTATAGAGATTTCCCATATAGAGAACGAGTCCTTAAGAAAAAAGGTAGGGGAAATGCTGAGGACCGCCCATATGGATGTCATTTTCGCAGGGCAACCCCCTCTACTTACTGGAAGGTTAAGCCTTTGCAGTTTGGATGAAGAAGAGCGCAGGAAAGCAATAGGGGTGTGCAAAAAGCACATAGATGAAGCTTATGAGGTAGGGGCTACCATCCTCGCCGTGGAAAGCGGGAAGGATGTGGGGGAAGCATTGAGGGGTAAAGCAAGGGAGAATCTAATCGCCTCCTTAGAGGAGTTGTGTGCTTATGCTCAGGAGAAAGGGGGGGAGAATATAGTAGCAATCTCTTTGGAAAATTTCGATAGGGAGATAGACAAGAAATCCCTCATAGGGCCTTCCGAGGAAGCAGGGGCAGTGGCAGGGAGAATTAAGGAGAAATACAGCAATTTCGGGCTTACCATAGATCTCTCCCACATTCCCCTCTTAGGAGAGAAAATACATGAAGCGCTCATCGCTGTCTCCGATTACCTGATCCATGCCCATATAGGTAATTGCATTTTGGACAAGGCACATCCCTTCTATGGAGATAGCCATCCACCCTTTGGTGAGAAAGGCGGAGCAGTTGATATAGAGGAGGTGCGTTCGTTCTTGGAGGCGCTCGTCTATATTGGTTACTTCCGCAGAAGCGTTCCCACCCGCCTACCGGTTGTTTCCTTCGAGGTAAAACCCCTGCCGGGGCAATCCTCAGAGATAGTTATAGCGAACGCGAAAAGAGTATTCACGGAGGCGTGGGCGAAGTTATAACTTAAGGAATTATAGCTCTATCTGAGGAAGGGGATAAGTCTTGAAGAAAGCGATAACGCTGAGGGCGATTCTAACTGGATTTTTGCTCATACCTCCTAACGCTATCTGGATAGCCTATATGGAGGTCATCACCTACACTGGGCATCCTACCACAATGTCCCTTTTCTTCAATGTTGTTTTCTCCCTCCTTTTTCTTGTAGCGCTTAATTTTCTCCTGAGCAAGATAGCCCCTCGCTATATGTTTACCCAAGGAGAGCTGTTAGTGATCTACTCCATCCTTGCGCTGGGCTCTTGCATGGTAGGACATGATATGTACCAGGTCCTCATCGCCTGCCTCACCCATCCCTTCTGGTTTGCTACCCCTGAGAATAAGTGGGAGAAACTCTTCTTTAAATATCTTCCAAAGTGGCTCATGGTCTCTAACAAGGATGTTTTAGAGGGCTATTTTATGGGTTGGTCTTCCTTTTACACCGCCAAAAACATAAAGGCCTGGCTACCTGTCATCCTTATTTGGACTGGGTTCTTTACCCTTCTTATTTGGGTCATGATGTGCCTTAATGTCATCTTTCGCAAGCAGTGGACGGAAAGGGAAAGGTTAACCTTCCCCATTATTCAGCTCCCTATTGCCATGACCGATGAAAAGTTCTCCCTCTTCAAGAACAAACTGATGTGGGGAGGGTTTGCTCTGGCATCTCTCGTGGATCTGATAAACAACCTTAATGCAAATTTCCCCGCCATTCCTCACATCCCCATCAGGGATTATGATTTAGCCCAATATATCGTTACTTATCCTTGGAATGCTATCGGTTGGACCCCTCTTGCCTTCTTTCCCTCCATAATAGGTCTGGGCTACCTTTTGCCTTTGGATCTTTCCTTCTCCTGTTGGTTCTTCTTTTGGTATTGGAAATTTCAAAGGATTATAACCTTTGCCTTCAATCTCCATGAAGGAAGACCGGATATGCCCTATATCAACGATCAATCTGCGGGAGCATATATCGGTGTTACCTTTTTCGTTATATGGGTGGGGAGAAAGTACCTTTGGGGAGTCATCAAAAAAGCCTTAGGGCGCCCATCGGAATTAGATGATTCCGACGAACCCCTCTCCTACAGGACCGCCATTTTGAGCATAATAATCTGTTTCCCTCTTCTTGTCCTCTTCTTCGTGAAGGCAGGGATGAGCTGGGTTATCTCCTTCTTCTCCCTTCTCATCTATTTTATACTCTCCATTTCCGTAACAAGGATGAGGGCAGAGTTAGGCTCACCCGCTCACGATCTCCATTTCGCTGGTCCTGACCAAATGATAACCCGTATATGGGGTGTTGCCAACATCTCACCCAGGGACCTTACCGTTTTGTCGCTCGATTGGGGCTTTAACAGAGCCTATAGAACGCATCCCATGCCTCATCAAATAGAGGGATTCAAGATAGCAGAGAGATTAAATATAAATCCCCGCAAGTATATGTGGGTGATGATGGGAGCGAGCTTGTTTGGTTCTTTTGCTGCCTTTTGGGCGCTTCTCCATCTATATTACACTATTGGTGCTGCTTCGGCGAAGGTAGTTGGGCCAGCTACCTGGTTCGGTTGGGAACCCTATAACCGCCTTGCCTCTTGGATAGAAACTCCCGCCAAGAGGGATAACCTTTGTTCCATATTCACTGGCGTCGGCTTTGCTGTATGCGTTTTCCTTACATTTATGAAATCCTCCTTCTTCTGGTGGCCCTTCCACCCGGTTGGATATGCCGTGTCTTCCTCTTGGTCCATGAGTTGGATGTGGTGTCCCATCTTTATAGCCTGGTTGATAAAATTCATCGTCCTAAAATCCACCGGGCTCAAAGGTTACAGAGTCACCTTGCCGTTCTTCCTCGGGCTTATATTAGGGGAATTCACCGTTGGGAGTCTATTCAACATCCTGGGGATAATCTTTCATTGGCAAATCTATCATTTCTGGGGGTAGAATTTACTTGACGCGCAGTTTGCATTTGCTTAATCTTAAAACCAACTACATTAGGAGGTGACGAGTTGTGAAGAAGGTAGTCCTTATGTTGGTGGTTCTTGTAGGTTTCTCCCTCCTCTTTGCGCAAGAAGGGGGGATGAAAAACTGTATCTATGCGGGCAAAGTGGGCTTCTTTCGACCAAGCGATGGGGACCTTAGAAGCAATCTCGGTAGTAGCTGGTTTCTCCTCGGCTTGGATGCGGAATACCCAATAGCTACTGACGCCTCCTGGGTTGCTTCCCTTGAATATATCAAGAAATCGAAAAGCGGCGCCAAATTAGAAGAGATCCCCCTGCTTATCACTTGGCGCAAGACCACTGTGGAGGGGGAACCTTCTATCTTTGAAACAAGGCAACCAGAGTATTTCCCCTACATAGGGCTCGGAGCGGGAATTTACCGGTTGAAATCTGAGAGCCCTGGTATTCCAAGCGATACCGCCTGGAAGTTGGGTTTCCATATAGCGTTAGGTGCTCGTTTCCGCTCCAATATGTTTAGCGAACTCCGTTGGAACACCATATCCAAATGGCGTGATACCGACTGCGGAGGCTATACCCTCATATTCGGCGTGAGGTTCTAAAAGAAGGAGGCTTCCTTTAGAGATAGAAGTCCTTGAGATATTCCGCCAGGTAGGAGCAGTAAGAGAAGGGCATTTCCTATTAACCTCTGGGTTGCATAGCCCTCTCTACTTTGATAAGATGAGGGTTTTATGCAACCCAGAGGTTGCTTTTCAGTTGCTTGAGGAGTTAGCGGGTAAGCTAAGAGGATATGAGATCGCGGGAGTGATCGGGCCAGCATTAGGAGGGGTAGTAATAGCCTTTGAAGTGGCAAAAATCTTGCATCTTCCCTGCGCTTTCGCCGACAGGAAGGGTGAAGGACGCATCCTAAGACCGGAGGATCTTTTCCCTCCGGGCACAAAGGTCGCACTGGTTGATGATATATTAACCACTGGGAAATCGCTCAAGGAAACCATGCTTGCCTTAAGGGATTTGAAAGTTGAGGTTATCGGGGTTCTTTTGGACAGGAGCGGGGGTGAAGTGGATTTGGGCGTTCCTTTAGTGTCCCTTGCTTCCTTCAAAGCAGAAGCCTATAAACCCGAAGAATGCCCACTTTGTCAACAGGGAATACCTTTAGAAGTGCTGGGGGGCAGTCGAAGGTAAGATTTCAAGAAGAGGGCATGACCACCAAAATGGCGTAATACTTCTTAAAGTATTTACGGACTACCCTTTTAATATCCCAAAGATTTATTTTCTTTAGAGAGGCTTGGTATGTTTCCTCATATTGATACCCTAATCCCATTGCTTCCCACCAAGCGAGGTAAAAACCTTGTTGCTTTAGGCGGGAACGGGAAAGTATATATTCCCCTAGTAATTGCCTCTTAGCCCTTTCCACCGTTTGTTCATCCACCCGATCCAAAAAGGAGAGCTCCTCCAGTATTGCTTCCTTTGCTTCCTCTATTCGCGAGGGGTCGACGAACGCCCAGATGAATAGATGGCTCTTACCCAATATAGGGGGATATAAAGAACCAAAATCGTAGGATAATCCCTTCCTCCAGCGAAGCGCCTGGGCGAGACGACAACTGTGTCCCTTGCCCAATATAGCGTTGACCACATTCAAAGCTACATAATCCTCGCTATCTATCCCTGGCAAAGGAATGCCTATCAGCAAAATGCTCAAAGCAGCGGGTCTCTCCATCACGCTTGGATAGGAGCGTATCAAGGGACGATAAGGAGGAGGAAGAAGGGAGACTTTTCCCTCTCCTCGAGGGTAACGCTCGAATACCTCTCGAGCAAGAGCAACAACTTGCCCTGCTTCCACATCGCCTACTACGGATAGGACCACATTATCGGGACGGAAGAAACGACGCCACATATCTTCTATATCCTGAGTGGTTATTTTCGCCACATCCTCTTTTGTGCCCGAGATAAGCCTTGCATAGGGATTTTGGTCGTATATCATCTCTCTCAAGCGAGCATAGGCTTGCACGAGTGGTTTGGCTTCCATGTTCTCTAATTCGGCTAACACTTCTTTTTTCTCCCTCTCTAATTCGAATTCCTCCAAGCGAGGGGTGAAAAGGATTTCCGACAGGATCTTTAGGGCAGGTTTTAGTGAGGAAGAAGGGGCAAAAAGCGAGAAGGTCCAATAATTTTCCTGTGTTTCTACTTCCAAGTCTATGAGGTTTTCCGTCAATATATCCGAGATCTCGTCCTTTGTATGCTCTTTCGTGTCAAGTGGCATAACCCGCGCCAGGAGATTAGCCGTTCCTGCCTTGGCTTCACCAAGGCTTCCTCCCTTTATCACTGCTACTATGCTCAAGATTTGAGGAGATTCTCTCCTTGAGACTATGACGGTCAAACCATTGTTCAACACTACCTTAACAGGAGCACTCTCTAAGGAAAGCGACAAAGCTATCAAGAAAAAAATTATTTTTTCTCTGAAATGGAAAAAATCACGCAATAGGCATCCTCCTTAAAAAATTTCCTTATGATTTCCTTTAATTTTTCCAAAGTTATGTTTTGCACAAGATTGGGATACTCACAAGCGAAGGAGTAGGAATTTATGCTTTGATAAAAGCCGAGCATGTGCGCCTGATCCGCATATGTCTCGCAATTCTTCATAAAGGAGAAAAGGAGCCTTTTCTTTGCTTTTTCCAAATCTTTCTCCGTGATGTTTTCCCCTAAATTTTTAATCGCACGCAAAATCTCTTTTTCTACCACCTCTACGTCCATTCCCGAGCGGGATGATATCCTTCCAGTCACTTGCCCTCCTTTGGCGAGCGAAGCAGAACCATAAAGGTAAAAGATAGAGGGATATCTTTGGGTGAGGAAGAAAGGTTCGATGTAGGTAATTAGCCCCTTTTCCTTCAAGGGGCTAAAAATCTCACCATCTTCCATTATCTGGTGCACTATATCCATCGCTGCTACTTCTTCTTTCTGCTCCGCGCTTGGAGCAGGAAAACCAAAGGCAAAGTAGGTTTCCCCCGTAGCGTTGGATAAGATTTTCCTTTTAACTTCTTTTAAAGGAGGATCGGGCAGAAAGAAGGGTAGGGGAGTATTACGCTCCTCCCAAGCGTTGAAATATTGCTCGCTCCATTTAAGGGCCTCTTGTGGTTCCACCTTCCCCACGATGATTAGAACCGCGTTGGAGGGAACATAGAAGTTGTGCCAAGCGGAAATAAGATCCTCCCTGCTTATCCCTTTTACGCTATTCTCATCCCCTGGGATGGGGTAACGGTAGGGATGGGTGGGGAACATTAATTCCGCGACCTGCCAGGCAAGACGTTGAAAAGGATTAGCCGCGGATTTTATCTCGCTTATGACCACTGCCCTTTCTTTCTCCAATGCCTCTTCATCGAAGGTAGGATGGATGACGAGTTGAGATAAGATCTCCAGCCCACGGGGAAGGTAGGAGGCAGGAAGTTCCACACTTATGTAGGTGAAATCCTGCCCTGTTTCTGCTTCTACTCGTCCTCCCATATCTTCTACTGCTTCGTCCACTTTGCCAGGAGGGAACTTCTCGGTTCCGCAGAATAAACTGTGCTC
The DNA here is from genome assembly GCA_964452465.1 of uncultured bacterium. Classification (GTDB taxonomy): domain Bacteria; phylum Armatimonadota; class JACIXR01; order JACIXR01; family JACIXR01; genus CAYVMD01. Next base: position 12,936 of record CAYVMD010000031.1, on the reverse strand, counting down.
CAAGAAATGGAGAAGCCCCTTTTTCTCCCCATCTGCTATTGAACCCACCTTGAGCCACATCTGAATTGCCACGAAGTCCAATTCCTTCCTTGGCAATATTAGCACTTCCAAACCATTAGATAGAGTCTTCGTTATTATCTCCCCTGGGAGGACGAAAGCGAATACCAGCCGAGCAAAGCCCAGGATTAATAGCAGAAGATTTCTCATTTTGTTAGTTTAAAATATATCACCCTTCTTTGCCTCGAGCAAATGGGAAAGCTCCTCTTCTCCTGGAGCGCGCGGCAAGTTATAATTAATAATAGAAACACAACGGAGGGGTGTCCGAGTGGCTGAAGGAGGCGGTCTTGAAAACCGCTAGGAGTGAAAAGCTCCTCGTGGGTTCAAATCCCACCCCCTCCGCCACCTTACCTCCTCCACTTCCTTCCCCATTCGTCCACTATGCTATAAATCACAGGGACGACCAAAAGGGTAAGGAAGGTGGAGGTAGTAAGTCCTCCCAAAACCGCTATCGCTAAGGGCTTGAACATCTCAGAGCCTTCCCTCATTGCCAAAGCCATTGGTATCATGGCAAAGATGGTGCCCAAAGCGGTCATCAGGATCGGACGTAACCTAATGGGTCCCGCTACCATTATCGCTTCTTTGGTTTCCAAGCCCTTCTCTTTCTGAAGGTTAATAAATTGCACGAGTAGGACGGAATTACTAATGACTATCCCCGCAAGCATCAATATGCCTAACATCGAGATAACATTTAAGGTTTGCCCCGTCAGGAATAGAGCAAGCATTACCCCGATTAAGGATAAGGGAATCGCTGTCATCACTATTAGGGGTTGCGCGAGGGATTCAAATTGGGAGGCCAAGATGATATAGATGAGAAAAACACCTGCGATTAAGGCGGTAAAAAGCCCACTAAATGCTTCCCTTCGTTGTTTCTCTTGACCCCTTATCTCTGTGGAGTAACCAGGAGGGAGGGACATCCTTCGAATCTCCCTTTGAATGTCCCTGATGATATCACCCAAAGCCCTGCCTCCTTTTGAAGCGGTGACGCTTATAGCACGTTGATGTTTATGCCTTGGTATCATTGAAGGACCTGTGGTGAGGCTTACTTTGGCTATGGTGTTTAGGGGTATCAAAACACCAGTAGGAGTTAACACAGGTATATACTCCAAGTCCTCCTCCCCACGCCTCTTTTCCTTCGGTGCTTGAACGGTGATATCGTATTCCTTTCCCTTTTCTCTGAATTTGGATACTTGGCTTCCCTTGATCAAGGTGCTGACAATGGAACCGATTTGCCCGGCAGTTACACCAAAGGTGCCTGCTTTTTGCCTGTCCAAGACTATATGATACTCTGGCGAGCCCATCTCCCAGTTGAGGTCTGCATCATATACCCCTGGGATTTTCTTCACCCTGTCCAATAATTCATTGCCCAGCCGGATCAACTCGTCAAGATCGTCTCCCCTTATTTCCACTTCTATCTCTGCCTGACCACCCATTAACGCACCACTCATATCCGTGAAACTTACCTTTAAATTAGGAACATCCTTTAATTTCTCCCTTAGCCAGTTTTTCATTTGTTGGTCGGTCATCTTTCTTTCCCTTAGAGGTTTCAAGCGGATGATGATGGAAGCGTTTCGGGAGGTAACCGCTCTACCCGCTCTCATAACCGTCGTTCCTCCGCTTCCCACAGTGGAAGAAAAGACTAATTTGTCTGGCAATTGTTTAACATATCTCTCAGCTACTTGAACTTTCTTTAAAGTTTCCTCCAAACTACTTCCTATAGGGGTTTCCAGATTCATCGTAATGGCGTCACTGACGCTTGTGGGGAAGAATTCCAACCCAAGCAAGGGGATAAGGAGCAGTCCAAAAAGAAGAGAACCCACTGCGATACCTACGGTTGCCTTTCTATGCCTTAAGGCCCAAGCGAGCATCCTCCTATAGATTTCCTCCACCCTTCTATAACCCCTCTGAAATTGTTCTATTGTGTAGTAGGAAAGCCCCTTCCTAATTTCTTTACCAGCCTGAGGACGAAGGAGCCGGGAGGAAAGCATCGGCACGACGAAGTAGGCAGCTACCATGGAAGCGAGAAGGGCAATGGCGAAAACAGCTACCAAAGAGGTGAAGAGTTCTTTCGTTAGCCCCGTAATGAAGGCTATAGGCAAAAACACTGCGATGGTCGTCAAGGTAGCGGCGACGATGGGCATCCCAACCTCTTTAACCCCCTCGATGCAGGCGGTTATGACTCCTTCACCTCGTTCCATATGGCGATGAATGTTTTCAAGGGCAACGATGGAGTCATCTATTATCCTACCTATTGCTATCACCAACCCACCCATCGTTACTATATTAAGGGTAGACTTGGTGAAGTACATGTAGATAAAGGCAACACACAAGGAAAAAGGGATAGAAAGAGCAACGACGAAGGTGCTCCTTATCGTGGTGAGGAACAATAATATGATGATGGCTGCTAAGATGGCTCCCTCTATCGCGACCTCTTCTAAATTCTTTATGGATTTTTCTATATATTCCGCCTGATCCATAGTTATGATGAGGGAGGTATTGGTAGGGAGCTTTTTTTGGATCTCCTTTAATGCGGAACGCACATTCCTCGAGACCTCCACCGTGTTTGCTACCGATTGCTTATATACTGGTATGACCACTGCCGGTTTCCCATTTACCCTAGCGTAACTCGTGGGTTCCTTAACTGTATCCTCTACTTTCGCTACATCCTTCAAGAGAATAGGAGCGTGATTCTTTATCCCTACAGTGATATTCTCGATCTCCTGAGGGGTTTTGAATTGCCCCACTACCCTCACTGGATACTCTTGCTTTTGAGCCTTTAAAGTTCCTGAAGGGATGTTCAAGTTCTCCGAAGCCAGAGCCTGGTTGATCTGTTGAAGTGGGATGCCATATGCCTTCAACCTTTCGGGATCGACCACTACCCTTATCTCCCTTTCCAAACCTCCCATGGGAGTAGCCATCGCCACCCCATTCACCTTTTCAAGGTCCCTCTTTACTATGTTGTCCGCTATGTCCTTGAGCTCCCTTTCATCCCTGCCCGTTAAACCTATGACCATCGTCGGCATCATAGAGGATATATCCATCTTCGTGACCACGGGACGATGAACACCTTCGGGCAGATACTCTATTACAGGGTCTATTTTGTCCCTCAATTCGGTGGCTGCATAATCTATATCGGTTCCCCATTTAAAGGAAACGATTATCACGGACATCCCCTCGACGGAATAAGAAGTTATATCATCGAGGTTCTTCACTAATCCCGCAGCGTCCTCTAACGGTTTAGTTACGAATTCCTCGACTTCCTCCGGTCCTGCTCCAGGATAGGTAGTGGTTATGGTGACCACGGGAAGGGTTATTTGGGGAAGGAGGTCCAATTGAAGACGAGGGAGGGAAACTATTCCCAAAAGGAAGACTGCAGATACCACCATCAACACGGTTATGGGTCTTTTAACGGCGAACTCCGCTATATGCATAGCATGGCACCTCCATTTTCGAGTGAAATTATAGCAACGGTTTGCGAGTATAGCAAATAAAAAAAATAATACTTGTTTGGATTTTTCTTGAAAGTTAGTTATAATAGATTCCAGAAAACCGAAAGGAGATGGAGCCAATGGAGGAGATGAATAAAAATAAGAAAGAGCTCCTTAAACAATGTTTCGTGGGGGTAGCAACGATTAGCGAAAGAGGGCAAATAGTGATACCCGTTGAAGCAAGGGAGAAGTTGAACTTGCAAGCAGGGGATAAACTGTTGGTTTTCATCCCTCCTCACGGGGGGGCTATCCTGCTCATACTTCCTTCTTCTCTTGAGGTATTGCTCAGCATATCTGAGGCTTTAAAGGGGTTGAGAAAGCCATGAAGAAACAAACGCTGAGAAGGCTTCTTTTCCTTTTTTCCTCCGGGATCCTTCTTCCCAATCCTTTGACCCTTGATGACGCAGTTAAGATCGCCCTCCAGAACAATAAGCAAATCAGAGTCTACCAAGCAAGAGTAGATTCTGCCAGGGGGACCTTGGAGATGGCTAAGGCGGCGCAGAAATTAAGGGTCAGTTTGAGTGCTACTGCTACCCGCATAGACAAGAAAACTACCGTAACCATGCCCTCGTTTATCCCCGGGCGCCCTCCCATTCAGTTCACAATAGGTGAATTGTATAATTATCGCGCATCCCTCAGCTTCCTCCATCCTTTGGATATAAGTGGGAAATTGTCTCTTCAGGAAGATATAAGCAAGTTATCCCTAAACCAGGCGAATTTAGAATATGAGAAAATCAGGGAGGATGTAATCGCCTCGGTCAAGAAGGCGTTCTTTCAGGCTCTTCAAGCTCGAAAGAGCGTCTCCATATTTGAATCTGCCTTAAAGGCAGCAGAGGCTCACCTCCAAGTGGCAAAAGCGCACTACGAAGCTGGAACTATCCCTTATTTTGAGGTATTAAGGGCGGAGGTTAATGTGGCTAATTTAAAACAATCCCTGCTGAGCGCCCAAAACGGTTATGATTTAGCACGTTCAGCCCTTCTATCAACCATGGGCGTCGACCCCTTGACTTCTGTAGAACTTCAGGAAGAAGTTCCTTCATCCGAAGCGAGCAGTGCTTCGGCGCTCACCCAATACCAGCTTCCCAACCTCGACCTTTGTGTGGAGAAAGCTTTAAAGAATCGCAAGGAAATAACCCTCCTTCGCCTCGGGATAAAGATCTTGGAGGAGAACCTTAACCTTACAAAAAAGGACAATGCTCCCGATTTGGGCATCGTATTTGCCTATAATTGGCAAAAACCCACTACTACCTTCTCCCCTCGGGAAACCAATTGGAACGCGGTTCTTTCTTTATCCTTCACTCCTTTCGATAGCGGTTTAACAAGGGGGAAAATTGATTCCCTGAAGGCAAAGCTGGAAGAGCTTAAAACCAACCTCTCCCAACTTGAGGATGGCATAAAATTGGAGGTAAAAAATGCCTACCTCACCCTTCAGAACGCGAAGGAGAAGTTGCAATCTGCCTCTATGGTTTTGGAGCAGGCGAGGGAAGCTTACCGGTTAGCCCAGGCGAGGTATGAAGCAGGGGTTTCTACCCAAGTGGAGCTTTTGGATACTCAATCCGCCTTGACCCAGGCGGAGGTTAATTATGTAAATTCCCTGTTCGAATTTAACATCGCTAAAATAGATTTGGAGAAAGCAATGGGCGAAATAAAGGAGGAGCGATGAGATGAAAATCAGAAAGTTAATCACCGCTATTGTTATCGTTTTAATCGTGGCAGGGTTATTCTACGGGTTAAGGCTTAAGATGAGGGAAAGGGCAAGGATGCAAGTAATGAGAGAAGAGGGAGAATATCCGGTGAATGTGATCTTGGCGGAGAAGGTAGAAGTTACCGATACGCTGGATTTGCCGGGCTCCGTCTCTGCCGTGCAGGAGGTAAAGCTTTCCTCGAAGGTTCCGGGAAGAATAGCAAGGATATATGTGGAAGAGGGTTCCTTTGTTAGGAAGGGACAGGTATTAATAGAATTAGAGAAGAAAGAATTTTTGGATCAAGTTAACCAGGCGAAGGCGCTCGTGGATAGCGCTAACATACGCTACCAACAAGCACAAACTGCTTACGACCTCCAAAAATCACAGGTGCAATCCTCGATACAACAGGCGGAGGCCACCCTTGCTGCTGCTCAGCAAAACCTGTTGATGCTGAAGTCTGGTGCTCGTCCCCAGGAGATAAAGCAGGCGGAGAGCATGTTGGCACAAGCAGAGGCAAACCTGCGCAATGCGGAGGCGAATTTCCAACGCACTCAAACCCTCTACAATCAAGGTGCGGTTTCCAAACAGGCATACGATCTGGCAAAGATGCAATACGATGTAGCAAAAGCCCAGGTAGAGTCAGCAAAACAGCAATTGGAGTTGGTTAAGTTAGGTCCGAGGGAAGAACAGATAAGGATAGCGGAACAGAATGTCCGCCAAGCGGAGGCAATGTTGCAGATGGCCAAGGATTCCCAACGACAGGTGGAGATCCGCAAACAGGATGTAGAAGCTGCTAAAACTGCGTTGGAACAGGCCCGAGCCTCATATAACCTGGCTCTCATAAATCTTCGGAATACCACCATAGTCTCCCCAATAAACGGTTATGTCGTCTCCAAATTAACCGATGTGGGAGAAGTCGTTGCTCCCGGAATTCCCCTCTTAGTCCTCGTTGATATATCCACGCTTTATGTGGATTGCGTGGCATCGGAGATGGATATAGCTTCCCTTAAGGCAGGACAATATGTGGATATCCTATTCGACGCGCTTCCAGGACGGGTTTTCCATCAAAGGATAGAAACTATCATCCCAGCAGGAGATCCCCAAAGCCGTTCTTTCAAGGTTAGGATCTCCATGGCGGGGAATCCTCTGCTTCTGAAGCCAGGGATGTTCGCCCGCGCACGGGTGATAAGGGGGAAGAAAACCACCTTCCTGCTCCCTCGCTATTGTGTCTACACCCAAGGGGAGAAGACCTATATCTCGGTTGTAGAAAATGATAAAGCGGTGAAGAGGGAAGTAAAAGTGGGCGAAAGCAGGGGAGACTTTGTGGAGATTTTAGCTGGACTAAACGAGGGGGAGAAAGTAATAGAGAGGGGAGACACAATTCCCGAAGGAAGCAAGGTGCGCATCACGAAAACGACGCCCCTCTCTTCCCTCCCACAAATTCCTGCTTCATAACTAAGACTTTCCCCAACTATGCCCTATGCTTACCTCCGCTATTAGGGGCACTTTAAGGGTGTAGGCGCCTTCCATTTCTTCCTTTAGCACCTGCGCTAATTCCTCCCCTTTTTCCTCCTTAGCCTCCACCAATAATTCGTCATGCACTTGCACCAAAAGCTTCATGGGCAAGTTTTCCTCTTTTATTCTCCTGTGGAGGTTTATCATCGCTAATTTTATCAAGTCTGCAGCGCTCCCCTGGATGGGAGCGTTTATCGCTGCCCTCATCCCAAATTCTCTAACCATTCTGTTAGGGCTGTTTATCTCCGGCAGGGGGCGTTTCCTGCCGAACATCGTCCTAACATAACCTTTTTCCTTTGCCTCCTCGACGATCCTCTCCCTATATTCCTTCACCTTGGGAAACCTTTCGAGATATCTTCTTATGTGTTCCTTCGCTTCCTCCTCGCTTATCCCCAACTCCTTCGCCAATCCGAATTCGGACATCCCATAGATTATCCCGAAGTTTACAACCTTTGCTCTTCTTCGCAATTCAGCAGTTACATCTTCTAACTCCACTCCGAATATTAGGGAAGCAGTAAGGCTGTGTATATCTCGCCCCTTGTCAAAAGCCTCCATTAAAGCGGGATCCTCGGTTATATGGGCGAGTATCCTCAGTTCTATTTGCGAGTAATCCGCTGATAGAAAGATATAACCCTTTTCAGGAATGAACGCCTCCCTGATTTTCCTTGCCCATTCTCCCTTGATGGGTATATTTTGGAGGTTAGGATCGGAGGAGGAAAGCCGGCCAGTAGCAGTGACAGCCTGGTTGAAAGTTGTGTGCACTCTATCCTCTCCATCTGCGAGCTTAGGCAAAACATCGACATATGTTCCCTTACATTTAGCCAATTCCCTCCATTGGAGGATCTTCCTCGCTATTTCATAGGATTCCGCAAGGCTTTCCAGGACCTCCGCGTCCGTGGAGAGACCCGTCTTCTTTCGCTTTCCCGCTGGGAGCCCCATTTTCTCGAAGAGAACGAAACGCAACTGCTTCGGCGAACCTATGTTGAATTCCATCCCTGCCATCTCGTATATCTCTCTTTCTAAAACTCTCATTCTCTCCGCCATCTCTAAGGAGACCCTCCGCAAATAGCCCTTGTCTATCTTTATCCCCGTTAACTCCATATCGCCCAACACCGGGATCAACGGCATCTCCAAATTCTCGAAGACCCACAGTAATTCCTCTTCCTCCAATCTTCTCCTTAACGCGTCCCTCAATTGGAAGAATAACGCGGTCCGGAGGTATCCCTCCTGGGGCGCGTCAGCACCAATTTGCTCCAGGTAAATCTCGTCTATCGGGTGATCGCCCTTTAGGGGATTAAGGAGGTAGGAAGCAAGCATGAGATCGAAGGATAGGTTTCTTGCTTCTATCCCTTTTTCCTTCTTGAGGTAGGTATATATTTGCTTTAGGTTATGACCTATCTTGGAGGTCCCCCCCTCCAAAACGGGTTTCAAAGGAGCAATTTCTTCCCCTATTTCTCCAAAAAGGGAAGGGGCGGAGGAGAATGGCACAACGAAAACCTCTCGAGGGTTGGGAGCAAGAAGAAGCGAACCCTCACCAATGCTAACCGCTATTTCTTTTTCCTTGGAAAGGGATGTCGCTAATTGAGCGATCTCCTGGGGCGATTTCACTTCCTTTTTTCGGACGCCTTCGCTTATAAGGGCTACAGATGGCTCAGGTTGCAGGGGCAACCTGTTTATCAAATTTTTCATCTCCAATCTTTGTAATATCCTCCTGACCTCTTGCCAATTGGGAGAGAAGGGGGGAATATCCTCAAGGGTGAAGGGCAAACCTTTGTTCAACAGCACCAAGTGTTTGTTCCTCAGGACCATTTCTTTATAGTTTTTAAGGACCTCCCTTAGATCAGGGGAAACCTTCTCCAGATTCTCGTATATTTCTTCCACGCTTCCAAACTGGCTTAGCAATTGGGAAGCCCTTTTCGGTCCTATGCCAGGGACGCCTGGTATATTATCAGAAGCATCGCCCGCCAATGCCTTAAGGTCGGGGATCTTCTCCGGGGGCACTCCCCACCTTTTCTTCACCGCTTCCTCGTCTATTTCTTGGAGATCGCTCAGCCCTACTCGAGGAACCAGCAGTTTTATCTTTCCTCGCACGATCTGGGCGCAATCCAAATCCCCCGAAAGAATATAGGTTTCCCAGCCTTTTGCTTCCCCCTGCAGGGCAAGGGAAGCGATGATATCATCCGCTTCATATCCGGGGAATTCCGCTATATACATCCCCATGGCGGAGACTATCTCTTTGATGATGGGTATCTGAGAGGATAGATCATCCGCCATGGGCGGGCGTTCTGCCTTGTAACCTGCGTATTCTTTATGGCGAAAAGTGGGGAGAGGAAGATCGAAAGCAACCACAGCATAGTCTACGGAGCGATCGGTGAGAAACCGCAGGAGCATGGAGGTGAAGCCAAAGATAGCATTAGTAGGCTGCCCCTTGGAATCGGAAAGGTAGGGCAGAGCATGATAGGCGCGATATATCAGCGCCTGCCCATCTATAAGAAAGAGCTTAGGTGGCATTAACCTTTATGCGAACACCTCCGCCTCTATCCCCAACATAGAGCAGAAGAGCTTTAACTCCTCTACCCAATTGCCGTAGATAGCGTGAGCGTGGTTGCAGGGATACCTCGCTATTAATTCCTCCGGCTTTACGGAAAGGCGAGCGAAACACTGGGGCCACTCCTCCTGCGTTTCCTTGCACTTCTCACGAGGATATTCCACGAATTCTCCGGGTATTATAGCCATCCAATATTTTCCATTCCGTCGCGCCAAACGGGCTATCGTGATCTCTGCTGCTTTCCCCACATATTGCACCGTCGCACCACCAGCGGGGAAGTAGAAACTTTGGGGATAAAGATGGACATTCTTAAGATTCTCCTTGGGGTCGCTGCTTTTACCAGCATAATAGGTCGCTTGGGAACCGCAGTTACTGAAGACAAAGATGTTCTCCTTTTCATCCCAATGGCGAAAGTCCATGAAGAGGGTAGGGGACCCCGAGAGGAGCTTCAATATCTGCATGGTCATTCCGCCATCCATGTCCACCTCGCAGGCACATACTACAGGTTCCTTCTCCCCATCCCAGTCGTAAGGATCGTTAGAGAAGGCTTGGGTTAGACACTGGGTGACAAAATTGTTGGATAATTCCGGCTGGCACTTTATCCCGAAGAAATCCAAATCCCATTCCTCTACTAATTTCTTAGTTGCGTAATAAGACCGGATCTGCTTCTTCAAGATCTCGGGGGTGAGGTTTTTCCCATCGTAATGTATCTCCCCGATATTTTCTTCCAGCCATTTGAAAGCCCTCTCCACTTTCTCTTCGGGCACTTCTTGGGATAACCTGACGATCTCCATTTGGTCTATATGCTCCACATCCACCCCAAACACCTTCTGCCAAATATCCGTTCCGCTCACCGCCGTATACATCCCCATGGATCTACCGCCGAACAATCCGTATGTTTGTCCTCTTAACCTATGCACTACCTTTGCTGCTCGGCAGAAAGCGAGAACCGATCTTAACACCTCTGGATCCCTTATGTCTCCGAACACCCTGACATGGGGTATACCCAACTGCTCCAGTGAGCCGGCGGACGCCAACATTCCCACCAATCCCGGGTATTGGGGATTGATGTTGGATAGGAGAAGATAGGGCGGTCTTGCATTTTGAGCAGATATAACCGCTAAGTGGGGGAAGGACCAGATGGAGAAATTAAATATTATCCCGTCCACATCTAACGCTAACATCCTTTTGGCTTCTTTTAGGGCTATCTCAGGCTTCCAAATTATCTCCTCTCCTGGTACCACCTCTACTTCTCCCGTTTCTTCCAACGCGGAACATACATAATCCAGAAAGCGTTGGTTCATAGGAAGAAGCTCCCTATGAACGAATTCCCGACCGTCCGAAAAGGTCAGAATGCCTATCCTCGCTTTCTCCATAACTCCTCCTCCTTTTAATGAGTTTATAAAATTCTATTTGATTCCTTCGTTTCCTGCAAAACTTTTCTCCAGAAATATATTGACAGCAAACCCCATGCTATCTATCATTTGAATAGGAACATTTCGTTTTCTTATAGCGTCAAACCATGAGGAGGTGAATTACAGAGGTGAAAAAGGCAATAGTTGTTAGTTTGTGTTTGATAGGGGTTCTCGTATTTGCTCAAGTGGAGACTACCATCGCGGGGATAACGGTAGGCAAATCGTGGGATCATGTTCTCAAATTATACGGACACCCGAGTCGGATTCTAACCTCTTTGCAAGCGGGGGTCGCGGTTACAACCACCGTACCTGGCATGCCGGGAATGCCAGGTATGGCACCAGGAGCAGGCATGCCAGGAATGATGCCAGGGATGATGAGAGGCTCGACTCCAGGGACGATGCCTGGTATGCCGGGGATGCCTGGTATGCCGGGAATGATGGGTCCTGGAGCAGCTGGGATGCCGGGTTCAGGGGCCCCAGGCTCGGGCATGCCGGGGATGATGGGCCCGGGTATGCCCGGGATGATGGCAGGGTCAGGCATGGGTCCTATGCCCGGGATGAGGATGATGGGTGGTCCTGTAGGCCCTCAGGGAGGAGTCTTCCCCTTACCCTCCATTGGAGGAGTGGGAGGTACTGCTCCCCAAATGCAAACCCAGATAGAGCAAGCTCCCCCCAATAAAGTAGTGTGGGTTTACGATCTCCCGGGTGGGGTAACCCTTCGAGTGACAATGGATATAGTGGACGGTAGGGTAGTGGAAATTAATGTAAGCGGGAACAAATGGGCGAAGGCAACTACTCGAAAAGGGATAACCTTGGGTGATTCCTACGCTAAGGTTCTCCAAGCTTATGGTTGGCCCGAGGAGCAAACCCAGAGCGGAGATGTTCTATTCTGCAGATACGACGATAAATACCATGTAGTATTCGGCTTGAGGAATAAGAAGGTAGTTTCCATAAACATCACCTTGTGAGGAGGTAGGTAATTCTTGTGCAGCGCTCCTTCAAGGAGTTGATCGATGAATTAAAGGAGCGCTGCAATATTGTTGATGTTGTCTCTTCCTACCTGCCACTAAAACGAAGTGGCAGGTATTATAAGACACGTTGCCCTTTCCATCCGGATAAAAATCCTTCCTTCACTGTAAGCGAGGAGAAGGGGGTGTGGCATTGCTTTGGTTGTGGGGCAGGAGGAGATGTCTTCTCCTTCCTCATGCGGATAGAGAATATCACCTTTGTAGAAGCAGCTAAACTATTAGCGGAGAGGGAAGGAATTCCCTTCCAATGGGAGGGGAAAGCCGATGAATCAAGGGACAGGATTGCCTCCCTGTATGAAGCCTGCGCCAAGTTCTGGAATGGAATATTATTCCAAGAAGAGGGCAAGGAAGCACTGGAGTATCTATTATCAAGAGGAGTTAAAAAGGAAACAATAGAGGAGTTCCTGCTTGGTTTCGCCCCTTCTTCCACTGAAGTTTTCAGAAATTTCCTTCGCAAGCAAGGAGTTTCGGAGGAGGATTTACAAAACAGTGGGCTATTCAGCCAGGGGAGGGAAGGGCTCTACCTCCTCTTTGCCGGGCGCATTATCTTCCCCATTTTCTCTCCCACGGGCAAAGTGATAGCCTTCGGGGGAAGGGCAATGGGCGAGGCCCAACCCAAGTATATAAATAGCCCAGAGACTGCACTCTTCAAGAAAGGGCAGGTTCTCTATGCCTTCCACCTCGCTAAGGACTACATTAAAAAAGAAGGAAAGGTCATACTTGTAGAAGGCTATATGGATGCCATCTCTTTGCATCAAGTGGGCTTGAGGAATTCCGTGGCTACCATGGGCACCGCCTTAACTGAGGAGCATCTCCGCTTGTTGAAAAGGTATACCGATAGTATATACCTTTCATTTGATGCAGATTCCCCGGGCTTAAATGCCACCTTGAGGGTTGCTCCCCTTGCCAAAGATATGGAAATGGAGGTGTTCGTTGTTAGATTGCCACCAGCCTACGATCCGGATCAATTGGTCCAGGAGAAGGGTAGGGCAGGAATGGAAGATGCTTTGGAGAATGCTATTGACATTTACGATTTTCAAATTGAAAGGTTGCTAAGCGCAGATGTAGAGGGAGATAAAAAGAAATGGAGGGAGGAACTGGAGAGGTTAATAACGATGTTAGAGATAAGAAATCCTCTCCTGAAGGAGGAAACTATTCGACGAATAAACGAGGGGATACGTTCTTTAGCTGAGCGATTGG
>CAYVMD010000030.1:0-25958 GCA_964452465.1 uncultured bacterium | reverse complement strand
GAGAGAGGATGGAAGGAGGTTAAGGAAATGGGGGAAAAATGGGAGGAGAATAGGAAGCAATTAGTTACGGAGTTCGTGCGGGAATTGCGGGAGGCAGTGAAGAGGGTGAGGGGAGATTTGGTGATAAGCTCCGCGGTATATTATAGGAAATCATCGGCGGACAGGGTCCTTCAGGATTGGTATGGATGGTTGAAGGAGGGAATAGTGGATTTCGTGGCTCCCATGGCTTATGTAAGCGATGAGGAATTGAAGAACGCGCTTCAAGAGTGGAAACATGCTGATCCTACACTGGAAAGGATAATTCCCGGGTTGAGCATCTACAAGGTGAGGCAGGGGAAGGAGGTACCTAAAGCAAGGGAGGAAGTATCTCGACAATTAGGATTGATAAGAAGAGGGGAAGCGAAGGGCTTCATACTTTTCTCCCTTCCCTTCCTCACCGATGAGATCGCTTCCCTCCTGCGTGCTTCGGGGAAAAAGTTTTAAAGGTTGCGCTGGAACCTCTTTTCGGGGGGTATCAATTCCTCGCTACACTCCTTGATCCTTCCCTCTTCCATTACCAGGTAGTAGTTGAAGAGGTTGGGATTAAGGAGGGGAGTGTGGCTGATCACGAATATCTGGGCGAAAGCTTCCGCTATATCCCCCTGGGTGATAACCCTTATCAATGCCTCCCTCCTGTTCTCGTCGAAGGAGGAGAGGGGTTCATCCAAAAAGAGGAAGGAGGGGGAGGCACTTCGCTCCTGAGGAAGGGCAGCCAGGGCGAAGGAAAGGCGAAGGGCGAGGGACATTTGATCCCTCGCCCCTCCACTGAATATATTCTTGTCCTTCCAATCCTCTGCCCTTTCATCGTATATCCTCATCTTGAAGGTTTCGGGATCCAACTCCACCCGTCTATACCTATCGTTCGTGAGAAGGGGGAGTATCCGCCACATATGGTCGAGGGTGCGAGGCAAAACCTTTTGAGTGATGTTTCGCCTCGCCGTCTCGAATATCGCTACAGCATATCTTCTGATTTGTAATTCTCGTTCCTTCTTTCGCAGCTCCTCCCTTAATTCCTCCAAAGTCGGCAGCTCCTCACCAAGGACGATCTCCTGCTGGATGTTCTCCCTTTCCCTTTGAAGTTGAAGGACCCTTGCCCTCCTCTCGTCCAAGTTTCTGTTGATCTCCTCCAAGGAGGGCAAATCAGGTGGTATCCCCCCTAAATCTTCCAACTTTTCCTGGGCGGCTCTTTCCAATTTATCTGCTTCTTGTTTATGCAATTCGACTACCTTCCGCACCGAGGCGATCTCTTCCTCCACGCTCCTCAAACTCGCTTCCACGCCCATCCTCTCCAGCTTATCCTGTCTCTCCTTATATTCCTTCCTCAAACGCTCCCATTCCTCCCGGGCAAACACATTGGTTATCCTGCCCCGAAAGCGAGGCAGTTCTGCCTTTATTCTCTCCAAAATCCCCTTGCTCTCCGCTTCCTCTTCCTCTTTTCTTTTCAAAAGGGTAGCTTCTTCCCCCAGTAGTTTTTCTTTGCTACTTATATCCGCTTCCAGGAAGTTGATTTGGCGATTGATATCCTCGCTTGTGAGGCGAACCTTGAGGGCAACTGCCTTCCTTCCCAATAGAGCCTCCCATCTTTGAGCGATGCTTTCCATTTTAGCGAGGTCTTTCCTCACCTTCTCCTCTTCTCCAATTTCCAAACCTATCTCCTCGCGTTGCCTCACAAGCGCCTCTATGTTCCCTTCCACCTTGTGGATTTGTCCCTCTACCTCCTTCAACCTCCTTTGGGATGCTTCTAGGTTCCTTTTTTCTTCCTCTAAATTTCTCTCCTCCAATTCCGGAGGGATTTTCATATCGGCGCCCTCCGGAAGCGCGGAATGGATCTCCCCCTCTAATCTCCCTATCTCCTTTTGAAGGGCTTCTCGCTTCTTTATAAGATGGAATAGGCAAAGGAGGGGAACGACGGATAGGAAGGAAAGCCATTTTATAGGGCTTAGTAGTAGGAGGAGGAAGAAGAGGGCGAATAAGGAGCAGCCGATGATTTGGGGTTTAAATTGCCGCAATTGCCGGGATAATCTTGCTTGTCTTTCGATCTTCGCCTCCACGCCCCTTTTCCTCTCTCGCCACTCTAACATCCTGATGTTTTCCTCTCCCTTCGCGATATGTTCCTCTATGTTCTTTCTCTCTTCCTCAAGAAGTTCCTTCACGCCCTCCTCGCTCTTTATTTTTTCCGTTATGCCTAACCATTCCCTAACTTGCTGAGCGAGACCTCGGAGGATCTCCAACTTTTTAAGACCGCGCAGAAGGATGAACAACTTGCGTTTCACCCCCCTTTGTTGGGGGATGTCTTCCTTCGCCTTCCGAATTTCCTCTAACTCCTTTTCTATCCTTTCTATGTGGGCCTCCTTTTCCTCCCACAGACGAAGGTTGGAGAGTATCTCGTTCACTTTGTGCCCCAGGTCCCTCGCTTCCTTCAGTTCCTCCACCTTCTGTTGAATCTCTTCCTTCCTCCTTTGGAGGATGGGCAATTCCCCTTCCTCCTCCTTCGCCATTTTCCTCCGTTCCTCCGCTTGCCTTAGGAGCTCCTTGACTTCCCAGGATTCCCTCATCCTCTCCCATTCGTCTATCTCCTCTTGCAGGCGCGGCAATTCCTCCTCTATTTCCGCCAACCTCACCTTCCTCTTCAACTGCTCCAATTCTTTCTCATCCTCCCTTTTTACCCTCACCGTCTCCTCAAGCATCTGCATCTTTTCCAGGTTAAGGAGCTTCATCACCGCGCTTTCCCTTGCCGACTTCTGTAAACCCTCTAATTTTTCCAAACCCTTCTGCTCCACAAAGCAGGAGTTCAGAAGGGCATCCGCATCGAGATGAAGTTCTTCCTCTATCCTCTTGTTCACCTCTCTCCCCACTACCAACTCCTCGCCCACCCGTAGCTTCCATTGGTTGCCCTTTCCCCTCCTTATAACCCTCTCCACATACAGTTCGGTGCGGGGCAATTCCAATTCCAAATAGACCCTTGCTGTGTTGCTCCCATAGCGAATGAGCTCCTCGATCCTGCTAGCCTGGAGGGGTTTGGCGAAGAGGGCAAAGAAGATGGCTTCGAAGAGACTGCTCTTGCCTGCCTCGTTATGTCCTTGTATGAGAAAGGTCCCTCGGGGAGGAAAAACGAGGTCTATTTCGTCTAAATGCTTAAAATTCTGTGCCTGAAGCCTCCTAATCCTCAATCTCCTCACCCCTCCAAAGGGCAAGCGCGAGGTCCAAAGCTTCTTCTATCAAGTCCTTTTCCCCCTCGGTGTTTTCCTTCTTCAACATCTCGGCAGCCACTTGCAATTCCTTCTCCTGGCTGATCATTTCCCCTCCTATCCTTTGACCTGTTTCGCGCAGGAGTTGGGAGGTGTCCAGATCGAAATAGAAATTGAGCGCTTCCCCTCTCTCCCGTATGGGGGTGAGGGGGATATATTTGAGGAAACCCTCCTTGATGTGCCCCACCAGCCTACATCGCAACATCAGGAAGTCTTGGGAAGATGCCTCCACCCGGGAAATGATATAATTTAGCCAAGTGTTCGGAGCATGTGGGGGCAATTCCTCCATGTGAATTGTAAGGGTCCTCATTGGCTGAACCTCTATGCGATGATACTTGATCCGAATCTTGGCATCTTCCCACTCCAAGACATAAAAACCGCACTCGTTATCCTCCTCCCCAAAATCTAATCTCTCGGTTGCCCCTGGGATGAGCACCTGCTTGTTGTCAAGGGGGAAATTGCCGTGGGGGTGAAGATGCCCCGCAACGATCACATCGAATGGGATTCTGCGAAGGGTATCTATGGGGACTACAGGTCCCTCGTATTGATAGGGGGTCTTCCCCTCTATAGCATAGTGGAAGAGAAAGATCGAGAGGTCAGCAGAGGGACGGCAAAACTCCACTCTTTCAAAGGGATTGCCTTCCCTGAGGCGGGGATCGCAGGAAAGCCCAGAGATAGCGATCCCCTTGCCGTCTACTTCCACGATTTTCGGGCTTGGCTTATAAAATTCCTTAAATAACTCCGCCAGATCCAATGCCTCCAGGAGGGAAAGGCAAGAGGTCTCTCCCATTCCTAGGCGGGCTTTGGGAATATCGTGGGTGCCTCCGATGAGGAAGAACTTTATCCCCGCAGATTTCAGTCGTTTCAACTGCTCGATGGCAAAGAGGAGCTCCGCATAGCGCGGATCGGGCATATCGAAGAAATCGCCTGCATGAAGGACCATCTGGGCTCCTTCTTCTATGGCGAAGTCCACCACCTTTTGAAAATTCTTCCTCAACTGCCTCCTCCTCTCCTCCAGTTGTTGAGGTCTCATTTTGGCATAGAAGGCGTTGAGATGGGTATCAGCGCATATCACTATCCTAACCATGCTTCTCTAACATCACCACTCCACATCCTGAAGTTCTACCTCCATTTTACTTCGTTCTATTTTGCTTTCGCTCCTTGCTATTTCCAATTCCTTCACCAAATCGATATCCGCTCCTCCCTCCTCTGCTTCCCTCTTCCCCACCTTTATCATCACTGGTACCCTCGTTAGCTCCCCCAAAACCACTGCCTCTCCCTTATTCAAGCCGGGGAGGTCGGAGAGAAGGGATTCCGAGAGGTTCTCTGAGGCTTCCCTCACCGCTCTCTGATCCTCAGGGTTGGTCAATTTCATTATTATCTGGCTTCCGCACTGGGATAAGGTGTCCTGGTTTATCTTGTAAGGGCGCTGGGTTATCACCACCAGGAACACCCGAAACTTGCGTCCCTCTGAGGCTATCCGATTGATTATCTCGGCACATCTGCTCGATTTCCCCCTGCCCCCAGGAACGAAATTGTGTGCCTCCTCCAGGAAGATGAAGAGGGGACGAGGGAGCCTTCCCGTCGTTGCTCGTTCCCAAACCTCCCTCAAGGTCCTATCCACGATGATCTCCATCGCCCTCTGTTGGAGTCCCGCCAGATCCACTACAGATAATTTCTGAGGGGAGAGGATCTCGTCTATGGGAAGGTCCTTGTCGCCCCAGATGGGAAGGGAAGCCAACCTCTTTACATAGGGCATCGCCCTTCTAACATCCTCCGGGGATATTCTCTCCTTACCCTTCCCTGGGGAGGGGGCGGAAGCGAGCGTCCTTTGGCTAATCGCTTCCAAATCTTCCTCTTCTATCCCTTCCGGCAATTCATCCAGAGGGCTTGCTTCCACCTGCTCACCCACCCTTTCCATTGCCTCCATTAAATCCTCAACCGTGAAGTAGGGGCTCCTTTTCCGCAGTGAATTGAGAAATTTGGATATGGCGCCGGTTATCCGAGTCCAACTCTCCGAGATGCCCGCTATCTCGAATATATCCTCATCCTCCAAAGTGTGAAACCTCAGGGTGTACTCCTTGCTCCCTCCTATTGCCTCGTCGCTATAGCGCCTTTCCTTCTGTCCGGGCACTCGATAGATATCCACAAAATCAGCGAAACTCGTTCGCCTCCTCTCGGGAGTGAAGCGCATCATCACATAGTCCGAATTAGGATCGAATACGAGGACGGTGGCTCCCAACTTGATGAGGTTCTCCAGGATGAGCCCAGCGAGGTAGGATTTACCCGCTCCCGTCTGAGCGATTATCGCCAAGTGCCTTCGCAATCCATTGGGGTTGAGTTTAACTCCCACCCCCTCCCTATTTATGAGGCTTCCAATGGTTATGCCAAGGGGGATGTCCTCGGAGAAAAATCGGCGGAGGAAATCGTCGGAGGCTAAGTAGACCGGTTGGCCGGGAAGGGGAGCATAGCGGGGCAGCTTCACCGTGCCATCCTCCGCAAGGTAACCCAAAACCTCTGCTGTCCCGATTATCTTGGGGCGGGGATGTAACCCTTCCAAGATCGCCCTCGCTTCCTCGTAGGTTAATTCGTCCCCCAATATCTGGGAGGCGACTTGTAACTTGCTCACCTGAGCGAGGACATCTACCCTCTTCTGCCCACCCTCGCTCGTGGGTATGTTCCTCACAACGAGGTATTCCAGGCGGGGCGGACATATGCTGGGTTCGGTTACGAAGCTAAACCTTTGCGTCTCCACATTTCCCACTATATAGCCGACCGGCTCCTGAGATTTGATGAGCTCCATCCTCACAACCTCCTTCCGAACCTAACATCCACCCTGCTCCTCCTCACATCGGACTCCACGAGTTGGCGGAAAAGATCGAGGTAGATCTCCTCATCCCTTCCCCTTAGGATGACCTCCTGGTGGGCGATGTAGAGAAGGTTATGATACACATTGAAGCCTCCATGGGAGGAGAGAAGAAGGGAGAGGATGGGCTCAAGGAGGGCAGGATCGAGGAACTCTCCCCTCTCTTCTATCTCCTCCCTTCCCCGCGAGATATTCAGGGAGGAGGCGAGCACATCCACTCTATAGGGCTCCTCGTTCTCCTCGAAGCGGAGGAAAAAGACCACCACGCCAGGCGAGGAGAAGAGTCCATCCAGGATCCGGGAGGCTTCCTCCCTTTTGTCCAAGGGGAAGGAATCGAGGAACATGCTTCTCGCCTTCTCCCAGGGTTGGGGGATGGCGCGAGGACCGAGGAGCACCGGAGTGGAGAAGCCCTTTCCCCTTGTCCAGAAGGAGAACATCTCGCTATCCGTTATCTCCACATCGTCCTTTTGGAGTATGAGGCGGGCATAGGTGTGGGAGAGGGTGTGCTTGGCAACCCCCACAAGGATCACATTGTGGGTAAGGGAGGAATTCAAAAGCGAAAGGAACTCCTGCGAGGCTGCCAAGGGGAACCCCTCGAAGCCCGGCGGCATCCTCCTTGCCACCTGCGCCCAATAAAGGAGGGTAGGAAAGATGTATATGCTTCCATCGAGGAAGAGAACCGAGGAAGCCATCCGCTGGCAGTTCTCTCGCGCCAATTTCCACTCTAAATATTGCCGGTGTATGTCTTGAAATCTTTGGGGATCGGTCGAACCCACCCCCTTGAAGGGTTCCACATCTACCTCCACCTCCCGCCATTCCTTCCCCTGCAGGACCGCTTGAGCGATGGAGAGGTATCTATTTCCCTGTAGGGTGATGCAACAGCCCGAGCCATCTATGGCGAAGGTGGGTAAGGAAGCGGTAGGTAGGGAAATGGGAAGGGGGTTCCAGAGGCGTTGTGCCTCCTCTTTCAAGCGGTTTTCCTCATCCGTTTGGGGGTCTCTATTAAAAAGCGCTTGGAATTTCTCTTTCTTTACTTCTATATTGCGGGCGAACTTCTCAGGAAAGCAGGGCAAGTAGGTCCTCCCTTTTTAGGGAATTTTTACTATTCTATTATCTTTTGCCTCTCCTGTCAATACAGTGTGCCTAATCCCCCTCCACCTTGAAAACCTCCACCCTATCCACATAAACTGTGCCCCCCTGGGAGAAGACCCTGTATTCTATCCTCTGCCTTTCCCTCACCTCGAAGGGAAGGGCTAAGCCCATATAATGCTCCCCCAAATCGGCGAAGGGCATCTGCGCCAGCACCCCCTCCCTGCCTTCCCTCGTCTTGTCGTAGCAGAAGACATCCAGTATCCCCTTGACATTACCCTTCATCCTGAACAGCGCAAGATATCTCCCTACCTCCAGCTCCTCATAGGGACCGAAGAGGAGATACCCTGTCCCGTCCCCTCGCCAACTCCTTCCGTTGAGGCTCTCTCCCTCCTCCACCAACTCCCCGAATTGGTGGGCGAGCTCCTCCCCCTCCCAGATGCGAAGAAGGCGAAGGCTTTTCCCCTCATATTCCCCCTTCGTCCCCTCGGAGAGGAGGACTAACCTGTCCTCTTCCTTCCCTCCCTTGTATTCCGCCTCTACCTTGAATTCCCCCCTTCCCGATCCCGTTCGTATTTTCACATCCAAGGTCTCGCTTCTACCTCCCTCGAGGGAGATCGTCCGGGTGGAGGGGGAAACCTCCCAATCCCCTCCCACCTTTACCCTAACGCTCATCCTTTCCTTATAGGTATTCCTCAGTTTAAGGGGTAGGATGAGGGAGGCTTGAGGGGGAACGGTTAGGAGGGGTGGTGTTTGGAGGATTATGCGGCTCTTGAAGTAATCCCGCGCCAATTGGAAGAGCTGATCGGGACGCACTACTCTGTAGATCATCGGATCCAAGTCGCCCACCAAATTCAACATATCCTCGAAGTTGATGGAATAACAGAAAAGGTGGATGGGGATAAAGAGGGGACGCTGGGGATTTAGGGAGGCGAGGTTCTCTATATCCTCCTTTATCGCCTGCCAAGTAACCCTGTCCCATCTCGGCAACCTCGTCTTTAGCCATATGAAGTTGGGGAAGGGGTAATCCTCCCCCGGCGAGGAGATATATCCCTCCTGGCAACCTATAAGCACATCGCTCAGGTATTTCTGATAGGTAGTGGGGATATCCTCGGAAGGGATGGGGAGGGAGGAGAACACGGTGAGCAGTTTGAACCCTGCCCTCTGGAGGTATTTCTTCGTCTCCTGGAGATAGCGGGGAAGGAGAGAAGAGGGCATCTTGTCCGGGTAGGTGTAGCCGATTCCGGAAGCGGAGGCGACCAGGCAATCCTGAGGGGTAGCGGTCTCCACATAATAGGTGAACATTCCCGGTGCCAAATCCAAAAGGAGGGGTTGAAGTTCCCAACCAAAGGGGATCTTCCCCCTATCTTCTTTAAGCCATTGCCCTCCCTGGAAGTTGGCATCCCAGTGGAGGGCATCCCCATCGGATAGTATGAAGGAGATATAGACCTTCTTCTCCAATGAAGGAGGCGGGGGAGGAGATGGCAAGGGGGTTACTTCCCCTACGAGGCGATGGAGGGAGAAGTTGGGGGAGTTTATACAACAGACGACCATGGCGCCATGCTGAGAGGCATGGCTTACATACATCCCCTCATCATCCCGAGGCGTCACCCAGCCGAGAACCAATCCCAAGGGCTCCAGCCTCCCCAATATCTCTTCCCTCAAGGAGAATTCCTCCTTGTGAGAGGGATCGGAGGAAAGGTCGAAGACGAAGCACCTGTTCGCTACTAAGAAATCCCTTATCTGATTGTGGGGGAAAGCGAACATGGCGAGCGACTTGGCCACATCCACAAACGGTCCCTGGGGACTATTGCCCACCCTTACGAGATACTGCTGGCTTATATTGAAAAGGACCTTGGCCTCCTTTCCCTCCACCCTGAAGCGATAGACCCAATATTGCTCCCCATCCGCTACCCGGTCATTCTCCCTATCCAGCCAGGAGGAACCGGCATCATGAAGATATCTTCGTTCCTCCTCGCTTCCTGCCCTGAACTCCGCTACCGTATTTCCATCCACCTCCAGCCTCAAAGAATGCAATTTCGCCCCCATCCCGTCCTCCTTTTGGGCATCCTCGAAGCGAATGTAGATCTCTTTCCCCTTGGAGAGAAAGGGAGTGAGGTCTACCCGCAAGGGGGCAAGGGAAGCCACATCCAGGCAGGCAACTATGCGATGATTGCACCTCTGCCAATACCTATCGAATGCCCAGCGGTAGATCTCCCAGCGTTCCTTCCCCCGAAAACTCCCCCTCAAATCCTCCTTTCTCTCCCATCCCACCGCCCTCGCCCTCTCCTCCAAGGAAGGGGAAACCGCTACATAGTCCTCCAGCCCTGCCAGCACCGTGGCGATGTTCGCCGTGTCCGGCGCCTCCTCATCCCAAAGGACATAGCCCTTCACATCCCCTTTGAAGCGAGAAAGCGCCTCGTAGGGGTCCGGGAGGACCTCGTAATCGATCTTGAACCGCTCCCTATAATAGTTCAGCCAAAGGATATCGGTGGGATTGAAGAGGAGGTAAAGGCGAGGCTTTTCCCTGTTCGCTATCCCCTGAAGGGTGGTGAAGAGGAGGGTTTCCTGCCAATCGAATTTGCTGATATCCGCCACCAGGACCTCCTGGGCGGACAAAGGCAGGGTGAAGGAGAATATCAAGCTAAGGATATAATATAGCCTCTGCCCAATCCGCGTGATCCCCATTTATCCCGTCACCTCCGTCTCCTACTCTCAATTCCAGGACCTTTGCGCCACTGATGTCCAAATCCACCTTCACCCCTTCATCTGAGGTGGTCAACACCCCGCTTTCCCATAACTTCCTTTCATCCGCCCAGACCTCAAACTTAATCGAGCCATAGGTTTCTCTATCCTGTCCCACGATGGCGGTGAACCTGCGGTATTTGCCATCCAATCGATAAACTATTCGGCCGACCGCGTGGGTGCCCAAACCGCGCAGGAAAACCTTAGAGCCTATCCTCAGGGAATTCCCCTGCACGCTCTTGTTGAACTGCAGTGTGCCCCAGCCCTGCTCCACCTCGAGGGGCTTTAAGGTATCGAGGTAGACGCCCTCTATATATCTGAGGGGAAGGTCCCCCTCCACCGTGGGAGCCTCCTTGAGGGAGGTGGGAGGGAGAAGGCACATGGTCCTCGTTGCTTCCCATTGGGGATGGATGGGGAAGAGGGCGCTTTTCGCCACCTCTCTTTTTCCTCTCCCCATTAGCCAAATGCTTACCTTTGCCTCCTGAAGGGAGAAAACCTCTCCCTCTATCCTTCCGAACCCCCTAAGGGGTAGGACGATGAAAGTCCAGTATTCCGCCTTGGAATGGGGCTGGGAGGCTGCCCAACCCGTCTCCAAGTTCTCCAACCTCCCCTCTATTTCCTTTCCCTTGAAACGAACGATGTAATGGGGAGGATGGAAGGGGGAAGGATATTCCAAAAGGACGATCACTTCTCCACCCTCGGGAAGGGAGATATCGCCCTTAAAGGAGATCCTGTAGTAGGAGGAAGCCTCGCCCACCAAACTCGTCCAATTGGGACCGTAGGGTTGGACCGCTTCCTTCACTTCCACCCTTTCCCTTCGGAAGGAGAAATCCTTCGCCTCCAGGAGGGGAGGGCGGGGTGAGGAGGAAGTGGGATACTCGCCTTGCTTCAATGCGAGCACAGTTGTCTCATAGGAGCGAAGGCGGATGCTTATCTTTTCACCATAGGAGAGACGGGAGGAGAGAACCTCATAATAGGGGTAGAGGCGGAGCAGGGAAAGCCCTTTTGTCCCCTCCGGGATGCCCAGTGAGGAATCCAGGGAAAGCTCCACTTCCTGCTCCTCTATCCACGGGTTACGTAGGCAGATGAGCCCTTCCTTGCCGTTCCAATGGGCATAGCCATAGGGTTGGCGGGGCATTGCCCCCCAGTCCATCCCCTTCTTCTGCCATTCCTCCGGCAGGATGAATTTGGTGTTCCATAGGAGGGTTTGATTCTCCTTTGCCCAGCGAAGGATCTCCCCTAAAAAGCCCCAATACTCCCTGCTCATACAGCGGGGATTGACATAGAGGGGGAGGAAGAAGTGCCCTCGCATGATGGTTATCACCGCATCGTCGTATAGGGGCTCAACGGTTTGGTGCACGATCCCCAGCACCTCCTGGGCGCGGACGGGGATGGGCTGATCGGCGCCATGGAGGTTGTAGTAATCACGGGCGCTAGTATAACTCTGGCGATATAGAGGGGCGGGAACGCGTCCATAGGGGGCATCATCCCCGTAAACCCCTATTACAGAGTTCACATACATAAGCCACCAAGGACTGGGGTTCCAGCCGAAACAGGTAGGCTCCAACCATATATCGGGCTGTGCTTTCCTCAACGCTTGGAAGATGTCTATGATCCCCTCCGCTATCTGCTCCCTGGAGAGCATACCAGGAGGATGCCCATGCTGAGCAGAGGGGCATTCAGGGATGTAGCCATCGAATTTTATGTGATGGATATCGTATCTCTTGACCATCTCCAGCAAACTTTCCTTGAAGGCAGTTTGATACTTCCTCCCCCCTAAGCAGGCGTACCTGCCCTCCCCCCAGGGGAAGATCTCGTAGCCGTTCGCCTCCGCCCAATCCAGATCCAATGTGAAGGGATAACAGGCGGAGGGCGAGATCCAAAGCCCTAATCTGCTACCCATCCTCGCCAACGCCCTTTGCAGGTTGGCGAAGCCCTGGGGGAAACGCTCCTCGCTTATCCTCCAGATGCTCTTCGGATCAGACCAGCCCGCATCTATGCAGAAGGTGTCGGGGGCGATATGGTAAGGTTCGTAGAGGTTGGTTTTCATCTCCTCTATTAGGTTGAGGATGTCCCTCTCGCTGTAGAGGAAGGGGGCGCTCCACCAGGTGTTGTAGTTTATGTGGAAACCCTTGGGATGGGGGCGTAGATCCTCTATGTAAGCCTCGAATGCCTCACGCGTCTTTCCCCTGGGGGCAACGCCCAGCACTTCCTTCTTCGTCTCATAGGTCTCACCCTTTCCCAATAACACCCCTGGCCTATGCCCTATCCTCGCCCTTTCTCCCTCCAATAGGGCATAAGCCACGGGGAACTCCACCCCCAGGAAGAAATCCTCGCCGAAAAGGGGATAACTTTGCCAGCCCTCCCCTTGGGGCACTACTTCCTCCTGGGGTTGGAGCTCCTCCAGCACGACCTCCTCCAAAAGGAGGGGTTGCCCTACCTCCCTTAACTTTATCCTCGCCCACTTGCGGAGGAGGTTCCTCGAAATGGAGTAGTGGAGGGAGATCTCCACCTCTCCCCTGTTTTCCTTGAACTTAAGGGGATGAAAGACGACCTCGCAGGTCTCCTTCCCCTTTTTGACCTCCTTCACTTCCAGATCCTCTCCTCCTACCCATTCGCCGTTGAATTTAAGGCGCAGAGAATTGAGGGGGAAGACAAGGGAATGCTGGGTATAGTTATTTCTAATTACGAATTCCATCCTGCTCGGCGATATCTCCAGGGAGAGGAACTGATTGTTAAAGGTAAAGACCGGCAATATGCTCAGCAGGAAAAGCATATATTAATCCCTCCTTAGGTCGTGCGCCGCATCCAGTCCTTAGTGCATAGTCCTTTTGGAGTCTTTCCCCTAAGGAAATCCCTTACATCCTCTATCACTGCCTCCCCCAAATAGGAGAGGGCATCGTCAGCGGGACCAGCGAGGTGGGGGGAGAGGAAAGCCCTCTCGTAGCTCCTCAAAGGATGGTCGGGTGGGAGGGGTTCCTCCTCGAAAACATCCAGGCCCAAAAACAGCCCCTTCTCCCTTCCCACCTCCAGCAACGCCTCGGTATCTATCAACCCTCCCCTTGCGGTGTTCACTATGATCGCCTCCCGGGGGAGGAGGGAGAGGAGCTCCCTTCCGATCATCCGCCTCGTCTCCTCAGTGAGCCCAGCGTGGAGGGAGACGATGGAGCAGGTCGAAAATATCTCCTCCAATGTAGCTGGTTTCGCCCCGTATCTCGCCAAAAGGGAGGGGTCCGCGTAGGGATCGTGGGCCAGGAGCTGGACTCGGAAGGGTTTCACGAGGCGGGCGAATTCTCGCGCTACATAACCAAACCCCACCAAGCCTACCTTTTTATCGAACAGGCTCGTCGTGGGAGGGATTTCCCCATTCCTCCATTCTCCCCTCCTCATCGCCCTATCGTGGAGAAATAGCCGGCGGACCGCACAGATGATGAAGCCCAAAGCGGTCTCCGCCACGAAGGGGGCAATGGCGCGGGAGACGCTCGTCACCGTTATTCCCATATCGAAGACATCCTCCTCAACTACGGGGCGCACCGAGCCGGCGGAATGAGCGATGAGCCTTACCCTGCTCCCCTCCAATGCCTCCCTTTTGAGGAGAGGGGTTCCCCATCCGGTTATCACCACATCGCAATCCCTTATCAAGGGGGCGATATCGGTTGGGAACGCTTCTCCCGTGCACCATTCTACTTCGCCCAATCTCTCCAACTTCTTCCTCAAGGATGGAGGGAAGATGCCCTCCGCCCTCTTCTCCTGCATTAACACCTTGATCTTCACCATGTCCTCTCAACTCCTCTCCTGCCCATTATATCCAAGTCTTTCCTCAAAATAAAATCTAATTTCGGATAAATCATGATTGAACCTCCGCTCGGCTCCATCCTGTAATTAGCTCTAAAATCCTATTGGATGGCATAATCTTGGGTATAGATCTTCTCTCCGCATCTTCTACTAAGGGTTAGAGATGTTGTTTTTTGTGAAGTGTGAGCCGGGCACGCTCACTTCGGCCGTAGGTCCTCCTCGCCCGCCTTGGGCGGGCGAGGAAATAAAAATCCTTCGAATAGATTATCTTGGAGAAAGGCGACCCATTGCCCAAGGGAAAAGAAATCTTTAATCTTTACTCGAAAGGAGGGATATGGTATGTTGAGGTTCATGCTTTGCATATTCTTGGGAGTTTGGGGGATTTTAGCCCTCCCCTTAGAGGGAATTTATTCGGTGAAGGATTACGGAGCTAAGGGGGATGGAATGGCGGACGATACAGAGGCGGTTAAGAAAGCCCTCGCCTCTGCCCCCGAGGGCGCCATCGTCTATTTCCCTCCCGGGAGATATCGCCTAACCGACACCATCGAGGTGAGGCGGAAAACCCTTATGGGCAATCCCCGGGGTGCTTGGAATTCCGATGCGGATGTCCTTCCCACCCTCCTCGTGGATCACATGAACGGTCCTGCCATACACCTCTACGATGGTGCCTCACTCACCGGCTTCTGCTTTCAATACGAACACAAGCCCACCGTCCCCCAGAAGTTCCCTCCCACTATCCTCCTCTCCGGCGTGGGGATAAACATCTCTAACTTGAAGATACACAGTTGTTACGATGGCATAATCGCCGATGGGAAGAGCAATCTGGGAAGGCTGAAGATGCGCAACATCTTCATCGCCCAATGCCACAACATCGCCGTTTATATCACCCGCACCTACGATGTCGCCACCCTGGATACCATACACATCTGGAGCCCCGCCAGCCCCACCTCCCTCACCCAAGGGATAGGGATAAAGTTGGGACGCAACGACGAGATCCACCTCGTCAATTGCTTCGTCTTCCATACCCACACCGCCTACCTCTTCGAGACCGATCCCGGGGAGGGGGGAGGCTCCACCTATGGCACCTTCCTGAATTGCGCGACCGATTACTGCTCCAAGGGATACCTCATAAAAAGCCCCGTGAAGTTGAACATCGTAGGGGGAGACTTTTGGAACCACCACGCCTCCTTCGAGATAGACGATCCCGAAGCGGATGTGAGGGTTACGGGAGCGTTTATCCAATCCAACAGAGAGCCCTGCGTCATCCTGAAGAACGCCAAGTCGCTCATAATAACCGGTTCCTCCTTCCGAAGCGCTCTTTCCCGCCCCCAGATCTTCTCCGTTGAGGCTCAGAAGGCGGAGAAGGTAATGATAACGGGATGCGACTTCACCGAGCTTGGTCCAGGCGTTAACATAGGAGAGGATGTGGGGAGCGTGGTGATAACCGGAAACATCTTCGCCTCCAAGCCCGATGTAGCCTGTAAGGCTCTTTCCCCTCGCTACATCATCCAGAACAATGTGAACATCGGAGGGGAGAAATGAAATTCCTCCTCCTTTTCTTGCTTTGTCTCCTTCTTTCCTCCTCCCGGGAGGGAAGGGGAATGGCGTGGCTTCCCGGGGAATGGAGGGTGGTTTTTCAGATAGGCGAATTGGATAACTCACCCAACGAGTTCGCCCTGGCGCCCAACGAGGCGAATAGATTCAAGCAGTTCTTCCCCCAGGATCCCATCTATATAGTGGGGAGGAGCCAACCCAAGGATTTCCCCTTCATCCATCCCAGCGAAGCGGATATCCTTTGGGGAGGGGAACCTCAACATACCTTCACCATAAAGTTCGAGTTGGAGGAAGACCTGGGAGAATCCCTGCTCTTGCTCGTCCTTTACGATGTCCACGAATCCCTCGCCCCTACCATGGAGGTCTCGATCAATGGAAGGGTTAAAAGCGTCAAGGTAAGGACGGGCAAGGGGAGGGCATACTTCGGCACTGGCGGAGGGGAGACGCAGTTCCTCGCCTTTCCCGTTGAGAAGGGCATCTTAAGGAGGGGAGGGAACGAGATAAACATAACCCTGAAGGGAGGCTCCTGGGTAGCCTACGATGCCGTAATCCTCTACGAGGTGAAAGGGCGGATCCCTCCACCCCCTCCACCATTCCCCCTTCGCCCTCTTCACAACCCCCTTTCCCCCTCCGACCTTGCGGGCAGAGGGGTATTACTCGGCGACGAACCCTTCCGTTGCCTCTTCATCAATCCCGGGGATTACCTCCAAACCACCTTTCCCCTCCCCAACGGCGATTTCTCCCTGGACTTCTATCTCTACCTCCCCAGGGGAGAGATTCTCCTTTCCTATACCCTGCCCCAGCCAGAAATGGGGAAGGGATGGGAATTTCGTCTACGAGGAAGGGAGGGATGGCAGAGGATCAGCCTTCGCAATTCCTCAAGAGGGGTGTCGCTGGAAGCGAGGGACGAGAAGGGGAGGATTTTAGGGAGGTGGGGGGCGTTTCCCTCCTTCGCCCCCTCGGGCTATCTTCGCTGGGAGGGTGGGGAGCCCGGGCAATTTTTCCTATCCCATCTCTTTTACACTACCCCTATCTCCTTCAAGTGGGGTAGGATAACCAAAAAGGAGGTTGAAAGGAAGATGAAAATAGGATTCGCCGTGGAGAACGAGTACCTCAGGTTGGGATTCGGGGAGGACACCTTCGGACCATTGGAACTGTTGGACAAGAAGCACGATATCCTCTTCGCCGATTCCCCCTACATCTTCTATATCAACGATGAGATAAGGGGCACGCCGAGCCTCAAGAAGATGGAGAAGGGAGAGGAACGAGTTGTCCTGACCGGCCGGTTGGGAGATGTGGAGATCACCCAAGAGTTTCGCCTTCCTCGCGGTAAGCCCTACTTGGAGGAGCGAATAACTTTGGAGAACAAGGGCGACAAGCCCATTTCTTCTCCCCATCTTGGCTTCGGCTTCGCTCGGGTGCTGGCGAGGGGGGGCAAGCTTATGGAGGGGATGGAGGAATGGCGAGTGGTTGCGGTTCCCTATCGGCGCGAATTGCAGGGGCAAGTAGGGGAATACGAGGATTATCCCCTAAGCGACCTCCTCTGGAGGAAGGGGTGGTATCGTCCCGTCTGGAACGAGAAGGCTTATACGGAGGAATGGGGTGGGGAGGGCTGGATTTTGACGAACCACAAGGTCTCCCTGCTCATCGTCAAACATAACAACGAGGCTATGGAATATTCCCTCCTCAAGGCTGTGAGGAAAGGGGAAGAGGTCCTCCTGCGCTTTGGAGGGGCGGGCGTTTGGCACGATGACCCCGAATGCGCGCGGGAATTGAAGCCAGGGCAGAAGCTCGACTTCGGCACCACTCGCTACGCATTGGTGGAGGGAGGGTGGCAGGAGGCTTATTACGCCTTCCGGGAATTCATGGAGGAGATGGGACATAAGGTGCCCAAGGATTACGACCCTCCCATACATTGGAACGAACTCTACGACAATCCCCTCTGGTGGGGTCCCGATACACCCCAGAGGAGGAAGGAATGCTATTCCCTCCCCCAGATGCTTGAGGAAGCGGAGAAGGCGTGGGAATTGGGCTGTGAGGCTTTATATCTGGATCCCGGCTGGGATACAAGTTTCGCCTCCTCCATCTGGGCGGAAGATAGGCTCCTTAAGGCCGGGGAGTTCGTAAGATTAATGCGGGAGAAATACGGGCTTCGCGTCGCCCTCCACACTCCTCTCGCCGGCTGGTCGGATATCACCGCCTATCCCTACGAGTGCAGGAGAAAGGATAAGGATGGCAATGTCCTCCCTGCCCTCTGTGGCGGTTCGGAGAGATACATCCAGGAGAAGGCGAGGAGGTTGATAGAATTGGCGAGGGCGGGAGCGGTTTTCTTCATGTTCGATGGAAGCGCCTACACCGGAGAATGCTACGATGCCAACCATGGGCATCCCATTCCTTATACTCGGGAGGACCATTGCCGAAGCATCCTAAGACTTGCCCAACTTATCAAAAAGGAGTTTCCCCAAGTGCTCATAGAACTCCACGATCCCATACTGGCAGGCGTCCCCGCCAGATATGCTCCCACCTATTATCTCCACGCTTTGCCTCACTCCTTCGATGAAGTCTGGGCATTCGAATATATGTGGGATCCCATGGAGGATCTCCTGAGCGGAAGGGCTATCAGCCTCTATTACTACAATTTAGCCTACTCCCTTCCCCTTTACATTCATATTGACCTGAGGAAGGACAACGAGCATTGCCTGGAATTCTGGTGGTATGCTTCCACCTGTAGACATTTGGGGGTGGGAGGTAAGCATATCAGGGAGGAAGTGTGGGAGGCGCACAAGAGGGCGATGCGGGACTATAAGAGGCTGAAGCGCTTCTACACCCAGGGTATATTCTATGGCTTGAATGAAACCGTCCACATCCATAGTTTGCCCGGGGAGGGAGCGGTGGTTAATGTCTTCAATCTGGAGGATAAGAAGGTGGAGAGGATCATATCTCTCGATCTGGAGGAGATAGGCTTAAAGGGAGAGGTAGAGGTTAAAGGGGGAGATTTCCATCGCCAGGGTTCGTATCTCTTTATTACCCTTGAACTTCCTCCCCATGGCGCCTCGCTCATAGAGATCAGGGAGGTTCCCTCAAAGAGGGTTTCTAACCAAAACAACTAACCCCTTAGATGTATTTACTTTCCCTCAATCTTTGGTGGAATTCCCTGAATTTCTGGGTTGCAGTGGATTGAGCGCGAGAGAAAGCCAGGTAGATCTCTTCTTTGTTCCTTTCCAGCATGGATACCACATGGGAATCCAGTTGGTTAGCCTTAGCCATATCTTCAAGGATTTTTAGCGCCTCATTGAAAGGTAACCCCCCACGGTAGGGGCGGGGTTCCAGGAGGGCGGAGAGGACATCCGCCACCGCTATTATGCGGGCACCGAGCGGGATGTCTTCCTCCTTGTAGTGGAAGGGGTATCCGCTCCCGTCCAGTCTTTCGTGGTGGAGGGAGGCCCAGAGTGTTATCCTCTCCAGGAGGGAGATGGGTTCCAGCACTCGGTAGGTATAGAAGGGGTGGGCGCGAACTATTTGGACTTCCTCTGGAGTCAACTTATCAGGCTTCTCCAGGATCTCCAGGGGGACGGTGATTTTTCCTAAATCGTGGATGTAGCCTGCTATCAAAAACTCCTCACATTCAGAGGGGGAGAAGCCGAGGGATTTCGCCAGCTCCCTTGCTATATCTCCTACGATTAGGGAATGGGTTGCGATACGGGGGCTTCGAAAATCTATGATATGGGCTATCATCCTTGCTAAGCTTATGGTATCCTCTCGTCCCAGTCTTAGGGGATATTCCTTCATTTTGAGGGTGAGATATAAGGAAAGCCTGGGCTGGGCACAATCCAGCCAGAAGTATTCCTTGTCCGAAAGTTCCAGGAAGGCGTCCACCAGCAAGGGTATAAAAATCTTTCCCTTTTGCCCTTCGATGCTCCGTTTAATCTCGTCTTTCTTCCTCAGGATGAACTCCTCTCCTGCCATTTGCCATGATACCCCCTCGGCAAGGTGGAGGATTTGGCTCTCCAAGGGAACCTCTTCACCTAAATGTTCTTCCCCTCTACCCTCTTCCCAATGCGCATGATGGAAGCGGACGATCCTCGCCACTTCTGCAAAGGGCGGGAAGAGGCTAAGCAAGAGATAACCCGCTTCTGGATGTAGTAGTGCATTTCTTCTATTATATTGTAGGGCAGCATCGACTTCTTCCTGGATATCACCCAGCCCACAAAGTCCCACAAAGTGGAGGAGTCCCGCCAAAATCAGCTGATATTCCCTTTCCGGGGGGAGGTCCAGCAGGGAGGCGATATGAGCGGATATATTGGCTACTTGTATATGACGGGTGGCTACGGTAGGGTGGAGAAGGCTCACTGCCTCAGCCAGAGAAAAAGCTAAGTCAAAGGCACCTACTTCATGTTCTCTTAGTGGCACTCCATATTTCCCCCTTCAACTCTAATTATTACATCAATTTTAAATTCTGCTAACTATTTTAAAAAGGATTTTTATCTACCTCCAAAACCTTTGCTACTCCCCCTTTGGGGGTATAAAATTGACCCGAAATATGGCGCGCTCCTTCAAGATCGCAATGGGACAGATGCTGGTGGAGGGCGGGATGCCCTCTCGCAACCTCGCCCGTGCCCGAGATATGATAAGGGAGGCGAAGGGAGCCGATCTCGTCCTCCTTCCCGAATGCTTGGACCTCGGCTGGACGCATCCCAGCGCCAAGGAGCTCGCTCAGCCCATCCCCGGTGCTTATAGCCGCCTCCTCTGTCAAACTGCTGAGGAGGAGGGGATATATGTGGTGGCTGGCATCACGGAAAGGTGGAGGGGACGCATCTACAACTCCGCCATCCTCATCTCCCCCACGGGGAGGATACTCCTCAAATACAGGAAGATAAACGAATTGGCGATCGCCCAGGACATCTACTCCCCCGGCGATAGGTTGGGGGTGGCAAGGACGTGCTACGGCACCATCGGGATAAACATCTGTGCCGATAATTTCCCCGATTCCCTCGTCATCGGACACTGCTTGGCAAGGATGGGAGCAGAGGTCATCCTCTCCCCTTCCGCTTGGGCGGTGGATGCAGATCACGACAACCAGAAGCAACCCTATGGGGAGATGTGGGAGAAAACCTATTCCTTCCTCGCCCAACTCTACGATATAAGCATCATAGGCGTAAGCAATGTGGGTTGGATAACCGCCGGCGTTTGGGCAGGGAAGAAGTGCATCGGATGCTCCTTGGCGGTGAACCATAGGGGCGAGGTTATCGCCCGCGGTCCCTATGGCGAGGACGCCGAGGCCCTTATCATCGTGGAGATAGAAGTGCTCCCTCGCAAAGCTTGGGGGACCGCCATCTCGGAAATGTTGAAGAGAAAGGGATACTACGGGGTCTCGGAATCGGGAGGGTGGGGATTGTGAAGGGGAAGGAATTGGCGGAGGCGATAAAAAAGAAGAGGCTCGTCCTAGGGACGCTTGTGACCTCTACTTCTCCCCTTTGGGCCGAGGCGGTGAAGAAAACTGGGCTGGATTTCGTCTTCATAGACACCGAACACATGCCCATCGATAGGGGACAACTCGCCTGGATGTGTCAACTATATAAAGCGGTGGATTTAGCACCCTTAGTGCGTGTGCCCGTCCCTCTCTCATACTGGGTCAATATGGCTTTGGATGCAGGGGCGGAGGGGATAATCGCCCCCTATGTGGAGAGCGTCGAGCAGGCGAGGGAACTCGTAGGAGCGGTGAAGTTTCGCCCCTTAAAGGGAGTAAGGTTGAGGGAGGTCTTAGAGGGGAGAAGCGAATTGGAGGAGAGATTGAAGGATTACCTTTGGGAAAGAAACGAAGGAAAACTAACCATCTTGAACATAGAGAGCGTTCCCGCTATTGAAAGGTTGGAAAAGATCCTTAGCGTCCCAGGCATAGATGCATTGGTCATCGGCCCCCACGATCTATCCTGCAGTTTGGGCATTCCCGAGGATTATGACCATCCTTTATTCCAAGAGGCAGTGCGGACGATCATAAGAAAGGGTAGAAAGGCAGGGGTTGCCATCGGCATCCATTACCCTCCAGAAATAGGGAAGCTGATAATGTGGGCTAAGGAAGGAATGAGCCTTTTGATCTACTCCTCGGATAGGGAGGTCTTCTCCCATAAGATAGCGGAGGATTTGAGAAGGCTCAAATCCTCCTTAGAGGAGGGATGAGGATTGGATATAAGAGATGCCTTGGTCTTCGTGCCCTATCCCCTGGGGAGAGGCGAAATAGCGGTAAGGGTGCTTAGGGAAGAGATCGAAAGGCGGACGGGGTTGAGGTGGGAGGAGACGAGTAGATGGGCTGAGGGTAGACCGCTGGTCCTCCTCGCCTTGGAGGAATTGCCCCCCGAATGCCTCCCCTTAGTGGGAAGGTGTTGGGATGAACTGGAACCACCAGGGGAGGAAGGATACCGCATCGCCATGGTTGAAGAGCCCTCGCCCTTTGTCGCCATCGTGGGAAACGATGAAAGGGGGCTCCTCTATGGGGTGGGAAAGTTCCTGCGAAAGCTCCATTGGGGGAAGGGATTCGTGAAATTGGAGGCGTTCAGCCTCTCCGCTGCTCCTCGCTATAGGCTCAGGGGACATCAATTGGGCTATCGTCCCAAAACCAACGCCTATGATGCCTGGACGCCCGGGCAGTTCGAACAATACATAAGGGAGTTAGCCCTCTTCGGGGCGAACAGCATAGAGATCCTTCCTCCCCGCACCGATGATGCCCCCACCAGCCCTCATATGAAGGTCCCGCCCCTGGAGATGATGCTCAAACTCTCGGAGATCATCGATTCCTATAACCTGGATGTCTGGATTTGGTATCCCAATATGGGGAGGGATTATCGCGATCCCCAATGCCTGGAGGAAGAAAGAAGGGAGAGGGAGGAGATCTTCTCCCTCCTCCCCCGCATAAATGCGGTTTTCATTCCCGGTGGCGATCCCGGGCATCTCCCACCAGAACTCCTCTTCTGGTGGGCGGGAGAGGTGGCGAGGATATTGGAGCGCCATCACCCCGAGGCGGGGGTTTGGCTTTCCCCTCAATCCTCCCAGGAGGGATGGATAGAGGAGTTCCTCGCCATTTTGAGGGAAACCCAGCCCGATTGGCTGGGAGGCATCGTCTTCGGACCCTGGGTGCAGATCCCTCTCCCCCGCCTGCGAGAGCTCGTTCCTCTTAGGTATCCCCTCCGCCACTACCCCGATATAACCCACAGCCTCCAATGCCAGTATCCCGTTTGGGATTGGGATGTTGCCTTCGCCCTCACCCTGGGGAGGGAGTGCATCAACCCTCGCCCCAAGGCGATGAAGCATATACACAACCTCCTCGCCCCCTACACCATAGGGAGCATCTCCTACTCCGAGGGCATAAATGACGATGTTAACAAGTTCCTCTGGAGCGACCAGGATTGGGATCCCCAAACGCCCTTCATGGAGACCCTCCGGGATTATGCTCGCCTCTTCATCTGCCCCCAGTTCGCGGAGGGC
The DNA here is from genome assembly GCA_964452465.1 of uncultured bacterium. Taxonomy (GTDB): domain Bacteria; phylum Armatimonadota; class JACIXR01; order JACIXR01; family JACIXR01; genus CAYVMD01. The sequence continues at coordinate 3,143 of CAYVMD010000030.1, read as the reverse complement.
ATAGCCCAAGGGCTCCTCGCTTTGGAGGAGAATTGGGAAGGATCCCTTCTCACCAACGAGAGGGTGGATATAACCCTCATGCAATGGCAGGATATGGAGGGGAAGGTGCCCAGGGAGGTTCTCGATAACTATCGCTTTCAGATGGGTCTCCTTAGAGCTTACTACGATGCCTACATAAGGAGGAGGCTGATTTACGAAACGGAATTGGAAAGGGAGGCGAGGGAGGTCTTGGCATCCTCCCCCGCGAGGGGAAGCCTTTTCGTCCTGGGGAGGGCGGAGGAGATCTTGAGGAGGGCGGAGAGGGAGCCGGTGGCGCAGGATTATAAGGAGCGCTGCTGGGAGCTGGCGGAAGCGCTCTTCAGGAACATAGGGGCGCAATTCTCGGTGACGAGGCATGGAGCAATAGATTGGAGCAGGGGCGCTTTCATGGATGATATAGATATGCCCCTCAACAACTCTCGCTTCCTCCTCTCCGAGTTCGAGAGGATAAGAAATTTGGGGGAGGAAGGGGAAAGGGCGCAGGCTATCCTCCAACTTTTGAGGCGGGAGGACCCCGGACCGGGCGGTTTCTACGATAACTTCGGCACCCCCTCCGCCTGGAGGAGGGTAATCAGGGAGAAGAGTTGGGAGGAGGATCCGGGCAACCTCTCCTCCCCTTTTATCAGCTTCGTTCCTTCCCTTTTTCATCAGGAGCCTTCCTCAAGGGACCTCGAGGGGATCCCCCTCTCCTGGGTGGCGAACCTCACCGCCCTCTACGATATACCCATCTCCATTTTCTACGATAACCTGGATCCCGTATCCTCGTATAGGATCAGGATCACCTATATCGGCGAGCATGGCGGGGAGGTGAAGCTTTTGGCGGGGGAGCATCTCGTCCACGATTTCCTGCGGATCGGTGGCAGGAAAGCAGTTGTAGTGGAGTATCCCATCCCTTCCCAAGCGATAAAGGAGGGGAGGCTAACCCTCACCTGGCTTCATCGCAAGGGTCGCAGGACGCACATAGCGGAGGTATGGCTGGTCAGGGAATGAAGGGAGGTTGGATGCTCCTCCTCGTTTTCTTTCTCTTCCTCCCCCTTAAGGGGGAAGAGGTAGAATGGCGCTATCCCTACAAGGACATCAAGGGAGTTAGGACCCTCCTCGCCCATCCCCCTTCCAAAATGGGTCGCGTTATCCATCGCACCCTCTTCCTCCGCTCTAATTTTGTTCTCCTACCCACCATGGAGCGCCAGCCCGAACTCTACATAAAACAACCCCTCCAGGTCTTCTACTCCCCTCCCGGCTTCAGCGGTGCCCCCTTGATCTATGGCACCATCGGTCAGCCTCCCCATTCCACTTTCCTTTATATCCAAAACCTGAGCGCATTGGGAGAACTCATGGATTCTGCGAGCCATCTTCCCTCCCCACCGGTCGTGGCGAAGGGGCAGGAGATGGGTTGGCAGGGCGTGCCCATCGATTATCCCCTCAAGGTTCGCGAGGACCTTCCCATCTCTGACGCTTATCTCCTCATCCTCCCCCAGGTGCCCAAGGATGCCCAGGAGCGGGCGGAGCTCTTCCTCAGGATGCTGGATGCCCTTTTGCCACTTTTCAGCCCCGCTGGCTCGGGAGTGAAGGATTGGGAGGAGGTGGCGGAAACCTCGCTTGAATGGCTGGAGAGGAAGGGCAATTGGTCCAAGGTCGAGGGAAAGGATTACCTCCTCGCCTATGTGAATGCCCCCTGGCAGGGAGGGGAGCTCATCACCCAATTGGAGATCCTGGAGCCCTTTCTCCGTTATCAGAAGGAGAAGGGAAAGGAGCATCCCCTCTTCTCGAAATTGAAGGCGGGGCTTACCGCCTTCTATCAACCCTCCATTGGAAGCGTCGCCAATAACCTTCCCTTCGATCCCAATGGTAGGGGCGATTCCTGGTATCTCATGCTCCATCTCGTAAAATTAGCGGATATGGCGGGCTTGGGGGATGAGGAGGCGAAGCAAATCTTTAGGGATAGCCTCCCTTACGCCATCAAATTCGCCCATAATGTGAACTACCGCTTCCCCGTCTTTCATGCCTGGAGGGATGCCCAACCTTTGGGAGGAGAGGAAAGGGATGCCATCTATGGCTATCTCTACGCAATGGTGCGCGCCTGCGAGATCTTCGGCGAGGAAAGCTACCTAAGAGAGGCGGAGGAGGCGGCCAAGCACATAGGAGAGGGGGAGTTCTACAGCGTATATGAACTTCATCTGGAGGCGATCGGTTGCGCTGGTCTTGCGCGCCTTGCCCGCCTGAGCGGTGATAAACGCTATCTCAAGCTCAGCCTGTGCCCCTTATCCTATCTCCTCGCGCATTGTGCCCTCTATCAGGCGAATTGGGGGTTTCGCCTACCCACATTCATGGCTCTCTCCGCCATGCCCGGGATATATTGCGCCCCCATGGAGACCCATCTTTCCGTTTGGTATCTGCGGGAGTGGCTCAGGTTGGGAGGAGTGGATCTGCCCATCTGGGCGAGGCGCCTAGGGGAGATGTTCATCCGCTTCAACGGAGGGCTCCTCCGCTATGCTTACCCCGACAAATTGTCCCTCCTTGCCAAATACAGCCCCGCCTACAACTTTCCCAACGATCCCACCGCGCCCATCCCCGTGGAGGATTATCGCTGGGACCTCGTCCCTCCCGGTCAGTGGGGGCAGGAGATCTACGGAGCGGGCTGCGCCCTGGATATGGCTCTCCTCTCCAAGGAGTTCTCCTTCCTGAGGAGCGGAGGGGAAGCTCTCCCCTTCGTCTATCCCCGGGGATTCTCCCTCAAAGAGGGCGAGAGCTCCTCCATAAAGGTCTATCATTGGAGGGGGGAGATGAAAGCGGAGCTGGATGCCCCCAAGGGCATTGGCTTAAGACAAAGCAGGGAAGGGCTCTTCCTCTTCGCCAAGGGAATCCCTCCCGGCACCTATCGATGTATCCTCTGGCTCAAGGATTCGTCCCGCTGGCGTCCTTATCGCCTCGAGGTCCATATCCTTCCCAAAGAGCCCATAAGGTGGCGGGCGGAGCTCCTGAGGGATTTGGAGGTCTGGAGCTTCAATTGGAATGATCCGAAGGTGGGGTTAAGCGAGAAAGGCTTGAAGGTGAGCGTTTCCCCGGGGCGCAATTGGGCGGTGGTCGCCATCCCTGACCTTCTC
>CAYVMD010000029.1:0-26218 GCA_964452465.1 uncultured bacterium | reverse complement strand
AATTGCTTGAGAGAAGATACCGAAAATATAGCGGATTTTTCGGCGTAAGGTTAGAACCCGAGGCTTAATTTCTCCGTCATAACGGTAGGAGGTGAGCAAAAGCTGAGGAGATGGGCGTGGTTGCTTGTATTATTTGTAATCCCCCTTGGGGCGGAGGTCTCTTTCAAGCCCCTTAATGTCATCCTCATAGGCTGGGATGGAGTGCAGAGGCAACGTCTAAGGGAAATGCTTTCCCGAGGCGAACTACCCAACCTACAGCGACTATCCAAGGAAGGAACCCTGGTGAACATAGATGTGACCTCGGGAGCAACGGATACAAAAGCAGGATGGACGCAGATCCTCACGGGCTATATGCCAGAGAAGACCGGCGTTTACTCCAACTCCCGTTATCAACCCGTTCCCGAGGGATATTCCGTCTTCGAAAGATTGGAGGCATTCTTCGAACCAGACAATATAGTAACGGCTGCCATTATCGGGAAGAAGGGAAATGTGGGTGCGGATCCTCCCAAGAAGGTGCCCTATCAACGCTGGGCGAGGAGGCATCAAAAGGGCGGGAGGGTTGTTTTAGAAGGAGGGCAGATCGTGGAGGAGAACGGGCGAAAATTCGTGGCTATCCCCGGCAAGCCCTGGTATAACGCTAAGCAGGCAATGGATCTCTTCGTTAACGGACTGGGGCAATGCGACAATGTGGGGAATAGAACGTTGGAGGAACTGGAGAAGTATAAGGATAGACGATTTTTCTTCTTTGTTCATTTCGGAGACCCCGATTCTGCCGGGCATCGCTATGGAGAAAATTCGAAGGAATACGAGGAAGCCATCAAAGCCTGCGACGAATGGTTGGGGAAGATCGTTGCCAAGCTCAAGGAATTGGGCTTATATGACCATACCCTTATTTATGTCACCGCCGATCACGGATTCGATGAGGGAGAGACAAGCCATAGGTATGCCCCTTATATTTTCCTCGCCACCAACGATAAGAAGGTGAATCGCGATGGCGATCGCTCCGATATCGCTCCCACTATCCTCAAGCGCTTTGGCATAAACCTAAAAAAGATCCAACCTCCCCTCGATGGCGTTTCCTTGGACGAACCCGCTCCCAAAAGGGAGGTTCCCCCTCCTCCCGCCACGAAACCTAAGCGGGTGAAATCATCCCTTCTTCCTACAGTCCTGGCAAATCCCATAGAGTCGCAAGGAGTGGCTGGTTACCCCAAAGCCGTATCTATCCGCGAGGGTTGATTTAACCTTTCGGAGGAGCGCCGCCTCCTCACGGGAGAAGCCCTCGTAATCTATCACCTTTCCGCACCTGGTGCAGACGCAATGGAAATGCTGCTTCTTCTTATGAGGTCCTTTCACGATCTCATACCTCGCCTTCCCATCCCCGAGATCCAATTTCCAAACCAGTCCCATTTGGGTGAGGAGGTCAAGGGTGCGGTAGACGGTCGCCAGGCCTATATCGGGATAGAGTTGGTGGACCTTAACGAATATCTCTTCCGCGCTTAGGTGTTCCTCGCTCTCTACCAGGACCTGAAGGATACACTGGCGCGGACCGGTTATCCGATAACCACGCTCTCTAAATAGACGATGCCACCGACAAAGTCTTCCTCTTCTTCTGCGCATATTTATTGAAAGCAGTATAACACAAGGAGAAACAAAAAGAAAAGATATCGCTCATTAGTTCCTATACTTATAGCCTAGGCAGGTTTATAATAGGGACGATGAAGAAGCGTCGAGGGTTTCGCTTTTCCATAGAAGGGCGCCCCGCCTGGAGCCTTTACCCCCTCCATTCCCCTTCTCCCTTTTGCGACCTCATTAAACATACCAGGGAAGGGATAGCACGCTGTATTAAAAGCGACCAAGAGGCTTCCCGTGTCGTTCTCCGAACTAAGAAGCCCCTTATCTATGAGTGTCATGCAGGGCTGATCGACGGCATTATCCCTGTCCTCATAGAAGGAGAGCCAGTTGCCTTCCTGGTGTTTGGGCAATTCCTAATGGAGCAACCCAGCGAGGAGAAATTTCAACAGGTGTGGGAAAAGATAGCAAATTTAGGAGTCCCCTACGAGGAGCTTAGAGAAGCCTTTTTTAATCTTCCCGTAGTGCCTTCTCGGTATGTAAAAAGCCTTGCCCAAGGCATATTTGAGGCTTTGCGAGAGGCGTTTAGGAGTATTTCCTTTTTAGCCTCAGGAGAAAGAAAGCAGGTATTAGATGCGGATGCGAAGATCTGGTTAGCTCAACAGGAATGGCAAATCCTTCGGCTTTCCCAGGAAGAAAGGGAACTTCTTTCGCTTTTCTACTGGGCAAGTAGGGAGGCAATCTTAGAGTATTGGTCCAAGTGGGTGAAAGAAAAACTCCAAACCTTTGAGGAGGCTCCCAGGGAAACTAAATCCCGTATCTGGGAAACCCTCGCCTCCTTGCTCTCTCACCTGAGGATCTTTCGACCTTCCCCCAGGATCAACCTCTTGGAATTTTACTCACATTATATTTCCTTGATGAGGGGTTGTAATTCACAAGAACAAATGGAGGAGATCCTGGAGTGGATAATGAACGACCTTCTTCTTATAAGAGGAGATGCTAAGTATAGGGCATCGATCGTGGAAAGAGCCAAGAAATACATACTTCAGAACTATAGTTCTGAGGATCTCCGCTTAAAGGAAGTGGCAAAGGCACTTCATGTGAGCCCTTATTATCTATCCCATCTTTTCAAAAGTTCGGAAGGGATAAGCGTGGGCAAATATATAAAGGATATAAGGATAGCCCGGGCGAGGGAGCTCCTCCAAACCAGCGACCTTTCCATCATAGACATAGCTTCGGAAGTGGGCTACAGCGATCCCGCTTATTTCTCCAAGATATTCAAGCGGGAAACAGGGCTTTCCCCTTCCCAATATAGAAGGGAAATTAAGCAAAATATTACAAGTTAGAGGGCAAAAAACTCCCAGAAACGCTCTCCCTTTCCCGTTATACTTCTCCCCAAAAGAAAGGAGGTGAGAAGATGTGCCGTAGACACGGGTTTACCCTGATCGAATTGTTGGTGGTGATAGCGATCATAGCTATTTTGGCAGCTATCCTCTTCCCCGTTTTCTCCCGGGCTCGCGAGCAGGCACGTAAAACCACTTGCTTAACCCATGCGAAGCAGATAGGACAGGCGTTAATGATGTATGTGCAGGACTGGGATGAAGGTTTCCCCTACCAGTTGGATTGGTGCCAATTCTCGGCGGGAGGTAGTCTCGAGCAGAATTCGCCTAACTGGACGCCGCAGGGAAAGATCTACCCCTATGTGAAAAATGCTGCGGTTTTCGATTGCCCTTCCGCCGACGCCGAACCCATCACCAGCGCCAATCCCCAGCTCAATATCGCTTATGGGGGCTGCGGAGGTTCTACTTGGCCCATAGAGTTCCTCGGCAAGAGCGTCGATATCGGTTACAATGGCTTGATGGGAGGAGTATGGCTTTATAGGATACTTAGTAGGGAAGGAAGAGCCAGGACCCCCAGTGTAGGAGAGGTTATCATTATAAGGCTATCCGATATGCCCACACCAGCGGACACGGTGGTCTTTGGCGATGCGCTTCGCCACATCTCCTGTGGAGGCTCAAGGATGGTCTTCACTAATGAATGCGCACCTTGGTGCACCCCCGGAAGAAGGACCGAGAAGAACACCCGCCACACTGGTGGATCGAATTATGTCTTCGCCGACGGGCACGCGAAGTGGATTAACTACAAGAAAATGGGAAACGAATGTGGAATACACTTCTACCCCTACAGAGACCACGATCATATTTCCGTTTGGTCGCTCTTAGGTCCGCCTGAGGATTAGCCTCCGCAGGAAGAAGAATTTTCTCTGGGAGGGGGCTCTGCCCCCTCCCAGAGGAAAAGAAAGGAGGAATTGAAAATGAGCAATTCATGGAGGATGGGTCTTCTGCCTTTCTTTTGCCTTGCACTCCTATTGGCACAAGCTCCCCTTACCCCTCGGGTAAGGGATAAATGGGATTTCCGCTATAAGGGATTCATCATAGGCGCCTGGTGGGGTCCAAACGCCAACGAAGCGGAGCTCAAATTTTATAGAGAAGCAGGCTTCAATGTGGTGATGGTGGGACGCTATATGCAATTGGACGAGTATGCAGATATAGAGAAATGCTTGAGGGAACTCGATTTAGCCAAGAAACATGGGCTCTGGGTTATGTTCGATACATATACTAAGAACGATCGACCCTGGGGAGGGAAAAAGTGGCAAGAACCCTACGACCATCCTATTCATCATGCAGCAAGCCTGGAGGAGCTGGCATGGCTCTATGAGAAAGTAGGCAAGCATCCCGCCCTGCTCGGCTTCATGATCGGTGATGACCAAGGTGTAGTGACCCCTCGCACCGATGCCTGCACAAATTTCCTCTCTCGCCAACCCAAGCCCCACCTTATGCCCTGGCTCTGCGGTTGGATACCTCCCCAAAATTTGGCAGAGCATAACAATCCCATAGCCAACCCTCAAATATATCCCACCCTCTATGAATGGAACCTTCCCGCCGATATGCTTGCCATCCGCTATATCTCCGCTTATGCCAGCTGGACAAAGGAGTGCAGGAAATACGGCATAATCTTCTGGCCCATGTTCAATGTCGCTCCCCCACCGGGCACGGATTACCTGCCCAGCGATTCCCTAACCAGGTTCCCCGCCTATTTAGCGCTCGCCTTCGGCTCGGAGGGAATTTGGTATTTCTGTTATAATGGGGGGAGCATCCAACGCTATGGGCAATATTCCACCGAAGAGGAAGTAAGGCAAGCGTTGACCCCCCTTTATAGGGTGGTAAAGAGGACGAATAATCGCATAGCCTCTTGGGGCGATCGAGTGATAGGACGGGATTGCTCCCAGGTCTTCAGCACAGCCTTCCCCAACAACGAAGAGATGAAGAAGATAGAGGACTTGAGAAAACCAGCAAAGGGAGAATTAATAGAACAGATGGACGAGAACCTCATAGCGGGAGTCCTGACCAAGAAGGGAGAAAACCCCCTCGTCATGTTAGTCGATTGCAGAGTTAGCAAAAACTGGGGAGATATTCCCTCCAGAGAGGTGACCATCCGCTTCTCCCCAAAAGTGAAGAAGGTAGTGATATTGGAGGGTAAAGGTAAGGTGGTAGGGGGCAACGAGGTAAGGGTATCCCTTGAAGGGGGAGGCGGACAGATGCTGGAGATAATAATGTAATACCAACAAAAAGGCTTACACCCTTGGGGCATAAAGGAGTAGAATTGTAGGGAAGGTAAATGCCCAAGAGTATAAGGCCGAGGGCTATCCTCTGCGGGGCACTGCTGATCCCCATAAACGACCTCTGGGTAGTCTACATGCAGGAGGTGAAGGGGGGCAATTTCCCCACCTCCATGTCCCTCTTTGCCCACGCTGTCTTCTCGCTCCTTTTCGTTGTCCTGTTCAACGCCCTCCTTCGAAAATTTCTCCCCCGCCTTGCCCTTAACCCAGGGGAGATGCTCCTCATCTACACCTTGGTCTGCCTCGGCTCCTGTTGGCTGGGCATCGATAACTACCCCGTGCTCGTTGCCTGTGCCACTCATCCCGTTTGGTTCGCCACCCCCGAGAACAAATATAAAGAGCTCTTCTTCAAATACCTCCCCAAATGGCTCATCGTCCCCCATAGGAAGGCTCTTGAGGGTTATTTCTTCGGCTGGTCGTCCTTCTACACGAGGGAACATCTCTTAGCCTGGCTTAAGCCCATCGTTTTCTGGACCCTTTTCTTCATGCTCATGGTGTATGTGATGATGTGCCTTAATGTGATATTCCGAAAGCAATGGTCGGACAATGAACGATTGACATTCCCCATAATCCAATTGCCCCTCGCCCTCGTAGATGAGAATTTCTCCCTCTTCAAAAGCAAGGTCATGTGGGCCGGTTTCGGCTTATCGGCGATAATAGACATAATCAACAACATAAACGCCAACTTTCCCTTCTTCCCCCATATCGCCATAAGGGATTACGACCTGGGACAGTTCATAACCACACCTCCTTGGAACGCCATCGGCTGGACGCCCCTTTACTTCTTCCCCTGCATAATCGGACTCGGCTATCTCCTTCCCCTTGACCTCGCTTTCTCCTGCTGGTTCTTCTACTGGTATTGGAAACTACAGAAGGTGCTAAGCGTTGCCTTCAATCTCCAGGTCTCCCGACCCGATATGCCCTACATAAACGATCAATCGGCAGGCGCCTACATCGGGCTGGCCTTCTTCGTCATCTGGGTGGGGCGGAAGTACCTTTGGCAAGTGCTCAAACGAGCCCTGGGCAAACCCTCGGAACTCGACGACAGAAACGAACCGATGTCCTACCGCTCCGCCTTCCTGGGGATATTGGTGGGCTTTGCCCTGCTCATCGTCTTTTTGGTGAAGGCAGGGATGAGGGTGGACACCGCTTTCCTCTTCCTCCTCATCTTCTTCCTCCTCTCCCTCGCCATTGCTCGAATAAGGGTGGAGCTTGGCTCTCCCGTTCACGATCTTCATTTCGCCGGTCCCGACCAGATGCTCACAAGGATAGCGGGGGTGGAAGCCTTCTCCAAGGGCGACCTCGCTTTCTTCACCCTCTCCTGGTGCTTCAATCGCGCCTATAGGGCACACCCCATGCCCCATCAAATAGAGGGATTGAAAATAGCGGAAAGGACGGGAGTGGATATGCGCCAATATATGTGGGCAATGCTCTTCGCCAGTTTCCTGGGTTCCCTCGCCAGTTTCTGGGCTTTGCTTCACACATATTATAAGTTGGGAGCCACCGCCAAGGCAGCTCCTTGGGTTACAGGTTATGGCTGGGAAGCTTTCAACCGCCTCCATTCCTGGTTGACCATGCCCAGCGAGAGGGATCACCTCTGTGCGGTCTTCACCCTTTGGGGCTTCCTCTCCACCTTGATACTCGTCTTCATCAGGGGGAGATACTTTTGGTGGCCGTTTCATCCCGTTGGCTATTCCGTCTCTTCCTCCTGGTCAATGGGGCTCCTCTGGCTCCCTATCTTCATCGCCTGGCTGATAAAGTTCAGCGTGTTAAGGATCTCCGGCTTGCGAGGTTATCGCCAGACCCTCCCCTTCTTCCTGGGGCTTATCCTCGGGGAGTTCGTAGTGGGAGGACTGACCAATATCTTGGGGATATTCCTAAATTGGCGAATTTACTGCTTCTGGGGAGGTTAAAAAAATGAAAAAGAAGGTTTCTTTAAGGAATTTGTCGGTAATACTTGCTCTAATCCTTGGATATTTAACTGCTTTTGGAGGTGATTTAGAAATGGGCGCTAATAGAGCGAAAAGGTTTTTCGTTTTTAAGGCAGGCTCGCTTCGCATAAGAATGAATCGCCAAGGCTTCGTGGTGAGCCTATACGATACCTACCAAAGAAGGGAATACATCGCCCTGGGGCAAACCGCTCCCCTTCTTAGCCTCTGGATAGATTTACAAAGGCATGAACCGGTTAAGTTAGAATATGACGAACGGGGGCAAAGGCTTCTACTTTATTATCAGGATGGTAGGAGCAAAGCGGAGGTCTTGGTGAGCGAGAAACCTCGTCACATACGCTTCCAATTGAAATCCCTGGAGGGACCTCCCCCCTTGCGGATCGATTGGGGTCCCTTTCCAACCATCATCAACCGAACCATAGGCGAAACCGTAGGGGTGGTGCGGGATGAGAAGTTCGCCCTCGGCATTCAAGCGCTCAACATTCAAACGGTTGCGGGCGCTTCCCCCGCTTCCTACGGGAGCAACCTCTTTGCCTATGCGGTAGAGAAGGAAGGAGGGGTTAAGGATTCGGCGATCGCTCTCTTCGGCTGCAAAAGCGAGGATGCCTTAAGGACGATAGGCGAGATCGAGGTAGAGGAAGGCTTACCCCATCCCATGTTGGATGGAGTTTGGGCGAAGATCTCCCCCTCCGCCACGCTATCCTATCTTATCACCGACTTCGGCGAGTCCGATTTCGATGAATCTTTGGAGCTCTGCAGGAAGTTGGGCTTCAAATATCTCTATCATCCCGGACCCTTCGAGACCTGGGGGCACTTCATCCTGGGCCGCAGGCGCTTCCCGGATGGCGACGAGAGCCTACGAAGGTGCGTGGAAAAGGCGAAAAAGGCAGGAATAAAAGTTGGGCTTCACACCCTCACCGCTTTTATCACCTCCAATGACCCCTATGTATCTCCCGATCCCGATCCCCGCCTGGGAGGACTGGGCTCGAGCACATTGAGCGAGGACATGGACGAAAACAGCGCGGAAATCCCCGTAGTGGATAGAGAGCCGTTTGAGAAGACCCAAAAATGGGGATGGAGCGAGAAGTTCGTGCTCATCGAGAAGGAAATAATAAGGTACCAAGGGGTATCCGACACCCACCCACCAAGGCTGACCGGATGCACGAGGGGGATGTTCGGAACTCGGATATCCTCCCACAAGGCGGGAGCGGAGGTCCGGAGGCTGGCCACTCATGACTATGGCACTTTCTATCCCGGCATAGCCAATGGGATGATGGACGAAATGACGAGGCGGATAGTAGAGCTCTTCAATTATTGCGGTTTACAGCAGATCTCCTTCGATGGGCTGGAGGGTTTGTGGGACTACGAGTGCGAGGGTCCCTATGCTGCCCATAGGTTCGTCAAGCAATGCTACGATGGTTGGAAGCAGGAGGTGATAAACGACGCAAGCGGGCTTCTGCATTACCTATGGCATATCCACACGAGGATGAATTGGGGTGAGCCCTGGGGCAAATCCATGAAGGAGGGGATGCCCGAATATAGGCTCAAAAATCAGGAATATTTCGACAGGAACCTCTTCCCCCATATGATGGGCTGGTTTGAGTTTCGCCTTGCTTCTCCCCAATTGGAAGCCACTACCCTTGAGGATATAGAATGGATGCTCTCCAAATGTTCCGCTTGCGATGCGGGATTTGCTTTGGTCACCTCGCCCGCGGCTTTCAAAGTCCATGGGCAGGGGGAAGCAGTGATCAAAGCGATAAGGGAATGGGAGGAAGCCCGGCATAGAAAGGCTTTCTCCGAGGAGCAAAAGGAGCGGATGAAGGACCTCAAGAGCGATTGGCACCTGGAGAAGGTCGATAAGGACCGCTGGCTCCTTTTCCCCATAGCCCTCTCCCCCCTCTTCCACTATCCTCCAGGTGGAGATGAATCCCAAAAGGTTATCTGGGGGCTGAAGAATAACTTCGAAGAACAGCCTTTGAGATTCGTCCTGCGGGTCCTCCCCCAAGAAGGAAAGGACCTTGCCGTGGCTAATCCCTGTTTCGAGGCGAACGGAAAGATGATAACCTTTCCCGTTCAACTGAAGCCCACCCAGTACCTCGTTTGCGAGGGAGAGGGGATAGGAAGGGTCTACGATTGGAACTGGAATCTGGTCAAGGAAGTAAAGGGCGAGGGACAACTCCCTATCTTGGGTAAAGGGGAGCAATCCATCGCTTTTTCCTGTGAGGTCAAAGGTTCCGCCTCTCCCGCCCTTTGGGTTAAGTTCAAGACGGTAGGCGAGCCGGAGGAAGTAACGGCAAAACCACATAAGTAGAAGCGAGATTTAGAACGCTATTAGTTTTAGAAAGTAGGGACTGGTACTATATTGTTTATCTTAAAAATCTAAGTAGCAAGATGAACACAAAGATATATAATTAAATATTGAGAGGGCGAAAACATAATGTTGGAAGCAAATAGAAGAGCAGCCCGGAAATTTGGAATAGATCCAAAAGAAATCGAAGCGAATGTAGATATTCGAAAAAATATCCAAGTCCTGGGAAACGATTTGACTTTCTTAAGTGTCAGAGAATGCGAACGAACCAAACATGTCCACAGATTACATCCATATCTCGGCAAATTTATCCCTCAATTAGTAGAAGTATTCTTGAAAAAATTTTTTAAAAAAGGTATGACCATACTCGATCCTTTCTCGGGGTCGGGAACCACCTTGGTAGAAGCTAATGTCTTGGGCATCAACTCTATAGGTATAGAGTTATCCCCTTTCAATGTATTGATTCAAAAGGTTAAAACTGAAAAATATAACATACCGGAGCTAGAAAAAGAAATTATCGATGCTTTAAGGAGATTGGAGGCTTTCTCCTATGCATTTTTAAACAAAGATAGGTTCCTTTTCCCGGAAGCCGTCGTAGGAACCTTCGTAACCAATAGCGAATACCTTAAAGCCTGGTACAGTGAACGAGCGCTGCAGGAAATTTTATTTTATCGAAGTATAATAAAAGACTACAAAAATCAAGATGTATTAAAAATCATACTCTCGAGGGCAGCTCGCTCTGCAAGACTCATCCCCCACTATGATTTAGCAAGGCCAAAAGAACCTGTCAGAGGGACTTACTGGTGTATAAAACATAAAAGGTATTGTCAACCCATTGACGAAGCACTGAAGTTCATCAGACGTTACAGCTATGACACCATCAAAAGATTAAAAGAGTTTAACAGATTAAGAACTGATGCTTTTATAAAGATCGTCCAAGGAGACGCGAGAGTCGTTAAATTACCAGAGGACCTAAAAATAGACGGAGTGTTTACTTCACCCCCTTATTTGGGGTTAATTGACTACCACGAGCAACATAGATATGCCTACGAGTTGTTTCATTTTCCAAGATACGACGAATTAGAGATAGGCTCTCCAAGAAAGGGGCAAGGTACAAACGCAAGACAGGAATATATAAAAGCAATTGTGGATGTCTTCAAAAATGTGTCTCCAAATCTAAAACAAAATGCCCCTATATTTATAGTAGCAAATGACAAATTCAATCTCTACCCCGAAATAGGGCGCCAAAGCGGTTTTGAATTAGTCGATGTCTTCCACAGACCTGTGCTTATGAGGACTGAACGTGACAATAATAAATTCTTCGAATCAATATTTTATTTCAAAAAGTTATAACAATGGCGTTATCACCACAAATAAGGATGAAAATTGAAGAACTGCTTATCACCACAGTAAGGGAAAAACTAATGGCGTATAAACCTGAAACTATACACATGCCCTTTCACTATAGATTATTGGGCAAAGATAGATATGCTATGTTCTCTTTTATCCAGTCAATGAACACTGCCTTTGGAATGTCTATCTGGGAGCCGGTCGCGGTAATTTTAGCTGAAGGCGCCGGCTACCTCGCAGAAAAACAATATAAATTGTTGGGTGAAGTAGATAATGAAACAAGAGAACTAATCAGCGAATTACATGATAAATTAAGAAAAGGAGAAATTGCCCCGGATAAGGACGAAGAGATTCGGCTCATTAGGCTCAAAATTAAACCAGGAGAGGCCAATATCGACCCTGATTCGACCGTTGACCTATATAAAGAAGGTTTTTACAAGATTGGCGATCCCATATAATCCTTACCATCCTAAACCTTATAGAGGATGGACGCTTCAAGGATTATATGATTTGGAAAAAGGCGAAATTTTAGTGGAAGAGGAATTCTGGAATTTTGTGGCCGGTGATAATATTTATGACGAGCTGTTAGATATTTTTCGAAATGCTGGTGAAATATTAAAGGAAGAAATTGACGAGAAATTTGCAGAATTTAGATAACGAAATACCGCTATCCTGGAACCGTTTGCTTCTGGGGAAATTGTGTTTAAATTGCCCTTCTTACCATGGGTGAGCGGTTCAAATCAAAACCTGAATAGCGTCCATATCCTGAGGAAGACGAGGCGCAGGAAGTCCCTGAGGGGAGGGAAGAGGGAGAGTAACATAGTAATGGGAACGGCGAAGGCAAAGATTAGCAAAAGCAGGTATATCGGTCTCAGGGTTTTCCTGTAGAGATAACTAACTCCCTTCGCATCCACAAGGCGCGTTCCAACCCTGAGGCGAGTTAGGAAGGTGCTGGACATTCCCTTCCTCTGCTTATCCAGAAAATCCACGAGATCGTAATGCGTCCCCACCGCTACTATCAATTTTGCCCCCTGATGGAAAGCAAGGAGAAGGGCGAGGTCCTCGCTTAGACCAGGAAAGGCAATGGTGTGGGCGTAAAGCCCCAACTTCCTTATCCTCTCCAATCCCGGCGAGCCCTTCTCGGGAGAGGGGTAAGCGTGAACCACCAGCTCCGCCCCTGAGAGCAGAGCCTCATCGCTCGCGCTATCCATATCACCAACGATTATGTGGGGCTTATAACCCATTTCCAAGAGGGCATCTGCCCCTCCATCCACCCCTATGAGAACCGGCTTGACCTCCTCAATATAGGGGCGAAGCGCCCGCAAATCCTCCTTGTAATCCCTCCCCCTTATCACCACCATCACTTCTTTTCCTTCTATTTTCGTCCTGAGAGGGATTTGAAAGCATTCGGGAGAAAGGAAAAACTCCTTCTCCCGCTTGAGGAATTGGAGGGTATTTCCAACGAAATCCTCCAAGAGATTGTCCAAGTTTCTCTCCCCCTCTTTTATCTTCTCCTTCACATCTTGGTGGGTGAGTATTTTCCCCCTTCCCACCACTTCACCATCCAAAATGATCTCTTCCCCCCTTATCTCCACCACATCCCCTTCCTTCAATTTCTGAAAAATCTCCTCTCCCACTTCATCGATTATGGGAATTTTATGCTCCAGGAGGATCTTGGCTCCCAAGGCAGGATAAGTCCCGGTTATCGAGGGAGAGGCATTGATTATGGCGCGCGGTTTTTTCTCCAGCAAAAGGTAGGCTGAGGCGGAATCTATATCCGGATGATCTATTACCACTATCTCCCCCCTCTCCAAACGCTGAACTAAGCGCTTCGTTCGTTTGTCCAGCTTAACCTTTCCTCTCATCTTCTTCCATTTTACCACTATCGGCGAACTTCCTTCAAGATATCAACTGGACAAATCCCATCCGAAGTTTTATATTCCTTAAAAGGAAATGAGAAGCGACCTCCATCTATCCCCCTCCTTGAGGAAAAGGTTGTTCTTCCCCCTCCTCCCTTTTCCTGTAGTTGTCCTCTTTTTCATAGCGTTACCGAGGCACTTCTCTCCCCCTATCGTTCTCGCCACCTCCCATCCCCTTATGCCGCCGGTGGAGGAGATGGGGAGCATCCTTATCATAGCTCCTCACCCCGATGATGAGACCCTCGCCTGTGGAGGCTTGATAGCGAGGGCAGTGAGGAAAGGAGTAAAGGTGAAGGTTGTGGTGGTGACGAATGGGGAATCCTTCCGCTATGCTGCCCGCCTCCATTTTAAGACGATAGTCCTCTCCCCCTCCTACTATTTGCGCTTCGGGGAACAACGGCAAAAGGAGACCCTCTCCGCTATGAAACTGCTTGGGCTTTCCCTCTCCGATGTCGTCTTCCTCGGCTATCCAGATAGCACACTGAGCCAGCTCTGGGATACCTATTGGGAGCCCAACAACCTCTACAGACATAACCTCCTTAAGACCACCCATTCTCCCTTCTCCAACATCTTCCATAAAAACGCCCCCTATTGTGGTGCCTCCGTCTTAGCGGATATTAAGGAAATCTTGCTGAAATATAAACCCCGCTATGTCTTCATCCCCTCCCCTGAGGATGCCCATCCCACTCACTGGGCGGTTAACTGCTTCTCCATCTTGGCGCTGGAGGAATTGAGGGGCGAACTCTCCCCCTTCCCCCACATCTATACCTACTTAGTCCATCGTGGACCTTTTCCTTCTCCCAGAGGACTGAATTTCGATTGGGGGCTTTACCCTCCCCAAAGCCTCCTCAATATAGGCCTGAAATGGCTGATTCTCTCCTTGGAACCCGAGGAGGTTAAGTTGAAGCTCGAGGCGATAAAACAATACAAAACCCAAATGGTGGAATATATGAAGAAATATCTTTTGTCCTTCGCTCGCTCCAACGAATTGTTCTCCCCTCAGCGATTAGCTTTCGTCATTCCCCGGGTGAAAAAAGGAAGGATCAAAGTGGATGGTAAGATGGAGGACTGGGAGGGAATCCCTCCCCTCATCATAGACCCAGAAAGGGACACCCTTCTCCGCCGTATAGAAGGCTCGGCAGACTTCAAAAGGATCTTTGCCTGCGAGGATTCCTCCAACCTTTTTTTCTTCATCGAGACGCGGGAAAAGCCCTCTTCTAATGTTCGATACTTCCTTCACATCTGGGGCTTTGCGGGAGGCGTGGAAAGGAGGTTGAGGTTGAAGAAGGAGATAAAGCCCCTAGGCAAGGATAGTGAGGGCTTGGAGGTCACCATACCCCTCTGGGTTTTGAGAGGAGATAAGCATCTCTTCATCGGGGTAACAAGCATATATAGAGGCATTAAAATAGATAAGACTGCCTATGTTGTAGCGGATATAAACCGATGAAGGAGGAATGGAGATGATCAAATTACAAGGAAAGGCAGAAGATGTAGGAAGGATATTTGGTGAGGTAGCGGGGGAAAAGTTGAGGGCTATCATCGCTTCCTCCAAGCGGGAGGATTCGGAGGCGGAAAACTTGCGAAAGATCTTGGAGGAAGCAGCACCGCATTGGCTCTTGGAGGGGAGGGCGATGGCGGAGTCGGGGGGCGTGGAATTCTCCCAGGTCCTCTCCTATAATCTACCCGCCAAAATGCCAGCAGATTGCACCTCCTTCTTGGTATCCTCTGAGAAAAGCAAGGAAGGCTTCCCCATACTTCACAAGAATAGGGATTTTTCGCCGGAGCCCCAGGTTTTCTATGTGAAGAAGATAGAGGGATTTTACAAATTCATCGGGGGAGGTTCCCCACCTGACTTGGGAACCGCCTTCTTTTTGAACGAGGCGGGGTTAGCAGGTGCCTGCAACACAGGGGGGGAAGCGGGGATAAGTCCAAAGGCGGGGCTTTTGGATCGACATGTCCTGCGATTGATAGCAGAAAGGGCGAACTCCTGCGAGTCCGCCCTAAAAGTAGTGGAGGAAGCGCTCCAAAAGGGTTGGCTGGCGACCGAAGGCAAGGGAAGGGGGTTTATCCTGCTCCTCGCTGATGGGAAGGACGCCATGATAGTAGAATATACCCCAAGGGAGTACAGGATGGAGAGAATAAAGGAAGGGATAGGGGTAAGGAGCAATCATTTCCTGCTTTTGGAAAACAAGGGGAGCGATGGGTCCTCTTTAGATCGACTAAAAAGGGCAGAAGCTCTCCTTGGGAGCAAGGAGAAAGTGAGTTTAGGGGACATTTGGGAGGTTGCAAAGGATAGATGGGGAGCACATTCCATCTGCAATAGCAAAACCATCAGCGCCTTCACTGCGCTTCTTCATCCCTCCCTTCCCTTCCTCTCCCTCGCATTCCTCTTCCCTGGTCCTCCCGATAGGACCATCCCCTTCCCCCTCTCCGCTACCGTGGAGGAAATTCCCCTGGAATTGGCATCGGGAAAGTTCTGGAGGGCTCCGGATTAGAGATGTCCAAGCAAATCCTCCTATCCCCCTTAACCGGAAACCTCCTCCCCTTAGAGGAAGTGCCGGATGCGGTCTTCGCTCAAAAAATCGTAGGCGATGGGGTGGCGATCGAGCCCTTCACCGGCGAAGCATACGCTCCTCTCAAGGGAGTGGTATCCGCAGTGGTGAAGGGGGAACATGCCTTAGCTATAAAAAGCGAGGACGGTGTGGAAGTGCTAATCCATATTGGGATAGATACGGTGAAAATGAAGGGAGAGGGTTTTAAGTGCCTCTTTAAAGAGGGGGATTCGGTGGAGGCGGGGGAGAAGATCCTGGAGTTCGATTTGGAAAAAATAAAAGAGAGGGCACCTTCCATCCTCTCTCCCATCATCATCACTTCCCCCGATTACGCCATCAAGCCACTTTTGCCCTTCCACTCCACCCTAAGAGGGGGAGAGACGCCCCTCTTAGAGGTCAAGAGAAAGGACGACTGAGGGCAACTTACCTCTTCCTCAATTTTAAGGTATAATAGAATCGAAAAAATGACCTATCCAGCACTGGAAGGGGTTTGTAAGAGCATAGATTACGCTCTTTTGCGTCCCAACGCCTCCGAGGAGGATGTGATAAAAGCCTGCGAGGAGAGCAAGGTTTGGCATTTCGCTGCCTTCTGCATCCATCCCTTTTGGCTTCCCCTGGTGGAAAAGCACCTGAGGGATTCTGATGTAAGGATATGCTCCGTTGTGGGCTTCCCCCTTGGGCTAAATACCACCAGGATCAAGATAGAGGAGGGCAAGGAAGCAATCGATCTGGGGGCGCAAGAATTGGATGTGGTGGCTAATTTGGGACTCCTGAAATCCGGCGACCTTAACGGTTACATTCATGATGTTAGGGCTTTCGTGGAATCCTGTAAATCCTATGCCTCTCGTAAAGGGAAGGAATGCCTCGTTAAGGTGATAATAGAATGCGCCTATTTGAGCCCGGAGGAGATAAGGACGGCCTCCTCTCTCCTCAAGGAAAGCGGGGCGGATTTCCTCAAGACCTCCACCGGCTTCGGTCCCCGGGGAGCCACCCTAGAGGATGTAAGGATAATGAAGGAAGCGGTCGGGGATGCCATGAGGATAAAGGTAGCGGGAGGCATAAGAAAGGCAGAGGAGGTCCTGTCCTTCCTTTCAGCAGGTGCCCATCGCATAGGCACCAGCCACGCGGTGGAGATAGCGAAGGAGTATAAAGCGCTCCTTAATAAATGAAAAGGCTCTATTCAACCGATGCCATCGTCCTTAAGAACTACGAGTGGGGGGAGGCTGATAGGATAGTCATCCTTTACACCCTCGCCCAGGGAAAGGTGAAGGCTATAGCTAAAGGGGCAAGGAAACCCACGAATAGCCTCGCCCCCTTAACCCAGATCTTCGCCTATTCTCTCCTTCTTTTAGCAAAGGGAAAAGAGATGGACATAATAACGCAGGGGAAGCTAAAGAAGGACTTCCTCTCCCTATCACAGGATCTGAACAAGTTCGCTTATGCCTCCTACATGGTTGAACTGCTGGATAGAATGACGGAGGAAGGAGAAGCGGATAATTATCTCTTCGATACCCTACTTGCTCATCTTTACACAATGGAGAAAGCCCGCGACCCCGAATTGATAGCAAGGTCCTGGGAGCTGAAATTGCTCTCTCACCTTGGCTATAAGCCCTCCCTGGAAGGTTGCACCACATGTGGCAGGAAAGCGCCCTACTACTTCTTCTCTCCCTCTTCGGGAGGGGTGGTCTGCGAAATATGCGCGAAAAGAATAGCCGATGCACTCGCCATCAGCCCAACAACCCCCCGGGCAATGGAGAGGATAGGGAAAACACCTCCTCATCTTCTCAAGGAGGAAGTCCTGCAGGAGAGGGTTAGAGAGGAATTGCGCCATCTTCTTCCCCCCTATATAGAGGAAAGGGTAGGGAAAGCAGGTAAGGTGAGGGCTTTCCTGGAAGAAGAGATCAAGTAAACTCCGGCAAAGCCTCCCTCTGCAGATTGAACATTACCTCCATCATCTCCTCCGCCTTTCTCAGATCATCCACCACCGGCTCCAGGGATAGGGCTTGGAGAAGGAGTTTTTTCGATCTTTCCTTGTAGGCTAAGACAAGGAGGTCCTGGATGGTTATCTGCCTCCTACACATCTCCGCAATGGGTTCAGGAAGGGCTCCCACCTTTTCGGGATGCACCCCTTGCTTGTCCACCCTAGCGGGTATCTCCAAAATTGCATGGGGGGGAAGGTTCGTTACGGCGCCTTCGTTGGGGATATTCACTCCCAGCACCCGTTCCCTCTTGTCCTGCTCTATAGCACAGATTATGGGAATGGCGAGTTCCCCGCTTGGGGTCGCCATCTCCGCCGTGAGAGGCTCTTCGCCATCTACTATTCGTCTTATCCTTTCGTTGATCCCCCACCCTCCCCTCATCAAACCCTCCCTAGCTCCAGGATATATCGGTCCACATATCTCATAGGCGTAGGATACATATTCCCCTATATGACTATCAGCAGGGAAGGAGAGGAGATCGTAAAGTTGAAACATCTTGAGAGTGAGGGGAGGAAGAAGGGAAGGATTCTCCTCTACCCTCTGACGGAAAAGAGGGTAAAGGTCCTCCCCTTTGGCATCCCGGATGCTCAACACCCAATGGAAATGATTTAGCCCCGCGATGGTGATGTCTATCTCTTCCCTCCCTCTTCCCAAGATATCGGCAATGGCGTTGAGGCTCATGAAGGGTCCATGGCAGAGCCCTACCGCTTTTATCTTCGTAAGTTTGTAGACGCCCAATGTAACCCTGTTTTCCGGATTAGTGAAGTTGAAGAGCAGGGCGGAGGGACACAGTTTCTCCATATCCTCACAGATGGGGATAATCAGATGAAGGCTCCGCAGGGTATGGAAGGCAGCGCCCGGTCCTCCGCATTCCCCGAAGA
This sequence comes from uncultured bacterium, assembly GCA_964452465.1. GTDB lineage: Bacteria > Armatimonadota > JACIXR01 > JACIXR01 > JACIXR01 > CAYVMD01. The sequence continues at coordinate 8,032 of CAYVMD010000029.1, read as the reverse complement.
CATGCTTAAAACCATAGGCAAGGGGAATGTAAAAGTCCATGTCCCAAAACTCGTAGCGCTTTTGGGCGACCGCGGTTATCACATAATCGGCGGAGGGCAAAATTTCCCTTCTATCCCTTGATGCCTCGATCTTAGCCCTTGACCCATAGTAATCTTTGAGCAATTGAGCGAAACGGAACATCCTATCCAACGCCTGAGGATTTATATCAACTAAGCCCACGGTCAGGTCCATCTCCTTTAACTCCTGCGAGGAAAAAAGGTCGGCGAGGATGCCCCTCCCGAAGCTCCCGCTTCCCGCGCCTATGATGACCACTTTGACCTTCTTCATTTTGCCATTCCTCCTTTTAAGTTCGATATCCCTCCCCCCTCCAAGGTTATCTCCAATGTAGGGGAGGAGGGAAGCAATTCCCTTTGGGTCGTAGCGACGAAGGCTTGATCCGCTGAGGCGAGGAGTGATCCTATCTTCTCGCGCCTATTTTCCTCGATATCCGAGGAAAGATCATCCATGAGAAATATGGGTGATTCCCCCATTAATTCCCTGTAGAAAAGAAACTGGGCGAATCGGAGGGAAAGGGCAAGCGTCCTCCCCTGCCCAAGGGAAGCGAAATACCTCGCGGGAGCAGAGTTAAGGCGGATATCCAAATCGTCCCTTTGGGGACCTATGAGGCTCATCCCCTTGCTGATTTCTTCCTCCCGCATCCTTCTTAAGTCCTCGAATATCTCCTCCGCTCCTTCACCAGTCGTAGCGAGGTATTTTAGGGAGACCTCCTCCTTCCCTTCCGTAAGTTGGGAATGGACCTGGCGGAAGAAAGGATAGATATCCTGCACATACTTCTTCCTCATCTGCACAAGTACGCTCGCCCAACGGGAAAACTCCTCATCCCAAGGGGAGAGCTCCTCAGGCGAGGTATCCGTTCGCAAAAGGGCATTCCTTTGAGATAAAGCTTTCTTGAAGGAGGACAAAGCCACCCTGTAGCGAGGATAGATCTGGGAAAGGGCGTCATCGAGAAAATCCCTCCTTAGGGAAGGCTCCCCCCTTATTATGTCCACATCCTCATCCCTATATAGGATGGATAATACCTTCCCCATAGCGGTGGATACATTGGTTGTCTTATAATCCACCTTCACCATTTTCCCCTCCTGGCTGATGAATACCTCAAGAATGTAGAGACGCCCTTGCCTGAGCAGTTCCCCCCTTATATGTGCTCTCTTTTCCCCCCATTTTATGAGGTCGGCATCCTCCTTTGCTCTAAGCGATCTGAAGAGGGAAAGATAATGGATGGCTTCTAGGAGGTTGGTCTTCCCTTGGGCGTTTCCTCCTTTAAGTAGGATAAGCCCCTGGGGAAGGCGGAGGTCAAGGGAAGAAAAGTTGCGAACCCCCCGCAGGGTTAACCTTCTTAAATACAATCTTCTATTCCCCCTCTTGGGGAGGATTCACGGGAAGGATACGCCCTTTTAACCCAACTGCATGGGCATTACTATGTAGAGCCAATCCTCCCTTTCCCCCGCTCTCATTTTTCCCGCCCGCATCCTCTCGCCCAATTCAAAGATTACATCGTCCTCGTCTATTACTTTCAATCCATCCAAAAGGAAGTTAACATTAAATGCCCACTCCCCTTCCTCCCCGTCTATCATAGCGGGAACAATCTCCAGACAACTACCAACGGCGGGAGCCGAAGCGGATATCTCTATCTCGTCCTTTCTCGCCACCAACTTCACCCTGTCTATGTTTTCTCGTGCCACTATCCTTACCCTCATTAAAGCATCGAAGAAATCGTCTCTATTAACTAACATACGGGTCTTAAAGGTGGTCGGAATTACCTTTTCATAAGGAGGGAATTTCCTCGTTATGCTACGAGAAATGAGGCGATACTTAAATTCACCTTCCCTCCTCCCCACGAATTCTATCAATTCGTTATGATTAATCATTATCTCGTCCCCTTCCTTGAGGAGCCGGACGAGTTCAGAGAACGCTTTATCAGGAATGAGGAACTCGAACTCCTCCCCTTCATAGGGAAACTTCTTCAAGGCGAGACGAGAAGCATCGGAGGCAACAAAATGTAGTTCTTCTCCCTTGGCGGATATGAGGATTCCCGTGAACTCCGGTCTTATATCATCTTTCGCCACCGCAAAGGAAACCTTGGAATATCCTTCCCTTAATTGGAGAGGATCGGAGGTAAATTCCTTGGTGTAGGTTTCAGTAGGGGGTTGAGGAAACTCCTCCTTCCATATCTGTAAATGATAATTTGTTTTCCCACTTGCAATGTATAACTCCTCCCCTTTGACTTCCATTTCCACCTCTTCCCCACTTAAGAGGGAAATTATTTCCTCCATCGTTCTTCCTTTCACCATAAAATCGGTTATTTCGCCCTCATAGGGAATAGCAACCTCCAACCACATCTCGTAGTTGGAAGCTAAGAGATGAAGATCCCCTTCCGAGGGGAATATATATACATTGGAGAGTACAGGTAATGTGCGCGCGGATGAGGTAAGGCGAACCAGATATTTTAAGGATTCCAGTAGATCGCTTCTTAAAACCCTAATCATATGCATTCCCTCCTTTTTTAACAATTCTACCCAAATACCACTAAAAAGACAAAAGATTATAAAAGACTTATTGTAATAATAGAAGTGTTTATTGTGTAAAAAGGCGCCGACTTCATCCCGCTTAAAAATTTAACTTTTGAATGAATTTAATTTAATTCACCAAAAAACTTCCAATTGTTTAAATTCCACCAGTGGAGTATTCCGAAATTCTCAAATATGATTTTTGAGGGTTTCTAATGTTCTTTAAAAACATCACCATTTAGGTTTAAGGTGTTTGTAAATCCTTTGTAAAAACGAGGTAAACTCCGTAAACAAATTTGGGTTGTAAGTATGATTGTAAGGAATTTATTTACGGTTTTCTTGTTCATTTGGGGGAAGGAGTATTTCTTCGATAGGTAGGGTAAGGAGTTTTGAAACAGCCTTCTCCTCGCCCTCCGTTCGTAACCATTCCTTTATCCGGTGGAGGAGGGAATCTCTCACCTGCAGTCTAACCGTTCCCTCTTTGCCCTGGAGCGCGAGCCCTAAATAGCGAGAGGGGATAAGCTCTATATTATCTTTGCCGAAGGTGCAGCCTGTGGATAGTTGAATGCCATCCGCCATGCATCTCTCGGGAGGAGTAATAGGGGCGAAGACGATCGCTTTCAGGTTGAAGTACTTTTGCGCTCCCAACCTTTTCAGGGCCTCCTCGCCGAGGCGCAAGCCCAAAACTAAAAAGGGTCCTAAATGCCCGTGGAACTCCTTTGCCTTTTCCAAATCCATTTCTCCTGATAATATCAAAAATTAAGGGTAAAATCAACCTTTATGCCATTATTTCGCGCTATTTGACGGGGTAGTATTAAGGAGCGATAATTTAAAAGAGGCTGAAAAACCAAGAAAAGAGGTGAAAAAATTAATGAAAGGATGCACAGCGGTAAACATAGGTTTTGGAAATTTCGTGATAGCGGAGAAGATATTTGCCATTGTAGATCCGCTTTCCCTACCGATTAAGCGCCTCATCAGGGAGGCAAGGAAGCGGGGGCTTTTGGTGGATGCTTCCAAGAGGAAGAGGGCACGCTCCGCTATCTTCGTAGAAGGAGGGCACATAGTGCTCTCTCCCCTTTCCCCTCAGGCTTTAGCGAGGCGTCTGGGCGCCACTATTACGGAAGGAGAGGAGGAAAAATAAAAAGGGGGTTGCTTTTCATTCTCTCCGGTCCCTCCGGGGTGGGGAAGGACAGCATCTTGAAGGAATTGTTGAAGAGGGACCTGGGAGTGGTAAAATGTGTAACCTGCACTACCCGCCCTCCCCGTGCAGGAGAGGTGGAAGGGGTAGACTATAATTTCCTGAGTTTGGAGGAATTCGAGAAGTTGAAGAACGAAGGGGAATTCCTGGAATGGGCGGAGATAGGGGGTAATTTTTACGCTACGCCGCGGAAATTCGTCGAGGAGAACCTCTCCCAGGGTAAGGATGTGATATTAAAGATAGATGTGCAGGGGGCAATGAAGGTAAAGAAGCTCATGCCCTCGGCGATCCTTATTTTCATTGCTCCGCCTTCCTTGGAGGAGCTGAGGAGGAGGATGGAGAAAAGGAGGAGCGATCCCCAAGAGATCGAAAGGAGGCTCGCCATTGCCCAGCGGGAGATGGAGATGGCAAAGAACTATCGATACATAATAGTGAATGAGGACCTCGAGAAAACCGTCGAGGAATTAGAGCGCCTCCTGAGGCGAATAAAGGAGGAGAGGAAATGCTGGAAGGGAGAAGGATAGTGTTAGGGATAACCGGCAGTATTGCTGCTTACAAGGGAGTGGAGATTTTGAGGGAGCTCCAGCGCAGGGGAGCGGAGGTCAGAGTGGTGATGACGAAATCCGCCACGAAATTCGTCTCCCCTCTCACCTTTGCCACCCTTTCCCGCTATCCCGTGGCGGTGGAGATGTTCCATCAACCCGCTTACTTCGAGATAGAGCACGTATCGCTTTCCAATTTCGCCCATCTCATCCTCATCGCTCCCGCCACCGCCAATATAATAGGCAAGATAGCAGGGGGGATAGCCGACGACCTTCTCACCTCTACGGTTATGGCCTCCTCCTGTCCCGTGCTCATCGCCCCTGCCATGCATAGTCAGATGTGGAACAATCCTCTCCTGCAGGAGAATATTAAAAAGTTGAAGCAATTGGGCTATCACTTCGTGGGACCTGAGGAAGGGGATTTAGCCTCGGGAGGAAGAGGAATGGGTCGGCTGGCCAGCGTGGGGAGAATAGTGGATAAGGTAGAGGAGATCCTCAATCCTCCCCTCACCCTTAAGGGCGTCAGGATCCTCATTACCGCTGGACCTACCCGAGAGTACATAGACCCCGTGCGCTTCATATCCAACCCCTCCACGGGTCTCATGGGCTATAAGATAGGGGAGGAAGCCCTAAGGCGAGGAGCGGAGGTGGTCATAGTTTCCGGTCCTACCCACCTGGAGCCTCCTTTAGGGGCGAGGGTCATAAAGGTGGAATCCGCGGATGAGATGCTATCGGCGGTTCTCGAGGAGTTCCCCTCCTCGGATGTGGTTATAGGTTGTGCCGCGGTGTCCGACTTCGCCCCCGTGAGGAGGGAGGAAGAGAAGATCAAAAAGGAAAAGGCAAAAGCGGTGCTCGAGCTTCGCAGGACGCCAGACATCCTGTGGGAATTGGGGCGTAGGAAGGGCGACAAGATCCTGGTGGGGTTCTCGGCGGAAACGGAGAATGTAATAGAAAACGCCTTATCTAAATTAAGAGAGAAGAACCTGGATATAATCGTCGCCAACTCCGTTAAAGGAAAGGAGTTCGGCTTTGGCGCCCAAAACCTCTTCGCCTCCATCCTGGTAAGGGGGGAGGAGCCATCGCCTCCGGCCCTGATTCCCAAGGAGGAGGTTGCTAAGATCCTCCTGGACGCTGTTGAGCGCCTTTTGTCTACAAGAGGGGAAGGTTGAAGATATGGCGAGGCAGTGGAGGGCACTGGGCAAGCCCATAGGGGAGATGCTTTTTGAGTATGGCATCCCCCTCTTCGTTATCATCCTCGCCTTTTGTTTCGCCCTTACCGCGCCGAACTTCCTCACCGCCGATAATCTCCTCAATGTATTAAGACAGATCTCCATCAACACGATAATAGCGGTGGGGATGACCTTCGTGATCATCACCGCGGGCATAGATCTCTCCGTTGGCTCCATCGTAGCCTTATCCGCTGTCATCTGCACTGGTGTTATGAAGAACGGCATAAGCATCCACGGGTTGCGGATCCTCCCTCCTCCTTCTCCTGCTTTTGGCGTGCCCTTAGGATTATTGGTGGGACTTTTAACAGGAGCCTTTTTGGGTCTTTTCAATGGATTTTGTATAACCCGCTTCAATATCCCTCCCTTTGTGGCGACCTTGGCGATGATGACCATAGCGAGAGGGTTAGCTTTCGTCTATACCGGGGGAACCCCCATCTTCGAACTCCCCAATTCCTTCTTAACCTTGGGAGTGGGTTATCTGGGACCCATCCCCCTTCCCGTCATATTCATGCTCGTTGTAGCGCTTGCTATGCATTATCTCCTCACTCGCACTACCTTTGGGAGGTATGTCTTTGCCATCGGGGGAAATGAGGAGGCGGCGCGCCTCTCTGGGATAAACATTCGCAAAGTGAAGCTTATAGTCTACACCCTGAGTGGGATTCTCTCTGCTTTTGCGGGGATAATCCTCGCTGCTCGTTTGGGCTCGGGCGACCCTAAAACGGGTCAGATGTATGAGTTGAACGCTATCGCTGCGGTTGTCCTGGGTGGGACCAGCTTAGCGGGAGGAAGGGGAAGCATAGGAGGGACATTTTTAGGAGCTCTCCTCATCGGATTGATAGACAACGGGCTCACCCTCCTGCGGGTCTCCACCTTCTATCAATGGGTGGTGAAGGGATTCGTCATCCTCGCTGCTGTCCTACTTGATAAGATAAAGGAGATAAGAAGTTAAAAGTAATGCATTGCTCCTTCCTTGCAACCTTTTCGGTTTCTCTCGTAGCAGGGCTGATCGGAGCCCTCTTGGGGTTAGGAGGAGGGGTAATAATCGTTCCTTTCTTGACCTTGGTGGAGAAGGTGGACATTCGCCATGCCATCGGGGCAGCCTTGATCAGCGTAATAGCCACCTCCAGTGGCGCTGCGGTGGCTTATTTGAGGGAGAAGATAACCAATATAAGGATAGGGATCTTCCTGGAGTTAGCGACAACCTCTGGCGCCCTAACGGGCGCCTATGCGGGTTCTCGCCTCCACCCCGCCACCCTCTACATCCTCTTCGGGCTCGTTCTCCTCTATGCCAGCTATCTCATGTTCCGCGCAAGGGGGCAGGAGTTGCCGGAAGGTGTTAGGGCAAGCCCTACTGCCAAGTGGCTGGGGCTCAATGGCTCCTATTACGATGAGGCTTTGGGTAGGGAAGTGAGATATGAGGTAACGGGGGTGGGACAGGGCTTCTTTTCATTGTATATCGCCGGCATAGTGGCTGGGCTCCTCGGCCTAGGAGCGGGAATATTCAAGGTGCTCTCTATGGATACCTTTATGAAACTGCCACTTAAGGTTTCCACGACGACGAGCAACTTCATGATAGGGGTAACGGCGGCAGCGAGCGTGGGCTTTTACCTTTCCCACGGGATGGTGGATCCTTTAATTGCATCCCCTGTAGCCTTGGGGGTCCTCCTTGGTGCCACTTTGGGAGCGCGGGTTTTAGTGAAGGTGAGGAGCAGGACGATAAGATTCGTTTTCTTCGGTTTCGTATTATTCATAGCGGTAAGGATGCTCATTCAGGGGTTGACCCTCCATGGGTAAGAAGTTGGATATGGAATTAGTCTTGAGTTATGTGCTCCTTTCGGGAGTGCTCCTTAGTGCTTTTTTAATCCTTGTGGGCACGATTTGGAATGCCCTCCAGCCCCTTCCCTTTCCTCCCGGAATGCTGGGGGTCTTGCGAGAGGGATTTCGCTTCCGGGGCTATGATATAATGGTTTTGGGCTTTTTCGCGCTATTTGCGACACCCGTTTTGCGTGTCCTCTTCGCCTTATTCCTTTTTCTTTGGGGGAGGGACTATAAATTCGCCCTTCTTTCCCTCCTCGTTTTAGCGATAATCGCCATCAGCCTTTCATCGGGCAAGGTGAGATGAAGAAATTGGCGAAGGGCACGGGCGTCTTTTTTTTAAAAATAAAATCTATTTGAAATCGGGTTAGGCTCTTCCCCTCTGGGCTCCATTTTGCATTGGATTTGAAGCCCTAATTGAACAAGGAGGAAGCGCGAAGGGTTGACTTTTGGTTGAGGGAGGTTATAATTAAAAAATGCGTGGTGTGAGGAGAGGGGAAGGATTTGACGGGGTTGGCCGGGTGATATAAGGATTTGACGGGGTTGGCTGGGTGATATATAATAATTAATGGAAAAAGCGAATTGTTGCTTGACAAGGGAACGGAAGGTATCTAAAATATTCATGTGGACCCTTAGCTCAGTTGGTTAGAGCGCACCCCTGATAAGGGTGAGGTCTCTGG
>CAYVMD010000028.1:18820-27243 GCA_964452465.1 uncultured bacterium | reverse complement strand
ATATACTATCGAGGTTATCGACCGCCTCTTTAGTTTCGATCTTGGCTATTATGGGGATTTGGACACCCCGCTGAAACATTATCCGCCTCAACTTCTGGATATCCTTGGCGCTCTTCACAAAGGAGAGGGCCACCCAATCGATATCCATATCTATACCAAAGCGAAGATGCCTGATATCCTCCTCCGTGGGAGATGAAATGGGAAGGTCAGCTGCAGGGAAGGAGATACCTTGACGGGAATGGAGCTCCCCTCCCGCCACAACCCGGCATTCTATCCTCTCGTCCTCGCTCTTCCTGACCTCCAACTCCAATCGCCCATCCACAAGCAAAACTTTCTGCCCTTCCTTCAAGGATCCAAATACCGCGGGGATGGGGAGAGGGATCTCTTTTTCGCCTTGCCTCCTCTCGCCCAAGACGAGATAGACTATATCCCCCTCCTCGAGGAACATCCCCTCCTCCCCTATATCCCCGATCCTCAATTTAGGTCCTGGGAGATCCTGAAGGATAGCTATGTTTTTGTCCAGTTCCTGGGAAAGGTTCCTTACATTTCTTATCCTCGCCCCATGCTCCTCATAAGAGCCATGAGCGAAGTTAAGGCGGAAAACATCCACCCCCGCCAGGATCAACTCCCGCAATACCTCGGTAGATTCGCTTACCGGTCCAATTGTGGCTACTATTTTAGTTTTTCTCATAGAAAGGCATTCTTGCCGGGAAACCTTGCCTCTATCCCCAACTCTTCTTCGATCCTGAGAAGGCGATTGTACTTCGCCACCCTTTCTGTCCTAGCGGGGGCACCGGTCTTTATCTGCCCCGAGTTGACGGCCACCGCCAGGTCGGCGATGGTGGTGTCCTCGGTCTCACCGCTCCTGTGGGAGATGACGATATTATACCCCGCCTTGCGAGCTTTCTCTATACATTCCAAGGTTTCCGTGAGGGTACCGATTTGATTGACCTTGATCAGGATGGCGTTGGCAACGCCTTCGTTTATTCCCTTTTCCAAGCGTTTCACATTGGTTACGAAGATGTCGTCGCCCACCAATTGGATCTTATTGCCCAACCTTTGGGTAAGGAGGCGCCAACCTTCCCAATCGTCCTCAGCTAATCCATCCTCAATGGAGACTATGGGGAACTTCTCCACCAATTGCGCATACAATTCAACCATCTCTTCGGAGGAAAGAACCTTCCCTTCTCCCTCCAACACATATTTCCCATCCTTCCAAAGTTCGGAAGCAGCGGGATCCATAGCTAAGCAAACAGCCTGTCCTGGCTCATATCCCGCTTTCTCTATTGCTTCCACCAGGAGATTTAAAGCCTCTTCCGCTGAGGAAATAACGGGAGCAAAACCTCCCTCGTCGCCCACGCTCACGGAAAGCCCCCGAGATTTGAGTATGCTCCGCAGGGAATGATATACCTCTACCCCTATTCGAAGGGCTTCCCTGAAGGATCCACCTCCTACAGGCACTATCATGAACTCTTGCATATCCAAGGGATTGTCCGCGTGGCGACCACCATTTATAACATTCATCTGGGGAACTGGCAAAGTCCTTGCCCCCAACCCTCCTATATATCTATATAGGGGGAGCATCAAGCTATCCGCAGCAGCATAAGCCACCGCGAGGGAAACACCTAAGATAGCGTTTGCTCCAAGACGGCTCTTGTTCTCCGTGCCATCCAACTCGATCATCAGCCTGTCTATTTCCACTTGCCTCAGTGCATCCATCCCCTTTAAGCGAGGGGCTATGACCTCGTTCACATTCTCAACCGCTTTCAATACCCCTTTCCCGTTATACCTCCCTTCCTCCTTATCCCTCAACTCCAACGCCTCGTGGGTTCCTGTGGAGGCTCCAGAGGGGACTATTGCCCTGCCGTGGGCACCATCGTCCAAGAAAACCTCTACCTCTACAGTAGGGTTACCTCGGGAATCCAAAACCTCTCTCGCTCTGATATCGGTGATATAACTCATATTCGTGACCCTCCTTTTAAACTGTTATCTTCTTGCCTATATTGATTAAGTATAAACTAAATCCCCCTTTTGAGGCAACATGGAGGACTTGACTTTCCGTTGGAGAAGAGAATAATTCGATAAATGGCTCTTTTGTTCCTCATAGTAACTTCTTTGCTTTTGGGAGGCGAGAATAACATGAAGATAAAAGCACTTTTCGACTGTAAGCCTGTCTCACCCATAAACGCGGTTGATTTCGGGCATGTGCTTCCTCCATCTTCCCTTCTACTTATAAAAGAAGGAGACAAGGTTATAGTGAGCGGGGAGATAATTAGCGAAGGGGAAAAGGAAAGGGAGATAATCGTTAAAGTAAATATTCCTTCCCTAAACGGAGAAAAGGAAGAAAAATTTCCCCTACCGTCCGGCGAGACGAAGAATCTTTCTTGGGAGATTGGTCCTTTTCCCCAAGGGGAGCATTGGATTTCCTTAATTGTGGAAAGCGAAGGGGAAAAAAAGGCTTGGGAATGGAGGGTTCTCTCCCAGGAGGCGCCTCATCCTCCTTCCTTCGGAGGGGTTTATTGCGATCTTCAGTATGATCTACCCGTCCTCGTTTATAAAGAAGGAAAGGCAGAGAAAAAGGAGTGGAAGGAAGTTTGGAGGAACGGTCCCCTGTCCGACCTCGTGGTCTTCTTCCCTAATAATGCTCGCCTCATCTTCTGGCGGGGGGCGAGCTACATCCCCCTATGGCATTTTACGAGGAGCGCCTTTTCCTATGAATGGGTAGAGGTAGTTAGCCCTCGTCCGCCCGAGTTCGTGGACTGTGTGGAGCCCCTTATGGATAGAGAATGTAGGTATTCGAGAGTGGCATTGATTCACAACACTCCTGCGCGCGTGCTCGTGCACTGGAGATATGCCCTCTGCGATTTTAATTACCGCATATACGAGGACGAATGGGTGGATGAATATTATTACCTTTACCCAGATGGGGTAGGAGTGAGGAAGGTAGTGGGTTGGTTAGCACCGGGGGTGAAGCACGAGATGAACGAGTTGATAGTAGTTCTACCCGCCGGTGTCCACCCCAATGAGGTGATACCCTCTCAGGCGGTCGATTTCATGGACTTAGAGGGAAACAAAGAAGAGGTAACTTGGCCCCGACCTCACCTTGCTTGGCCAACGGGTAAGCCATCCATAATAAGGGTGAAGATTAAAGAACCTCTCCATCCCTTCATGATAACCCCAGGCATAAGCGAATACTTGGCGGTATGGGATGGGTGGAAGGAGAACGGAAAATATGTATGCCCCTGCTATTGGGGAGATCACTGGCCGGTGACCCGAGGGCTGAATACTGTTGGGGGGGTACCTAAAGGATGGAAGGAAGGACCCGCCCATGCCTCGTTGGTGTCCATGATCCAGAAAAGCGTGGAGGAACAGGATGTGACCTCCTCCATTCACAAAACCGTGTGGGCGATGCTAATAGGGGCAACCAATGAAGGAGATGAAAAACTTCGCCTCTATGCCTCCTCCTGGTTGAACCCAGGGGAAGCAGAATCCCTTACTCTCTCCCTATCCTCTAAAGGTTTCGATATCTTAGAAAGGGCTTATGTATTCGAGGTCCAGGGGAACCCTTCCCAATTGAAGATACGCCTTTCCCCTCCCCAGGGAAAGCGGATAGTAAACCCTGCTTTTGTCTTCCAGGATTTGGAGGGAAAGGTGAAGGCGATAACGCTAGATGGGGAACTTTTATCTTCTTCGGTTTATAGATGGGGGATGGAAAGGGAAGGGTGTAGGAGCAACTTGGTGATTTGGATGGAGAAAGAAATAGAGAAAGCATCCATTATGGAGATCGATATAGAAAATAGAGATTGAGGGTTCATTGGCGTAGGAATCTTTATCTGCTCTGGGTAGCGCAATTTTTGGTCATGCTGGGCATGAGCTTCGTCATGCCCTTCCTTCCCTTTTACATCAGGGAATTAGGGGTAAGGGATTTCGGGGCGGTAGCACGCTGGAACGGAGCGATTTTCGGCGTAACCTTCTTCACCTCCTCTCTTTGTGCTCCCATTTGGGGTGTTTTAGGGGACCGCTACGGGAGGAAACCCATGATTTTGCGGGGATTGTTCGGCATAGCACTTGTTGTAACCCTCACGGGATTCGCCCGCAGGGTGGAAGATCTCTTCATTCTAAGAGCTCTACAAGGGATCTTGGGGGGATTTATGCCTCCCCTTATGGCGTTGGTATCCGCCTCCATCCCTCCCGAAATCGTCGGTTCTGTTATGGGATTCCTCCAAACCTCCGGGATAGTAGGGGGGATATTAGGTCCCCTTTTTGGTGGACCGCTCGGCGATTTAATGGGTTATCGACATCTCTTCTTCGTAACAGGGGGGATGGTCTTTATAAGCGCCGTGCTCGTAGCAATTTTCGTGAAGGAAGAAAAAGACCGGCCAAAAGAGGGCAATAATTACGGATTGAGGGACAACCTCCGCTACTTCTTCCACTCTCCCGAATTATTAAGCATCGTGTTCTCGATATTCGTCCTTCAAACGAGCATCATGTTGGTTGAACCCGTATTGCCTCTCTTCGTCCAATCCTTAGGAGTAAAGAAATTTGTGGGAACCACGACGGGAGCGATCTTCAGCTCCACAGGGATCGTGACCGCTTTCGCTGCTCCCCTTTGGGGGAGATGGGGTGACAAAAACGGGTATAAGCGGGCGCTTGCCTACTGCCTATTGGGCAGTTCGCTCTGCTTCTTCCCCCACTTCGTAGTCCAATCTCCCCTTCAATTGGCAATGGTAAGGATAGCATTGGGAATGTTCTCCGCCGGTATAGGTCCCTCCACGCAATCGTTAATAGCCTTGAATGTTCCCCAAGAGAGAAGGGGAGGGATCTACGGCATGACCAGCAGCGGGACGCTTCTCGGCAATGTGATAGGGCCCTTTTTGGGAGGGGTATTGGCGAGCGCCATAGGCATACGCCCTTCCTTTCTCTTAACTGCCTTTATGCTCCTCGTAGTCTACATACTGGTATGGAAGACCGTTAATGAGCCTTCCTCCCCAAGGGCGAATTAACAGGAGTTGAAGATCTGCATGGTTTTCTCGTGGAGTTGCACAGCCAAGGCAGTTTTGTCTTGGGAGAGAACCTCTATTTTCTCCAGTTCCTTCCGAAGGGGCTCCGCCAAATCCTTCCTGCCCTTCCTTTCTATCCCCTCTATGGCTATACGGGAGAGGAAGACGAGTTCATCCACCATGTCCCATTGCATATAAGGGAGGGATTCTATCCATTCTATACCTTCGCTAAGGGAAGCGAAAGGAATAGGCTCCTTGAATTCCAAGACCAATCGCTTTCCATTTTCCCTTGCTTCTTTGAAAGCGAGGTCGGCGTTGTAACGCGTTACCGGCATAGACATAACGGGGCGAAAGCCGAGTATCATAAGGTATCGGCAAAGTTCTTGAAGGGACATAACACACCCCTTGCCCGTCCCTCCCGCTGCAGCGATGGGAAGGACCGGTCGCCCCCTCCGGGAAGAGGGTCTCATCCTATCTATGAAGTCCTTTGCCATTCCGTTTATTCCCAGGAAATAAACGGGAGCGGATATTATAAGGGCATCGCATTCCTCCAATTTTTCCCTCAGGAAAAGTCCATCATCGTCTTTTATATTACAAGCAAGGGCAGTCCAACAAGGGGGCGAGGGGCAGGCAAGGCAGGGCTTTACTTTTCTCTCTGCAAGGGAGAAGAACTCCACCTCCGCGCCCGCCTCCTTCGCTCCTTCTCCCCCTTCCCGGAGGAGGCGGGGAGATAATCCCTCCTTATGAGGGGAACAGGAAATCGCCAATATTTTCATCCCGCTATCCCTCCTTTTTATAATTCTATCGGCATTCCCTTCTCCGCGGATTCCCGCGCGGATAAAACGAGTCTTAAGCTCTCCGCGCCTTCCCTCATAGGAACAAACGATTCTCTATCATTTTCTATGGCGTCCAAAAGGTCCAGGGTTTCCGCCAGGTAGACATTCTTGTCCGAGGAAATGATCTTCTTCTCCTCCCAGGGATTCAAGGTATGAAAGATGGTGGCGTTGTTTGCATCCACGAAATTGACCGTGAAGCCCTTCGCCACCAAATCCACCTGAGCGATCCACTTACCGGGGATAGCGCCATTGGTAGCGGAAACTGTAGCTATCGCTCCATTCTCGAAGAGAATGGTCGTCCCACTGATATCCTCCACCGTATAGTCGGGCACATCCCTATGGAATAGGTTGTTGAGAAAAGCGAATACCTTCTTCGGCTTCCCGAGAAGAAAGCGAGAGAGATCGAAGATATGGATTATCTGCTCCACAATCTGCCCTCCACTCTTGGATTTATCTCTCCACCAGGGAGAATGGAGGGAATTGCACATATACCTCCCCATGAATAGTCCAGGAGGACCGTAAAGATTGAGGAGGTTCTTCACGGTTTGGACGGCAGTTCCAAAGCGAAACATGAAGCCCACCTGCGATTTGACCTTTCCCCTCTCGACCGCTTCCACCATTCTGTTAGCGGTTTCCATATCCAGAGCGATGGGCTTTTCTATGAAGATATGGATCCCCTTCTCAGCTGCTATATCCACATCGTCCTTGTGAGCAAAGGGAGGAAGACATATGTAGACGATATCCAAGGTGACCTCGTCATACATCCTCCGGTAATCAGTGAAAACCTTTGCCTTGCCCCCGGTATATTGTTGGGAGAATAATCTTGCCCTCTCTTCCTCTATGTCGCAGAAGGCAACCATCTCCACTTTGTCGCTTAGGGATGAAAGCGCCCTCGCATGAGCATGGGCTATTCCTCCACAACCTATAAATCCTACATTGAACATCTCGAAACCTCCTCTCTTAATGATTTTCTCTTATTATACTCAAAATCGGTTGTGGGAATATAGCGAGATCCTTCAGCCCTCTTTGAGGAATATGACTTCCCCCTGTAAGATAGTCGTCTTTCCCCCATCGGGCAACAGGAGAACGAGAGCTCCATACCTATCGATTCCCTTCGCTCGCCCCCTCAATATCCCTCCTTCCGTTACCACTTCCACTTCCCTCCCCTTGAGCATATCCCTCGCCTCCCATTCCCTGCGAAGAAGCGCGCGCCCTTCCCTTTTGTGGCAAAGGAGGTATATTCTCTCCAACTCTTCCAATATAGTAGGCAATAAAGAAGAAAGGAACACATGCTGGCGAGCGAAATGGGAAAGGGAAGTTGCCTTGTCTTGGAGATAAGGAGGCAACTCGTTCACATCCAAATTGACATTTATGCCGATCCCCAAGGCAACCCATTGGATCTTATCCCCTCTCACATCCGTTTCGAGCAGGATCCCTCCTACTTTCTTGTCCTCCAACATAAGGTCGTTTGGCCATTTCACACCACAATGGAAGCCTCTTTTTTCCAGAGCAAAAGCACAGGCAAGGGCGGAGAAAAGGGAAAGTGAGGGAAGATATTTGGGCTTGAACGAAGGGCGAAGAAGGACGGACATAAGGAGGGAAGAACCGGGAGGCGCTATCCATTTCCTCCCCCTTCGTCCCCTCCCCCGCGTTTGTTCCTTCGCCAGGACAACTATCCCTTCCTTCTCTCCCCTCTGAGCGAGAGCGATTACGATGTCCTGGGTGGAGGTTATTCTATCGAAATAGAGGAACCTCCTCCCTACGAAGGATGTATTCGCGCGAGGAAATCCAAAGGGAAGCTCTATCTCCTCGTCCAATTGTAGAGGGGGTAAAAAAGGAGGCTCGCCGAAATTATCTTCAATATATCGCCGGGAAGAAATGGCAGAACCCCTTTGAGGACCGCTTGGGATAAGGGGAGAGCGTTAATGTAGGCTAACCATCCCGCCCCTAAAGCATATATCAAGAGGTTTCCCACAAACATGCCTATCATAATCCTCCAGAGGGAGGTTTTCCCCCTCGTGAGCCATCCCACCAATAAGGGGGCTAAGGCGAAGGCAATTATATAACCACCTGTGGGTCCTAAGAGGGTCCTCCATCCACTCGCCCAGCCACTGAAGTAGGGAAAGCCGAGGATACCGAGGATTATGTAAAGCATTTGGCTGGCGCTTCCCAGGAGAGAGCCCAGGGCAACCCCACTGGATAGGACGAAGAAGGTTTGGAGGGTTACGGGGACGGGGGTAAAAGGAAGGGGGATACGCAATTGCGCCCCGAGGCCAGTTCCTAAGGCAAAGGAGAATAAAAGTATGGTAATAAGGGCTAAATCAAGGCTTCTGCGGTGGGAAAGGACTATCTCCTTCAAATCCTTTTCACCTCCATATGGATATCGATCGCTTTGACAGAATGAGTTAGGGCGCCAACCGAGACGAAATCCACCCCCAATTTGCCTATCTCCTCTATGTTTTCCAAATTGACGCCTCCCGAGACCTCTATCAAAGCCTTCCCTTTAGCCATTTTAACCGCTTCCCTAATGGCTTCCGTATCCATGTTATCCAGCATAACGATATCCGCTCCTTCCTCTAAGGCGATG
>CAYVMD010000028.1:0-18810 GCA_964452465.1 uncultured bacterium | reverse complement strand
ACCTCCTCTAGGTTTCTCGCCTCCACTTCTATCCTCCAATGGGGAAGCCCTTTCCTTGCCCTCCTTATAGCCTCCCTCATATCGCCAACCAAGGCTATGTGATTGTTCTTGATGAGGATGCCATCGTAAAGCGCGAAGCGATGGGAATAACCTCCCCCAACCTCGACCGCGTATTTCTCCAATGCTCTAAGGAGAGGAGTGGTCTTCCGCGTGGCGAGAATCTTGGTGTTAGTTCCCCCCAATTTCTCAACGAAGCGCCTCGTAAGGGTAGCGATGCCCGAGAGGCGCTGAAGGAAATTCAAAGCAATCCTCTCCCCACTCAAAAGCACCTGCGCCTTGCCCCGAACGAGGGCGAGGGTGTCACCCTTCCGGAACTTGTCACCATCCCTCAAGGAGGAAAGGAATTGCACATCTTCTTGCAGAGTGCGGAAGACCTCCTCCGCTACCTGAAGCCCGCAGAGAACCCCTTCCTCCTTCGCCTCTATGCGTCCCTCCGCCTGGGTTTCATCTTCTATCAAGAGATGGGTGGTTAGGTCCCTCCAACCTATGTCTTCCTCCAGCGCTCCTTCGATTATCCTTCTAATCAAGAAGGTAGGGAGGGAACCCACGGCGGGTTTCAGGAGGTTATTTGCACTGCGGATAATATCTTTTCAACGAAGATGGGCTCGGGAAGAGCGCCCTCTATCTCCACCTTGTCATTAGCGATGGTCTTGGGGACCCCCCTTACCCCATACATTTGAGCGAGTTGGGGGAATTCCACCGCCTCGATCATATCCGCCACCACATGAGGGGATTCCATCGCCATCATATGGGAGGTCCTAACCGCCGTAGGACAGTAGGGGCAGGTAGGTGTAACGAACACCTTGATATGAATGTCCGCGTTCAGTTGGGCGAGCTTCTCCTTCGTTTGGGGCGAGAGGGAGGTTGTACCCTTGGATAGGTCGATCACATCCTCAATGAGGGAGACGAACTCATAGCCCGAAGGAAGCCCAAAGAACCTCACTCGGGAGATCTCCTCACCCTCTGGGAAAAGCAAGGTAGCAGGGATCTTGTCCACATTGTGCTTTTGGGCTAACTCCTTCTCCGCATAGAAATCGTGGACCTCCAATTCTATCTTGGGGGAGAGGCTGGAAAATTCCTCCAAGATAGCCTGTGCCTCCTTGCAATAGGGGCATTCCTGGCCGGGCACCGCAATAGGAGACTCCCCTTTGGTGAAGAGTAGGATCTTCACATTCTTGTCCAACTCTTGTTCGAACAAGTTCTTTAAATACTCCTTGTCCTCCGCGGATATTAACTCCACACTAATCGCCTTCTTTCTTTAGAAATTTTTATTTAATGTAAGGTTGCAATTCCTTTAGAAGTTGATCCTTAGGTCGATAGCCAACGATGCGTTTTACTTCCTTCCCATCCTGGAGGATGACCAGGAGGGGGATGCTCTGCACCTTGAAACGCCTTGCCAACTCCTCGTCCTCGTCCACATTGACCCTCCCGAACTCCATCTTGCCGGAGAGTTCCTTTGCCACTTCCTCGTAGATGGGCATGAGCATCTTGCAATAACTGCACCAGGGAGCCCAAAAATCGATGACGACGGGGAGCGAGGACTTCACGAATTCCTCGAAATTGTCCTTGGTTAAATCGGTCACTTCTCTCACCTCCCTTCCCTCTGATTGGGAAGGAACCTTCATGGGTTCCGCTGGTTTCTGAGAAGGAGGCGTAACAACAGGAGGAGGGGAAGGGTTCACCGCTTCTCGCCCACCCTTTTGGGTCCCTAACCAAATCGCCACTCCCCCCAACACCACCACACAAATTATGATAATCGCTATGCCTGCCTTCCTTATTTTGGGTACCTCCTTTTCGGCCGGTTTGCAATAAATTATACACTAAAAAACTCAAAAATCAAATCTCCACCTGAAGGGAAAGTTTGGAGAATAACACCCTTAGGTATTCCACCGACCTTTTTACCTCTTCCTCCAAGTTGGAGATGCGTCCTATATCCAATCCGATTACCCCCTCAAAGCGATGCTTCTTCAACGCTCGAAAGACCCCTTCGAAATCTATGTTCCCTCGTCCCAAACCGAGGTGTTTGTTCACCTTCCCATCGTTATCGGAGAGGTGCACATAGAATATGCGCTCTCCCAATTTCTCGACGGAGAGGGGAAGTATCTCCTTTTGGGCGTGAAGATGGCCGGTATCCAAAACCGCCCCCAAATTTCTCTCGCCCACCCAATCCATAAGCCTGAGCAGGGCGTCGGTATTGCTTATCATCTCCCCTACCCTCGGTTCGAGGCAGAACTTCAAACCCGCTTTTCCCGCCTCCCGAGCGCAGAAGCGGAAGGAATCGACCATAACCTCCCACTGCTTCGCCCAGGAGAAGTTGGGGTCCACCTCCACCTTGAACTGCAGACCGAAATCCACCATCTCCTTATAAGGGGCGGGTCCTATGAATTTCAAGGGAGGGGTGTAGCTGTCCGTTTGAATGGTCTCACAACCGAAGAAGCACGCCAACTCTATCCCCAATTTGAAGAGATCCTTCGCCTCTTCCCTTGCTTTCTCGTTGAGGCTAACTATATCCCGAAGGACGGGGCAGAAGTTGACCACTTGAAGCCCTAAGTCATCGCACAGGGCTTTGATCTCCCGGCGGTGTTGATATATCTCCTCCATGTTCTCTTTTCCCACCCCTTCCAACTCCACGAACCTGAAGCCTAGGCTCCTCATATCCTTTAGGGCTTGAAAGGTATCCCGGAGGGAAGGGGGATAGCCATATTTGCTTATCGCATAGAGCCAACATATCCCCAATTTCAAGGGTCCCTCACCTCCTCTTCAGGCTATCTAAAATCCGGGACGCGTTCTTAAAAAGGATGTGCTCCTTGGCTATATCGTTGATATCCGCTCCTAAAACCATCCCTAAGGCGAAGGCAGGGGTGAGAAGGGTCAAATCGCTTCCGTAGAGGATCCTTTCGTAGCCGACCTCCGCCACCGCCCTCTCGACCTTACCCCTATCGCTCAGGCTCGAGCAGATCTCGAGGTAAATGTTCTTTTGCTCCTTGGCTATGCTTATCCCCTCCTCCCAGGCGACTCCACCCATATGAGCCATTATGAATATACCTTCCGGGAAGCCCCTCGCCGTCTCTCCCAGGTCGGCGACTTCCCCACCGCTATAGGTATGAAAGAGGAACAAGCGATAACCTCCTTCCAACGCCCTCTCCACGAGTCGGAGGGTGGCGGGAGAATTTATCCTCTGCCCGGAGTAAGAGGGATGGAATTTTATCCCCACCACCCTACTATCGTCCTTATATTTCTCCATCTCTCCCTCAGATATCTCAGGATAATTGGGATTGAGCACGATATACATAAGAAGCCTCTGGTCCTTTTCCACTACCTCTCTCAGCTCTTCATTGCCTTCCCTGGGATCATAGAGGATGGCTTTCGCGGAGGAGAGGAGGATCTTCTCTATATTGAACTCCTCCAAGAGCGCCAGCAATTTCTCAAAGGAAGAAAACACGGGAAAGCGCCATTTCCCCCAATGGGCGTGCACATCTATTATCGCCAAAGCAATAACCTCCTTGCATTCATCCCCATTATTTTCTCCTTATCCTCGGGAGATATAAAAGACCTCCTCACCGTTTCCATGGCTGGATAGGGGTTCCTATAGGGCATACCACTACCGAAAAGGAGCCTATCCGCCCCCAAATATTCCCTTGCTATCTCTATGTTGCCAAAGCCATCCAGCCAACTTGTCTCCAGGTAGATGTTTGGGTTCCTCATTGCCACATAAAGGACCTCAGCGAGGTTATCATAACCAACCTCGCAAAGGATGAAGGGAATGGCGAACCTCTCCGCCCACCTGCCAATGAGGGTTGCGGAACCCTGAGACCGGCAATGGATCAGGACGGGGAGCTCCGCTTGAAGAGCCTCTCCGAAGATGTGCTCCAAAGGAGAGAAATCGTAGGGGTAATGGTGGAGATGAGGAAACAGCCTTATCGCCTTGAAGCCAGCCTCCTTTATCCCCTTAATCGCCCACAGGAAATCGGAAAACTGTTGGGGATTCACGACAGCGACGGGGATTATAGAGGGTTCCCTCTGGGCAACCTTCAAGGTCTCCTCGTTGCCTTCTTGGAAATCGTAGTAAACCGCCTTGAGGGAATAGGTAAGAGCCTTTTCTATGTTGAACCTGCCCATTAAGCCGAGGAGCTGGGAGAAGCTTGCATCCACCTTTCGCCCCGGTTCAAAGCCAAAGCAGGCGTTGATATCGATTATCATCCTTACATTATATCACTCGATCTCGAAGAGATAAATTCCCTTGGAGCCATACAGGAGGGAAAGATGAGGGGAGGAGAAGGGATCAGCAAGGAGCCTAAGGAGAGGGTTGGGGCTCTCTGGATCGCCTTTGGCGAAGGCGGTGTTGATGATTATATGGGTAAAGCCCATCTTCTTGTAAAAGCCTATCAACTCCTCCTCGGTATGGAAGGTTTCATAGGGGATTAAAGTATGGTGTCCAGGATCAGCCCACATGTAATTCCGATCGAGATAAAAACCCCTTGGCTCCCCCAGCAAGGCTATCTTGGCTTCCTTAGGGAGGTGGGTATTAGCAAATTCGTACACCGCATAGGGTGGGAAGACTTCTCGAAGGAAATTCTCCCTGCTTTGCAATCCGAAGACCACCTTCCCCAGGGGAACGGTTGCCAGACCAAAGAAGACGAGGTTGAGGATGTAGCAGAGGGAAAGGAGAAGGGAGATAACGGCTTTGGCATAGTTTTTCTTCATCAATTCGCTCGCTTCCTTTGCCAAAGGGAGGCTGATTATAGGGAAGATAGGGAGGAGATACCTTATGTTTTGGGTGAGGATAAACCATTGGGCGAGGGCGCCAATGCTATAAAGGATGAAGAAGGGATGGAAGAAAAGAAGGGGGAGTAAAGCGAGGAAGGGAGGACCTATGAGGGGAAGCCAGGGGTGAGCACCGGGATCGAAGAATCTCTGGGGGTAGAAAGTTATGTTCCAGGGGAGGAGAAGAAAGGCAAGGAAGCTTCTTCCCATCCCCAACGAAAGTTGTGCTTCCCTATAGGCTCGGCTCGCGGAGGCGCTCCAAGCCTTCCCTCCGAAGATATTATAGAAGAAGGGATAAACGGGGTTGCCAGTATAGAGATAACTTTTCAGATACCAAGGGAGGGATATAAGAAAGGCGGGGAGGACGAAGAGGAGGATCTCCTTCCAGGGCTTCTGCTTGCGCAAGCACCAAACCAACAGAAGGAAGAGGGAAAGCAAGAAGTAGGAAAGTGCAAGGTGCTTGGTGCCCAGGGCGAAGCCCATCATTATCCCCGCCAAGAGGGTCCAACCTTTGAGGAGGGCAAGGAGGGAAGCGAAGATGTAGAAGGTGAAGGCGAGGTCGTTATAGGCGATGGTGTTCTCCCAGGAGAAGAGGAACATCTGAGGGAGGAAGAGAAGGGCGAGGAGTCCTCCCCATTTGTCCTTGGGGAACTGGGAATAGAGGAGGAGCAGGGTCAGTATACCAAAGCAGAGGTGGAAGACCTTGGCGGAATCCGTCCTCCCCAAGATCAAAGGGATGGTGTAGAGCATCTCCATGAGGAAGGGGAAGTTAGAATGGTGGATGAAGGGGATCCAATGGATCCTGTGGGCTTCTATGTACAATTTGGGGACGGCGAGGTGATAGGATAAGCCGTCCCAATCCGTGGGGGGAGCGAGCGCTCCTACCAAGACGAGGAAAAGCCAGGGAAACAGGATGAATAAAGCCCAAGGAAACCCGGGCATGGAGGATTTCCTGGGCAGTTTTAGCCCCCACAAAGCCCAAATGAGAATGAGAAGCAAGATGATGACGATGGTTACCCTATAGAAGAGCCCCAATATGCCTACGAGAAAGACTATGAAGGAAAGGATCCCCAATCCCAACCCCAGGGAGAAGGAGATCTCTTCGCCTCGATTTGAAAAAGGGAGGCGCCACCGTGCAAGGCAGCGCCTCCCCATTTGCCCGGCGACGAATATGACAGCGCAAGCGAGGAGAAGATCGAGGATTTTCATCAACTACACTTCTACCTTTACAGCTTTACCCTCCTTTACGGATTTATTGGCTGCCAAGCTAACCGCCAAGCTTTTAACCGCATCCTCGTAAGGGGACCTAATAGCGCTGGGGTCGTTCTTCTTAATAGCATCGATGAATATGCGGTCCTCCTGCCAATAGGGATCCACCCTGCAGGACATCTCCAAGGTTTTACCCGGTTCCAACACCCTTAACCTTCCTCCCACCTCCAGGATGAGGTCCCGGAGGAAGAGATGAAGCCCTACGGTATAACCCTGGGAGAGAATACAGGCGTTGGAGATGGTGCCCACTATGCCGTTCTTGAACTTCAAGGTGACGGTACCAACATCGGGAACATCGGAATCGGGGATATCGGTCAGGATTCCCCAGCCATACACCGCATAGACCTCCTCTACCTCGCCGCAGAAGAGGCGGGCGAGATCAACGATGTGGGTGGTCTGCTCCACCATCTGCCCGCCGGACATATCCATCCTCCGCCACCAATAAGCGCCGGGGAAACCTCCCATCCAGTAGCCCAGCACCATCCCTATCTTCTTTCCTTCCACGATCCTTTGTGCTTCCTCCGTGGTGTCCATGTAGCGGAAATGATAGCCCACGGAGGAGATGACTCCTGCGGACTTTATGGCGGATGCTATCTCCTTGGCCTTCTCCAGGGTGAGGGCGATGGGCTTCTCGATGAAGAGATGGATGCCCTGCTGGGCAGCGATTATCTCCGCATCGGTATGGGCAATGGGGGGAACAGCTACATATAAGGCGTCCAACTTCTCCTTCTCCAACATCTCGTGATGAGATGTATAGGCTCGTCCACCCCATCTCTGAGCGGAACTCTGTGCCTTTTCCTCCGCCGTATCGCAAAAGGCGACCAGTTCCACATCTTCCATCCGTCCCAATCGCTCCATATGAGCGTTGGCGATACCGCCACAGCCTACGAAGCCGACCCTAACCTTCATCCTCGAAGCCTCCTTTAAATGAACTGCCTTAGATACTGGACGCTCTTGGGGAGTTCCTCCTCGGGCTTCCCGGGGATGCCGCATTCCATAGCCATAAAGTTGGCGTAACCCATCTCCTTCAGAACGGCGAAGGGCGTCTTGAAGTCAGTATGACCGTGCCCAGGAAGGAGGCGATTGGAATCGGCGAGATGCACATGCTTTACATAAGGTCCCGCGGATTTGAGCGCTTCCGCTATGTCCCTTTCCTCTATGGACATGTGGAAGAAATCCGCCATT
The DNA here is from genome assembly GCA_964452465.1 of uncultured bacterium. Taxonomy (GTDB): domain Bacteria; phylum Armatimonadota; class JACIXR01; order JACIXR01; family JACIXR01; genus CAYVMD01. The sequence continues at coordinate 11,532 of CAYVMD010000028.1, read as the reverse complement.
ATCTTGACGCCTTCCCTTCCCACCTTCTCGCAGAACCAAACCGCCTGCTCTAAGCGATTAATGAAGTGGGTCTCGTAGCGGTTGAGGGGTTCCAAGAGGAGATATGCTCCCGCCTTCTCGGCGTGGGCGCCAAGATCATCGAGCAGTTTGAGGAGCAGATCTCGCTCCAGATCGTAAGGGGAAGCAAGGGGGGTAAGGTCGGGGACGCGAGGATGCCCGAAGATGGGGACGAATATAACGCCCACTGCTCCCAAATCACCAGCAACGGAGAGGATCTCCTTGCAATCGGAAATCGCCAATTCCCTTTGACCACGGTCCGCATCCAGAGGGGTGCCACGGTAGCCAGCGCAGATAGTGGAGACGGGGAGCCCCACCTTGTCCATCGCTCTCTTTATCTCCTCCACCTTTTCCTTTTCTCGAAGGACGCTTCCCCATACCTCAACTCCCTCAAAACCCCATTTCTTGGCGTTCTCCCACTTCTCTAGGAAATCCTTCCCAGGTAGCATCCCTTCCTGGCAAGCTATCTTCATAAAAGACACCTCCTTCAAATTTTTATGGTAAGAATACCCCCTGGGGAGAAATCGTCAATATTTTTTGGGAGAGAGGGGTTTCGAATGCCTAAAATATCCCCCCTTTCCTTTTCAGGGATGTTTTAAATCTTCCTTAGTAAGGAGAGAGGCTTTCGCCTTCCTGCTTTTACTGGCTTATAAAGTCACAACAGTGAATGATCAGGGTGCCTCCCAAGCTCTTAGACTTTATCTGCTCCGCCTTATACCACTTGGCATGCCCATCCGCGAAGATGAGAACGGAACCCTCCGTGTGGCGGGTATACTTTTTAATAGCATCAGCAAGAGGAATGTGGAGGACAGCTCCCGGGCAACAGGTTATATCCCCAGATCCATCGTAATTAGCGAAAGCGGCAAGGGCATGTATTCCCGCTCCTTCGCCCGACCATATCACCCCAGCAGTGGTAAGGAGAGCACTGTAACAATCCGCTATAACCACAGCTTCTGCAGGAGTAGACAACAGAGCAATGTTATGCGGGAATGAAGGATGCAGTAATAGATCTTGGAAGCCATAGTTGCATCTTATGTTATTCTGGGGTCTGCCCACCCTGCCCGGATAGCAGTTAGCCGGCCATTCCCATTCCACATTGGCACTTGGGCATCTGAAAATATCCACATTCTTCAGATAGGGCATAATCTTCTCCGTCCAGAACAGATCGCCTTCGGGAGGGACGAAATCCCACCAGCAAGGGGCGTTCCAAGAGGGGATGCATTCATCCCAATCTTGTGCATACATCATAAACGCCATCGCTATCTGCTTCGCATTAGAGAGGCAGGTCGCCTTCCTAGCATTTTCCCTTGCTCGGCTGAATACCGGGAAGAGTATGGCGGCGAGAATGGCGATGATAGCTATCACCACCAACAACTCTATTAATGTGAATCCTTTCTTCACTCTCACCATTTTTATTCCCCATCCTCCTTTCGTTTAGTTTAGCCCCTGAAAACCACTCCTTTTGAAGGGTCAGGGACCAACCCTTCTTCTGCTTTTGGCAGGCGGAGTGGACACCCGCCTTAGCTCGATACCCTCAAATCACATCACCACCTTTTTAGAAGGACGCAAAGCCCAACCCTCTGCGTGAGAATTGGTCTTTATAAAAAATTATAACAAGTACTTTTTTTTTAGCAAGGGGGGCGGGACCACTCCCCAAAAAATCCACTATTTTCCTCTTCTGTGGTTCCCTTTAAGTGGCCTTGGCTCCCGATATGTTTCTCTTGACCATTACCATGGGGCGGTTATAATCAATAAGGTAATCCTATGATAAACCTGATAGCGAACGAAGAGTTAGCAGAAGAGATCAAGCAAATCTGCGGTGAAGATGTGAAGAAATGCTATCAATGCGGGAAATGCACAGCGAGTTGTCCGCTGGCATTCGCAATGGATGTGAAGCCCAATCAGGTCATGCGTATGGCACAGTTGGGAATGAAGGAAGTTCTTTCCACAAATACCATTTGGATCTGCGCCTCCTGCGCCACCTGCACGGCACGCTGTCCATTAGACATACGCATATCCTTCGTCATGGATGCGCTGAGGGAAATCGCGCTTAGAGAAGAGGTTCCTCCTAAGGAGCCCAACATCCCTCTCTTCCATCGGGTCTTCTTCCGTTGGTTGAAGTACTTCGGTAGGCTTTACGAATTGGGCTTCATCATGGAATATAAACTGCGTAGTAGACAATGGTTCAGCGACATCTGGATGGGCATAAAGATGTTCCTTCGGGGCAAACTAAACCCCTTGCCCACCACTTCCCCTCGTTCCGAGGAAGTCAAGGAGATCCTGGAGAAAACTAGTTATAAATGAAGGTAGCCTATTTCCCAGGTTGCAGTCTACATTCAACTGGGGCTGAATTCGATATCTCCGTGAGGGCGATTTGCCCAGAGTTGGGCATCGAACTCCAGGAGATAGAAGGTTGGGTATGCTGTGGAGCTACCTCCGCTCATGCTACCAATCACCTCCTCTCCCTTACTCTACCCGCTTATTCCCTTGCCTTGGCGGAGAAAATGGAAGGAGTGGAGGATGTAGTTGCCCCCTGTGCTGCCTGCTATAACCGCCTTAAGCATACGGTCGTCCTTAGCCAAGATCCCAAGGTTTATGAGGAAGTGAAGATAAATCTTCCCCTCCCTTGGGAGAACAGGCTCCGAGTGCGCAATCTTTTGGACCTGTTAAGCGATAGGAAGGAAGAAATCGCACGAAAGATAAGGAGGCCCCTAAAGGATCTCAAATTGGTCTGCTATTATGGATGTCTTCTCGTGCGTCCTCCCCATATCTGCCAATTCGACGATCCCGAAAACCCCCAGACCATGGACGAGTTAATGAAGCTAACCGGTGCGCAGGTTTTGGATTGGGCGTTCAAAACGGAATGCTGTGGGGCTAACCTAACCATCCCCCGTACGGACTTGGTTGTGGAGTTGACCTATCGGATCCTGCGATCGGCGAAGATGGCAGGGGCGGATATCGTGGTTACCGCCTGTCCCTTCTGCCACCTTAATTTGGATGCCCGTCAAGCGGACATAGAGAAGGCGAAGGGGGAAAAGTTCGCCCTTCCCATCCTCTACTTTACTCAGGTATTGGGGTTGGCGATGGGGATTGATGGAAGGAAATTGGGATTGAGGCGCCACATGGTTGACCCCTATATCGTCCCCTATTTGAGGAGGTAGATATGCCGAGGGTAGGCGTTTTCATCTGTTGGTGTGGAGTGAATATCGCCAGGACGGTTGATGTTGAAAAGGTTGCCCAGGAAATCGCTTCCATCCCTGGCGTTGTCTTCTCCACCACCTACAGATACATGTGCTCCGATCCGGGGCAGGAGTTAATCGCGCAAGCCATAAAGGAGCACAACCTGGATAGGATAGTAGTGGCTGCCTGCTCGCCCTCCATGCACGAGGCAACCTTCCAGAGAGCGGTGGAATCCGCAGGACTCAATCCCTACCTATTCGAGATGGCGAACATAAGGGAGCAGGATTCCTGGGTGCACGACGATAGGGAATCCGCTACCAAGAAGGCGTTCGAATTGGTAGCAGCAGCGGTGGAAAGGGTGAAGAGGGCTATCCCCCTGGAGACGCTGGAGTTCCCCGTGGAGAAGAAGGCGTTGGTGATCGGGGGAGGCGTTGCAGGCATTCAATCCGCTTTGGATATAGCCTCCGCAGGCTTTCAGGTTTACCTGGTGGAAAGAAGCCCGAGCATTGGGGGTAGGATGGCGCAGTTCGACAAAACCTTCCCTACTTTGGATTGCGCCATGTGCATCCTCGCCCCGAAGATGGTGGATTGCTATCGCCATCCCCGCATCAAGATATTGACCTACAGCGAGGTGGAGGAGGTAAAGGGATTTGCGGGGAACTTCGAGGTAAGGATAAGAAGGAAAGCACGCTCCGTGGACGAAAACCTTTGCAATGGTTGTGGGCTTTGCTGGGAGAAATGTCCCACAAGGGCGAAGAGCGAGTTCGACGAGGGCTTAGGAGAAAGAAAGGCGATCTATGTCCCCTTCCCTCAAGCGATTCCTTTGGTACCGGTGATAGATAGGGAGTCCTGCCGGTGGTTCAAGGAAGGGAAATGCGGAATATGTGCCAAAATATGCCCTCGGGGAGCGGTAGATTACTCCCAGGAGGATTCCTTCATAAACGAGAAGTTCGGCGCCATAATAGTGGCCACGGGGATAGATACATTCGATCCCTCCCCCTACCAGGAATATGGGGTAGGGAGATACCCCGATATCATTCCCGCCATCCAATTGGAGAGGATGATTAACTCCTCGGGACCCACAAAGGGGGAGATAGTGCGCCCTTCGGATGGGAAGCACCCCGAAAGCGTGGTTTTCATCCAATGCGTGGGCTCACGAGATGAGCAAAAGGGCTATCCCTACTGCTCACGCGTTTGCTGTATGTATACCGCAAAGGAAGCCCTCCTATTGAAGGAACACCTGCCCAATGCGAAGATATACATTTTTTATATAGATATAAGGGCATTTGGAAAGGGCTACGAGGAATTCGTGAGGAGGGTTCAGCAGGAGTTCGGGGCGAATTATATAAGGGGAAGGGTGGGAAGGATATATCCTCAAAATGGCAAATTGATAGTGCAGGGAACGGATACCCTATTGGGGCAACAGGTGCTCATAGAGGCGGACATGGTGGTTTTGGCCACCGCCCTCACCCCTCAAAAGGATGCCAAGGACCTCGCCCAGAAACTGCGCATCTCCACGGACGAATACGGGTGGTTCATGGAAGCCCACCCCAAGTTGCGACCGGTGGAAACGACCACGAAGGGCATCTTCCTGGCGGGAGGTTGTCAAGGTCCCAAGGATATACCGGATAGCGTAGCCCAGGCGTCAGCAGCTGCAGCAAAGGCGATCGAGCTCCTCCAGGAGGATTTCTTCTACTCGGAACCCATTGTGGCACGGGTGAACAAGGAAAAATGTGTGGGCTGTTTTGCCTGCAAAGAGGTGTGTCCTTACTCAGCGATAGAGGAGGAGGTTTTGGTGGAAAGGGGCAAAGAAGGAGAACGCAGGATAGCGCAGGTGAACGAGGGATTGTGCCAAGGGTGCGGGAATTGTGCCTCCGCTTGCCGTTCTCAAGCCATAGACCTTCTCGGCTACACCTCGGAACAATTGATAGCCCAATTGGAGGGATTGTCCAGAGTTGAGCGCTGAAAAGGAATGGGAACCGAAGATATTAGCTCTGCTTTGTAGATGGTGCGCCTATGCGGGTGCGGACTTGGCAGGTATGTCCCGCATCCCTTACCCTCCTACAGTCCGCATCATCCGCTTTCCCTGTTCCGCACGGATGGATCCCTATTTCATCATAAAGGGGTTCAGGGAGGGGTTTGACGGAGTATTAGTGGCGGGTTGTCATCCCGGCGATTGTCACTACTCCAAGGGCAATTTCTATGCGAGGCGGAGGTTCATGTTGGTGGAAAAACTGCTCCATTTCGTGGGGATAGAGCCCGAGAGGTTGGAAATAAGGTGGATATCTGCAGCAGAGGGGCAGAAGTTCGCCCAAGTGGTTGGGGAGATGACGGAGAGGATAAGAAAGATCGGACCCTTGAAGGAGGGGGTCTTCGAAAAATTACCTTCTAAGGAGGAATTATGGAAGGTCTTACGCTGATAGGCGTATTGGGGCTTGTTGCCAGTGGGGTTATCATGGGCACTTTCAGCGGGTTCTTCGGATTGGGAGGCGGGGTGATAATCATCCCCATCCTAACGGAGTTCTTCAAGATGCCCGTCTTAAAGGCGATAGGGACAAGTTTGGCGGTGATAGTTCCCACCGCCTTGGTAGGGACCCTCCGCCATGCTCATTACGGCAATACGGACCTCAAGGTGGCGATCATGATCTGGGGAGGCTCCCTTATAGGCGCCTTCTTGGGGGCAACCTGGGTGTCTTCCCTACCCGCTCCCTTAGTGAAGAAACTGCTCGCTGTAGTTATCATCCTGATAGCCCTGCGGATGTTCTTCTCCCGTTCCTGAATATGGAGAAGAGGCTCAGGGAATTCCTCTATTATCTAAGGGCGGAACGAGGACTCGCCCAGAACACCCTTTCCTCCTATAGGGTGGACCTGATGCAATTCCTCCGCTTTTTGGAGAGGAAGGGTATAAAGGAACCCCAAGACCTAACGGAGGAGATCACGCTCGCCTATCTTTCCCATCTGAGGCGAAAGTTCAAGCCTCGAAGCGTGATGAGAAAGGTCTCCGCTTTGAAGGGCTTTCTAAAATTCCTCCAAAGGGAAGGATATATAGAAGCGGGTTTATATGAATCCTTGGAGATATCTGCCCCGCCCAAATCCTTGCCCAACACCCTTAGCGTTGAAGAGGTAGAGGCTATCCTATCCCAGCCCCTTACCACCGACATCTATGGCGTAAGGGATAGGGCGATCCTGGAGGTCCTCTATGGGTGTGGTTTGAGGATATCCGAGGCTTCCAACCTGCGGTTGGAGGATGTGGATTTGGAGGGAGGTTTCCTCCGCTGCCGAGGCAAGGGGGGCAAGCAAAGGTTGGTGCCCGCAGGGGAGATGGCGATAAAATGGATCAAAATTTATCTCCAGACCTCCCGCCCCTTTTTAGCGAAGGGTAACCCTCGCTGGCTATTCCTACGCCGAGGGGGTGGGAAGCTATCCAGGGTGAGCATCTGGAAGATGGTGAAGAAATACGCCCGTTCAGCGGGAATAAAGAGGAAGGTCTCCCCCCATACATTCAGGCATTCCTTCGCTACTCATCTCCTGGAAGGGGGAGCAGATCTCCGTTCCATTCAGGAGATGCTCGGGCACAGCTCCATAGCCACCACGGAGATCTACACCCACATAACGACCCAGTATCTGAGGGAGATCTATAAGAAGGCTCATCCCAGGGCATGAGATGAGGTCTATAATCGTCGTCTTAGACGGGGTGGGGGTGGGAGAGTTACCGGATGCCCATCTCTACCGAGACGAGGGTTCTGCTACCCTGCAGAACCTGGCTAAATATCTGGGGGGATTAAATCTGCCCAACCTACAGAAAATGGGATTGGGGAACATCGTCCCCATTTTGGGGATCCCTCCCTCTCCTGAGCCTATGGCGTCCTTCGGGAAGATGGCGGAGCGCTCCCCGGGCAAGGACACAACCATCGGGCATTGGGAATTGATGGGATTGATAAAGCGAAAGCCCTTCCCCACTTATCCCAGTGGCTTTCCTCCCGAGATCATAGAACCCTTCAAAAAGATGATCGGGAGGGATATACTGGGCAACAAACCCGCCTCGGGGACGGAGATAATCAAGGAGCTCGGGGAGGAGCACATGCGCACCGGCTATCCCATCGTTTACACATCCGCGGATAGCGTGTTCCAGATAGCCTGTCACGAGGAGGTAATCCCATTGGAGGAACTTTACGATATGTGCAAGAAGGCAAGGAGGCTCTTAAGGGGAAAGCATTCCGTGGGGAGGGTTATAGCTCGTCCCTTCCGAGGCGAACCGGGCTCTTTTTATAGAACACCCCATAGAAAGGATTTCTCTCTTCCGCCACCCCGCGAAACGATCTTGGATTACGCCAAGGGAAAAGGATTAGAGGTAGTGGCGGTGGGAAAGGTATACGATATATTTGTGGGGAGAGGTTTTACACGATGGGTGCCCACTCAGGGCAACGAGGAAACTATGGAGGGAATAGGGAAGGCACTGGAGGAGAAATGGGAGGGAATCCTCCTGGCGAACCTGGTGGATTTCGATATGGTGTATGGACATCGCAACGATCCGGAAGGATTTGCCCGAGCATTGAAAGAATTCGACGATTTTCTCCCCCATCTTCTGGACAAGACAGGAGATGACTACCTCTTCCTAACGGCGGACCATGGTTGCGATCCCACTACTCCTTCCACCGACCACAGCAGGGAATATGTTCCCATACTCTTCTATAAGAGGGGTGAAAGGGGCAGGGATTTGGGCACTCGCAAGACCTTCGCGGATTTAGCGATGACGGTTAGCGAAATATTCCAGTTGGGCTATCCCCGCAGGGGATGTTCATTCCTAGAGAAATAAAAGGGGAAAGCAAAAAGGTTTAAAGCCAGAAGTAGCGAGGCTTATCGAACCTATACAAACCACAGCGGCGAGCGGTTTCCAACGCGGAGCGGAATTCCTCCTCGGTTATCCTCCTATTCATTCCCTCCTTTTCCCTCGCCCGGTAGCAGGGGCGGTATTGCGCCATTATGTTTATGTAGGTATGGGGAGAAACCTCCTCGACGAGGAACCGACAAATCTCCTCCGTCCCTGCCAGACCGTTGGGAAGGACGAGGTGCCTCACCAAAAGCCCCCTTACCGCTATCCCTTCATCGTTTATAACCAGATCCCCCACTTGCCTGTGCATCTCCTTTATCGCCTCCTTCATAACCTGGGGGTAATCGGGAGCGTTGCATAGTTCCTTCGCCACCTGGGGATCGGCGAATTTGGCATCCGGCATATAGATGTCCACTACCCCCTCCAATAATTTTAAAGTCTCCACTGCATCATAGCCGCTGGAATTATAGACGAGAGGGAGGTGCAATCCCTTCCCTATAGCTATCTTCAATGCAGATAGGAGTTGGGGGACGATGAAGGAGGGGGTGACTATGTTGATGTTATGACATCCTATCCTTTGGAGATGGAGCATCATTTGGGCGAATTCCTCGTCGCTCACCTCGCTACCTATCCCCAAATGGCTTATCTCGTAATTTTGGCAGAATATACAGCCGAGGTTGCAATGGGTGACGAATATGGTGCCCGAGCCTCCTCTTCCCACGAGGGGATCCTCCTCTCCGAAATGGGGTCCAAAGGAAGAGATCACCGCCTTTCTACCGGTTCGACAAACGCCCCTTTCATCCCGCAGGCGGTTAACCCCACACCTGCGGGGGCAAAGTTGGCATTTCTCCAACCTCCCATATGCGGACTCGATCCTGCGGTCCAGCTCCCCGCTCTCGTAGAGGGCAAGGTAAGAGGGATAGGTCTTCCTTACACCAGGTCCCATCGCCATTCCCTAAGGATGGAAAGGGCTTCGTAAGCGGTTAGGTCCCAGCCCAGGGGGGTTATGCTTATCTTCCCCCGGGATAATTCGTAGACATCCGTTCCCTCGCCTCCCTCGTCGACAGGTTCTTCCCCTCCCACCCAGAACACCTTCTTATCTCCCTCTTGATAGATCTGCCTCAGGGGAGAGGGATACATCCTCTTACCGAGGCGGGTTAGCGCTACCCCTTTTACCTTCTCCAAAGGAAGGTTGGGGACATTGACATTGAGGAAAATGAAGGGAGGAAGAGGATGGGTAAGGAGGATCTTCGCCAACCTCTCCGCCACTGTAAGGGCGGTTTCCCAAAAGAGCCTATCCCCCTTGTCGTCGAGAGAGATGGAGAAAGAGGTTATGCCTTGCATGGCGCCCTCCATGGCTGCGCCAACGGTGCCAGAATAGAAGATGTCCCATCCCAAATTTGGACCCTTGTTTATGCCCGAAACGACAAGTTGTATATCGGCGGAAAGCCCTCTTTTGGCGAAGAGCACGCAATCCGCCGGCGTGCCTTGCAAAGCGAACAGGGAGAGGTTGCCCTCCCATTTGACCTCCTTCACAACAAGGGGGCGATGGAGGGTAAGGCTATGGGAGGAGGCGCTTTTCTCCCCCTCGGGCACTACCACGAGCACCTCTTGGAGGGAGCGTAGCCTCTCCCATAGAGCGAATAGCAACTCCGCCTCAAGCCCGTCGTCGTTGGTGAGAAGGATTGCCAAAACTTCTAACCTCCTAAAATTCGACCACCCAGGCTTTCTCTATGCCGTCCACCCTCTCTATCTCCTGCAGGACATCGGGGGAAATGGGCTCATCCACGCTCAGCACCATGACCGCTCTACCCCTCCTCGTTTCCCTTCCCACATGCATGCCAGCGATATTTATGTCCCTTCTCCCCAGGATGGTGCCCACCTGCCCTATCATGCCCGGCTTATCGGTATGGGAGGTGATAAGGACAATTCCCTCCGGGACTACATCCACCCTATAGCCATCTATGTAGACTATCCTCAAATCCCTCTTGCCCACTATTGTTCCCCCTACCTGCCTTTCCCCTTCCTCCGTTGTGACCTTTGCTACCACTAAGTTGATATAGTCGGAGGGGGCAGAGCTTTTCGTCTCCCTTATCTCTATCCCCCTGCTTTCTGCGACGAGGGGGGCGTTGACGATATTGATGGGAAGGGTAAGGATAGGCTGAAGGAGCCCCTTCAGCAGGGAGCGAGTTATCGTGCTCGTCTCCACCTCCGCTATCTGCCCTTGATAGGTTACCTCCACTCGCCTTATGCGCTTCCCTGCTATCCCAGCAAGCAGTTTCCCCATCCTCTCCGCTAATTGAAGATAGGGCTGGAGGTAGGGGAGGAGTTCGGGAGGAAGGACGGGAAGGTTGACCGGGCTGGAGGGAGGAAGCCCCTGGAAGAAATCGACTATCTGTTGAGCCACATCGACCGCAACGAACTCCTGCGCCTCCACCGTGGAAGCGCCGAGGTGAGGGGTAACGATCACCTCCTCCAATTGAAGGAGGGGATGATCTGGAGGGGGAGGCTCCTGCTCGAAGACATCTATAGCAGCACCCGCGATCTTGCCTTCCTTTATGGCGTTAACCAAAGCGACCTCATCTATTATCCCTCCCCGGGCGGTGTTTATTATCCTCGCTCCCTTCTTCATCATGTTCAGCTCCCTTTCCCCTATAAGATGCTTGGTCTCCTTGGTTAGGGGGGTATGGATGGTTATGAAGTCGGAAGTGGAAAGCAGAGTAGGCAGATCCACCAATTTGACCTGGAGGCGCTCCGCCACCTCCTCGCTTATGTAGGGGTCGTAGGCGATGACTTCCATCCCCAAGGCAACTGCCCTTCTGGCTACCTCTCCTCCGATCCTCCCCAGACCGATTACGCCCAGGGTCTTGCCATGAACCTCTGTCCCCATGAACTTGCTCCTCTTCCATTCTCCCTTCTTCAGGGAGAGATAGGCTTGGGGGATATTGCGGGCGAGGGCGAAGAGGAGGGCTATGGTATGTTCCGCAGCTGCCCTTGTATTTCCGCCGGGGGAATTGACCACCACTATGCCCCTCTCCGTCGCCGCCTCCACATCTATATTATCCACCCCTACTCCTGCTCGACCGATTATCTTGAGGTTAACCCCTGCCTCTATTATGTCTCGCGTAACCTTCGTCCCACTCCTCACCATTAAGGCGTCGTATTGGGCGATCCTCGCCAATATCTCCTCCTTGGATAGCCCAGGTGAGTAATCCACCTCCAGATATTGCTGAAGGATTTCCACTCCCTTGGGCGAAATTTGGTCTGATATCAATATCTTATTAGGCATATCAACCCTCCTTTATCTCCTCGGTTATATACTCCTCGGCGGACCTTACCCCCTTCCCCAATTCCAGGGGGTAGCCCAAAGCCTTCAGCCCTATCTCTAAAGCAGATAGGACCGTCAAAGCGTCCATCTCGTCGACATAACCGAGGTGTCCGATGCGGAATACGGTGTTTTGGAT
>CAYVMD010000027.1:0-28243 GCA_964452465.1 uncultured bacterium | reverse complement strand
TACGCTATCATTATGGAAATATAAGCGTGAAAAGGCTTATGGCGCAAGAAGTTTAATATGAAAGGAGGAAGTATAGTGAGGAAAGGTTTTACATTGATAGAATTGTTAGTGGTGATAGCTATCATCGCCATCCTCGCGGCGATACTCTTCCCTGTTTTTTCCCGGGCAAGGGAGCAGGCGAGGAAGACCACCTGCCTATCCAATATGAAACAGATAGGTATGGCGCTGATGATGTATGTCCAGGATTGGGATGAAACATTCCCCTTCCTTGGCTGTTGGGGTTGCGGAACTGGTCCCGATGCCAATAATCCCTTGTGCACTCCCCAGGCAAAGATCTATCCCTATGTGAAGAACACCGATATCTTCGCCTGCCCTTCCACTGCGGGAGATGCTGCTACCATGGTTCTTTACTATGATGCTGGTCAAAACCTTGCGCGAGTCGGTGGAGGTTGGCCTTTCCCTCCGGAGTTCACGGGGAAGGTGGTGAGCATAGGTTGGAACGACAAAATGTATGCAGCGAAGCAGGCGGAATTACCCACCCCTGCAGAGACGGCGGTTTTCGCTGACGCTATATTCGCCTTCAGTTGTGGAGGGACGAGGGTGGTCTATGCGAATGCCTGTGCTTCCGCCTGCACACCTTCCCTCCGGTTGAAGAGGAATACCCGTCACACCGAAGGGGAGAACCTGGTGTTTGCGGATGGACACGCTAAGTGGATGCCGTATTTGCAAATAGCGGATCAATGCGGGAAGCTCTTCTATCCACGCCGAGATAACGACAATGTTACCTTCTGGAGTAAATGGGGAGGTGGACCGGCGGATTAATCTTCAACAAGTGTAAGAAAAAGGGGGGATGCGATCGCATCCCCCTTAAGGTTTGTTGATTTTCGCCCTTTCGTTAAAAGCAAAAGGAAAAGTATTAACTTGTCCTTGGCAAAGGGGGAGGAACAATTGGTAAAATGAAAATAATGAGGAAGGAATTACTGGATATGCTGTGCTGTCCTGTCTGTAGAAGTGAATTGGAATGGAGGGAAAAGGAGGAAATCCTTTTTTGCCCCTCCTGTGGGCGGAAATACGAGGTAAAAAACGGAATCCCCAATTTGCTTCCGGAGGGAGAGGAAAATGAATAGACCCTTGCTTCTTCTTTTTCCCCTGATGTTTCTCCCCTTCGCCTTTCCTTTGCCCGAGGTATCCTTCGAGTTCTCCTCCCTGGAAGGCTGGCGAGCGGGGAACAATGTTGCCGAGCTAATAGTTAAGGATGGCTTCCTTATGGGCAGGTGCATCGGTCCCGACCCCAGCATAGTTAGCCCTCTTTTCGACCTCGAGGCGAGCAATCGCCACCTCATAGAAATCAGGATGAGATCTACCAAGGAGGGTTGGGGGCAGATCTATTGGTCGGGCACTACGGAGCCTCCCTATGAAGGCTTTCGTCCCAACAAATACAATCCCTTTTACATAAAGGGTGATAACGAATTCCATACCTATAAGATCCTTCCCTTCTGGGAAGGGGAAGGAAGAATAATCCACATAAGGCTCGATCTGCCCGATGATGCTGTGGATGCCGAGTTCGCCATAGATTATATAAGGATCGAAAGGATCCAGGGCATAGGTTCCACAAATTGGTTCATAGGAGGGGAAGGCATGAAATTGGAGAAAGAGTTCCCAGACAAGATTAATATCAAAATCTCCTCTGATAGAGCACCCCTTATCTCCCTGTCTCCTCCTTTCAAGGGAGAAGATAACCCCATTGTCTCCCTGCCTCTGAGGATCCAAACTGCTAAGATGGATGGCTATGCGGAGTTGGTTTGGATGGAGGATGGAGCGCAGAAGCGCTTCGCCTTCGATATCCTGCCAGATAACAAAACGCATTTCTACAACATCGTCCCTTCTTGGAGGGGCATCGTATCCTCGCTTTGCCTCGTCCTCCACAATGTGAGCGGTTCCTGCGAGGTAGGAAGGATGGAAGTCGGGAAGGAGCCAAGGGGCAAGGAACTCCAGGAAGTTTATTTCGGCATAGATGGATTGGGCAGAGCAGGAAAGCAATTCCCCCTCGTCCTTCAATTGAAAAACGGAGGCTTACCGCTCGGGGAGGTGAAAGTCCGCCTTCACCTCCCATCTGGATTGAAATTGGTCAAAGGGGAGAATCCTCAAGTAGCCCGAAAGATAGACTTCGGAGAGCCTTTACTTTTCCAGTGGGAGGCTATCGCTTCCAAGGAGGGCAAATACAAGATAAGCGTGGATGTCCAATACGATGGTCAAAGCTTCTCGCTTTCCAAAGTAGTGGAGGTAACTCCCGCTCCCAAGGTGGAGCGGATGGATTACCCCCCTCCTCCAATCATACCAAAAACGGATTGGGAGGTTGGTGTCTACTACTTCCCCGGTTGGCGCACTGCTTCCCAATGGACGCCGGTTAAGAACTGGGGACGCAAACCCTTGCTCGGCTACTATAAAGAAGGGGAGCCGGAAGTTATGGATTGGCAGATAAAGTGGGCTTTGGAGCACGGCATTACCTTCTTCATCTTCGATTGGTATTGGGTGCAGGGAGCTCGCTCTTTGGAGCATGCCCTCCACGAGGCCTTCCTACGTTGTCGATATGGAAAAATGATGAAGTTTGCCCTCCTCTGGGCAAATCACAACCCTCCCCGCACCTCCTCCCGTGAAGATTTGCTCAATCTCACCAGGTTCTGCATAGATAATTACTTCCGACTCCCCAACTATCTCCGCATAGATAACAAGCCCGTGCTTTTCATCTTCACTCCTCGTCGTTTGACGGAGGATATGGGTTCTCCTGCCGTGAAGTCCGCCTTCGACGAGATGCGGGAGATGTGTAAGCGAGAGGGCTTGAACGGGCTCTTCATCGTGGGTTGCATGCACAATTGGGATGTGGGGCTGGAGGATATGAGGAAGGAGGGTTATGATGCGGTATCGGGCTACAACTATCCCTGGGTGAATGCGGGAGAAAACAAGAGGTCTCCCTACAAGGAGATGGCGGAGGGATTCAAGAAAATTTGGAGCGATATAGTGAGCAAGGGTTTCGATTATATAGTTCCCACTACCCCCGGCTGGGATCCTCGTCCCTGGCATGGCACCGAGACCACTGCACGAGTAGGTTCAACTTCCCAATTATTCAAAGAGATGCTCCTGGATGCGAAGGATTTCGTGGAGAAGCACAATTTAAGAAGAATGGTGATAATCGAAGCCTGGAACGAGTGGGGGGAGGGTTCCTACATAGAGCCAAGCAGGGAATGGGGCTTTGCCTATCTGGACGCGGTAAGGGAGGTCTTCCTTGGAAAGGATGGGCACCAGGATCTGGTTCCCCAGGATATAGGCTTACCCTTGAAGGAAGCAGAGGTGCCCCATTTCCGGGGCAGATGGGATTTCGAGAAAACCCCTGAGGGATGGACCGCGATGATGGGAGTGGATATCTTCAAGGTAGAGGATGGTTGCCTATACCTCCATACGAGCACGAACGACCCCGCTATAGTCTTTCCTCCCGTCGCGATAAAATCGAAGGATTATAGGAGGATGCTCATAAGGATGAAGGTGGACAAGGGAAACATAGGGCAGGTCTTCTGGTCTAACACCGTATTTTCCATGAGCGAATTCACAAGCGAGAGGTTCAAATTGATAACCAATGGCGAGTTCCACACCTACGAGCTCGACCTCTCTAAAAATCCCGCTTGGAAGGGCACCATACTCTCCCTCCGCTTCGATCCCACCGACGCAAGCGATGCGAATGTCTATATAGATTATGTAGCTCTTGAGAGGTAACTAAGGATTTAATCGGAAAGGTTGAGGGAAAATCTGGGAAAGGCGCCATTCCCTTTTCGTGGTACCATTCGTTGAGATTATTAGGAAATCGGAGGGGACGAATTGGGCGAGGAACTGGAGGCAAGCACCACAGGGAAGTACCGGTGGAATGGAAAAGATGACCAGGGCGAGGAAATCTCGTTCTCCTTCTGAGATCGCTTTAGCGCAGGCTACCCTCTCGGCGCATAGCGTTAAGCCATAGGAGGCATTCTCCACATTGCAACCGCTGTATATCTTCCCGCTCGCTGAGAGGAGCGCCGCTCCCACGGCGAAGCGGGAATAGGGAGAGTAAGAATTTTCCTTCGCCCTTTTGGCAGCCTCTACCAACCGCGAGAAGGATTGAGCATCCATTGACAACTTTTTCCCTCCTCTCCATAATAGGATAGGTAAAGAAGGGAGGTTTGTGAATGTGAAAAAGGATAAAGGCATAATGGGAGCATTGGTTTTCTTTGCTGTTTGCGTTCTGGCGACCTTGGCTCTGATACTGATGGCGCCCAAATCAGAGGTGGAAGTTACTCCTGCCCAAGCTCAAGCCACTGGAGGAACCGCAACAGGTGGTGGGGCAGCGGGCAGTATGCCCGGCGCTGGACCCATGATGGGGCCCGGCATGATGGGACCTGGCATGATGGGACCTGGCGCAAAAGGACCCGGTATGATGGGACCTGGCATGATGGGACCTGGTGCAAAAGGACCCGGCATGATGGGGCCTGGCATGATGGGTGGCGGTAGCAGACCTCCTATGATGGGATCCGGTATGATGAGACCAGGTGCTGGAGGTGGGGGGTAAAAACTTAAAGGGTAAAATTCCCTCGCGCGTGCCTCAACCTCCTTGAGAATAATATAAGTCAAGGGGCAAACAGGAAGGCTGAGTTTCCCTTAAAGTAGCCCAGCGGATTTTAATTTCTCCCAATCTGCAAGAAATCTCTCTAAACCTATATCGGTTAAGGGATGCTTGAACATCTGCTGTAAAACTTTGAAGGGAACGGTGACGACCGGTGCCCCCATCATCCCCGCGCGCAATACATGGATGGGATGCCTAACGCTTGCTACCAAGATTTGGGTGGGGAAGGGGTAGTTCTTGTATATCTCCAGCGCCTCCTCAACCACCCTCATCCCATCGTGCCCTGCATCGTCCAAACGTCCAACAAAGATGCTCGCGTAGGTGGCTCCCGCCTTCCCCGCCAACAAAGCCTGATTGGGGGAGAAGATCAAGGTGACGTTCGTCCGTATACCTTCCTTGGAAAGCCTCTTTACCGCCTTTATCCCTTCTACCCCCATGGGGATTTTCAAAACTACATTGGGATGCCAACTCGCTATCTCCCTTCCTTCTTCCACCATCCCATCCGCATCCAAAGCTGTAACCTCAACGCTTATCGGCCCATCGACTAAGGAGCAAATCTCCAGCACCAACTCCTTGAAGGGGCGAGCCTCCTTGCTCACAAGGGTGGGGTTCGTGGTTACCCCTTCTACGATTCCCCATGAAACTGCTTCCTTTATCTCATCTATATTAGCGGTATCGATGAATATCTTCATAACCTTCACCTCGCTAAATTAGGATAGAGGGGGAGGAAGAGAGGCGTCAAGAAAAACGAAGGACATTGCACCTTGGAGGGGGTATGCTACCACTGCATCAGCGTCACCATAAAAAGGCTAATGCCGCAAGAAGTTTATTGATGGAAGAGATAGGATATCATAAGCAGCAAATGCGGATATTGAAAGCGAAAAGGCTGTGGGATAAGATTTTCCTAAATGAAGCGGAAGCTTGAAGGCGTCCTCATAGTGCTCGTTTGCGCTACCTGCCTATACCTTTTGGATTGGCACCTCTTCGATCTATTTAACCTCGTTAACCTCCTTTGTCACCGATTGGGCATCGCTGTCAGTAGCGGGGTGAGCAACTTCTTCCTTCTACATATAAACCTTTCTTTCTACCTCATCTCCGCCATAGCGGGCTTTTTCTTCGGTTACTTCCTGCCCAATAGACCCTTCCTCGCTGTTTTCACGGTCTTACTCTCTCAAACCCTCTCCCTCTCCAAATTTCTCTCCAAGGGATTGGACTGGCAAGCCTTCCTCAAACTCGGTCTCCCTTATAGAAGTCTTCTTGATGTTGCCCTCTTCCTCTCCGCTTTCTTCCTTCTCTCCGCTCTTCTTAAAAGAACCAAAAACCTTTCTCCGCCTGCTAATCTCTCCCTTTTACTTTAAAGCTTAAGTTGCTATCATTATGACAACATCAGCCCCAAAGAACGAAGTGGGCAAGTTAGCGAAAGTGTTGTCAATAATAAAGAAAGGAGGATGCATGGGTTTGATATTGATATTAATGTTCGCTTTTACGATAACGGGATTTTTATCAGCGAGCGAGGTGAGTAGAATGAAGGTGACGATAGAAGACGAACGTTTCCTCCTGGATGGAAAGCCGACCTATGCAGATGTGCCCAACGCCAACCCCCGCGCGCTGGGCATGTTGCTCAACAGTCGAATGGTGCAAGCGCTATTTGACGATGAGAACCCTGAAACACGCTTCCTTTGGCGCTACCCCGATGGCAGAGAGTTCGATCCCGACCGTAATGTGGAGGAATTCCTCTCAGCCCTACCTCTTTACAAAGCCCATGGAGTCATTGCCTTCACCATTAACTTGCAATGCGGTGGTCCGAAGGAGGGACAATTCACAGGAAATCAACCCTGGCGGGTGAGCGGTTTTTATCCCGATGGTTCGTTGAAGCCTTCTTGGCTGAGACGCTTGAAGAAAGTGCTGGATACAGCGGAGCGACTGCGCATGGTCGTCATCTTGGGGCTTTTCTACTTCGGTCAGGACCAATACCTACAGGACGAAGAGGCGGTAAAGCGCGCGGTTGTCAACATCGTTGATTGGCTCCTACGAGGGGACTATCGGCATGTTTTGTTGGAAATCGCTAACGAATGCGATTCCCTTGGTTACGACCATCCCATTATTCGTCCTCCTCGGGTGGTGGAGCTACTGCGGTTGGTGAAGGAGCGCAGTAAGGATCAGATCCTCGTCTCGACCAGCTTCGGTGGTGGCGTCATTCCTCCCGATGAGGTATTGCGCGCCGTTGATTTCGTGTTGGTGCATGGTAATGGTCAAACTCCCCAACGCATCCGGGAGATGGTGCGAACTATTCGGGCGAAGTTGCGCGCCTGGGGCATGCCCAAGCCCATTGTCTTCAACGAGGACGGCGTGGATTTGCGAAACATGGAGTCCGCCTTGAACGAGGGTGCCAGTTGGGGCTACTACGATCAGGGGCGGAACAATCACCGGGACGGTTTCCAGTCGCCTCCTACCAACTGGCTCATCAACACACCCACAAAGCGTGCCTTCTTCCGCAAATCCGCCGAGTGGATTGGCATCATCCCACCCAAGGAGGACGTTTATGAATTTGAGCGACGCGTGATTGCACGCCTTGATCCTAATCTTAATCGCACTATTTGCGTCGTAGGCGATGTCAACGGCGATGGCAAGGACGATGTGGTCATCGGCAGTCGCCAAAAGGGCAGGGACGCGCTCGTATGGCTGGAACAGCGTGGCATCGATGAGTGGTTGGCACATCCGATGGACGAAGAAGCAGAAATGCTGGAATCGGGGGGTGCCCTTGGCGATGTGGATGGCGATGGGCGCTTAGATTTCCTCGCCGGTGGGGATTGGCGCAGTCCCCACCTCTGGTGGTGGAGACAACCTCCGGATCCCTCGCAAAAATGGCAGCGTTTTCTTCTTGGCACCTTTGCCCCCACCTTCCATACCCAACTATGGGTGGATGTTGATGGCGACGGCAAAGGAGAACTGGTCACTTGGAACCAGGGAAATAAAGCACTTCTCTGGCTCAAGCCCGGTGCGGATCCCCTGAAGGTATGGGAGGCATTCGTAATCGCACAGGATGTGCAGGGCGAGGGGTTGGCATGGGCGGATGTGGATGGTGATGGGCAGTCCGAGCTCATCGCTGGTAACTTCTGGCTCAAGCCCCAAGGCGATGTCCGCCAGGAGTGGCAACGCTTCGCCTTCGCCCAAGGTTATGTCGGGACCGTAGTAGCATCCGCTGATCTGGATGGCGATGGGCGCATGGAGATCGTATTGGCGGAAGGGGATGCCCAATACTTCGGACGCAAGGAACAGGGACGCGTAGCCTGGTTCAAAGCCACAGATGATCCCCGCCGGCTGTGGCAGGAGCATGTCTTGGCTAATGATCTGGTGGACCCTCACTCATTGGTCATCGCTGATTTCACCGGCGACGGATTGCTGGATATCTGCGTCATTGAGATGGATTTCACCTCCCGCCCCCAGGTCATCCTCTTCGTCAATCGGGGCAATGGGCGGTTTGAAACGCATGTGGTGGACGAAGGCGTGGGTAGCCACGACGCCAAACTCATACGCATAAGCGAGCGTGTAGGCATCGTGGGCAAACCCTTCATTGGCAATTCCTTGGGCGAAGTGCATCTATGGCTACCCAGGTAGGTAATATTGCCCAGAGGATGCGCTTCCTATCGCTCCCATCCTTCCGCGGAGAACCAACGCTATGTATCCTGCACTTTTTTACAACGAGGTCTGCGTAACCTTCGCCCTCCTTGTTAAGTCCAAATTTTGGATTTTTAGGAGGTGTTAAATGATGGTAGGGAGAAAATGGCAATGGTTGCTCTTGGCTGTGCCCCTCGCTTTAGGAGGCGTTATGGCTCTTGGTGAAACGCCGGGTGGAAAGGACATTGGTGATCTTGTGAAGGGCATTAACGCCTTTGCCTTCAACCTCTATCCCCAACTCAAAGCGGACAAGGAAAAGAACATCTTCTTCTCCCCCTGGAGCCTTTCCTCCGCCTTCGCTATAACCTATGAAGGAGCGAGGGGGCAAACCGCAAGCGAGATCCAGAAGGTGTTCAACCTCCCCGCGAATAGTGCCCTCCGCCGAAAATCCTTCCTTCAGCTCTATCAGCGGATCAACCAAAGCAAGGATTACATCCTCAGGACCGCCAACGCCCTGTGGGCACAGAAGAAATACCCTCTCCTCAAATCCTATAAGGACATCGTTCTTCGCTATTATAAGGGGAACACCACCAATTTGGATTTCGTGGGGAATCCCGATGGATCCCGCCAGACCATCAACTCCTGGGTGGCGAAGCAGACGAACGACAAGATCAAGGACCTCCTGCCTCCCGGTTCCGTAACCCCCCTCACTCGCCTCGTAATAACCAATGCGGTTTACTTCAAGGGAACATGGCTCATCCAATTCGATCCCAAGCAGACAAAGGAAGAGAACTTCAAGGTAAATCCGAATAAGATCGTCAAGGTCCCCATGATGTGCCTTAAAGAGAAGCAGTTCCCTTATGCCGAGACGGACAACCTCCAGGTTTTAGAGTTGCCCTATAAAGGCGAGGAGATCTCCATGCTCATCCTCCTCCCCAAGGGCTTCGATCTGAAGCCCGCCGAGGAGGTGCTCAACCCGGATAAATTGAAAAAGTTGGAGGCGAGCCTTCGAGTAACGGAGGTAGATGTCTACCTTCCCAAATTCAAGCTGGAGACGAAATATTCCCTTGTCGATACCCTCAAAAGGATGGGGATGAAACGCGCCTTCCAGGGAGGGGTGGCGGATTTCTCAGGCATTGATGGCACGAAGACCCTCTTCATCACCAGCGTTATCCATCAAGGTTATGTGGATGTCAATGAGGAGGGGACGGAGGCAGCTGCTGCGACGGGCGTAGTCATAGGAAGGTTGGCGTTAACCCCCCGCAAAATCTTCCGCGCTGATCATCCCTTCATCTTCCTCATTCGCGACAGAAAAACCGGGCTCATCCTCTTCCTGGGCAGGTTGATGGAACCCCAAAAGTAAGTTTACCACTTCCCTTTAAACTTGCCTCTATTTCCCAAATGCTATATCCTTCTCTAAACTTCTTGCGTTATAAAAAGAAAGCCCTACTCCCCTTTTCCTATCAAGCGTGCTCTTTTTCCCTTAGCTTCTGCTTACCCTATTCCTTTCACCATTATCCTTTCCATGTTCACTAACCTCGCCACCATCTCCACCGTCCCCCAATACCTTTCCTCTCTTCCCCGATATATCCCTCCTATTACCTGATACCTCTTCATCGCTAATATCGTATGCTCTACCTGCACCCTCTCTCTAATGAAACATCCGTAATTAAGCCCTCTTCTTTCCCCACGACAACCTGCGTCTTTGAGTTGTTTTTGGCTCTTTCCTATTGCATCATTATGCTTTATTTACCCCTTTACAAAAGATTTTTGGCTATGCTATCATTCTGAAAATGTAAGCCCGAAAAGGCTTATGGCGCAAGAAGTTCTCTATTGGATAAATAGAGGAGGTGAAACCTTGCCTGTAGTGGAACGCTCCATAGAGATAAACGCCCCCATAGATAAGGTCTTCTCCATCGCCCAAAAAGCAGAGGATTATCCTTCCTTTATGTCCAGCATAAAATCCGTCCAGGTCCTCGAGGAGGAAGGGAATAGAAGAACGACGGAGTGGATAGCAAGAGTGGAAGAGCTGGGGAGGACAATCCGATGGACGGAAGAGGACATATGGGACAAGGAAAGACGGGAATGCAGGTTCCGTTCCCTAAAGGGAGATTTCACCAAATATGAGGGGATCTGGTCATTCAAGGATGTGCAGGGAAGAACCAGCGTTTCCCTCACCATAGAATATGAAATGAAGATCCCCCTCATCGGTGCCCTCCTTCAAGGGCTTATAAGGCGTAAGGTGGAGGAAACTGCCGAGGAGATGTTGGAATCCCTAAAGGAAAGATGCGAAAGTGAAGAAGTATGATGTAATAATCGTAGGAGCTGGCCCAGCGGGCATATTTTGTGCCCTGGAGATATCCCGTCGCAACAAGGCGAGGGTCCTCCTCATCGAGAAGGGGAAGGATATCACCGAGAGGGAGTGCCCCTCGGGGGAAAGCGGGACATGTTACAAATGTTCCCCCTGCGAGCTCCTCTGCGGTTGGGGAGGGGCGGGAGCCTTCTCCGATGGCAAGTTGACGCTTTCCCCCGATGTTGGGGGGCGACTGAACGAGATAGTCAACGAGCGTTACCTAGCCGAGATAATAAAATATGTGGACGATATCTTCCTCCAATTCGGTGCTCCTCCCCTAGTCTACGGTGGCGATGAGGAGATCCTTCGGGAGTGGCAGAGGAAAGCCAGCCTGGCGGATCTACGCCTTCTGCCTAATCGGATAAGGCATCTCGGCACGGAGAAGGCGAGGGAGATATTGAGGGATATAAGGGGGGAGCTCAGGGGCGTGGATGTCCTGATCAATACCACGGTTGTACGGCTTATAGTGGAGGGAGGAGAAGTAAAAGGGGTGGAGACGGAGAAGGGGGAGGTTTTCCTCGCTCCTTATGTCGTGGTGGCGCCGGGAAGGCAGGGAGCGGAATGGTTGGTTGAGGAGTGCAAGAGGCTGAAGATCGACATAATCGCCAATCCGGTGGATGTTGGGGTGAGGGTGGAGGTGCCCGCCGTAGTCATGGAGCCTTTAACCAGCGTCCTCTACGAGCCCAAATTGGTCTTCTATTCCAAAAGGTTCGACGACCGCGTGCGCACCTTCTGCGTCTGTCCCTACGGGGAAGTGGTGAGGGAATACAACAACGGTGTAACCACCGTGAACGGACATTCCTATGCGGGAAAGCGCACCGAGAACACTAACTTCGCCATCCTGGTCTCCACCTCCTTCACCGAACCTTTCAAGGACCCCATAGGTTATGGCAAATATATAGCCAGCCTTGCCAACCTCCTCTCTGGAGGGGTCATATTGCAAAGATTGGGCGATCTAGAGATGGGGAGACGTTCCACCGCGGAGAGGATAGAAAAAGGATTGATAACGCCCACCCTCCCCGATGCCACCCCGGGAGACCTCTCCTTCGTCCTCCCTTATCGCTATCTCTCTAATATCTTGGAGATGCTCCACGCCATGGATAGGTTGACCCCCGGCATCGCCTCCCGCCATACCCTTCTCTATGGTGTGGAAGTGAAATTCTACTCCTCTCGCCTCCCCCTTTCCTCCTCCCTGGAAACCCCCATAAAGAACCTCTTCGCCATAGGGGATGGAGCGGGGATTACGAGGAGCCTGGTGCAGGCATCCGCCTCGGGCGTTATATCCGCCCGGGAGATCCTGAGGAGATTGGGAGATTGGAATGGAAAATAAAGCCCCTCTCTTTCTCCTGCTTCTCCCTCTCCTCCTTTCCCTTGCCCAACTGCCTCCCCCAAGCCAACCTCCCGAGGCAACGGAACCTACCCCCGAGATAGCCATGCGCTTCCTGCCCCCTTCCTTTTATGTCTGGGAAGGAGGAAGATATATATCTACTCAATCCCCTAAAGGCGATTCCCTCCTCTTCCTGGATCGCCTCAACAAGAAGGAGCTAACCCACCTCACCTTGGACTTCTTCAAGGATTGGAACTTCCTCTACTGCGCTTGTGGCTTTACCAAAACACCCAAAGGGGAACCCCAATTTCTCGTCTCCGCAGCCGATGGCGAGAAGGTGAGGCTTCTCCTTTGGCACAAGGGGAAATGGGAGAAGAGGTGGGAGATCGACACCAAGGGAGAGGTCTATGGGCTTGCCTTCAACCCTGACTGCACGCTCCTCCTCATCGCCATGGTCTCCTATTTCAACGAGGGAGAACTGCGCATCGTTTCCCCCTCCAATGGGGATACCTGCCAGCAGATCTTCCTCCCTGAGGGCGTCTTCCCCTCCGCCCAGGTTACCTTCTCCCCCAATGGCAAAGAGGTAGCCCTCCTCACCTCCGACCTCGCCCAGCTCCTCCTATACGACCTTAAGGGACAAAGCAAGGCTCTTCCCTTCTCCGTTCCCGCTTCCTCCATCACCTTTTCCCCCAAAGGCGAGAGGATCGCTATAGGTAAGCGGGATGGCACCATAGAGATCGTAAATGCCGAGGACTTCTCCTTCCTCTCCTTTCTCCAAATAGAGAAGCCCAGCCAGGAGGAATTGGAATCCGCCTTCCCTCCTCCCTCCCCTCAGATGCCCCCCTCCATGATGATGCAGAGGGAGATGAGGCAGAGGATCTTGAGCCAATCCATCTCCTCCCTCGATTTCTCCCCCGATGGTTCCCTCCTCCTCGCCACCACTCCCCTCGGCTGGTGTGGGGTTTACGATTGGCGAGGAAGAAGGCTCCTCCAAACCTTCAAGCCGAAGAAATACCAAGTCGGCACCGCCATAGCGAAGTTCCTATCCTCGGACAGGATAGGCATCATGAGGACCAAGGACTCCCTCTGGGGACCCTTGGAGGAGTTCCCCCTTAAAAGGCGGTCTTGAGAAGCTTCACCCTAAGAGCCCTCTTAATCGGCATAGCTCTCGCCATTTTTGTCAATATATGCTCCCCTCTTACAGAGAGCAGGGCGTTCAGCAACTTCTCTTGGAGCTACCTCCCCGAGGGAGCGGTCATCCCCTTCCTTTTCCTTCTCCTCGTCAATTACCTCGTGGGGCGCCTCAGGGAAAGATGGATGCTCACCCCGGGAGAGCTCCTCCTCATCTTCGTCATGGTCTTGGTCGCCAATTCCACCCCCATCTTTCTGATCTACATGTTCCTCTCTGCCATCGCCTCCCCTCATTACTTCGCCAGTCCCGAGAATAAATGGAAGGGGGACCTCATCCCCTACATGAAGAGATGGTTGATCGTCGATGATAGGCAGGCGGTAAAATGGTTCTTCGAAGGCTTGCCAGCGGGGGAAAGGATCCCTCTCTCCGCCTGGCTCACGCCTTTAGCCCACTGGCTATCCTTCTTCTTCCTCCTTTCCCTAACCTCCTACCTCGTCGTTATCCTCTTCCGTCGCCATTGGATGGAGAACGAAAAACTCTCCTACCCCCTAATGCAGGTGCCCCTCCAACTCGTCCGCTGGGGGAAGGGCTCCCTCTTCAGGAATTACCTCTTCTGGCTCGGTGTGGCGATACCCTTCCTCATAATGTCCGAGCACATCCTCCACCTCTTCTTCCCCGCCCTGCCTGCCCTGCCGGTTGACCACATCGGCTGTCTCAATTGGGGATGGACACCGGTGCGCTCCCAACCCCTCCTTTGCTTCAACTTCTTGTCCTTTGGCATCGGTTTTCTCCTCCCCACCGATATCCTCTGCGGAATCTGGTTCTTCTATGTCCTCACCCTCTTCGAGGAAGCCATCTTCAAGCGCTTAGGAATCGCCACGGGATATGGGGGGATGTTCGTCTGGGGGAACTCCGCCATCGCCTGGCAATCCCTCGGTGCCTTTCTCGTGTTCACCCTCTCCTTTATAATCCTCGCCCGTCGCCACATCCTCCCCCTACTCAAGGCACAACCCTTTCGGTTTTCCCTCCCCTTCCTCCTTTCATTCCTCTTCCTTCTTCTCTGGCTAAACTCCTCCGGCATGCCCCTTTTCGTCGCCTTCCCCTTTTTGACCCTCGTCCTCCTTATCTACCTCGGCTTAGCGAGGATAGTCTGCCAAGCGGGACTCTTCTACATCGTCCCTCCCGTCATAGCTCAGAACATCTGCATATATGGGTTTGGAAGCAAGTCGATCGGAAAAGAAGGGATGGTCGCCCTCGGGCTTTCCTATTCCTGGCACGGCGATGTGCAGGATGTTTTCGCCGTCTTCTCCGCCGAATCCGCCCGCTTGTGGGAAGAGGGTGGGAATAGGGGAGGGCAATTCCCCTTCGCCATCTTCCTTTCCCTCCTTGTTGGTCTCCTCGTCGCTCCCCTATCCATCATATACTTCGGCTATAGGGATGGTGCCCTCACCTGGAACACCTGGATCTTCAAGTCCTGGGGACCCAATACCTATGAGCAGGTCCTCAGCCAAATTAGAAACCCCTTCTCCTTCACCCCTGAACACTTCCTTTGGGCGTTGGGAGGAGCGAGCGCCATGCTCCTCTTCACCTTTCTTCACCTCCGCTTTGCCTGGTGGCCCATTCACCCCATCGGCCTTGCGGTTGCTTCTTCCTTTACCCTCTACGCAGTCTACCTCGGCGCCTTCCTCGCCTGGTTGATAAAACTCGCCATCCTTAAATGGGGAGGACTTCGCCTCTACCGTAATGCCCTTCCCCTCTCTATGGGTCTCATTATAGGACACTACTTAGGCCGTGCCCTCACTCTCATCGTCTACTCCCTCTTCAAGATAGGGATGGTTTAGGGTATTCTCAAGGCTTGATACAAACCGTGAATCCCTCTCCCCTCCTTTCCCAAGATCCTCAGGTAGAATCCCCAATCCCCTCCCACCTGCCCCAATTTAACCAATACCTCGTTCCATCCCTTCCTCAAGAGGATATTGGCTTTGTCCTCATCGGGTCTGGCAATGCGAGGGGTAAGGTGGGCGTAGACCTTCTCCCCGTTCACCCAAATCACGCATCCATCATCGCTACCTATGGACAAAACTGCCTCCTGATCCTGGGGCGAATAGATGTAGGTGAGGGCATAGGCTACAACTTGCCTATTCCGCATTGCCTCCCCAAAATAGCGAAGGAAATCTATGTAAACCGGTGTCCTCATCCCTCCTTCCAGGAAAGAGGGAAAGGACCAAGCGGTTCGTTTCTCTCCCTCCAATCCACTTGGCACGCCCCTCCCCATCCATTCCTCGGGAGGATAGACCTTGTTCATCCCCTCGTTATTAGCGTTGTCGAAGACGCCGAACAGCCTCCAGCATTGAAGGGCACTGTAATCCATCTCCCAAATTATGGGAAGGGTAAGTATCTTCCCCTCTCCCCACTTCATCCTCGACTCGCCCTTCACCCTCACCGTCCCCAGAGGATACTTCTCCTTACCCGTATACCTTAGGGGGAAGGCCGCCTTCATCATACCTTTCGTTCCATTGCCCTCCTTGCCGAACCTAACCTCTCCCCTTTGGGCGAGATCGAAGTCCTCCGGGACCTCCATCACCCTCACCGCTACCTCCTGGGGGCTGAAGGTTTGATTGGTAACCGCCAGATCCACGCTCAACTTCCCCTCCTCTAATCGGGGATTTATGTGGATTCCCAGGGCATCCCTCAAAATTTCGTTTCTCAATGCCTCATCCCCTAACCTCCAAACTTTCTCCAATATTTGTCCGAATTTCTTCTCCGCTTCCCCTTTCGTCCTTCCCGCCGCTCGATAATCCCCCTTCTTCAACGCCTCCTCACCTTGCGCGATAAGCGCCTTCTCCTTCTCTACTTCCTCCTGCAAGGAAGAAGTTAGTCTCCCTGAATATCCCTCCAGAGGGGAGACGAACTCCCTCAGCAAGCTAATCCCACTCAAAAGATCCCTCATCTCCTTAGAGGAACCCTGCGTCTCCACCTCCACCTCCAACTTTGCCCGGATGGAGGAAGAGGGCAACCTCACCACCATTTCCATATTCTCCCCATCATAGGACCATGTCTCCTTGCCCAGCGCCCTCCCGTTCAACCTCACCGCCTTGGGAGATGCCACCCCATGGACGCGAAGGATATAGGAACGCCTCCTCAATTGCCCCTTGTAGGTGCCCTCCGTTGGTCCGATGACCACCTTGAACGATTCCTTCCCCTCCCGATAGACTATCGGCGTGCGGGCGAATGCCCCCTTCTCGTAATCCAACGACAGCCCATCGTCCTCGTAGAGGGTGAAATCGCCATTCGCCCCAGCGTAGATATCCACCGTTAGGGGATCCATCGCCTTCTCCCCGATGAACTGCATATCTGGCTGGAGGGGAATTATTGCGCCCGCCCTTGCGAAAACCGGTACCTCATCCAACTTCGCTCTATATAGCAATGTGCGTCCTCCCCTGTATATTTTCCCCTTGAAGTAGTCATACCAAAGCCCAGGGGGAAGATATACCTCCTTCAGGGCGACTCCGTTCTTCCCTGGTTGGTCTATGGGAGCAACGAGGAGATTGGGTCCGAAGAAATACTCGTAATCGTAGTGATATGCCTCCTCCAAATTAGGATACTCGAAGTATACCCCCCGGCAGATGGGTAAGCCCCTCTCATGAGTGAGGCGGGATATTGAGTAAATATAGGGGAAGAGGCGGTAGCGGAGGCGAAGGTATTCCCTCACGATACTCTCTGCTTCTTCGCTGTAGTCCCAGGGAAGGCGCCTTCCGTGGTTGCTATGAAGGCGAAAGATGGGGCTGAAAACGCCGAATTGCACCCACCTCACATACAGCTCATCCGGCAACTTGTCTCCCATGAACCCTCCTATATCGTGCGACCAAAGGATGCCAACCTGTCCCCCCTTAACCGTGAAGGGGATCTCGTACCTCAAAACCTCCCATTGGGAATAGGTATCCCCCGAGAAGCCAACCGGATAACGATGCGTTCCCGAACCCACCAACCCCTGCCTTCCAAAGATCAAGCCCCTTCCTCCCTTCACCCTTTGGATGGTCTCGTAGTAAACCTTGTTCGTCCAAGCGAAATGATCTATCCCCGGCGCGCTTGCCCCCGCTCCATCTATCCAGAGGAAATCCACCCCCTGCTTCAACACCGAGGCGAGGAAGACATCGCCGAAGGCGAGGGCGTCCCTCTTGTTCGCCAGATTATATCCCAGCGAGTCCCTCCCCTTGGGATCCACCCCCAATCTCCTGCAGAACTCCTCAAAATGGCTATCCGCCGCGGGGATGGGCGTGCCAGGATGGGTGTTGACCGTGACCTTTATCCCCTGCGCATGACACCACCTGATGAACTCCTCCGGCTTGGGGAAATACTGAGGATTCCAATCGTAACCCTCCCAGCCATAAAGATGCCAATCCACATCTATCACCAACACATCCAAAGGGATACCCTTCCTCCGGAAGCTCCGGATTATCTCCCTCAACTCCTCATCGCTATAGGGCCAGTAGCGGGAATACCAAGCGCCGAACGCATAGCGGGGAAGCATGGGGATCCTCCCGGTCAGGCGGGTGTATTCATCCAATGCGAGCGCGTAATCGTGCCCATAACAGAAGAAATACCAATCCTGCTGAGATGAAGGGGGACGCGGCTCCCACCACTCATCCCAAAGGGGATGGGGGGTGTCGTCCAGGAAGAAATACCCCGCCCTGCTCAGAATGCCGGGAGGAAAGGGAGGCAGGTTGTCCCGGGATACCCCGTCCAACGCTGCGACCGTTCCCCCCAAATTCTCCCCATCAATATCCCCCGGCCTCCATGTCCTCTTCCTCCCCTCCAAAACCCAGGTTATCTCCAAATTATCCTTGTTGAAAGCCCCGCTCCCCAACTTGTACCTCAGGGTGAGCATATTCGTCTTCAAAATCAACCAGCCCTTCTCCTCCTGAACGCTAAAGGGTGGAGTCCCCCAATCCCTGTTCTGCACCAATATGCTTTTCTCATCTACAAATTGGGAAGTAGGGGAATACTCCAGGCGAACGAGGGAAGGGGATATCACGGTCAACCTAATATCCTTTGCGATAACCTTGTTCTGGGAACGAACCCAACTTCCTTTGCTCTGAGCGGTGCGAGCAAGGGAAGGGGAGAAAATAAGGGGGGAAAACAAAAGGAGTAAAAGCAAAAATCTCGCCGATTTACCCATAACCATAGATACATAACCCTCCTTTCTTCCTCAAATATACCAAACCCTCTCTCCCAGGGCAAGGCTCTGCCCAAATCTTTAGGAGAATTTTAAAAAAGACTTGACAGGATTTCC
Source organism: uncultured bacterium (assembly GCA_964452465.1). GTDB lineage: Bacteria > Armatimonadota > JACIXR01 > JACIXR01 > JACIXR01 > CAYVMD01. The sequence continues at coordinate 9,872 of CAYVMD010000027.1, read as the reverse complement.
CCCGCCTGCTAACCTATTCCTCAAAAAGAAGGAGGTCGAGCATTGGGTAAAAGGCTGACGGTCCTTTTCCTTTGCTTTTTATGGGGAATGAGTTTGGGAGCGGTGGTGCACCAGGTGAAGAAGGGGGATAACCTATGGACGCTGGCGAGGAAATATGGCGTCAAGGTGGAGGATATAGCCAAGGCGAACAACATCAAGCCAAATAGCATTTTGCAGTTAGGGCAAAAATTGGTCATCCCCGTCAAGACCAGCGCTTCTTCCCAACCCACCTCCCTCAAGGGAGGGGCGTGGATTAAATTGGAGAGGGACGATGTCCGCCTCAGGCAGGGTCCGGGGACCAATCACAAAGCCATAACCACCCTCAAGAAGGGAACCCAACTGAAGGTATTGGGGAGCCAGGGCGACTGGCGCAAGGTTGCCCTCTCCGACGGTAGGGTCGGCTGGATACGCTCGGATATGCTCCCCAAGATCGGTAGCGCGCCTTCCAAGGTAGTCAAGAAATCTACGCTTTCCAAGTCCAACAACTCAAAGCCCAGCCAAAAGAAGGACGATACCTCCGTCGTGGAGTACGCCCTTTCCCATCTGGGGGCAAGGTATCGCTATGGGGGGATGTCCTCCCGTGGCGGTTTCGATTGCTCCGGCTTCGTAGCATACATCTATAAAAAATACGGGGTGAACCTCCCCCATTCCTCCTCTGCCCAATTCCGAATGGGAAAGCCGGTAAGCAGAAAGGAGCTTCAGCCCGGTGACCTCGTCTTCTTCAACACAAGGGGTAGGCGAGCCTCCCATGTTGGGATATACATAGGGAACGGAAAGTTCATCCATTCCTCCTCCGCGAGGGGAAGGGTCAGGATAGACACCCTCGACAGTGGATATTATAAGGAGCGCTTCCTGGGTGGCAGGAGGCTAAAATAGACCCCTGTTTTACAGGCTTGACATTCAAATCGCTTTAAATTATCATTTCCCAAAATGGGAAAAGGGTTGAAGAGTTTAATCCTTCTGCTCGGCGTCCTCGCCTTCGCGCAGGGGGATATATATTTGCTTAGGGTAGACGGAGCCATCACTCCTCCCGTGGGGCGCTATGTCACCCGAATTATGGAGACCGCTCTCAGCCAAAATGCCCAGGCGGTGATCATCCAGATGGACACGCCGGGCGGGCTGGATAAGACGATGCGGGAGATCGTCCAAAAGGAGCTGAATATCCCCCTCCCCATAATCGTATTCGTCTACCCCTCCGGCGCTAGGTGCGCCTCAGCGGGAGCCTATATCGCCCTTGCCAGCGATATAATCGCCATGGCGCCGGGGACGAACATCGGTGCCTGCCGACCTGTTGCCTTGGGCGGGATGCCCGAGGAAGCAGGGATGATGGAGAAGGTGATCAACGATGCTTCCGCCTATATAAAATCGCTCGCCCAAAAGAAGGGCAGGAATGCCAAGTGGGCGGAGGATACCGTGAGAAAGGCGCTCTCCTCCTCCGCCGAGGACGCCCTTAAACTCAAGGTCATAGACCTCATCGCCAACGACCTCCAAGATCTCCTCAGAAAGATAGATGGGAGGAAGGTTGAGAAGTTGGGGCAAACCTTCATCCTCCATACAAGGGGCGTTCGAGTCATCCCCCAGGAAATGGATTGGCGGGAGAGGTTCCTTCAAACCCTCTCCGATCCCAACTTCGCCTATATTCTGCTCCTTATAGCGATGTATGGGATAATATTCGAACTCTCCAACCCTGGCGCCGTCCTTCCCGGCGTCGTTGGAACCATCGCCCTCATCCTCGCCCTTTATTCCCTCGCAGTGATCCCCGTGAATTGGGCAGGCTTGGCTTTGATGTTTTTAGGCATGGGTTTCCTGGTGGGGGAGATCAAAGCTCCCACCCATGGCCTTTTGGGGATAGGGGGAGCCATCTCCTTTCTCATCGGTTCTATAATGCTCTTCGAAAAGGTAGGTTATGGAAAGGTGTCCCTGAGCCTAATACTCTCTATGACCATCGTCACCGTGTTGTTCTTCCTTTTCGTGGTGACAGCAGGGATAAAGGCGCAATTTAGGAGGAAAACAGTGGGGAGGGAAGCCTTGGAGGGAAGGATAGGGGAGGCGAGGAGCGACCTCAACCCCTCCGGCTTGGTCTTCCTGGAAGGAGAAATGTGGAAGGGGGAGAGTTTGGAGGGCTTCATAGGGAAGGGAGAGAAGGTGCAGGTGGTGGGGATGAGGGGTTTCGTTTTACAAGTGAGAAAATACAAGGAAAAGGAGGTGTAAGGAATGACAGGAGTAATAACGGTAATCATTATATTCCTCATCATCGTTTTGCCCCAAGCGATAAGGGTGGTAAGGGAGTATGAGCGGGGAGTGATATTCAGGCTGGGGAGGCTGATAGGAGCCAAGGGTCCCGGGCTCTTCTTCCTCATCCCCATCGTGGACAAAATGGTGAAGATGGACCTCCGGGTGGTGACCATGGATGTCCCTCGTCAGGAGATGATGACCAGGGACAATGTGCCGGTCACGGTGGATGCAGTGGTCTACTTTAGGGTGGTTAATCCCGAGGATGCGGTATGCAAGGTGGAGAACTTTGTGAGGGCTACTTCCCTTATCGCTCAGACCACCCTACGGAGCGTGGTGGGACAGGTGGAGTTGGATGACCTTCTGGCGCACAGGGATAAGATCAACCAGCAGTTGCAGATGATAATAGATGAACAGACCGAGCCTTGGGGAGTGAAGGTAACGACGGTGGAGATAAGGGATGTAATACTGCCCGAGGGGATGAGGAGGGCTATGGCGAGGCAGGCGGAAACGGAAAGGGAGAGGAGGGCGAAGGTGATAAACGCGGAGGGAGAGTATCAGGCAGCGCAGAGGCTGACGGAGGCAGCGGCTATATTGAGCCAGAATCCCGCCTCCATCCAACTGCGCTTCCTCCAGACCCTAAGCGAGATAGCCTCGGAGCACACCGCCACCGTGGTCATGCCCATCCCCATGGATATCCTTGCCCCCTTCCTCAAGAAGGGTAGCGAATAAAAAAATGTTGACGATAATTGAGGACCTACTATAATTATTTGCAGCGAAGTGAGAAAATTTGAGCGGAGGAGAAGTGAAGAGAAGCGGAATGAAAGGGATAATTTGTGCTATGCTTTCGCGAGCATCAAGCCCCTTGGTGTCTCCGCACTTCTCCTTGCTTTTCTCCTCCCCATCGGCTAAATTAAACAAAAAGAAAGGAGGTGATAGCGAGTGGTAAGGACTAAAAAGGGCTTTACGCTGGTGGAGATGATGATCGTCGTGCTCATCATCGGGATACTGGTCGCCATAGCGCTACCCAACTTCCTTAAAGCAAGGGCGAATGCGCAATCGAGGGCTTGCGCTGCCAATATGAAGCAGATCGCAGGGGCAATCGAGACATGGGCTATGGAAGAGAAGATGCCTGCTAATACCGTGGTGGGCAGTATCCCCCTTCCCGCTAACCTCGCTGCGCAGGGTTATCTCAAGGCGAATGTGGTTTGTCCCGGCGGTGGCGACTATAGCTACACCGGCACTAACCTCAGCGATTACGATGTTAGCTGCAGCATCCATGGCACCCTCACGAACGCTATGGGAAGCTTATAGGCGCAAGGGAAGGGCACATCCACCGTTCGTAAAGCCTCAAAAGATGCTTCTTTGGGGGAAACCTTACGGTTTCCCCCAAAGAAGCTAGTTTATGCAAAACTGGAAAATTGAAAGCAGGGGAAGGTAAAAAGGGGATTCTTTGTATATTTGTAATTTCCCTTGCTCTTTCCTTTTTATGGATTATACTAAAACCTGAAGGAACGAAATATGGCAAGGTTAAGGGATAGGAAGGGCTTGACGCTCATAGAGTTAATGATAGTTGTTATCATCATCGGGGTATTGATCGCCGTAGCCTTCCCCAATTTCATAAAAGCAAGGGAAATAGCTCGTCTGAGGACCTGTGCCAATAATATGAAGCACATCATGATGGCAATCGAGATGTGGGCTATAGATAATAAGATGCCCGGTGATACCCCCCGGGAAGATCTCCCCACTCCCGCCGAACTCGCCGACCAAGGTTACCTCAAGGTAGAACCTCTCTGCCCTGAGGGGGGGGCAGTATACCTACACCGGCAGTAACTTGAACGCTTACGATGTTTCATGCGACATCCATGGCAATCTGCAGGATATTATTGGGAATTTATAGATGCAGGAAGGGGAGGCTTTGTTAAAAATGGAGGGAAGGATGAAAATAGGTGGATTTACCTTAATCGAGGCGGTCGTCGCCATCCTTCTAACAGGATTGGCTATCCTCGTCGTATTGTCCGCCTTCCCGTGGGCTCAGTCGATCGTTAAAAAAGGGGAATATGCCTCCATCGCTATAGATATCGCTCACTCCAAGATGGAGGAACTGAAAAGAATTGGCTACAATAGCCTCGTCTTCGGTACCCAAACCTTCGATGTTGGGGAACTGCCCGCCGGCCAGGGCAAGATAACTATTTCGCGCTATCCCTCCCCAACCTCTCAAAACCTCGCCAAGGTGGATATAGAGGTCTCCTGGCAGGGAGGAGGTGGCACTAGTGGTAAGGTCCAGATTTCTTCCCTTATCTCGCTCTATTGATGAAGGGGGCTTTACCCTCGTAGAAGCCCTCGTCACCTCCCTCATCATCCTCCTCGTTGCCTTCTCCATCATCTCCCTTTACCTCCTTGCCATAAAGGGAAGGCAATGGGGGGAGAGTGTGAGCGGGGCGGAGGCGAAGGCGAGATTGGCCATGGAGTGGATCCTCAGGGATGCCCGAGAGGCGATAGATATCGTTCTTCCCGAGGAAGGAGGCTCCTCCCTTTTCCTCTACCAACCCCTAAAGGACCAGAACGGCAAGATAATCCTTCCTGTGGTCATGGATCCCCAGCCGGTCCAATACTACCTCTCCGGGGAAAACCTCGTGAGAGAGAAGGGAACGGAAACAAGGACGATAGCCCGAGGGATAACATCCCTATCCTTTAGTACCCAGGGTTCCTCCGATAACTTATTCGTAGAGGTAAAAGCAAAGGAAGGTGATAAGGTGTGCGTTTTGAATGGCAGGGCATGGGCGAGAAATTAAGGGAAGAGAAGGGAATAGCCTTCATACTATCCCTCCTCCTTCTCCTCATTTGTGCCATCATCGTCGTTTTCTTCATCCACTTCGCGGTGCAAGCCCGTTATTCCGCCCACAAAACGACGGAGGGAATAGTTGCCCTTAACCTCGCCGATGCCGGCATAGGAAAATTGTGCTGGGACTTGGCGACCAATTACAACAATTCCGCTTATATTCTTAAAACTCAGGGGACTTATTCCGAAAGCCCCTCCACCGATCCCTCCGACGACCTTGGCGTTGGCTACTTCTCCTTCACTGCCACCCTCCTCAATCCCCAGGGACCTCCCCCCTATCATGTTGAGGTCATCTCAAATGGCTTCTCCAAAGCAGGGGAGAAGAGGACGCTCCGGACGCTCCTCCAACTCCACTGGTCCTTCCAGCGCTCGGAAGTGTTCGATTATGCTATATTCAGCGGGCATATGCTGAATATAAGGGGGAATAGCCTGATATATGGGGATTTGAGGAGCAACAAAGATATTAATTTCATAGGAAACCCTGCGGTTAAAACCTTATGGCTTACCCTCCAAACCTCCAATCCCATCACCTCCGATGCCCAATGGTTACCCATTGGAGGGCTTCAGGTCCCCGAATACATAGATTACGATGGAAATGGCAAGATGGATACCCCCTACGCCATAGATAGCAATTTGGATGGCGTCCTGGACAGCGTGGTCAAGGCGGATACGAATGGAGATGGCATCCCCGATACCCCTCTCCTCTATGATAGCAATAACGATGGAAAGGTGGATAGCGTTGCCTCCCCCGGTCCCTTCATCTACTATACCGATACCAACGGGGATGGCATCCCCGATTCCCCCTCCGGCAATGCCTTCGCCGGAGGAAAAGTCGGCAGCGGGGGATATGTGGCGGGGCAAAGACTGAGTTATCAACCTCAACTTCCCATGCCCGAGATAGATCTAAATTACTATCGCTCCATAGCTACCCAAGTATATGTGGGGGACAAAACCTTCAGTGGAAACATCACCCTAAACGGTGTGATCTATGTGGATGGCGCGGTACGAATATCGGGGACGGTGAGCGGGCAAGGGATGATAGTGGCAACGAAAGGGATAACCATAACGGGCGATGTGGAATATCAGGCGGGGAGCGATTTCATCGCCTTGATCACGCCGGGCAACATAAAGATAGCGGGGAATGTCACCGTAGAGGGATTGTTATATTCCCACAAGGTGGAGATCCCAACTGAGGTAGAGTTGCTGGGCAATCCCACAATTCATGGAGCGATCATAGGTGATAATATAGTAGCCAAAGGGAGCGTGAGCGTGACCTACGATCCTCGCATAAGGGAGATAGGGCTTCCTTTGCCCGGCGAGACGATCGCCTACCCTATATATCGCCTCGCCTGGCAGGAGTTATGAACCATTTGCGCTTTCCCAAAAGGATAATATAATGAAATTAAAATGCCTGGGCGAAGGAGAAAATGCTCATAGGTTTGGATTTAGAGGAGCGTTTCATAAGGGCGGTAGAGGTTAATGGCCGAGGAGATAGGATACATCTATTGCGGGTGGGAAGCATACCGGCGCCGGAAGGAAGCTTGGAGCAGGGACGAATAAAGGACGAGGATGGGGTAGCGAGGGCGGTGGAGAGGTTATTGACTGGGGAACGCTTCCTCGGTAGCCGAATAGCGATGTCCCTCTTCAGCCCCCTCATCCTGGTGAGGAAGATTACCCTTCCCCTCCTTCCCGATTCTCAAATAAGGCGAACGCTTCTCTGGGAGGCTAAATCCGCCGTCTCTTTCCCATTGGGGGATGTAGAGTTGGAATACAGCGTCCTCAGAACCACAGGCGAGGCTACCCCCCAGATGGAGGTCGTGTATACCGTGGTTCCCTCCGCCATGGTGGAGGAGAGGGTGAAGTTAGCGGAGATATTGGGCTTGGACTTGGTAGCGGTGGATCTCGAGCCCTTCGCCCTCCAAAGGGCGTTGGTGGATTTCTCCCCCCAAAGGGAAGGAGAGAATATAGCGATATTGCATACTAAATCCTCCTATGCCACCATGATGGTGGTGGAGAGAGGGATGTTCGCCTTGGTGAGGGCGGTTCCCATCAGCAGGGAAGGAAGGGAGGAGACGGAGGAAAGGTTGGTGAGGGAGATGAGGAGGTTTTTGGATTTCCATATCCAGGAAGGGGGCAAGGTGGTGGACAAGGTCCTGCTCTCGGGAGGTGGGGAGGATTTGGCGGAGGTAGCCGATTTCCTGGGCAGGCACCTCGCTCTCCCCTGTGAGGTTACCAGCCTAGAAAGGGATGAAGTGGAGGGAGATGAGGAAGTCATCTCCAAACTTAGATCCGACTTCCCTCTCCTCGCTTTAGCTTATGGCACCGCTTTGTGGGAAATCGCCGCAATGAGGGAAGGAATAAGGACATGAAGGAGCGAAGGTATATCGTTTTGAATTTGGTGAGGAGGCGCCAAGAAGAAAGACGCAGATTAGAAAGGATAATCAGGCAATTATTTTGGACCTGCGTTTTCGTTCTGGCAGGTCTTATCCTCTATGTCCTCTATAGTTTCGTTCATATTTATTCTCTCCAAGGCGATAGGAGGGAATTGGAAGCAAAGGTGGAGGGGCTCACCCCTCTTGTTCGCCATGTGGATAGCCTTCAAAAGGAGATCGATTCCCTCTCCCCGCTGGTTCAATTCATCCAAGGTTGTAGGATGGATGTCCTCCAATGGGAAGGACTATTTTGGGAGTTGGGCAGGCTATTGCCCTCGGGAGTTTGGCTGGTGAGCGTCGCTTTCTCTCCCTTGGACGAGAAATCCTTAAAGGTGGATTTAAACGGCAGGGCGCTCAATTATAGCCAAGTGGGAGAGTTCATGATGAGGATACAGGCAAGCGGAAACTACCAGGATGTCTCCCTGAAATCCTCCGGGCTCACCCCAGTGGGAGGAAGGGATATCGTGCAGTTCCAATTGGAGTTGAAGACCCAACCTTTTAGGAGGGGAGGGGCATGAAGGCTCCTGCTATTCCACCCACCCCACGTTTCCTCAGGGTTCTCCTGGGGCTTCTCGTGGGTGAACTTGCCCTCTTCGCCTTCCTTGTGTTTAGGCAGGAAAGTGCGATAGGCACATTGCGGAAGGATATAAGGGATAAGGCAGATTTGCTGATACGGTATTCTCAAAGAGTGAGGGAAATCCCCTCTTTGGAGGTAACCCTCGCTTCCATGAAAACTCAACTCTCCAACTTGGAATTGGACCTCCCCCCCATCCAATGCGTCCCTACCTTCCTCCTCGAGGTGGAAAACCTCGGTAGGGCAAGCGGGGTCAGGATAATGAACCTCACTCCCCAAGCTGAGGGAACTCCTCCGCCAACCGCGAGAGTTAGGGAGGAAGGTGGAGTGGAGAGGGGAACCGCAAAGGAAGCGGGGGCAAAAGCACCTTCGAAAGCAGTAGCGCCCTCCGTCCCCTTCGATTTCGTCGGCGTGAATATGGAAGTTGAGGGCACCCTGCAGGGGATATATAAGTTCTTGAGCGGTTTCAGGAACTTCTCCAAGGTCGTTTTCATAGACAGGTTGGAGGTAACCCCCCAGGGGAAAGAAGGGCTTACTATGCTTCGCTTGGGCTTGTCCCTGAGAATAGCGGTGGCAAGGGAGGTGAAGAGATGAGGGAAAGGACAAAATACATCGTAATCGTTATGTTGGGAGGTGCTTTGCTCTTCCTGGTGGTGAGGTCCCTGTTCCTGCTCCAATCTCCTACCCCTCCACCCGTTTCGAAGCCCGGTAAGGTCTCTCAGGCCTCCTCTCAACCACCTCGCCCCCCTCAGCAACCCCCTCAAAAGGAATTCCAGGTATCCCTTGCTCCCTCTCCCCGCAACCCCTTCGCTCCCCTCGTTAAGGAGGAGAAGGGAACCGTCCCCTCCGCTCCAGGTCCAACTTCTACCCCTAAGGTCCCTGCCCTTCTGATCCCCGGAGAGGAGATACCGCAAGGAACAACATCTCAAGAAGCACCGCCTTCCTTATCCCTCAAGGGAACGATAGTGGGACCGAAGAAGGTCGCCATAGTGGAGAAGGAGGGAAAAAGCTTCATCCTCGCCGAGGGAGATAGGATAGGGGAGTGGCGATTGGTTAAAATAGAAAGAAGGAAGATTGCTTTGGAAGGGAGGGCTATTACTTATAGCATAGAAATAGAAGCAAAGGAGGAGAGAAAATGAGGAGATATTCTTTGTTTTGGGGGTTCATTATCCTTTTGGGTATATTGGGCAGGACCGCTCAAGAGGGGATACACCACATAGAAGGATTTTTAGTGAAGGAAAAAGAGGAAACCTTAAGGATAGAGTTGAAGGGAGAAATACCCAAGGAAAGGAAGATATTCGAATTGAAGGAGCCCTTCCGCTTGGTCGTGGATTTCCCTTCTTCCTTTTATAAACAACCCACCCTGAAAAAGCAGGTCTCTTTCCCAGGGGTGAGGGAAATTAGGTTGTCCCGCCTCCAGGATGTTCCCCCCGTAGTGCGCCTCGTTGTGGAAATGGAAAAGCCCCTCCCCTATCAAATAATAGATTCCCCCTCGTTCGCTTTGTTGATAAGGAATCCCTCCCTTGAGAGTAAACCCGCTTCTTCTGCTGAAGATAAACCCGCTTCCCCCATACTCCTCGCTTTTAGTAGAAAAGAGGATCCCCCACTCTTCCAACCTCCTGGGTCCTCCTCCAACGCCCGTGTAACCATAGATTTCCTCAAGACCGATATAAGGGATGCCTTCAAATCCTTAGCTATGCAAACAGGTCTGAACTTCTTCCTCACCCCCGGCGTGCAGGGGGAGGTAACATTG
>CAYVMD010000026.1:0-29323 GCA_964452465.1 uncultured bacterium | reverse complement strand
AACAGGGATCCCCGTGGTAGTGGATGACGATCCCCTAACATCGGTGGTATTGGGAGCAGGTAAATTCTTAGAAGAACTCCACCTCTCCTCAGCCCTGCGAAATGTGCTCATAGGTCGTTCTTCCTTGTCCTAAGATTATGAAGAGGTTCTTCGCCCTTGGCTTGGCCTTCGTCTTAAGCATGAGTTTCGGCATAATAGAGGGTCGCTTCGCTGCTAAGAGGGTAACTCCCCTTGGTGAGATAGCATTTTATATCCTCTCCCCTTTTGAGAAGATTATCAACAGCTTAACCGCTATCCCTTTCAAAATATCGAGTTATTTCCGCTCCTATTCTTCCCTAAAAAGGGAAAACGCCCTCCTCAAACAAATACTATCTGCATATAGACAGGAATTTGTTAGTGCACAAGAGGCTATTTTAGAAAAGCAACGCTTGGAGAAGATCCTTTCCCTCAAAACCTCTCTTCCTCTTGGCACCATTTCCGCAAGAGTTATAGCTAGGGTCCCAGGCTCTCATACCTTCGTTATAGATAAGGGAAAGGACGACGGAGTCGAGGCGGGCAAAGCCGTTATTGCTCCAGAAGGCTTGGTAGGAAGGGTGATTAAGATAGCGAAGGACACCGCTATAGTTATGACTCTCACCCATCCACAAAGTGGCGTAGGAGCAATGGTGCAGTCTTCTCGAGAGGTAGGGATAATCAAAGGAACAGGAGATAGCTTTCTTCTTCTAACCTATCTCCCGTATGATGCCCGGATAAACCAGGGGGATGTGATTATCACTTCAGGGATGGGTGGAACCTATCCTAAAGGTATACTCATTGGAGAAATCGTCCGAATCCGTGAAGAAAAACACACCTTTTCGGTATGGGCTGATGTAAAACCGGCGGTGAATTTCAATCGTTTAGAAGAGGTATTGGTCCTAAAATGAAGCGGTATTTGGGGGTTTTCCTCCTTTTTATTTTTGTTTTTCTGTTTCAACAATCTCCTATTTTCCCTCTTCATTATGGAGGAATAGATCTTTTGATCCCCTTCGTCATCCTTTTAGGTCTGTGGAGAGGTAGCAATGAAGGTGTCCTATATGGGTTCTTGGCGGGTTTTCTTGAGGGGACTTATGCTGGTTATGCTATGGGAACTTTCATTTTCACACGAACCCTGTTAGGATGGGCAGGAGGAATGCTTAAAGGCATAGTGGTTAGGGAACACCCTTTAGCGGTATCCCTGCTTACCTTTTTGGGGACCTTGGTGTGTGATCTTCTTTTCCTCTTCCTATATCCTCACCCGTTTACCTATTTGGGACTACGGTTGCTCCTTACTAAGGCATTGATCAATGCTCTTTTTGCTCCTTTATTTAACAAATTCTTTAGCTATTTATTTCTTCCTTTCCTGGAGTTAGAAAGGACTTCAAGGTAAGAAAGGAGGCTTGCTCTTGAAGAAGAGAAGAATATTAAGCGGGATGCGCCCTACAGGTAAACTGCACCTTGGTAATTTGGAAGGTGCCCTCAAGCAATGGGTTGCCCTTCAAGAGGAATTCCAGTGCTTCTGGATGATAGCGGATTGGCACGCTTTGACCACCGACTACGAGAACCCAAGGGAGATCAAAACTAATATATTAGAAGTGGCCATGGATTTTCTGAGCGCTGGACTGGATCCGGAGAGAGGCTCTATATTCCTTCAATCCCAGGTAAAGGAACACGCGGAACTACACCTTCTCCTCTCCATGATCACTCCTACCCCTTGGCTTCTAAGAAACCCCACCGTTAAGGAACAAGCGAGGGATATGGGACTTATCGAGAATGAAGAGGAGTTAACGAAGATAAACTATGGGCTTTTGGGCTACCCTGTCCTACAGGCAGCAGATATATTGATATACAAGGCGGATTTTGTCCCCGTAGGAAAGGACCAACTCCCCCACTTGGAGATGACCAGGGACATCGCTCGGAGGTTCAATTTCCTCTACAAGCCCATCTTCCCCGAACCCCAACCAATTATAGGGGAAGCGCCCTTACTGCCCGGAATCGATGGGCGGAAGATGTCAAAGTCCTACGATAACTGCATATTCCTTTCGGACGCTTCAGAGGTCATTCGCTTAAAGGTAAGGAACATGTTCACCGATCCAAAGAGGATATATCGCAACGATCCGGGGCATCCCGACGAATGCCCCGTTTTCGCCTATCATTCCCTTTATAATGCTCAACAGAAAGAAGAGATAGCAGAAGATTGTCGATCTGCTAGGATAGGTTGTGTGGAATGCAAAGCCTTGTGTGCTGAGGCACTTTTGAAAGTTTTAGAACCGATAAGAGAAAGAAGGAACAAATTGGAGCAAAATCCCTCTCTTATATGGGAGATCTTAGAGGAAGGAGCAAAGAAGGCAAGGGAGGTAGCCCGCGCAACTATGGAGGAAGTGAGGGCGGTGATGGGGATTTGAGAAAATGGATCCTCTTTCTCTGCCTACTGCCACCGGTTCTCTCTCAGCCGAACATCCAAGCTAAGAGCGCTATACTAATGGACCTCGCTTCGGGGAGGGTTCTCTGGGCGGATAATGAAAGGGAGAGATTACCACCCGCAAGCCTAACAAAAATACTTACCGCCATAACCATCATACAGAAGGGCAATTTGAACGACATCGTTACCGTGGGGGAAAAACCGACGCATGTGGAGGCATCCTCCCTCGGATTAAGGAAAGGGGAAAGGATATCCCTAAGGGATTTATTGGCGGGGATCCTTCTTCGCTCCGCCAACGATGCCTGTGTCGCGGCTGCTGAACATATCGCGGGATCGGAAGAGCAATTTGTGGATATTATGAATCATTTCGCCTATGAAATGGGTGCCCAGGATACCCATTTTGCAAATAGTAACGGGCTTCCCCATCCTTTCCACTACTCTACAGCCTATGATTTAGCATTGATTACTCGTTACGCCATGCAGGATCCTTTTTTCAGGAAATTGGCGGCAACACGAACCCTCACCATAGAACGCTCCATCAATCAAAAGGACAAGCTCCTCGTGAACAAGAATAAACTTCTCGATCTCTACCCTTATGCCACAGGGGTAAAAACGGGATACACCCTTGAAGCGGGTAAATGCCTTGTAGCAAGCGCGAAGAAAGGCAACTGGGAACTTATAGCCGTGCTCCTGAATGACCCCAATGTATGGAATGACGCCATTTCTCTTCTGGAATATGGCTTCAATAATTTCCGTCCCTATTTCGTCGCTCGTAAAGGCATTCCATTCAAATTCGTGAAAGTGGAAGGTAACCCTCCCTATCTTTCCCTTTTAGCGGAGAAAGACATAGTTTTTGTTTTCCCTTCCAATGAGGATCATGCGATCTCCACAAAAGAAAAGCTCTTTAAAAAGAGTGCGCCCATCAAGGAGAATGAAGAGGTAGGAGTATTAGAGATATTCGTTGATGGAAAGCGGGAAGGAACGGTGGATATATTGGCGGGGAACCCCGTTCACCCTACCTACGCAAGGCTTTTCTTCTCCTACTTCCTGAGGTTCTGTTCCCTATGTGTTTTTCTCCTATTAATAGAGAGAATTCGAGATGAGTTCAACACAAATAGAAAGTAGATACAGCGTGTCTCTCCTTCTTTTTGTTTTATTGCTTGCATTTTTTCTTTCTCTATCTCTTGGCCCCACCCCCCTTCCTCTGGGGAAGATTTGGTTCGCCATAACCCATCCTTCTTCTCCAGAAGGAGTAATATTTTGGGAGATAAGATGCCCTCGAGCTCTCCTGGCAATTCTCTGCGGAGCCTCCTTAGGAATTGCAGGTGCTTCCCTTCAAGGATTGCTCATGAATCCCCTCGCCGATCCTTATGTATTAGGGATGTCGGGAGGAGCAGGTTTAGGAGCAGTATTGGGCTTTTTTCTGGGATTGGAAAGCATTTTCTACGGCATGGGTATACCATTGATGGCTTCCTTGGGGTCCTTTTTTTCCCTCCTTTTAGTCATAGCCGTCGCTAGGATGGAGAGGGAAATGCCTTTGGAAACGATCATTTTAGCAGGCGTTGTGGTGGGAGCATTTCTATGGTCCTTGGTTACCTTGCTTCTCTCGGTCTCCGGAGAAGATGCCTATAGGATCCTACTTTGGCTAATGGGAAGTTTGTCCAACGCAGAATGGAAAAGCCTCCGAATAGCGTTTCTCCCCACCCTTGCGGGTTTTGTCGCTCTCCTTTCCTTCTGGCGAGAGTTAGACGCCTTCGTCCTCGGAGAGGAAACCGCAGGCTACCTCGGCGTAGATGTTAAGAAAGCGAAGTTATGGATAATCTTCTTCTCCTCGCTCTTAGTGGCAAGCGCGGTTTCCACTTGTGGGATAATAGGCTTCGTAGGGCTCATCGCTCCTCATATTGCTCGCCGGTTGATCGGTATCCATCATAGAAAGCTCTTGCCTTCCGCCTTCTTAGTAGGGGCAATACTCCTTCTCCTTGCTGATACCTTGGCCAAACTCCTCATCGCTCCCGCCGAACTGCCCGTGGGAGCGATCACCGCCCTGTTAGGAGCTCCCTTCTTTGCTTATCTCCTACGCCAAAAGAGGTTCACTTTTTAACCTGACGAGCCAGTACCTTTTCTCCTATCCTCTTTATCCTTTCGCAAAGCTCGAGGATATTCCACTCCTCGAAGCCCCTTACATAGGAACGGAACAAATCCCTAATCGGTGCCTTCCATTTGTTCTCTATCCCTTTCGCTCCTTTTATGCAGCCTAAAATAGCTCCCACCGTGGCACAATTGCAATCGGTATCCCATCCACACATACAGGCAATGCATAGCGACCTACCAAAATCGTCCTCCGAAGGAGGGCAAGAAGGACGCATGACCAATGCGTCTAACTTGTCCTCTCCATAAAGAAGCGCCAATATTACAACTCCAATATTGGGTAAGGTATGAACCCAGCCATATCCTCCCCATTTCGCCTTTAGCCTTTCAAAAGCATCTCGCCAATCCGCATACTCTTTATGCCACCTCATAACATCCTCCACTACTTCCCTAAACCTCGAGCGGGGTGGGATCCAAGACAACGCAAGGGTGATTAGTTTCTCCACATCCTTCTCATAGAACGCATAGGAGATCAAGGCGGAGACGAAGAGTTCCCCATATATTCCGTTGCCGGTGTGAGATATCACAGCATCCTTATAGGCGTACTCCACTGCCACCTGAGGTAGCCCGGGAGCGATAAGTCCCCATATTTCCCCTCTTATTTGGGCGCCTATCCACTCGCTCATGGGGTTATTCGTTCGAGCGGACAAAGGGGGTTGGATTCCCTTCTTCAAGTTCTCCAGCGCTACCGCTTCCGCAGTACAAGCAACGGGAAGATGCTCCACCCATTCCCTTCCCAACTGGGAGGAAGTAATATCCAAACCGTGCGTCTCCAATGTATGAAGATCCACTATCTGGTAAGCAGTATCGTCGTCAGGACCAAAGCCCCCCTGCAACCTTCTCTTAAGAAAGTCAAAGGCCAACCCCACTTTGTTTGCCCCTTCGATCCAACGAATCTCCAACACTATACTAATCCTTTGCCCCTGCTTCATATTTAATAATCTACCCTTCCGTTGGTCCAAGCGGAGCCACGCCCTACCGTTAGGCGAGAATTCCAGCCTATATATCTCCCCGATTTCCCTACATCCTCCTTCATCCGCTACCCATACATCGTCTCTCCAATCCTCCTTGCCTTTGATCTTCACATTTCTTATTTCCAATATGCTTCTCTCTCGCGCGAATTCGAAGGATAGCCCTATAATTGGATTAGCAAAAGCACCTGACGGGAGGTCGGGCACCTCGCCGGAAATTTCCCTTAGGTGCCAATCGCCATCTTTCTCTACTTCTATAGAAGATACTTCTCCCGACCATCCAACCAATTGGTATCTACGAAAATAGCTCAAATAATTATGATATCCTATCTCCCCATACCTTTCTCTTATGGCGGAAGAGTCCCACCCTTCCACTGGCATACCCAACGCTCCCCCAATGCATTTCCCTAGCCATGCTCCGTATACTTTATCGTAATAAATGTCGGGAGGTAAAGGGGGATAGGAAGGCACTACGGGATTAATCCTTGCTCTTATTTCCTCCCATTCGCTCGGTTCCTCGTAGACTTCACTAAAGCAAAAGTTCCCGTAAATCAAAAGGAGCCCCGAGACCAAGAAGAGAATTTTCATTTAGCAAGCAACACCTCCACTTGCCAGGAGACTATGTCCAGGGCGGGATCCTTACAATCGCCCTCATGATCAGTTTCTCTATAGGTAAAATTTTGGGTGGTAGATATCTCGATGGGGGTATCCAAATAATCCATATCTCTCGTTCCCACCCAGCCGGGATCGGAAGGCACATAATCCACCGTTATGATGTTAAAACTGATCCTGGAGGGATTTCCCAACCACTCCTTGGTTAATGTGAATTCTATGGTCCGCCTATCGGGAGAGAGTTGGCTGAGCAAGGGAGGAGATGAAAGGATGTCCTTCTTGGCCCTTTCATCGTAGATGAAGGAAGCGAAGTATTCCATCGTCCATCTCACATAGTGGGTATAACCGGTAGCGCAAGTATTTCCTGGCCAAGGAGGTCCGTATACTATAGGGAAAGGCCCTTGAGTAGCATCACCTTTGTTGTTTATGAAAACGAAATAATAAAAATTAGGGTTCACTTCTTCCTTCAAAGTGAACTTGAGAACGAGACGATCGCCTAGTTGTTGCATGCTCGTGGGATAGCGGGCGCATCCGCCTATCAAGATAACAAATACAAAAAGCCAGAGTATTTTAATCTGCCGGAAAGAGCAAAGTGAGGACACCGATGATCGCCATCCCTAATGCCAAGAAGAAGGAAAGAGAGATATCCCTTTCGGTGTGAAGGGTGGGCAAAAGGTCAGAAGCAGAAATGTAAATGAAAGAGGCAGAAGATATGCCGAGGAGGGATGCCAAAAGAACGGGGGAGGGTTGATGCCCAAGGAGCGTATAAGAAGAAATAGCCCCTATGAGGGTGAAGAAAGCAATGCCTAAAGAAGCAAGTAGCACCCTTTTCGCGGAAGTCCTACCTGCGATAAGAAGGGAAGAAAGGGAAAGCCCATCCGCGAATTTATGAAAGATAACAGCGAAGGAAGCCGACAATCCCAGGGAGAGGGAAAATTTGAAGGTACTGCCCACCGCTATTCCATCCACCAAACTATGAAGGGAAAGCCCTAGCAGGGCAAGTTTCCCCATTACATGGGAGGGACAATGTTCCACATGTTCCGGGCAGCTGTGGATCATCATTATATCTTCGAGCGAATAAAATAGAAGAAAGAACAAGAGAAAAGAGAGAGTTCCTGCTGTCCTATGAAGGTGAAAAGCCTCGGGAGTTATGCGAAGAAAGGCGGAAGCGAAGAGCATCCCTCCGCTTAAGGCAACGAGTTTCTTCAAAACATTCCCCCTTGTCCCCCCTTTTAAGGCAAGCAGGCTACCACCCGCACTTGCGAGAAAGGCAAGCAAACCGTAGAAGGCAGTGTATACCATCTTTTTACCCCGGTGGCCAGGACATTTGCCGTCCCCCTAAAAGGTGCAGGTGAAGATGAGGGATAACCTGTCCACCCATCTCACCAGCGTTTATAACCACCCTATAACCATCCTTAAGGTGAAACTTCTTAGCAATCTCCTTAACTGTGAGCAGCAATTTTCCCAACAGGGCTACATCCTGCTCCTCTGCGTTCTGGAGGGTGGCAAAGTGCTTTTTGGGTACCACCAGGATATGTATGGGCGCCTGGGGATTGAGGTCGTGGAAAGCAACTACATCCTCGTCCTCCATAACCTTCCTAGCGCTTATCTTGCCTTCCGCTATCATGCAGAATACACACCTTTCCATTCTCGATACCTCCTTCTTCAGGTTTTACCTCCAAACCTTCTCTATAAAGCCCCTCTACATAGCACCAGTGAAGATCTCTCGAAGGTGCTTCTTTAGAATACACCTTTATGTAATTATGGGAAAGCCCCTCCCATAAGGGTCCCCTTTTCCCCTGAAACAAAACCCATATCCTTTCATTCACCAGTTGCTCTCGGAAAGAAAGGGATAATTTCTCCCCCAAAGCACGCAATATCTCCGCCCTGCGCTTCTTCTCCTCTATCCTTACACCATCCCACTTCTCAGCCGCTGTGCCTGGGCGAGGGGAAAAGGGAAATACATGCATCTTGGCAAAACCAACTTCCTCACAAACTTCTACGGTCCTCTCGAAATCCTCCTCCGTTTCCCCTGGGAAGCCCACTATGATATCGGTGGTTATGGCTACGGAAGGAAACAGGCTCTTTATCTTCTCGGTTAGATCGAGATAGAACCCCACTGTATACTTCCTCCCCATCTGCTTTAAGACTTTATCCGAACCAGATTGGAGGGGAAGGTGAAAATGGGGGCAGACCTTCTCCACCCTGCAAGCCTGCAGAAGTTCTTCTTCCACATCCATAGGCTCAAGAGAGCTCAACCTTATACGAAAATCCCCCTCCCAACCAGCTATCTCCTCGATAAGAGAAGGAAGCAAACTATGTCCCTTTAAGTCCACACCATATTTGCCCAACCTTATCCCACAGAGGACGATCTCCTTGAAGCCATAATGGAGCAGTTCCTTAATCTCTTCCTTTACCTCTTCAGGAGGACGGCTGCGGGGTTTCCCCCTCATGTAGGGCACTATACAATAATTACAGAATCCATCGCAACCATTTTGAATAGCAACGTATGCCCTTGTTCTCCCCACCGCTGATCTAAGCTGCTGAGCAGGGGTCAAAGAAGGATATGCCATGCTCTTCTCCGGAAGCGAAGGCTTCACTATATCCTTTAAAAGATTGGGGATCTCTTCCTTCTTATCCTGAGGGACAACCATGACATCGGGCATCTCCTTCCTTATCCTTTCAAGAAGGGGTGGAGCAATACATCCGGTAACGATTAACATCTTTCCGCCTTTCCTCGCCTGATATATTATCTGCCTCGTCTTTCTGTCCGCGCGCGCGGTGACCGCACAGGCGTTCAATATACATATATCCCCTTCGGGGGAGAGGGGTAAACCCTCCCTCAAAATACCTCGTGCGATCCTTTGACTCTCATATTGATTAACTTTACAACCTAAGGTAAAGATAGCAACTGCTGACTTCCTTTCCATGCGCTATTCACTTCGCCTCCAAAGGAAAAAGAAATGTTCACCTACCTTTGACAGGGAAAACAACTTGCCTCATTCCTTCGACGAGCAACAACTCGGTGCCTCCAATTTCTCCACCCTTAAGGGTTCTCCCTCCTTCACTTTGTCTAATTCCTCGGGCGAGGCATTAGTGCGCCCAAAGATGTTGACCGCACTGGCAGGTCTTATCTCGCCCCCTCTGCTTATGGGGGTTGGTCCGAAGAAGATGCACCAAGCGGATCCCGGCGGCCAGTACCCCATGTCCCCCTCTTCCACAACTTCTTTTTGGTTCTCGGGAGGGCAAGACACGGGTATGGAGAAATATATCTCCTTCCCCCATCTTTCTGCTTTGGAAGTGAAAGGCAAAGCCCCATAGATCCTCCGGGCGGTTTCGTTATCGAATAATTCCCCTTCTACTTCTACCTTGGACTTTTCAAAGATTATCTTAACCTTCATCTTGACACCTCCTCGGTATTTTTTAAATTATAGCGAAAGAAGGGCAAACTGTAAAATTTTTGGACTTGGGCTCACAGTTTACCAATGTCTGTATTTCATATAAAATAAATCACTGTTGATCGGAGGTGATTCATTTGGAAGAAATACTCAAGCTCCTCGAGGAAAATGCGCAACTTTCTCCTCAAGAGATAGCTACATTGACAGGGAAAGAGGTTGAAGAGGTAGAGAAAATAATAAAGTATTGCGAGGAGAACAGGATCATCCGCCGTTATAAGGCGATCATAGACTGGGAGAGAATAAGCGAAGGGAAGGTCTTCGCTTTCATAGATATAAAGGTCATTCCTTCGAGGGATAAGGGGTTTGACGAGGTAGCGCGGAGGATTTACAGGTTCCCCGAGGTTCACTCTGTATATCTTGTCTCTGGGCGCTCCGATTTAAAGATAGTTGTGGAGGGGAAGAACTTGAAGGATATTGCGGAGTTCGTAGCGACTAAACTCGCTACCATCGAGGGAGTTACTTCCACGGAAACCCATTTCCTTCTCAAAAAGTACAAACATGATGGAGAGTTGTTTGTGGAAGAGGAGAGGAATAAAAGGCTCACAGTGTCACCATGAGGATATCTAAGAGAGTCAGACAACTACCACCTTCGGGGATAAGGCGTTTCTTCGATTTAGCCACCCAGATGGAAGGGGTAATCTCTTTGGGGGTAGGAGAACCTGATTTCGTCACTCCTTGGTATATAAGGGAAGCGGGGATATTCGCCTTGGAGAACGGCTCCACTAACTACACCTCCAATTGGGGACTCTTGGAATTGCGCGAGGCGATAAGCAAGCATCTGGAAAGGTTATATGGTCTTCGATATGATCCAGAGGGCGAGATATTGGTTACAGTAGGAGCAAGCGAGGCGATAGATCTCGCCATCCGCGCCATCGTTGACCCAGGCGACGAGGTGATAATCCATCAACCCTCCTATGTCTCCTATCTACCCTGCGTCCAATTAGCGGAGGGAAAACCAGTGATTCTTCACACCCTCCCCGAGGAAGAGTTTAAAATCAATCCCTCCCGTCTTAGAACCCTCATTTCCAAAAGGACAAAGGCACTGATATTGAATTACCCCAATAACCCCACGGGAGCGGTAATGGACAAAGCAACCCTTTTAGAAATTGCCCAAATAGTAGAGGAGCACGATCTTTTGGTGATATCGGACGAGATATACGATAGATTGGTCTACGAGGGTGAGCATGTTCCTTTCGCTTCCTTGCCCAACATGAAGGAGAGGACGATTTTGGTGAACGGTTTCTCCAAAGCCTACGCAATGACTGGCTGGAGATTAGGATACGCCTGTGGGAATAGGGAGATCATATCCGCGATGATGAAGATCCATCAGTACACGATGCTTTGTGCTTCCATCATAGCCCAGAAAGCAGGGTTAGAAGCCTTAAAGAGGGATACGGAAGTTAAAGAAATGGTGGAATCCTATAATCAACGGAGGAGGTTCTTCTACGCTGGCTTAAGGGAATTAGGCTTCGAGGTAGTGGAACCCAAAGGGGCGTTCTATATATTCCCCTCGGTCAAAAAATGGGTATCCTCGGATGAGGAATTCGCGGAGCGCCTTTTGAAAGAACATAAGGTGGTGGTTATCCCGGGCTCCGTTTTCGGATCCGCGGGGGAGGGTTTCATTCGATGCACATACGCTTCCTCGCTCGATGACCTACGCACCGCTCTGAAGCGCATGGGAGAATTCCTCGCGAAATTACGCCCCTCCCTCCTCGTCCCCGAGGAGATAAATGGAGATAATCCTTAGAGAATCTAAATCTTTGCTGAATCGAAGCGGTTCCTCCTTTTTTACCCTCAACCCCTATGTGGGTTGTGAACACGCTTGCAGATATTGCTATGCCACCTATATATCCCGCTGGCGGCATAGGGATACTCCTTGGGGCACTTGGGTGGAGGTAAAGATAAACGCCTCCAAGATCTTGGAACGAGAGATTAGGAGGTTCCGCGAGGGAACGGTTTTCATATCCACCGTTTGCGATGCCTATCAACCCGTAGAGGAAACCTTCCAGATTTCACGTCAGTGCATATCCATCCTCGCAGATTCTCCCCTTAATCTGTTCCTGCTCACCAAATCGGAAAGGGTGCTGAGGGATACGGATGTATTGAGCAAAAGCCCTCGCTTTCAAGTAGCCTTCTCTCTTGCCCTGCTGGACGATGAGATAGCGCGCCTCTTCGAACCCAAGGCATCCTTGCCCTCCCTTCGCTTGAAAACCGCTAAGGAATTAAAGAATAGAGGGATAAGGACGGGCATCCTTATAAACCCCATTCTGCCATATTTCACCGAAAACCTCCTTCCCCAAATGGTGAAGGAGATAGAAGAAGCCAATTTGGATTTCATTTCCTTCGATTCCCTCCATTACATCGATAGTTATGTGGGAGGTAGGATAAGACCCATCTATGAGAGGTTCGGGAGTTCCGCCGTTGAGCGCTTAGAATATGCAAAATCCCCTTTCTATATAGATGAACTTAAGGAGGAGATAAAAAGGATAATGGCAGGTTCCCGTATCTCTTGGGATTTGGCATTTTAAAGAGAAAGGAGGAACCCATTATGAGGAGTGTAGAGGAAAAAGATCTGGAATGGATAACCAATTTCCTCAATGAAAAGCTTTATTTGGATTCCTTTTCCCTGTCTCAAGTCAGAGCGAGGATCTTCGAGGATCCCTTTTTCGACCCCGACCTGAACATCCTGGAAGAAGGGAAGGCAGTGATATTGGGAGTTAAGAGGGGAGAGAACGCTCACATAAAGATCATGGCAGCGGAGAAGGGATGGGGAGGAAGGATATTGGAGGAATGGGAGAGAAGGGCAAGGGAGAAATCCTCTAAGAAAGCGGTTCTGGGAGGGTGTGTGGGGTATTTCTTCCCTGGTTTGGATCCCCGCTATACGGAGGCTTTCTGCTTCTTTTCCAAAAGAGGTTATGCGAAGACAGGAGAGGCTATAGATATGGAGGTGGACTTGGAGGATTTTCATCACGAGGATAAGGAAATCCCCGGAGTGGAGATACGAAGATTAGAGAGAGGAGACGAGAAACTACTGGAGGAGTTCATGCTCACCAATTTCTCCGAGGGTTGGTTAGAGGAAACGCTCAGGGCTTACAAGAACCAACCTATCTCCTGCCATGTCGCCCTCCAAAGGGGGGAGATAATAGCTTTTGCTGCCTATGAAGTGGTCAATCCTGGGTTTTTCGGACCGACGGGAACGCGAGAGGATTTCAGACGAAGGGGAATTGGGGGAGAACTTCTGCGACGCAGTCTGATGGACCTGAAGAAATTGGGGTATAAAAAAGCGGTGATCCCATGGGTGGGACCCATCTGTTTTTATTGGCGCACCGTTCGCGCCAATATTTCGCGGGTGTATTGGCATATGGAGAAGGAGTTATAAAAGGCTCAGTGCCGGAAGTGGCGGATGCCAGTGAATACCATGGCGATGCCCGCCTTATCGGCGGATTCTATAACCTCTTGGTCCCTAATCGAGCCACCGGGTTGGATTATCGCGCTTATGCCATAGCGCGCGGCTAATTCCACTGAATCGGGGAAGGGGAAGAAACCGTCGGAAGCCAGAACCGCTCCCTTTGCCTTTTCCCCCGCCATCTCCAAGGCTATACGAGCAGAACGGACCCTGCTGGGCTGACCGCCCCCTACGCCCAAAGTGACCTTTTCTCGAGCTACTACTATGGCGTTAGACTTGACATATTTGCAAACTATCCAAGCAAATTTTAGATCCTCCATCTCCTGGGGAGTGGGTTGCCTCTTTGTCACGACCTTGAGTGCTTCTTCGCCTTCCGAAGGAAGGCGAGAAGGACACGCGGCCAAAGGGAGCGTGTCCGACTCCCTCAGGGAGATATCATCCCCCTCCTGTATCAGGACCCCTCCCTTGACACTTCTGATATCAAGCCACTTCTTCGCGGGAGAGAGGGATTTCGTCCCCTCTATCGTCACTATGCGGAGGTTCTTACGCCTTTCCCTCAGGATGTCCAAAGCGGAGGGCGTGAAGGAGGGGGCGACAACGACCTCTATAAAGGTAGAGGATATTTCCTCTGCAAGGGGGGCATCGACCTCCCTGTTCAATCCCACCACCCCTCCGAAGGAGGACTCCGCATCGGCGTCCCTTGCCTTCACATAGGCGGAGATTATATCCTCGTCGACGCAGACGCCGCAGGGATTAGCGTGTTTAACCACAACTGCGCAAGGTTCTTCAAACTCCTCGGCAAGGCGCCAGGCGCAATCCATGTCCAGGATGTTATTGAAAGAAAGTTCTTTGCCTCCCAATTGCTGGAGGTTGCCGAGCGAGAAGGGGGGGAGAAAACGATAGAAGGCGGAGCGTTGGTGGGCATTCTCACCATAACGGAGGTTTTGCACCTTTTCTAAGGTAAGCTCGTATATGGGGGGGAATATATCTTCCTCGAATTGAGAAAGATATTCCCAAATATGAATATCGTAAAGCGAGGTCCTCCGGAAAGCCTTGAGCGCCAAGGAGCGGAGGGTCTCCTCGGAAAGGGAAAGCCCCCCTTCCTTCAATTCGTTCAGGACCAATGGGTAATCCACGGGATCACAAACCACGGCAACATGGGGGAAGTTCTTCGCTCCCGCCCTGAGGAGAGCAACCCCTCCTATATCTATCATCTCCAAGGCGGAGTCCAAGGTGGGATTTTGCTTTACCACCTTCTCAAAGGGGTAAAGGTTGACACAAACGAGGTCTATTGGCTTAAGCCCCATAGCCTCGAGCTCCTTCAAACTATCCTCGTCACGTTTGGCAAGGATGGGGGCGAAGATAAAGGGATGAAGGGTCTTCACCCTACCAAAGAGGAGGGGAGGGAAGCCGGTGATCTCCGATACCTCCTCTACTGTTATCCCTTCTTGTTTCAAGAGGGCGGCGGTTCCCTCCGTGGATATCAGTTCCACGCCCAACTCCTGCAAACCTTTGGCGAAATCTACGATCCCCGTTTTATCATATACGCTTATAAGCGCCCTTCGAACCTTCATGAGGATTCTCCTTTCCTGCTTGGGTTTAGGATATTATCGGAAAAATTCCTCCTCAAGGCAAGATCTGCGCTTCCTCCAAAAGTAAATTCTTCGAAGGGAAAAAGAGGGGGGCGTAGGGAAAAGGGTCGATTTTTGGATGCTCACCGAGCGGGGAAGGGCAAAGGGGAGAAAGGACTTCCTTTCTCTCGCGCAAGAAGTTTACGCTCTATTCAAGAGGGATTCGTTTCCTTGCCCGCCTTCGGCGGGCAAGCAGGGCACGGTTCCTTGAGCCGTGTGTCCCTGCTCACATTTGACAAAAAGGGCAACCACCCTGTAATCCTTAAAGGCGACGCCACTTCCTATGAGGGAGACTCGTTCGGATGACAACTCAAAGGGTCTGTAGGGAGAACATGCTCCCTAGATGGAAAGCAAGGGCTGTAGCTTGTGATGGCATGTATAGCATAGTGCAGATTTCCAAGGAGATAAAAAGGATAAGCAAAGAGATATCTCCTGTTTATGAAAAATAAACTTAGGAGGCTTAACCATGATGAATATTTGGGTGAAAGGCGCCGGTTAGATGGAGCTAAGGGAGGACCTGCTCTAATCAGCTTGTTGCTATCTTCTCTTCAAAGGAAGGGAACTTCACTCAGTCGCCGAAGGCGAGTGAGCGGGGCGTATTGGTCATGCGCCTGAACCTTCCTTCCGTGCTTCCAGGGGACTCTTTCTCCCTCTTATTTGCCTTTGGCAACCGGCTTCGGAGGATAAATTCAGGAGAAATGGTTCATGAGCCCTCGGGGAGGATGCCGTTTATCCTATAATAGCAGGATTCGTCGATCTTTTTGATCTCCCCCTGCACTTTTTCTATGGGTATCCTCTCTACCCTCCCCTCTCTCCAGGCAAGCATTATGCCTAAAGTCCTTTCCGGGGAGGGTTCCCAAGGAAGTAAGGCATCCACGGCGGATTCGGATAGCATCCTCGCCAGGAATCTATCAAAGGCGGAGGGCGAACCTCCCCTTTGGGAATGGCCGAGCGAGGTAAGGCGCACCCTTATTTGGGTCAGTTCCTCGATCCTCCTCGCCACCCGATAGCCACCCACTCCCTCAGCAACGACACATATAGCCCAGCCCTTTTCCTCGAACCTTTCCCTTAGTCTTTTAGCCATTGCCTCCTCATCAAAGGGAATCTCGGGGATGCAAACGAAATCCGCTCCTCCTAAATAGGCGGTTCTCAGGGCGATGTGCCCAGTCCTCCCTCCTAATGTCTCCAATACGAAGATCCGCTCGGGGAGGGCATCCGCTGTATCCTTGATGGAATCCAAAAGTTGCAGGGCTTTATTGCAAGCAGTATCGAAGCCGATGCTCGTCGTAAAGGGAATATCGTCATCTATGGTGCAAGGGATGCCCACCGTGGGCACGCCCAATTGGGCAAGGAAGGGAACGCCCTCCTTCAGGGAACCATCGCCCCCCAGAACGATCACTCCCTCTATCCCCCTATCCCTTATGTTCCTCAGAACCGCGGAGCTTCCCTCAGGAGTGACAAACTCCCTTCCCCGAGAGGTTCTGAGGATGGTTCCTCCCCACCTACTTATGCCGTGCACCTTCCCCTCTAACTTGAGGAACTCTCCTTTAGCCAACCCGTTAAAGCCTCCCACCACCCCTATCAACTCCTTACTCCTTTCCTTCGTCCTCATATAGGCGAATTCTATGCAGGCATTCATCCCTGGGCAGTCCCCACCAGAGCACAATATGGCGAGCATCTTGTTACCTCCTTTTGAATAGATAGGAAACAGCATCCTCTGCGATCAACTGGTAATCCTTCTTCTCTCTTAACACCTTGGCGAGGGTGGAGTTTTTGGTTATGAGAAAAAGGGAGATGTCGTATTTCTTAACCAACTCCTCCCAGCCTGGATCCGCGCCCATTATAGCGAAGTAATCCCTCAGGATATGTTTCCTCCTATAAACCTCCGCCCTTCCATCAACGAAGACCTTCTTTTGGGGATAGCAATTGAAGATTATGTACCCTCCCCAAGCATAATCGTTGAAGAGGTTCCCTTCTTCCTTCTTTAGTTTTTCGATGTTCCTTAAAGGGAAGAAGTGATCGACATTTTGCACGAAGACCTCGAACATCCAGTTGAAAGGAGGGAGGGAATAAGCCTCAGGGAGGCAAAGGATGAAGGGGAACAAGAGGACCATAGGGCGGGTGAACTGTGCCATCCTCTCCTCCAATTTCTCGCTTACTTCACGGAGATTCTCCACTATTATGGGAGCGCAAAGGATGGCGAAGAGGGGGATGTGCCTCACCGATTGAAGCGCGAAATGGAGGAGAATAAGGCTCAAAAGGATATCGGTTGCCTTCCTCCTCGGCGCAAAGACGAAGGATATCAGCAAAATAAGGAGCATGATTTCGAAGGGCATTATGTTCAGGCGATGGAAGTCCGGCGATTGCCACTCGGTGATGACATCGTGGACCGCCCGCCAAGTAAGGAGGCTTATAAAGTGGTAATGAAGCATATAGGAATTGGGGTTGGCGAAAGTGAGGAGAAAGGAAAGGAGAAAGAAGAAGAGCCATCTCTTCCCTTCCTCCCGCGTTTCCGCCCTCCAGAGCTTTTCCCCCACATATAGAAAGAAGACGAGGAGCCCCAGCATGAATCCGCTATGGAGGTTGCACCAAAGGAGAAAGACGAAGGGAAGGTAATGAATCCAGTTTTTCTTCAATAAAAGGAGGAGGAGGGCGAGGAAGAAATAGGTAAAGATCTGGGGGCGGACATCGAAGAAGACACGGGCGCAGGTAGCGGAGAGGATCACGCCTAAAACGGGAGCGAGGGCAACCTCCTCCAAAACCACCAGGGTAAGGAGGAAGAAGGCGAGGGCGATGATCAAGCCCTTGAATATCAAAAGAAGGTTGGGGTTAACGGTGTAGATGAGATAGAAAAGGGCATTGGACAACCACTCATGAACGACCCACCTTTCTCCTTGGGCGGTGTAGGAAAATACATCGTAAAAGGGGAGCCCCTCCTTCACGATAACCTCGCCGGTCTTCAATTGCCAGTAGGTATCCACGCCGGGGACGATGTTGAAGGACAGGAGGAAAAAGAGGATGAAAAGCAGGGGAAGGAGAATCGTCCTCATTCCTTCAAAAGGCACCTTTCCTTATGGTAGTGTTCCTTTATTTCCTCTTCCTCCAGGGCGAAGGGATAAAGGCGCACTTCATCGATGTAGCCATGGAAGAGGTAGACAGGGTCCTCCAACTGGTACCTGCCGATGAAGACCAATCCCTGGCTGGGGCGTAGAGGGCCCCTTCCCTCCTGTTCCGCCACAACCTGGCCATTTACGAAGAGTCGCATCCTCCTTCCATCGTAGGTTGCGACGAGGTAGTACCATCTTCCGATTTGGGGGCGGAAATTGGAATCGAGATCCCCCACTCCCGCGATGCTGAACCTTATCTGCCCACCCAGGATCTGGAGGAAATAACCCTCCTGGCGCCAAATCCCCTGGCTTACGAGGATAGGCATCCCCTCCAGCGATTCCGCCCTCATCCACAATTCTATGGTCAATCCCACCGAGGGGTAGAATTTCTTTAATCGATAGCCAACCCAGCTTCCTGCCGATAGGAAAAGGGAACCGCCTATACCCAAGGGGGAAAATTGGAGGGGAGAAGGGGAGAAGACCTCGCCTTCTGGCAGGGGCGAGGGGTTGCCATTGAAGGAAAGGGTGAGGAATGGTTGGATGGGGACTGCTAAAGGCTGGGCGGATACGATGGAGGAAGGTTCTCCGGGTTGTCCAGTGGGGGAAATCGCCCGCACCCTGTAGAAAACAACCTTCCCCGCTGGCGTCCTATCGACGAAGATATGGGGGGAGAGACTATCGGCGGGGACGAGGTCTCCACCTTCGGAGGTATGGAAATCCTCCCCTTCCCTTCGTCTTTCCACCCTATAGCCGATGATATCCGTCCTCGAGCCTACTGGAGACCAGGTGAGCATAACCCCGCCGGGGATGCCCTCCGCCCTTACATCAAGAGGAGGCGGTGGAGGGGGGAAGGAAGGGGTTTTAACGACGACCTCGGCGAATTTTGAACCGCTCCTACCCTCCGCATCCACCCCTATCACTCGATAGCGATAGGTCCTGTCCCCTTGAACCGATAGATCCTCATAATAGGTATCCATGACCTCTCCGAGGAATTTCTCTCCCTCGTCGTCGAAGCGATAGATCTTGTATCGCAGGACGGCGGTGTCCTCCCCCTCCCTCCAATGGAGGCGAACCGCATAGGTACCCAATTCCGCCCGGAGGAAGGAGGGGGCTTCCGGCGGGTGTTTTTCTTTCCTTCCCTTTAAGGGGGTGGATGGTTTACTCGTTTCTACGACCCTTCTTCGCCAGATGGTAGCGGAGAAGAGACGCTGAGGTTGGTGAGTGGGATAGGTATATCCCCTTCCTTGTCCGTCCTTTATTTCGATGAACCAGAGAAGGGTCCCTTCTTCCTTGGGAGTAAGAAGCGCCCCCTTGAAGACATTTCCTCGCGCTTTTTTCAAGGATATGCTTTGCCAGCCCTTCTCCGCCAACCCTTTATAGAAGACTTTGACCTCCTCCACATTACTTTCCCCCTGTGCCACGAGGGAGACGGGTAAAGGCTCACCGGGGGCAAGGGTGGAGGGGAAAAGGGGCATGAGGCACTCAAATTGAGGAGGAGAGGGAACAGGAAGGGAGACGCTCTCTCCCAGCACCTCTTGGATCTCTCTCACTTTCTCCCGCAGGTCCCAGAAGGCTTTAGTATTGATGGTGGCAAGCACACCCCATTCCCCCCTGCTTCCCATATTGCTCGCATACTTCCTGAGAGCTTGACCGAGGGGCTCCAAGGGAAGGAGGGAGAGAGCCCGCCTAGCTAAAGACCTCGCCTTCTCCCCATCCCCACTCGCTTTTGCAAATCTCATCTCTCGAAGGAGGTTCTCCACCTGGAGCATGGCGGTAGCGGAGCGATGATAGAGGAGAGCCCAATCCGCTATATTGATATAATATTGGAGGCGCTCCTTTGCCCAAGTGGGCAAATTCTCCCTTACCTTGAGCATCTCCTCCCTCAATTTTTCCAATCTCTCTACCTTATCCTGCTCCCCGGGGCTCCAAGAGAAGGTCCCGCATTCCGGTTGCCCTCCTCCTCCAATCCATCTATAGCCGAGTTTCTGAAGTTCCATCAATAGGGAAGCGATTTCCCTCCCATTCTTTTCTTTTCCCCCGAAAAGGCGTTCCGCATAGTAAGCGTAGAACTCCTCGAAGGAAAGGGTGGGGTGCCAAGGGAACCGGCTGAAGAAGGAGGCGGTCTCCTCTATGCCCCGCGTCCGCCAGTGGATGGCAAGCAATCCCTGGCATCCTTTCTTCAGGGCATCTTTACAAAGGTTCTCATACCTCGGGTTCCAGGGTTGGGGAAACCACTGGTCGCCATCGAATTCCCACCAAGGGATGGGAACTTTCACCCTTTGGGGCGACAATTGTCCGTAGACGGAGGCAACATCATCGGTGGGGTTGATGTTATCGAGGGCAGAAAAGACGATGTCCTGGGGGAGGATTTTATCCATTCCCAGGTAGAAGTCGCTGAAGCGAAGCCAGCGATCCCCGCCCCAACCGCTCACTATAAGCTTCACTGAGGGAGCGATGCTCCTTAATATGCGGTGCGCCTGAAGGGCATAGAGGGTCATCCTAACCGCTTCCGTTATCCTTTTGGGTTCGCTCAGATAGGAGAAGATCCTCTCCCAACGCCTATAGTAGGAACCCAGGGAGGAACGAGGGGAAGGAGGTGTATAGCCGTTCACCGCCCAGCCCTCGGGTTCCCATATCCAGATATAATCGAGCATGGGATAGGTTTGGATAAGATGTCTGAGCCTCGCCTCCAATTTTTTCTGTTCTACTGGGTCGGTGGGATCGCCGGAGACCTCGAAGCCAAGGCAAACTTTTATCCCCTTGGATTTGGCGTAGTTGAAGGCTTCTCGCAACAGGGCTTGGGCTTTCAATATCCCCTCTTCCCTCGTTCGGTAGAAGGAGGCTTCCGCTCCAAAGAACTCCTCAGCGAAATAGGCATCAGTGCCGAAGCCGAATTCGGAGGTGCGCATGGGATGGGTTCCCCAATTGGGCCTACTGGTATTGGCAAGGGGCTCGCCTGCCACGAGTTTCCCCTCCCAATAATAGGCGCAGAAAGGCTCGAAGTCGTAGGAATGAAAGCCGAGGAAATTCAGTTTTTGCTTGGATAACTGATCTATGTAGGATTTGTAATCCTCGAGGTTCCAGGCGGTGGGGCTATCGAAGAAGTTGAACCAAGGGAGGGTGCCACGGATGGAGAAGACGGGGTTGTAGGTTTTGTTGAGGTTGGGAATGACGAAGGGCTTTTGGGGCGGGAGGAAGTCGCCGGCGAAGGTGAAGAGGACGCCCAACTCCTCGAGGAGGGTGTAGACCGCATAGAGGACCCCGATGGGGGTTTTCCCAACGAGGAAGAGGTTTGTGGCGTTCTTGTCGTTGAGGGTTTTTATCAGGAAGCCCTCCTGGGATAAGGCAGGGAGGGCGATTTTCTTTAGAAGGCTATTGCTTTGGGGGGTGCCGAGGATAAAGAGATTCTCATATCGCTTTACGAGGTTGTTATCCTTGATGATGGGGACGTGTTCCCCACTGAGGAGGTAGAGATATCTCTTCAATTCCAAGGAGGCGAAGCGCTCCAGCGGGGAGGCTTTGTGGCCCTCAACGATAGCATATTTAGACGCGGGAAGGGCAGAGAGGCTCAGGAATACAAGTAGGCAAGCATATATCGCGCGTCTTGAGAAAGGCATCTCGGAATAGTGTTACCTCCTTCTCCATTCCAAGTCAACGAAAATATAAATCTTGGCCTTAGTTTAGTTTCTTGATTAGGGTTTCATAGGGACCAATTTCTATTCTTAAACCCTTCCATTCGAAAGAGGTTCTTCTGCCAAACCTTTCCTTCACTATCAGGGTTTTTCCATTATCCGAAACATAAAACCCTACATTGCTCGGTATGCCCTTTGGGATGGGAATGCCCACGCTCTCAAGCATCGTTTCATACAAGGGATTCAAGGCATCGTAAGGCTCCTGTTCCTTCTCCATCCCCCAGGTTGGCTGGTAAGCCATTCCCAGGTTGAAACCGCAAATGAACACAGGATTGTTCTTTATCCACCTTACCCCAGCGATGATCTTTCCATTTAAAAGGAGCAAGGGCTTTATGTCCCCTCCCCCCAAGAAGAATACCTTTGCTCCCTGGGGGAAAGATATCCGCAAATCCCCGTGAGGTTTAGACCGCCCTGCGATGCCTTCTCCCCACTTCAGATTCAAGTTGCCTTCCACGGTCGTCCACTCCAAATCCAAAGCACCGATAATCCTTGCAAACGCCCTGGGCAATTCTTCCCTTTTCAGGGGGGTAAAGTAAGGGCTCAAAAGTTCAAAATAACCGAGGCATAACCCTTTCCCAGGGGAAGATTCCAGCCATTTTAGAAGTGTATTCCAGGTTTTCTCCGAGAACAGGGGAAGGAGGGAAGGAACGAAAACGAATTTATATTGGGATATATCAACTTTATGTCTTTCTGGGCCGAGGCTTATATCGTTATCGGGCAGGATGTCGAAGGGGACATGCAATTGATACAAGATATTGCTCAGGTACCTCGTCCCTCCCACATCGTATCCATTGCACATGGAGAAAATGCCGTTGGTATTGCGGAGGATGAGCACCTTGCCCTTTTTATAGGTGAACTGAGCGTTGAGCAGGCTTTGGGTAAAATGCCTAAAATGGGCGAGCGTCTCTTCATCGTATTCCCCTCTCCTCCATCTGCCCGAGATGTGATTCCAATGGTAGGAGAGTACATAGGCACCACCGCCTCCTATGAGATCCGCCATCCATTGAGCATAGTATTTTCTCACCCCTTCCCTCGTCCTTCCTCCCTCTCCCTCTCCGCAGGCGAAGGCTTTGGGATGAGCATTGGAGGCGAAGAGATATGGTCCATAGGAAGCCACATTCTGGATGTATTCCCGACACCTTGCCCAGTGGGGAAGCTCCTCCACCTCGTAGCCGGAATCGTGTTGTCCTACCCCAATGACATCGAACTTCAATCTTGCCCTATCGAACACATTGAAGAGATGCCAGGAAGGATTGAAGTCAAAGGGATTGGAATAATGGAGGATGTGATTGGGCAGCACCTTCCTCAATTCATCCGCCAATTGATTTACCCTTCTTATTATTAGCTCCTGCCTCATAAGGTTGAAGTCTATCCAGATGGGATCATAGGGAATGTTTTCCTGGTAGGTGCGGTAGTCATCTCCCTCTACCCTCTCGTAGGGTGGGGAGGTTTTCCTTAGATATTCCCAACTTGGCATGGGGACCTCCCGGAAAGACCGTAGGTTATCGAAGACCCCTTCCTTAAAAGGATAAAAGGGATAATAGAATTCCTCTCCCTTCACCATGACCTTCCGCCAACCGCTTATATCAAGGGATGAGAAATCGTATCCCCATCTCCAGTTCCTCTTCAGTGCTTCTATATTCCTGTATTTGCCCTTGAGAAAACCCTGGAATCTTCGCTGAAGGGCGGGATCGTCGAGGCAAAGGTCAAAGGCTATGTCCTCCTCTCCCACGATTACCCCTACAATGACCTTCCTATCCTTGTATCTTTCCAGGAGTTTCCTATAAGCGGAGAGGCAGGCGTTCCATAAGTCATCGTAGATGAGGATCTTACCCCAATGCTCTCTGGGTATTACTTCCTCATTCAATCCCCAATAAAAGGAAGGCTCGATAAATACATATAAACCATGTGCTTCAATGCGATCGAAGAAATAATCGTATACCTCGTAATTATAGTGGGAGCGAGGCAGATTACTGCCCTTGGGTTGCTTGGTGCACCGCTTCCAACTTCCATCCGGATTAAAAAGCTCCGACCAGTTGAAGAAGCGGAGGTAAAGGTTTATGCCCGCCTCCTTCATCCTCCGGAGATCCTCCTCCAGCATGTCGTAATCGAACTGGAGAGGAGAAAGGGGAGTGCCATGAACGATGGCGGTTTCATCAGGCTTTGCTGAGGGAGGGGGTTGATCGTAGATGGTGAATAAGAGGCGGTATGGTTTGCCGTTCTTGATTAGAAGGTGGGTTTGGGGGTCTATCCGGAAGAAATCCTTATAGAGGGTCTCATATTCTGGCTTAAGGTATTTGCCCCGGAATACAGATGGCATAACCTTGGTATTGCGGAGCAGGAGAGTAAACTTCCTTGCTTTATAGAGGGTTTGGGATAGCGGCTCCCCGGCAAGGGGAAAATGTCCGAAAAAGAGGGGCAATAACGAAAGCCACACCAGAGAGGAACCCCTGGTGATGCATTGGGACATCTCAGTGGATAACGGTAACCATCTTGAAGAGGGGGAGATATATGGAGAAAGCTACGAAGCCCACAATGCCCGCTAAGAAGATGATAAGGAGGGGCTCCAATAGGGAGAGGAGAGCCTTTATAGATCTATCAACCTCCTCGTCGTAGAAACGGGCTACCTCTTCTGTCATTTCTGGTAGGTTTCCCGTTTCCTCCCCCGTATCTATCATTTGGATGACGAGGGGAGGTAAGATGCTGGAACTTGCCAGGGGAGCGGATAACTTTGATCCATCCCTCACTTGTTCTCTCGTGATAGTAATAACGCTTGCATATACCGCGTTACCAACCACATCCTTCACGATATCCAAGGAACGGAGGAGGGGAACCCCCGCTGATAGGAGGGTGGATAGGGTGCGAGCGAAGCGGGAGATGGCCATTTTGGAGGCCAGGGGTCCGAGGAGAGGGACCTTCAATTTTAAAAGGTCGAGTTGATACCGCCCTTGGGGAAGCCGCCGGTAGACATAAAGGAAAAGAAGGACGCCGAAAAGCCCTAAGGGGATGATAAACCACCAATGGAGGAGCCAATCGGTGAAGCCCATAGCCAACCTGGTGACGAGAGGGAGTTGCTCTCCCATCTCTGAGAATATCCCCTTGAATGTGGGTAGGACGACGAAGAAAAGGATAATAAGGACAACTATCGCCAACGAGAGGACCATGGCAGGGTACCACAGGGCAGATTTTATACGTCCCTTTATGGTTGCTTCATGTTCCAAGAACTCCGCTATTTTGCTTAGGACCTCCCCCATGTTCCCTGCTGCTTCAGCTACCCTCACCATGCTTATGTATAAGGGGGAGAAAACGCGGGGATGCTTTGATAGGGCATCCGCCAAGCTAATTCCTCCTGTCACATCCCTTCTTATTTCCTCTATTATTTGTCTCAGATAAGGATTCGTAGTTTGAGCGATGAGGGAGTCAAGGCTTCTTAGGATGGGCACTCCCGCTCGCACGAGGGTAGATAATTGGCGAGTGAAGGTGAGCAAATCACTTAAGCGAACTTTCTTGAGGCGCAAAAACTCCTTCCTCGGCCTTAATTTCAATTCCTCCCTTTGGATGAGTATTACCCTTTGTTGCTGGGAGGCCAACCTTTCCATGACTTCCCTTTCGGAGGGAGCATTCATTCTTCCCCTCAAGAGGTTTCCTTGATTATCCACCGCTTCGTAAGAAAAAATAGGCATTATATGAATCCACTCCTTCCTTAACGATGCCTCAGGAGCCCATCGAAGGACACAGGGTCTATAGCATGGGCACGAGCAGATTCCAATGTTATATGGCCTTGGGTATATAATTCCACAAGAGCCCTGTCCAAGGTCTTCATTCCTTGAGCGAGGCTCATCTCCATAACGCCGTATATCTGATAGGTCTTGCCCTCCCTGATCAGGTTTCTAATGGCGGAGGTAGCCAACATCACCTCCACCGCCACTATCCTTCCTCCTCCTACTTTAGGTAGGAGGCGCTGGGAGAAGACCACCTCGATGGTATCTGCCAATTGAGATCTAACCTGCTCCTGCTGGTGGGGAGGGAAAATATCTATTATGCGATCTATCGTTTGGGGGGCGTTTCTGGTGTGGAGGGTTGCAAGGACGAGGTGCCCTGTTTCTGCTGCGGTTAGGGCAGTGGAGATAGTTTCCAAATCCCTCATTTCCCCAACGAGGATGACATCGGGATCCTCTCTGAGGGCAGACCTTAAAGCATTGGCGAAGGAGAGGGTATCCGAGCCCACCTCTCTTTGGTTTACCATGGCTTTCTTGTGCCTATGGAGGTATTCTATGGGGTTTTCTATGGTTATTATATGGCAACTTCTCGTCTCATTGATGTAATCCACGATGGAAGCCAAAGTGGTGGATTTGCCCGAGCCCGTGGGTCCCGTCACCAAAACTAATCCCGATGTCTTCTCCGCTACGGAACGAGTGACGGGGGGAAGGCGAAGTTCCTCGAATGAGGGGATGCGGTCGGGGATGAGCCGAAAGGCACCACCTATAGAACCTCTTTGTCTATAGACATTCACCCTAAACCTTCCCAAGCCCCTAACCCCATAGGAGCAATCCAATTCGCGCCTCATCTCGAACTCGCTTATCTGCTCCTCGGTCAGGATTTCATAGATGAGACGCTGAGTATCCGTAGGGGTTAAGGGAGGTAAATCCAACGGGGTCAGAACACCGTCGATCCTTAGGACGGGAGGAAGTCCCGCTGTGAGGTGGAGGTCGGAAGCTCCCCTCTCCAAGGTTATCCTTAAGAGGTCATATATACCAAGGGCAGAAAGGTCCCCTTCCTCAGGAGATATAGACAACCCTCAACACCTCCTCCCAAGTAGTGATGCCAAGGAGGACCTTTTCGAAGGCATCCTCCTTCAAGCTTTTCATACCCGCCTTGGTAGCGGCGCTTCGTATCATATGGGCGGGAGCATTCTTGAGGATTAATTCCCTTATCTCGTTATCAACGACCATAAATTCAAAAACGCCTGTGCGTCCGATATAGCCGGTGCCTCTGCATCTTTCACATCCTCTTCCCCTA
Source organism: uncultured bacterium (assembly GCA_964452465.1). Taxonomy (GTDB): domain Bacteria; phylum Armatimonadota; class JACIXR01; order JACIXR01; family JACIXR01; genus CAYVMD01. The sequence continues at coordinate 2,842 of CAYVMD010000026.1, read as the reverse complement.
TAAAAGACGACCTCCCCTTGCGTCTCTATCTCCAGCTCCAGGCTCCTCAATGCCTCAGAGGGAGGCTTATAGGCTTCCCTGCAGTGGGGACAAATCACTCGCACCAACCTTTGAGCCAAAGCGCCGATAAGGCTGGAGGCGATCAGGAAGGGTTCTATCCCCATATCCACCAACCTTGTGACCGCGCTGGGAGCATCGTTAGTATGAAGGGTGGAGAGGACGAGATGCCCAGTTAAGGCAGCTTCGGTAGCGAGAAGGGCGGTCTCCTTGTCCCTGATCTCCCCCACCATGATGATGTCCGGGTCCTGGCGGAGGATGGAGCGAAGTCCCTCAGCGAAGGTGAAGCCCGCCTTGTAATTAACCTGGGCCTGGATAATACCCGGTAACTCATACTCCACGGGATCCTCCAGGGTAACGATGTTTTGCTCGCCGGTGTTGAGGCGATTGAGGACGGAATACAAAGTGGTAGATTTTCCCGAGCCGGTAGGACCGGTCACCAGGATTATCCCCCAAGGTTGGTGGATCGTTTTTTCGAATCTCTCCAGGGTGTGGGGAAGCATCCCCAGGGATTCCAAACTCCTCAGGATGCTCCTTTTATCCAAAATGCGCATAACTATCTTCTCGCCAAAGACGGAGGGGTAGGAGGAGACGCGGAAGTCGAAAGGTCTCCCCTCAATTATGAGGGAAAACCTCCCATCCTGGGGGAGCCTTTTCTCGGCGATGTCCATCCCCGCCATTATCTTGAATCGAGAAACCAGGGATGCTTGGATGCCCTTGGGGAAACGCATAGCCTCGTGGAGCACCCCATCTATCCTATATCTCACTCTGAGATCCTCCTTTTGGGGCTCTATGTGGATATCACTGGCGCGTTCGGCTATCGCCTGGGTTATTATGCTGTTGGCAAGTCCAACCACTGGCGCTTCCTCCGCCAGTTCCCGAAGGCGCTCTGCATCTATTTCCTCGACCTCTATTGTGGTTCCTGTATCCGCGGATCGCGCCATCTGCAGGGCTTTCTCCATCGTTTCCTCTAAAGGAAAGGTGGAAGGATAATATTCCCGCAGAAATTGCTCTATTTCCTCTCCCGCCGCGATGAGGGGCTCAACCTCGTAGCCTGTGGTTAGCCTTATCTGATCTATGGCGAAGATGTCCAGGGGATTTTTCATGGCCACGAAAAGATGTCCATCCTCGTCCAGTTTTACGGGCAGAACGGATAGCCTTAGAGCGAGGTCCTTGGGAAAGAGTTGAACCACCTCTGGGGAGGGAGGAGACTCGTAGAGATCGATGAAGGGGATGTCCCATTGTTTCCCCAATAGTTTAGCTCTTTGCTTGGGAGTTATATAGCCGGAGTTGACGAGGAAATCGGGGAAGGAGATAATCCTGTCCAACTTGGTATATTCCTTCTTTATCTCTTCCAATTTCTCCTCGTCTAAGACGCCTTCCTCCAGTAGGAGTTCCTCGAAGCTTTTCCTTGGCATTACATTCCTCCCTGCGCGTCCATCATTTCAACACAGAGGCGGTTAGGAATATCAAGATCTCGCTTCGGGACTTCTGGGTGCTCCTCCATCTGAAGAGGTTGCCGAAGAAGGGCAGATCCGCGAGGAGGGGGACCTTCCTCATCTGCTCTATATCCTTTTCCTCCAAAAGTCCCCCCAAAACGATGCTCTCTCCATCCTTGAGGCGGAGAACGGTCTCCGCCTGCCGGCTGGCGATGCGGGGAAGCCCTTCCGGCCCTGCCATGGATACGATATAACTCACCTCCGGTCTCACATATAATGTGATGGAGTTATCCTCGGCAACCTTGGCGTTTATGGTCAAGATGATACCCACCCTCTCCTCCCGTATCTCGTAGATAGGCATGCCAAGAGGGGTGATGCCCGTCCTCGCTGTAAACATTATCCTTTCCCCTACGAGGATATTAGCCCCTCTTTCATCCAAAAGCGCCAAACTGGGATTAGCCAGCTGTACCCCTTGTCCCTTTTGAATTATCGCATCTAAGGTAGAAGCTATCTCCAAGGCGCTCCTATCTATGCGCCCTACTTTTAGTCCTTCCCCCTTTGATTCGGTATAGGTTTGGGAGACGGGGAAGCCCCATTGGACGCCTATTTGGCGCAGTGCGTCCTCGCTCACATCGGTCACCCTCGCCTGGATGTGTATCTGCTTGGGGGGGATATCCAGGTTCTGGAGGATTTTCTTCGCCTCTTGGAGGCTCTTTTCCGGTCCCCTGAGGACCAATTTGCTGGGCTTCTGCTGAGCCATAGCGGGGGAGAAGCCCATGCCAATTCCTGCTCCATATCCTACACCCCCAACGCCTCCTATCCCCCCAATGCCTCCTATCCCCCCAATGCCTCCTGCCCCTCCAATGCCTCCTGCGCCATAGCCTGCTATTCCCGCCATCGCGCCCAACGCCCCGAAAGCAACAAAGGCTTGGCTGGGGCTCTTCGCTGATTTGACATCGGGGTATAAGGTCTTGAGTAGTTCTATGGCGTCGTCCGCATCCAGATAGTTCAGGGTTACCACCTCGGTTTTTTCCTCTACCGTGGGAGGTGGGGCTTGGGCTGTATCCAATTCAGCGACGACCTTCCCGAACCTTTCCGCATCCTCCTTAGGCAAAGTAGCGAGGATGCTATTACCCACCACGGTTATATTCGCCTTGGAGAAAAGCCCCTTAAGGACGGATTCCACATCTGAGGGCTTAGCATTCTCCAAGGGGAAAATAAGGGTTACGATCTCGGGAGGATAGATCTTCTCCATATCTTCATGGGTGCCGATGAGATAGCCATCCTTCTCCTTTCTGATGACGAGGTTGTGGTGTTTACAGATAAGGGTTATTGCCTCCTCCAAT
>CAYVMD010000025.1:3356-29560 GCA_964452465.1 uncultured bacterium | reverse complement strand
GCCACTCCACGATATATCTCTTGGGGAGTTGCCTCCTCAGTAAATCCAAATGTAAGGCATCCCAGGACTTCTTCCAGCCATCCAATATCCACACTGGCTGGGATACGAAGACGCGGATGGCGGGGCTCACCGGCCACATGAAGTCCAAGTAAGGAGCTAATTGCCTCAATTCTCCGAATACCTTCCTCACCTCGCTTTGCCCTTCTGTCCCCTTGATGCCCCAATTGATAAGGTACCCCTCCGGCCAGGTCCAGGTGATCAAACCCACCAGCCATACGCCTAAGCCGAGGCATTCGTAGACCTGCCTGCGAATCATGTAACCCGGCCAAGGACGGGGATAGTAAGCGAGTTGGGGGCTGGCGACCGGCTTACCGAAGGAGGTCATCATCTCGAAATACTTGGTATTGTATTCCTCGTTGGGAGGGCGAACGATGGGGTTGGCGATCAGCCCATCCCCTACGAGGGCATATTCGAAGGGGGCACACCCTGCCCTTTTCAATTCGTCCCATCTAAGGCTCATATCGTGGAGCCAGGCGAAGGTGGGTCGGTGGGGATCGGTGGATTTATATCGAATGAAGAGGTTTTGAAGGTATTCGGTTATGGCATGGATGCGGAAGGAATGCCAATCGAGGAGGGGAAGGCTTCGTTGGGATAGGTCCTTGGGGGGATAAACCTCCTGGAAACTGCGGTAGTTCGTCCCCCAGACTTTGTTCAAACTCCCGATGTTCTTATATTTCAATGCCAGATACTGGCGGAAGTGCCTTAATGCCCAGAGGGACTGATCAAAGCCCCTTTCCGCCGGCACAGGAGGGTAGAGGGTCTCGCCGTCCATACCCCAGAGGATAACGCTGGGTTGTTCTTTATATGCGTTTATAACCGCTTGGGCGAACTCCCCTCGCAGAAGGTTGAGGATGGGATGCTCTATGTTCGTCCAGGCTTTTTTCCTTTCTGGAGGGATATCTATCTCGTAGAGCAGGGGCTCGGTGTTGCCCGCGGAATCTCTGGCGAATATATCGGGATAGCGTTGGTTGAACCAGTCGGGGTATTCGTGAAAGTTGGTGCAGGTGATGATCCCTACCTCGCTCTTTAAACCCAGGCGGGCGCAATTCTCCAGGTATTTTCGAAAGATATCGAAGCGGGGATTATCCCTGTCTATCCTCACCCCTCCCGGAGCCTTCTCATCGGGGACGAGGAAACCGCCTAACCAGCCGAAGTCCGTCGAGGCGAAGTTAGCGTTATCGGCGATTATCTCCTTCAGGTCCTCCTCGTCGAATTGACCCGCATAGCCGAAATATTGAAGGGGATGGAGGTAGTCCGCTTGATATCCCACATCGAGGGTATGGAAGAGGGGCTTAAAACCCTGTAGGTCTTGATTGGCGCTCAGTAGGGAAATGAAGGCGAACAGGATTAACAAGGGCATTTTAATTCCTCCCTTCATTGGTTGTATCGGCAGGATTTTATTGCCTCTACCATGGCATCCAAATTCTCCAGGGGGCAGTAGCCGGGGATGTCGTGGGTGGAGAAGATGAGGAGTCCCTTTGCTCCCAAGATATGGAATACTTCGTATACATGCCTTTTCACATCCTCCACAGTGCCATTGGGGATGATGTTGGAGTTGTCCAATCCCCCGTAAACCACCAGCCTTTCCCCCACCTTCTCCCTAAACTCGGGGAGATCGTTGTAGCGGTATTCCAAGGGGTTGATGCCATCGAACCCGTATTCTACAAAGATGTTCAGTATCTCCATGACTCGCCCATCGGTGTGATATAACACCTTCCTTCCCATCCCATGGGCGATATCCACTAATTCCTTTATGTAATCGAAATGGAACTCCCTCAAATGTTTGGGGGAAAGAAGGGGACCGTTTCTACCACACACATCGTGGGCGATGTAGAGGACATCTATATCCAGTTGACAAATCCGACGAGCGAGCTCCAGGAGGACCGGTTGGTAGCGCTTGAGGATTTTGTGAACGGTGAAGGGGGAATCGTAGATATCAAGGAAGAGGTTCTGGGGGAGGCGAAGCGGTTCGAGGAGGGCTAACCCTGCTCCCAGGAGCACGAAGATGGACTTATGGGGATAGCGGGACCTCTTATCAAGGATATCGGCGTAGATCGCGGGATTGGTGGGATCGGGCAGGGGAAGGTCAAGGGCTTTTTGGATGGAATCTATCATGGGCTCCAATTGCCAACTCGTCTTCCCGTCGAAGTAAACCTTGGGGGATAACCCGGGATACCAATTGATTAGGGGGAAAGCTTCGATGACATCGGCGTCGTAATGGGTGAGGCGGAAATCCGCTCCCCATTTAGCATCCAATTCCGCCATCCTGTCCCTGTCCATCCAAAAGTTGAAGGGGACGCGATCGGGCAGTTTCCCATCCAGGACTAACTTTACCCTTTGACGAGAAGTCATCTTTAGTGCCGTTAAACTGTTTTAAACATAATATAAGGCGGAAGGCGAAAATCGGTCAAGATTTTTGGAGGAGGGTCAGCGAGAACTTCGGGCATACTACCTCCGAAGGGCGCTACTTAGGGAGAGAGGGGTATCACTCATTTGTCCTTTTGGTTCTCCACCTTGATGAACCTGTAGATGCCCGGCTCCCTAAGGAGGAAGGAAGAGCCCTTTTCTTTGCCCCGTTCCATCTGCCAAGTGCCCTCCAGGATTACCCGAAGGGGCTCTTGGGGTTTTTCTTTTAGGTGGAGCGTTAGCAATTTATCGCTCGCCTTGATGTCCATCTTCACCTTGTGATATAGCAGGTTGCTTATGCCCATCTCGGGGCAAGCGGTGGGGAGATTGGGCTTTATATGAAGCCCATCGCCTTTGGGATCGAGCCCCAGGAAGCCGTAGGTGACGATGGAGGGAAGGAGACTGCTCTCGAAGAATTCGTAATCTATACCGATGCCTCCCGGTGTTCCTCCTCCCTGCAGGGTGGTTCCCCGCTTGCCATCCTTATAGTATTCCCTGTAGCCTCCCTCCGCCCATACCTCGCGCTCCCAGTCCAGGATCTCGCAGAGCCTCTGCCAGGCGTTATCCGCTCCCAGGATCTTCAACCTCGCCCAGAGGTCATAGAAGGTGAAGCCGAGAACTGCTCCCCCATCCTGCACTTGATATCCGAAGGGGAGGGATTCAGGAGCCCACCAGGGGAAGACATACCAATCCACATTGCGTTTTGTGGAGGCGCGTGGTCCGAAGCGCCATCTGTAAATGTCCTTGCCCGTGGAGGTATCCTCCTCTATTATTCTCTTTCCCTCCAGCCAATCCATGATCGCCCTGGCGTGTTCCTCCGAGGCTATGCCATACCATATCGCGTTGAGGTTGAGGAAGGTGTAACCGTAATCGTGGGGGACTCCGTCTATGTCTATGCAAGCGACGAACCTCCCCTTCTTCTCGTCCCAGAACTTCTTATTTGCCACTTCCCTCACCTTTTCGGCGTGCTTCCGCAGTTCAACGGGATCGAAGGATAATCCTCCCTGTGGGATGTCCCATTCTGGATGTGCCCTGATTGCTTCCTCCACCTCAGCCATCGTCAGGAGGGCTCCGTGATATTCCGCGGTGGCATAGAAATCATCCCATCCAAAGGGGAGTATATCCCAATAATTGCTCCCTATGCCCTCGCCCACTCGCCAGACCTTCTTGCCATCGGAGGTGCGCACCCAACCTGCTCGCCCTGTATGTCCTACCCAGGGGTTCCGGATGAAATTGTATTTCAACCCTCCCAATTCCGTCTGCATATAACGCAGGGCGAGGCGCATTCGGTTAATGTTCGCCCTCAGGAATTCTATGTCGCCCGTCCAGCGGAAGTAATTCCAGCAGGCAAATATGAAGAGGGGATTGTTGGTGGTGTGACGGGTATCGAAGACGGTGAAGAAGGACTCTATGTCGAATTCGCCCTCCGATTCTCCGGGAGCAAGCGCTATCTTTATCCTCTTGATCTTTCCCTTCCATTTGGGATGGTGATACATGGGGATTATACTATGATTCACGCCGGTTATGCCTGCCCAGTGGGGATCCTCTACCTGTATATAAACCCTCCTATCCTCCCCGAAATCCTCGTCCTCCTCCCTCATCCATTCCACATAGGGAAGGTTATTGGTCTTGCGGGGGGTGTGCTTCCAGCGCAGTTGCAGGAAGGGGGCACAAGAGGCATCTATGACCACCCCTTTGGGGGTGATGATGGCGGGATTGGGTCCCGTGGCCACGAGGTGCCATTTATTATCGATGATCCCCTCCGACCTCAAGTTGACCAATTCCCAAGACTCTATGGCGGTCCTCCCATACCACTTGGGGTCCCCTATGGCTTTGATGTAATCCCAGCCCCAATGAAAGCCGTAGGGGTTTTTCTCCTGAAACTGCCAACCCGCCGTATAGCCATCGGGTTTATCCACCAGGGGAAACACTTGCCCCCAAACGGGGAAGGGCCAGCCATAATCGTGGGCAGAGGAGAAATGTTGGTGGCTATACACGTAGCCTTCCTCATCCATCCTTATAGCGTTGATATCCTCTCTATGCACTTCCTGGATCGTTTTTCGCCTTCGCTTGTCGATCGCATCAGCGAGCCACATGTCTGCGAGGGTGAGGTATTCCTTGTTGAAGAGACAGGGATTGTTGCCCAGCCGGGTGGAAAAATGATACCAGAGGTAGCGATTCAGCCACTGAGCGTTCTCTTCCTGCCCCTTGAAGTAGAAACGGGTGAAATGGAGCGGGACATCGGGCAGGAGATCCTTGGGAAGGGGGAAGATTTCCGTACCCGAGGAAAAGGCATTGCATAGAAAAGCAATTATTAAAAGGGAAAGGATTAGAAATAGATTAGGCATAGATCTTCCCTCCTTCTATTTAAACTGGATTCCGTTCTTTTGGGCCACGCTCAGGATGTAATCCCTCGCTAACCTATACTCTTCCTCGCTCGGCAAATGTTCCAGCATGATGGGAAGGTCAGGAGATAACCTGTCCAGTTCTTTGAGGAGGGTGGAATAATCTAGACCTCCCAAGCCGGGGCGTACTTCGTCCAGGTGAACGAGGAAGTTCTCTCGCAATATCACATCCTTCACATGGCAACTCTTTATATAAGATCCCAACTTTTCAACGCATTCCTTGATGAAAGCGCTGTTATGGAAGTAGCGCTGGGGGCTACTGATGAGGTTTACGATGTCGAAGTGAACTGCAAATCTTTCCCTATCTATCGCTTTGATGAGCCTGAGGTAGTTATCAGGAGAATCGGGGAACATCCAGGGCATGGTCTCCAAGGTGTAGAAGGTACGGGTGGGTTTGACATCGTCTATTATCTCTCGCACCGTATAGACGATCATCTGGAAGGTTTCCTCCGTGAGGTCCAAGGGGGAGGGACCATCCCACTTCCTTCCCCTCGAACCCGCGATATTCACGCAGCAACATGCCCCGATGCGATCGGCGAGGTCGAGTTGCCTTTTGCACAATTCCAGTGCCTTCTTCCTTTCCTCTTCATCAGGGATAAGGGGATTGCTCCAGGCACCAACCTCCGCTATCACGATATCCGCCCTCCTGGCGGCTTCCGCATAGGCGCGGATCGTTTCCTCATCGACGAAGGCATCGACAGGGCAATAAGCAGCGCTATAGCCCGCCTTCTTGACCAAGGCAACCCATTCCTCGGGCGTCTTGTGCTCTCCGAAAATGGGACCGCCCAATCTCATATTGCACATTCCTCCTTCTAAAACGCTTTGTATTCGCAAAAGATACTGTGAAGGCAAGAGGGAGGAGTCAAGGGGATTTAGGGCTTTTAACCCTTCTTCCTCAAGACGATGACGAAGTCATGGGTTGTTTGCTTTGCAAGCAGCCAAGTCTCCTTGTCCTTGAACTCGCGGGGAGGAAGCCAACGCCCCTCCTCTAAATCGTATATGTAGCCAGTGAATCGTCCTTTTAGCTCTAAGTTCAGCCCGGCATCGGCGGGTTGGGGAGCGCGTAGATAGCAGCTCCTTCCGTCTCCAAAATCCTTTATCCCTCCCGCTGTGTTGCGTAGGTAGATCAGGGCTTGCTCCTCTCCTTCGTTTAGAAGATAGGCACATTGATAGCCGGGGAAGGGGCGGAAGGGACCTGCTGGAAGGGATATGTCGGAGGAGGGAGGAGTGGTGATATCTATGCATACCTTATAATCCTTCCTTGCCTCGGTGAGGAAGTCGAAATCCAACCCCTTCTCCAACATGAACCAAGCCCATCTCAGGCAGAGCTCCCCAGTGTTCTGGGCGGGGATGACCAGTCCTATATCTGGATTTCGCCTGGGTCTTCTCACATCCACCCTCTTTAGCACTTCCTTTGCTTTGCCGAATTCCCTAACCTCGCCCTTGAGTTCAGGAGCCCAGAGGAAAGCGCCGCATTCCCCATTTGTCAAAGTGAGCCATATTTGATCCCTCACCCCTCTTATTGCCTGTTCGGGAGGGACCTTCCTAACTCCCTCCTGCCAGCGGTTTTGGTTTATCCCTCCTTCCCCCGTGAAGCGAGGTTTTCCCGTCAAACTCGCCCATTTGCTTCTCGTGAATATCACAGCGCCATAATCGGCGTAGGGGAAGCCATCGTTATAAGGATGATAGGAGTAGATATCCACCTCGGCAGGACGCCATTGGAGAGGTGTGGGATAATCGGAGGAGAGGGGATCGGCGAGGACAAGGGCTTTGGGGTCCAACTGTTTTATGAAGGTAGCCATCTCGTTCACCCAAGCAATGGGAGCACCCACCATCTCGTTCTCCAACTCGTAGCAGAAGATCTGGGATTCCCCAGCCAGTTGAGGGATGAGTTGGCGGAGGTAATCCTTCTGGCATTCTACCACATCGGGATCGTTGTATTTATCCCTGGCTAATCTCTTCTCCACTAAAAAGCGCTTCCGATGGGGTGGCAAATTGGTTAGATCCCGTCCTTCGTATTTGGGAAGGACTATCTCGTTCAGTATCCCCTCGTTCACATAGGGAGGCTTATCGAAATCTTCGAATAGGACGATATCGAAATAGATGCCGTAGGGCTTGGCAAGGGCGAGGAGATGCTTGACCGCTTTTAACTGCACCTCGTCCACCTCCCCCACGAGATCCATATTGCGCAACATTAGACGAAGCGCGGTGACGCCGGAGCGGGCACAGAACTCCAGCCACTTCTTCACCATTTCCTCCACTTGGGGCGACCAAGGGAAGCCTTCCCTATAAGGGATGGGACCGCAGGGGAAGAGGTCGTAGCCTCTAAGCTCCTCCTTCCCTTCCTCCAAGATGCTCGGCCAATTGGCATAGAAACCACCGAGGGGAAAGAAGGGGCGTCCGTCCCCGAAGGTGATGTAGCCAGAGGGGAGAAGCCGGAAACGAGGGGCTACCTTACCCTCTCCGTTATTGAGCATTAGAAGGATGAGGAGGAGCGCCAAAAAGGCTCCCATTTTTGAGGAGAGCATGGATCTGCCCGCCTCCTTTCGTTGGTTTTCCCGTTTTACTTCAGCGCCTCGAACTCTATCTGGGAGAGCCAAAGGTTCCTATCCTCGGGTGGACGCCACTCGTCGTTGATGAAACTGAGGCGAAGGACATGCCTTCCCGGGGGCAGATGGGCGATGAGGGAATGGGGGCTCCAATCCTCGCCTTTGCATTCCACCCTTCCTATCTCCTTTCCATCCATCTCGAGTACGACGACGGGATAGATTCCACCTACGGGCGTTCCCCTCGCCCAGATCGTTATTCGATAATCGCCCTCTCGAGCCACCTCCACCTCGCTCCTTAAGGTGCCATTACCCCCAAGGTAGACATAGCCTGCTTCCTTGCGGAAGAAGGGGATCTCTCCCTCCGGCTCCATAACCTCCGCTTTCAAGATGCTCACGCTACGGGGGGCGAAGGTCGCCCCCAAGGCGTTCAGCAAACTGCTGATGAACCGCCTTGCCTTCAAGCCGTTTCCCGCGGGAGGCTCCTCCCAACGGAGGGAATTGAGGACCAACCGCCCCTTGCCCAAGGGGATGCTTACCAGGGCGGGAGGAGAGGTTACTAACTCCAGGTTTTCCCTATCCGTGGCTTTCGCCAGGAGGAAGGATTGTACCCAGAGGTTCCTATCCTCGGGTGGGGAATAGGCGTCGTTGATGAAGGCAATGGAGAGGATATGCTTTCCCTTCTTCGCTTTGAAGGGAAGCGTATAGGTTTGAGGTTCCTCGCTCCCGATATAGAGCATTCCCACCCTTTCTCCATCGATGAATACATCCACCAAGGGATAAATCCCTCCCACGGGCGTGCCCCTCGCCACCAGCCCCCAATTATAGGTTCCCGTCTCCGGGAGATCTATCTCCCACTCCGCCCTTCCATTAGCCCAGAAAAAGAGTTCCTTCTCCTGGATGCCCACTGGCCCCTCCATCTTCACCTTCTCCGTTGCTGGGAAAAGCTTCGCCTTGGAGGGGGAGATCTGGGCGAGGAAGACGCCATCCGCAGAATCGGTTGCCAAGGCTACCTCTCGCCACCAGGGACCGCTGGGAGCACCTAACCAATACAAGTCCTCTCGGGTGAGGTTGGAGAGTATCTCCCCCTCCCCTTCCGCACGCGCCACCGGTCCGTTGTAGGGCTGGAGGGTAAGGCGAAGGTCGAGGGCTTCTCTTAAGCGGGAGAGGGCAAGGCGGGTGGGGCGATGCCAAAGGACCTGCCCACCAGCCTGGAGGAATTCCCTGAGGATTCTCCTCCTCTCAGGGGTCAATTCCACATTCCCCTGCAGAAGGAGAAGACGAACGGTGGGGAAGCGAAGTTCCTGCCAATCCCTGAGGGGCGCTCCCTCAATTCTCAGTGCTCTGAGGTTCTCCTCCATTTCGGGGGAGACCACATAACGCACCTCGCCTTGGGGAGGAGTATAATGGGCAAGGTATTCGAGCATTCGGGCGAGGAGGATGCTCGCCATTGGCTCGGTCTCCAATTTGCTCGCCACCCTCAGTTGGCAGATAAGCCACACGCCCTTTCCTTGCCTCACTTCCACCAAGGGAGAATGGGAGAGCCCTTGAGCGCCACCGGTAACTACGAGGGGTAGTGCTCCCGCCTGGAGGGGGCGTGTGGGTTCGTTGACGCTGACGAGGTTATCGCCCCGCCAGAAACGAAGGTCGGTGCTATCCATCCCCGCTAAGATGGGATGATGGGCAAGGAGGGGGAAGGACATTGTGGAGGATTGGTTATCCAAGGCGATGGGAAGCCAATCCCCCGCTTCCTTATCCTGTTCCAGAACCAGGGCTTTGCTTCCCTCGCTTATCCGTTGATAGAGCAGTTGCTCCTCTCCTATGTCTCCCCCGATCAGGGGTCTCTCGCTACGCTTGGGGGCTTTCAAGGCGGAGGGAGCGATGACCAATATGTCCTTGCCCTCCCAATCCCCCAGAGCGTTGAGCTTTTGGAAGGCGATGCCCATTCGGCGCAGGGTAGGTGCCAACTTATCATCGGGGTCGTAGAGTTGGAAGGGAGGGAGGAGAGTGGAGGTAAGGCGAGGGAATACCTCTATCTTGTAATCCTCCCTGAAGGAAGGAACTCCTGGAGCCTCCAGCGTTATCCTCAAGGTCAACTGCTTCCTGCTCCTTACTTCCGGCAGGTCGATGTTTATAACCCTCTTCAAATGTGCCCCGCTCTCCATCGCCAAAGTTTCCTTCCCTTGCTGGAGCGTTGACTTCCCGTCCAACAGGAACCACTTGAAGGACACTCGAGGTAGGTCTTTCATCGTATCGTTGAAAAGCTCCACTATTCGTTGGATCCTTTCGCCGGAGAAGAAGCGGGAATCGTACTCCATAACGAAGCCCGCCAGGGGGCGATACATATCCCTTTGGGCGACCCAGCAAGGATTGGTCTCGTCCAGGGGACCCTGCTCAATGACCGTCCAAGGCGAATGTCCGCTCACCTCGTAGTGGCGGTAGGCGAGGATCTGCATTCGCCAGGCTTCCGCCTTCGCCTTTGTGCGGTATTGCTGGAGATTGCGATAGGCATCGTCGCCGAAGAATAGAGTATTCGGGGAGGGCTCGCGGGCAGGAACCCAGAGATACTCTCCTATATAGAGGGGCTTTTTACGATCCCAGAGGAAGGGACCCTTCCAGAACATCCCTCCCCCTCCCCAGATATAGCGAGGTTCATCGAGCCAATAGGCGTCATTGGGCCAGAGGCGTTTCTCGGGGAATTCGTTGGGGTAATGGATGCCGATGACATCGGCGACCCCACCGGGGTCGCCGTCCGATTCATAGGTTATGGGGCGGGTAGGATCTTCCCTCTTTACGATCCTCCCCATCATAGCGAGATTCTCCTCCGTATCGGGGTTGCTGGGGTTCACGCGGGAGCCGTAGAACTCGTTCTCCAAACTCCACATAACGACGGAGGGGTGATTCCTCAAGTGGCGGACCATGCTCCTCAAGTGGTCGGCGTAGTTCTTCCAGAATTCGGGATCGAAAACGCGGTAGGTTGTATCATCGTTCCAGACCGCTCCCTCCGGAATCATCATGAGCCCGATCTCGTCCGCCACCTCGTAATAAATGTCCTGCCAGGGTTGGGTATGGGTGCGGAAGGCGACAGCGTTCATCTTCTTCAAAGCGAGGAGTTGATTGAGGACGAAGTCCCGGGAGACCCCTTGCGTGGACGGCCACCAGGAGGAAGCAAGGAGATGCACCTTCTTACCATTGAGATAGAAATCCCCTCCCTCCGTCCAGAACTCCCTGTAGCCGAAACGCTCCCTCAATATGTCGCCATTGGGCTGATCTATCCTCAATTCCAGGACATAGAGGCGAGGATTGTAGGGGGACCAATTCTCCAAAGGTGGATTATCCAAACGAAGCGTGAGGGTTTTGCTCTCCCCTGGGGCGAGCGAGAATTGTAGAGAGGGGAAGCCAGCTACTGCCTTGCCCTTTATGCCCCATTGTCCCGTCTTATCCCTTTCCTTTCCATCCCATGGGAATATCTCCCCTCGGAGGGAGGAGAAACATTCACGGTCGCTGGAGTTAGTGATCTTCACATCCACCTCTAAACGCTTCTGACGGATGGAGGGGCGTATGAAGATCTCGCTTATATGGACAGGAGGCACCGCGAGGAGATAGACGCTGTTCCAGATGCCGTAGTTAGCGAAATGACCACCTATGGGGGAGATAACGCGGTCGTAGGGCACCTCTCTCAGTTCCACAGAACCTCTCGCCAGGGCTTCGGCGAAATTGACCTCCTCTCCCTTGAAGACGCCCGTCCAATCGTGGACGCCAACGAGGAGGTCGTTCTCCTCACCAAAGCGAACGGCGGAGGTTATATCCAATTCGAAAGCGTCATAACCGTTGAAAAGTCCTCCCACATGTTTGCCATTGACGAGGACCCTGCTGTTGTATTTGACCCCTCCGAAGCGAAGGATGATACGATACCCTTGCCATTCCTGAGGGAGGGTGAATTTGCGGTGGAACCAAGCCCTCTCATAATTGAAGCCATAAAGGGTGCCCGGGACATTTATCGGCTGCCATCCAGAGGTAGGGAGGGGATCATCCAGGGATCTCACTTTGATGAACTCCCACCTTCCATCGAGCGATAATTGGAACCGTCCCGCCCAACTGGCCATGCAAGATAATAACAAACCGCAGGTCGCTAAGCAAAAGAACACCTTCATCTTCTACCACACCTCCGAAGAGGAGTTTAAAGAAAAGCGCGGATTCGGGCAATTTTTTGGAGGATTCTTCGGACGGAACCACCAAGGTGAATGCTACTCGGGAAATCTCTCGGATAATGAGTGGCTTTAGGAAATGGAGGGGGTTCTTGACCTACTCGATAACCTCCTCCACTACCAATAGCCATCCCTTGCCCGCGGGAACGGTTATCGGCTCATTGGGGGAGAAGCGGGCAAATGGTTGAAAGAAGGGGAGGGGAGGTGCGACGATCCTGCATTGCTCTTGGTGAATGCCCAAGGCCTTCCAATCCATTTGTAAGTGCACGGTGACATCCTCCTTCGCCCAACTGGCTAAGGCAATGAGCGATTTGCCTTTCCTGCGATACACCGTTGCCAGCACATCGGGGTGGTCGGTGCGCACGGGGCAGTCCTGACGCCAGTAGCCCAGCATCTCGGCATCGCGAATGCCGAAATCGTCCCACAATTGCCAGATATACGGCGTGGTGGGGTTCATACCGCGACTGGTCATCCCATAGAGCATACCGCGATAGGGATTGCCACCGTCCTGGAGCATATCCCCCATAAGCCCAAACGGTATTCCGGAGATCTCCACGAGCCAGTAATCTGGCGGGAGGTTGTAATCGTAAAGTTCGCCAAACCAGAGCGTATCGATATAAGGGAAATGCTCCATATACTCATTGGCGGGACTGCTAAGAGGTGGTTCGGATAGCCAGGGGGGCGACCAGTTGTCGCCGGAGTGGAAGTCTATCCGGCTATCGGGGTTGATGCTCTTCATCACCCGGCGCACCCGCTTCATTATCTCCCGGTCGTAGCCGATACCGTCCAGATATAGTCCGTCGATTCCGGTGCGCTCCATCAAAAAGCGTAGCCCCTCCAGATAGAAATTGTGCCAGCGCGATAAACCTTGGGTGGCGACCGCGGCATCGATCTCCTCGCTGGAGAGATATTGTAGCCAGGCGGGGGAGTACCCGCTCAGGAGGTGTTCCTTTAGCCAAGGGTGCCCGCCGGGCTGCCCCGCCTCCCATTGTGCCCGCAGGGTTTCGATGGGCGCGTTGTAGATGTCCACGCCCCCTGTGACCAGCACTTCGTCGCCCAGACTGCGCAACGCCCATAACTCGGGCGCGTGGTTTGTGAGTTCGCGCACCGTGTAGTAAATGTTGATGCCCACTGGCATGGGTTCCCCTCTGAAGACGAGTTCCCTGCCCGTGCTTACCTTGTGTAGATCCACGATGCCTCCCAACCTGCCCTCTCTTCCGAGCAATGGATGGGTAATATTGTTCCGCACATTCTCAAAGGTGTCCAAGAGGAGGGTATCCTCATCTGGCGCAAAGACGATAGGTTCCCCCTCGTGATATTCCCTTTGAGTTACCTTTATTGCTTGCAGGGAGAAGCCTTGGGACTCCAACCTTATGAACGCATCGGTCAATGGCGAGTCCAGTAGACCCCGATGGGGAGCCTCTGCTCCCAATTTGCCATCCACATAGATGGCAAACCGTTCCCCCCAGGAGAGGGTGACCGTATGGACCTCACCCTTTTCCCATTCCGGCTGGTGGCTACCGATGAGCACGGGGTAGGGATTCTGAGCGTTTGCGGGCATGTGGAGATACGCCCTCATGCCCCGATCGTCGATATTCCAATAAAAGCCCACCGTATCCCCTCCCGGGAAGATAAGACTGAAGAGGGATTGGTTATATCGCGGATCACCTGCCTGTCCCACCTTTGGGTCGAAGTTCACCCGCACGCGGAGGTGAAGAGCCCCCTTATTCAGTTGGATATTCCCCTCGGCGGGATACTGCAGGTTCCCGCGATTGCGAAGGGGTGGGGATTGCTTGAGTTGTTGCATCAGTTTGGCTAACTCCTGCCATCTCAATAGGGGATAGTTGATGAAGGGATTGGCAGGGTGGGCATGGTGCACATGCTCGATATTCCCCCCTGGTCCAATGCGCCAATCCCATCGGCGGGGATCCAAAGGGTGGAAGGGGGTGATCAGGAGGCGGAACAGGAACTGCACGCTCTCCCCTTGATGCAGGTCTCGCTCCCCGCTGTAGGCGCGCATCAGGAAGGCATCCCCATTCTCCCTGAAGAGACAACCTCCTTTGCCCTCGTTGTGCCAGGATGGAGGGAGCTCGGGCAAATAGCCCCACACCTCCCGATTTACCTCCAGTTTCACCTGCATTCCCGCATTCCAGTCACCGACCCACACCAGGTTGTTTATCCTGTTGGGATGCCACTGCCATTCCCACTGGGCGGGGCGTTTTCCACCCCGCTTGCCCATGCCCATCATGTAGACCGCGATGTCGCGACGGAAAGGCACCTCCAGCCGAACATCGCGCAACCGGACATCTCGCTTCGCCTGCAGGGTTACGCTGAATAGCACACAGCCGTCGAACTCCATTCGGGTTTGCACGCGTTGGGTTAAAGCATTACTGTCGGCGAGCGAATCCCATTCCACCACCGCCTCGTTCGCCTTCACCATCTTCTGGCGCACCGGCTGAAACCGAATCGTTTTCCCCTCGCTCTCCACCACCATCTGGATGGGTTTCGCCAGGATCTCTCGGCCGTTGCTGACCACGCTCTCGGGGAAGCCCAGGCGGTTAAAGCGCACACTACGTCCGAGTATCTCCACCTGGGAGCCCTTCACCTTCACGTGAGTGTAGGGTGGGACGACCTTTTCCTCCAATCCGATGGTGGAATCGAGCCAACGCAGGCGCGACAGGCGCCAACTTTCGCTATCACCGGCATCCTTTAAGGGGGCACCGGTGATGGTTACCCTGAGATGGATGATGCTTTCCTCCAGTCCTTCCGGTTGGAGGTGGATCGTGCCCGTGTATACGCCGGATGCATCTTGGGGTATCTGGATGCCGATCCACAGTGGGCGAATTCTCCCCGTGGTTAGCGAAAACTCCCCGTGCATGGGGCGTCCCAGCCAATCGGTCCCTTCCAGATTGAAACAGCGGATGGATGAGGCGGGGATACGCTTTCCTTTTTCGCTCTGCAGGTCGGAGAAGCGCACCTTTAGGTTGGTGATGGGTTTCCGGAGGGCGAAGATACCTATCTGGAAGGGATAGAACTCCCCAGGTTGTGCCTGCCCTTCGAACTTATCAGAGGGACCCTGAACGATCCAACGGTGAGGGGGGTGTTCGAACATGCGGATGGGGAATTGGCGGTCCTCGGGGAAGGTCAGATAGTTGCGCGTTGGATATTTAGCGAGCAGGGATTCTACCTCCTCTCGCGTGGCAATGACCTCCATGGGGTCGAAGCGGTCGAACTCGGTGCGCGCCTGAATAGATATTAGGGAGGCTTCGGGGAGCGTGCGCCAGTGCCCTTGCTCTATGCCATCTCCGGTTAGCCCGTTGCGGACGAGCCATTCGGGATCGGCAGTGGGCTTGGGCGAGAAGTATACGCTTTTGGTCGACTCGCCCCACATATCCCACACCCAATGTGGTGGCTCGTAGGGCATATAGTAGACCTCGTATCTTCCTGGCGTGGTGACAGGTTGAAAAACGATATCGCCATATTCCTGTGTGACGACGATGGGCAGGACATTGGTGACCTGCTTGCCCGTTGTGGAATCGAACACTATTATCGCCTTTCGTTCGGGAAGGGGATCCCGGCGCCGCCAGGGTATGTGGGCACGCACCGCATCCGCAGGCTGAGATACCTCCACGATGGCACGGTGATTACCGCGTCCCTCCTCCGGCCAAGATGCCACTTCATAACGCACTTCCTGCCCTGCAGAGAAGGAAGCGAACATGAATATCACCCCTTGCAGGATTTGGCATAGTAGAGGATAACGAGACACCTACCCATCCTCCTTTCGCATTGCACCAACTCTCGGCTTACGCTGACATATTGATACTGCACACGAAGTTTCTTGTAAAGAAAAAAAGAAAATATAGGGGAGGAAGAACGTTTTTGCTACGGACGAAAGCGAAGGGCATAAAGGTCCGCATCCTTCAGGACGAATCGCAGTCTAATGATGCGCCCCGCCAAGGAATGAACATCGGAGCCCTTCTTCCAACGCACAATCCCTTCTATTTCGTCGCCATACAATTCAAGGCAATCGTCGATGGTGAAGGAAGGTATGGGCTTTCCATCCGCATCCAGAATTTCCACCTTTATGCTTCCCCCTGCGGAAGTAGCGTAGTTCAGCACCAATTCCTTTCCCTCGAAGGTTAGTGGGTGGGTGATGAACTCTCCACCTCTATAGGGTGCATGAACGGAAACGAAGCCGTCCATTCGCAGGGTGAAGCGCCGGAGCCGATTGCCATCCGTATAGTAAGCTTCGCTGGAGTAAAGGGAGAGTTCCTCGGGAGCATTGGGCAGGTTAGATTTGGTGACCAAGATCCCCCAAGCTGTCATGTTGTTGCGATTTATCCAGCGTTCTGGTTGCGGTCCTGGACGGATGAAAGCCTCCGCCCAGCGATGCCAATGTAGCCCATCTCTGCTGGTCATGAATACTCCATCGGAAAGACCTGCAATGGGGTGAAGTCCCTTGGTTCGTTCGGGAAGGAAGCGCATAGGGAAGCCCAACAGGATGTGAGGGGCGCGGAAATAAGGGAGGATGGCGTTGGTGTAAAGGTGCTCAGGGGCTGCATCGCCATAATCCAATAACTGTGGTTCCGTCCAATGGATGAAATCCTCCGAGGTACAGGTCGCGATGTCCCGTATTCCCTCCCAACCACCGCGCCAGCGCCGGAAGAATGCCACATAGCGTTTACGCACTGGATCCCAAAAGGCGGTATTTTGGGAATCGAACTCGCCCTTCGTAATGACCGGTGTTGGCTGGATTAGGCGCCAGTGGATACCGTCGGGGGATTGGAAGGCGTAAAGCCCACCTTCGCCCACTCCCAATGCCTTGTAGCGAGCCTCCGGTGAGCAGTTTGGATTTGAATCCTTGAAGGGGGTGAAGTTGTGAGCTCCGATCCCTTGCCACAGGATGTTGTTTCGTTTTGAGCCATTAAACTCAAATAAGCCCAATTCGGGGCGCGTCCAATGGATGCCGTCCGTGCTTTCTGCATAGCAGGTGAACTCGGGGTGGGTTTCCTTACCGGTTTGCAGGTCGTGTTGCGAGCCTCGGTAATACATCCGAAAGCGGTTCCCGTCTTGGAATACCGTCACATAGGCGGAGGTGTTTCCCTCCCAGGGTTGGTCGAAGGTGAAGACGATCTCTTGGGGCAGGGGCTGGTGGAGGCGCAATGTCCCGCCGTTCATCTGGGCGATGAGCCAATCGTCCACAAAGAGCTCCCAGCGGGAGCCGATTTTTCGCACTTCTGGCACCTCCTGTGTCCTCGCACAAGCATTAAGGGCGAGAACGAGGCAGGTGACGAGGAGCATCCGTTCCAGTGAATCGCCTTTAGTCATAGTCCTCCCTCCCTTTGAGACATATTGATAAACCATCTGGGCCTGGTTGTAAACTGAAAAAAATGGGCGCCATCCCTATAGGGATGGCGCCCATTTTGCCTTCAAAAGGCAACGAGGTCTTCCCCGATGCTTAGTAAACTACCCTCAGCTCGAGGATGAAGGAATCGTTCTTCTTGCCCTCTCGCCAACTGTACATCGGGATAACCATGGTGTTCTTGTCCAGGAATAGCATAGGACCCAGGGTCAGCGCCTTTATAGTCGTTGTCGTCCATCGGTTATTTTTGGCATCGTAGGAGGAAACCCCGTCGTAGTATTCGTATTTTGCTACATAGGAGATGGAAGGAAGGTTGTAGCGGTACTTTACATACCAGCCGTGACTTCCCTCATCCTCGTCTCGCCCCCACACCGCCTCGCTGGTGATCGTGCTTTTGCCCTTTCGCCAGATCAATTCCGCCCCGTAGCGATTCTTCGTTACATCCTTCATACCTGCCCTCTGTTTTCCAAAGTAAAGGGATGCGCCATAAGAAAAGGCATCTTTTCTGCTAATATAGTGAAGCGCGAGATCCTTGGCATTGTTATCGTCGGAGGTCTGTTGCTCGCCATTTCCGTTCACCAGGGCTATTTCCCAATTCTTCGCGTTGAAGCGGATGCCCTTATCGTATGTCTGCTTGGGGAAGAGTTTGTCCAGAACGCCGGCGATAGTAGGGGTCTCGAGCAGCCCACCCGATAGAGGAAGCTCGTAGCCGAAAGGGACCTTTATCTGTCCGAATTGGAGGTTGCCCCTTTCCGTCTTAACCTGGATGAAGCAGTACTTCACGCCAACGCCGGAGGGCAAGGCGTTCAATTCCGCGAGGAAAGTGGAGAGGTCGCTGATCTTCAGGGTGTAAATTATCCGTGCATCCTTGACGCTCAAGTTCGTTTGGGGATTTTGCGCCTCATCCCAGGTATAACGCATCTTCACATATCCGCTTAACTTGGACTCCAAGGGGAATGCGGACAGACCAACAAGCAGGCATATCAAGCCAGCCAACAACCTCATTAATTATCTCCTCCTTTGTGTGGATATGGATGGGGATTCCTAAGCGGGTTGGCTCTCTAAGATCGTTACTTTCCCTCCTCCTCGAGGATTAATCCTTGAGCTCCCTCTGCGGGGAGGATGGGAGGCGTGCCGGGGGGCATCTGGAGGGTGGTGTATTCGTATTTCATCTCTATCTTTCCTCCCCCAGGCACCTTTACCCTCCAGGTGATCTTGTTGAGGGGGTTGAGACCTTGTGAGGAGATCAAGGTTACCTCCGCCTGAGGGGTTGTGGAAAGCACGGTGCCCAGCACGGTTTTAGTAACCTCAGCCTCTATTTCCTTCTTTCCGAAATTCGTCAACTCCAATCTCCCCCTTATCCTCGCTCGCGTCCCCGTGTAAACCCTTCCTTCCTTGTCCTTCATCTGCACGACTTCCCTGCTTATTTCCGTCTCCTCGGATTTGCCTTGCAGTTCGCCCGCCACTCCCAGGGTTGCCTTTCCCTCTGCTCCAGCGGGGGTTAGGGCTATTCTATCCTGCCCCAAGGGGTTGCCTCCCTCCACTACGAGGATGCTCCCTGGCACGAGGGGGACTTCGGTCCTGTTGATGAAGGAGATATTGTGGGTTATCCTTCCCTCATTCACATTCCAGGCATAGAGGTGCTTATAGGGAACGGGGGAATTGAACAGGGTGACCGCTCCTGCGTCGCCCTTCTTTAGGGTGAAGTTCTCCTTCTTATATAGGAAGAGGGTGGAGAGCTCCTCCCCTCCGAGGGAGACGGGGGGAGGGGCATAGCCTGCTCCTTCTGCTACCGCCTTTTCCATCATGGCAGGGGCACCTGGCGCCATCATTCCCCTTAAGCCTCCATCGGTGGGGATCATCAGGCTCCTTGTTATCAGGGGGTCGATTATGAAGCGCCAGGGGAACTGGGGCATGCCCACCGCGAAGTAGCAGGTTATGTCGTTGAAATCCTCCAGATTATTCACCAGCGTAGCGCGTAGGGAAAGCATCGCCTCCGTATCGTTGGAAATGTAGAGGAGGTAGTTGGGTTCCCAGCCAATCCCCCCTTGGAGATAACTTAGGGTGAAGGAGATCTTCTCGTCTCCCTTTACCCCTCCTACCTTTATTTTGAGGGGGTATTCAAGGAGCACCACCTTCTTGACCTCCTCGGGCTTGATGGCGAAGACCTGCTTATCGCCCTGAAGCAGGATCAGGTCGGGTAGGACATGGGTGAGCTTGCCCTCGGAGGCTCCGCTCTCGGTCTCTATCCTGAGTTTCTCCCCTATCTTTCCCTGGAGGGAAGCGAGGAGTTGGGATTTATCCTTGAAATCGATGGTGTTCTCCTTGGGATTGGCGATGGTATCTGGGTAGGCGCCCTTCTGCTTGATGTAAAGCCAGAGGGAACCAGCGCTGGCTTGGGGCAGGCAATCGATGGAGAGGAAGCCGTTCTCCAGTTGACCTTCCCCTTCCCGCACGAAGTAGGCGAAATTGTTGCTGTAAACGACGAGGGAGGAGAGCTTGGTCTTCGCCACCCCTACCTGGGCAAAGGAGAGGAAGGGGAGAAGACAGAGAAGCACCAATATCCTTTTCACAATTGTTCACCTCCAAAATTTAAAATATGATAGCACAAATCAAATATTTTGTAAAATAATTTGCCCCTCTTTATCCCTGAAAGGGAGAGGAGTATTGCCTATTCTGCTCTTTTGAACTTCTGGATGCGGCTGTTGCCTGCATCTGAGACATACACGAAGCTCTTGGAATCCACCGCTATAGCCTTGCCAGGAAAGTTTCCCATCTTTAGAGCTTGCTCTCCCTCATTCGGTTACGAATTTCCCATCGGGAGTGAACTTCTGGATACGATTGTTTCCCCAATCCACGCCATATACATAGCCCTGGGAATCCAGCGCTACCCCTTAGGACCTTTAACTTATCTATTGTTCACTTCTCCTTTATTTTCCATGTCTGCTGGGGAGGGGCAGTGCAGGTCCTTTCACTCAAGCGGTTTGAACTTCTGGATGCGGTTGTTGAACCTATCCACGACATATATGTAGCCTTCTCGATCCACTGCTATACCGGAAGGATGATTGAATTCCCCCTGGCCGGTGCCGAAGCGCCCCCATATCCCTACCAATCGACCGGTGGGCGAGAACTTTCGGATGCGGTTCCCACCCGCGACATACACAAAGCCTTTTTGATCCACTGCTATTGCTACCACTGCTATTGCTATTGCCGCCACGCCCTTGCTTCTGATTGGCCATTCAGCCACGAACCTTCCATCCGATGTAAACTTCTGGATAGAACCGTTGCCGCCGATGCCCTCATCAACGATATACACATAACCCTTCGAATCCACCGCTATGCCTGTAGGTGCGTAAAACTCTCCTTTGCCGAAACCCCATCTTCCCCATTTGGCTACGAATTTGCCGTCAGATGTAAACTTCTGAACACGGTGGTTGTCTGCAACATATACATAACCTGCCGAATCTACCACTATATCAAAAGGATATTCAAATTCTCCACTGCCGGAACCTTCTCTTCCCCACTTAGTTACGAACTTGCCATTGGAGGTGAACTTCTGGATGCGGTGGTTGTCGTGATCCGCAACATAAACATAACCCTTGGAATCCACCGCTATGCTCGTAAGCCAGCTAAATTCACCGTTGCCGAAACCCCGTTTCCCCCATTTAGTTATGAACTTCCCATCCAATGTGAATTTCTGCACGCGGAAGTTACCGTGATCCGCAACATATACATAGCCTGCTGAATCGATCGCTATGTCCCCGGGGTCGTAAAGCTCCCCCTCGCCGGAACCTGGTTTCCCCCAGGAAGCCACGAACTGAACAATGGGGGCAGGTCTTTGGATGCTATGGGCTTGGAAATAATCGTCGATTTCCTCGGGGGTGTAGAAATCGGTTAAGATATCCTCAATCTCAACAGGCGTGAGCCTCGTCAGGTTCTTTCTAAGCGTTTCCAGGGATAAGCCTTCCTTCCTTGCATAGGAGGCGATCTGGGATATATCGATATTCAGGTCGTTCTTGAAATCATAAGGTCCGGTGTAACGAAGCATCTGGAGGTAGATCTTGCTACCTTTGGGGAATAGCTCTTCCACCTTTTCGTAGATTAGCTTAAGTTCCTCGAGATAAACCTTGGAGGAGGTGCTCCAAAGGAGCCCCTGCCTCTCAAAGAAGGGCTCAAAGATATCCTCCTCAGCGTCTTCCCCCCGGAGTCCACGGACCTTGGGGAAAAGATTCTCTATCTTTGCCCTTTCATCCTGATTTATCCCCAGGGTCCCTGGGAGGATGAGCACGAGTTCAACCCTACCTCTACCCCCTATGGTGTTGGATGTCTTCAAGGGATAGTAGAGCTTGTCCGTCTTGAACCTATAGATCAAGGGTTCAACGAACCTAACCTCGCTTCCTACTTCCACATAATCGAAGACGAAGTATTGAATCCCTCTCTTTATGTAATCCTCGGCGATGGCGGAGAAGTTCTTTAGGGTTTGGGTGTTGGTCTTTTGGAATCCCTTCTGCGCCAAAAAATCGAGCACCCATTTATTGAGTCCTTCTATGTCGTTTATCTTTATCACCGTTACATCATGGAGCCCTATCTTCTGGCTCAGTATTATCTCTACCGCTTCTTCCTCGATGCCTTCCCCTTTCCCCCTCGTGATCTCCCGACTCCCCATGAACACTATCTTTTTACGCGCCAAGAGTTCGTTCACTACTTCGAAAGGGTTGCCTTGGGCAAGGCTCACCTGGGGTTCCGAAGGTAGGGGGATGAACTCCAGGACGCCGGTGTCCTTATTCGCCTTGAGCTCCGTGCCTAGGATGAGCACCTCTTCCTTCCGATTGTGGAGGATGATCGCCTTTTGGGAGTTTTGGCTCAGCACCGCCTCCTCCCTCAACCAGAACGCTCCCCTATCCGCCAGGGAGAAGGTTGAGAAGAGGGAGACGAGCAAGATGGATGCTATGAGAATAGACGGGCTCTTCATCTCGGGTCACCTCCGGCGGGCGATCCTCCTGATGAAAGTCCTCGCGAACACTACCACCAGGGCGAGGACGAACAACAGCGCAACCAAAACGACTATTTCCGGCAAACCTATCATAAACTATCCCTCCTTTTTTCGATACCCCTTATATTTTTATAACTCTTCTCGCTTGCATCCTACTTGGAACCTTTCGGTGCCATCAACCCCCAAGGATCGATGGGAAAGGATTATAACATATCCCAATTGCCTGGGCAAGATATTATATTTCCCACTCTCGTCTCGCTCGGGGAGGCAGAGGGTAGGAGGGAATGTCCCTCCAAATGGAGTAGGAAAGCCTTGAACCCTATGCCCCAGGAGTATCCGCCTATGGTGTGGTCCTTTTTTATGACCCTATGGCAGGGGATGAGGATGGGGAGGGGATTTCTCGCTAACGCTTGTCCCACCGCCCTTCTCTTCTTCCTATCCCCTAACCTCTCAGCGATGTCCTCGTAAGTCGCCAACTCCCCCCATCTCAACTTCCTTACCTCTTCTAGGACCGCCCTTTGGAAAGGGGGAAGGGAGGTAAGATCAAGGGGGAAGGAGGAGAAGTCCACCTTCTCTCCCTTCAAATAGCGGTTTAGGGCGTCCTCCAGAGAGGGGAATCTCTCTATGCTCGGATGAGGAAAATGGAATGAGGGTTTTTCTGCAAGGGGAGGGTTTAACCTGCACAATCCTTTCTCCGTGGCCCTTCCCAACATCCACCCGCATATCGTCCTGAGAAGGAAAAGGGAGGGGATGGGGTGTTTTCCCTTTGTCATCTGTATAGGATCAGCACTGCCAGGACGATGGGCGCCAATTCCGCCCGAAGGATATTTTCGCCCAGGGAGATTATCTTGGCGCCCTCCTCCCTTGCCATCTCTACCTCCTCCTTAGTGAAGCCACCCTCGGGTCCCGTGACGAGGGCGATATGAGGGGGGAGCTCCTGGGGCAATGCTTCCTTAAGGGGCATTCCGCCCTCCTCATAAGCAAACAGGGTATATTCCTCTCTCAACTGCTCCAGCATTTGGGGGAATTCCGTTATCCCTTCTATCTTGGGGTAGAAGGGATAGCGGGCGACTTCCGCCTCCTCCTCCACCACTCTCTGCCACCTTATCCTCTTCTCCTCCCTCCTTTCACCATCCAGCCTTGTGACGCTCCTTACGCTGAAGAAAGGGATGATGGTATGCACGCCCAACTGGGCGAGCGCCCTCAGTGCGATCTCCGTTTTCCCTCCCCTTAAGATGGGCAAGCCCACCTTCAGGAAGGGAGGTTTCCGCTGCTTCCAATGCCTCTCCAGGATCCTTGCCCTCGTTTCCTTCCCCATCTCCTCCACTTGGGCGAGGAAGTATCCACCTTCCCCATCCATTAGGAATAGATTATCCCCCCTCTTTAGCCTCAAAACATTTTTAAGATAGTGTGCCTTCTCGCCCTCTATCTTCACCGAGTCTTCCTCTAAATCTTGGGGAGGTAGAAATAAATGGGGGATGGTCATTTACTTAACGGATCAACGAGGTGAAGGGGCGCTTATGAGCTCTTTTAACCTCTTTATCTCGTCCCGAAGTTGTGCTGCCTTCTCGAACTCCAGATTCCCCGCTGCCCTCTTCATCTCCCTCTCCAACTCCACGATACGGGAGAGGATATAGTTCACATCCACATATTTCGCCGCATCCTCCCTAACCTTCAACCTGTCCTTCTCCTCCTGGATCATCTTCTGCTGTAATATGTCGTCCACCGCTTTCTTTATCGTCTCGGGGGTTATACCGTGTTCCTCGTTGTATCTCATCTGGATCATCCGGCGCCTATTCGTCTCCTCTATTGCCTTGCGCATGGATTCGGTGACCGTATCCGCATACATGATAACCTTGCCGTTTATATGCCTCGAAGCCCTACCGATCATCTGAATCAGTGAGGTCTCCGAGCGCAGGAAGCCTTCCTTATCCGCGTCCAAGATCGCCACGAGGGATACCTCGGGGAGATCCAGCCCTTCCCGGAGGAGGTTTATCCCTACGACGACATCGTAAACTCCTAACCGAAGGTCCCTCAATATACCTACCCTCTCCAGCGTCTCTATCTCTGAGTGGAGATAGTGCACCTTTATCCCCATCTCTGCTAAGTATTCGGAGAGGTCCTCCGCCATCTTTATGGTCAAGGTCGTGACTAAAACCCTTTCTCCCCTATTCACCCTTTCTCGGATCTCGCTTATGAGGTCGTCTATCTGTCCCTTCGTTGGTCTAACCTCCACCTGGGGATCCACGAGCCCGGTAGGACGGATTATCTGCTCCACGATCTTTTGGGAGTGGGCGAGTTCGTAGGGGCCGGGGGTGGCGGAGACGAAGATCACCTGGTTTATCTTCTGTTCGAACTCGGAGAATTTGAGGGGACGGTTGTCGTAGGCGGAGGGGAGACGCCATCCGTATTCCACAAGAGCGTCCTTCCTTGACTTATCGCCCTCGTACATGGAATGGAGTTGGGGGATGGTTTGATGGGACTCATCTATAAAGAGTAGGAAATCCTCGGGAAAGTAGTCGAGGAGGGTGTAAGGAGGCTGGCCGGGGAGACGTCCATCGAAGTGGCGAGAGTAATTCTCAATCCCTGGGCAGTAGCCTATCTCTCTTATCATCTCTAAATCGTGAAGGGTGCGCGTTTTCAACCTTTGAGCCTCTAAGAACCTCCCCTGCTTCTCGAAGAACGCCACCCTTTCCTTTAGCTCTTCCTGGATGGAGGCGATAGCCCTCTCAATCTTGTCCCAGGGAGCGATGTAGTGGGTGGCGGGGAAAAGGTAGAGGTAATCCATCTCCCTTCTTATCTCCCCGGAGATGGGGTCCAATTCCAGGATCCTGTCCACCTCGTCCCCCCAAAGTTCTATCCTATATATGACCTCCTCGTCTATGGGGAATATCTCTATCGAGTCGCCCCTCACCCTGAACTTCCCCCTTTGCAGGGCGAAATCGTTACGCTCGTATTGCATCTCCACCAGGCGCAGGAGCATCTCTTCCCTGTCTATCTCCTCTCCCCTATGGATGGCCAGGGTTATCCGCTTGTAATCCTCGGGGGTTCCCAGCCCATATATGCAGGAGACGGAGGCGACGACTATAACATCCCTTCTACTCATCACTGCCTGGGTAGCGGAATGGCGGAGGCGATCTATTTCATCGTTTATGGAAGAATCCTTTTCGATGTAGAGGTCGGATTCGGGTATGTAGGCTTCGGGCTGATAATAATCGTAGTAGGAAACGAAGTATTCAACCGCATTATAGGGGAAGAAGCGTTTGAATTCGGCGCAAAGTTGGGCAGCGAGGGTCTTGTTATGGGCAATTACGAGGGTGGGGCGCTGGACCTCGGCGATTATGTTCGCCATGGTGAAGGTCTTCCCCGAACCGGTGACGCCGAGGAGGGTTTGGAACCTAAGCCCTTGCCGGATGCCCTCTACGAGTTCCTTGATCGCCTTGGGTTGGTCCCCTGTGGGTTTAAAATCTGAGACAAGTTTGAATCCCGCCATCGAAATTAATTATACATCTAAAGGTTTAGAAAGGAAAGATGGGGTAGGCTCCCATAACATATTGGACTCATACTACGATCTACGATGATATGCAAATATCATGCGATATATCTCTCCTGCCCCAACCTCGGTGATTACCACCACAAATATGGTGCAGATTTGTAATCCTAAATGCCTCTTTATCGTCTTTTCTGAAACAAGCACTTCAACCTCCAATTCCTCAATCTCCCAATCTCTAAATCTCCTTGTTTCAATTCTTGTCTTTCTGGAACCACCGCTCCACCCCTTGACAAGAAAAGGATAGGAGACCGAAGGGAGGGCGGGGCAACCTACTTATTACGCAAGCAGTTTAAAGATTGGCAAGGGAAAAAGGTTTCGCTTATCACCCTCAATAGGGAGAAGGAGGAATTCTCTCCTTCTACACTGCTCCCACCGCTTATTACTACCGCACAAAGTTAGCCTCACTAACGAAGTAAAGTATGTTAAACTTCTCGCACTATAAGCCCTTTCGGGTTTGCCCTTCGTAGGATTTCGGTGGCAGACCTTCTCACCGTTCTTCACGCCGTAGCGCAAGCAGGTGTAATCTCACCGTCTTTCATCTTTGGCGCGATTTATCCTTGGGCACACTAAAGGTTGGGAACCTCACTTGCCGGCCCTACCTGTATGTTGTAAGTCGTGTCCAAACATTGGCCAGGGTGTATCGGCGAGTTTCCCAGAACCTCGAATTGCAT
>CAYVMD010000025.1:0-3256 GCA_964452465.1 uncultured bacterium | reverse complement strand
AAAGGTAACCATCCTCCGAGCCCACATAGATTGTCCCATCTGAACCTATAGCTGGCGATGACACGGGCCCACCCGTTTTATAGCGCCATTTCAAAGTACCATTAGGTTTTATTGCATAAAGGTAACCATCCTCCGAGCCCACATAGATTGTCCCATCTGAACCTATAGCTGGTGATGAAACGATCCGGCCACCTGTTTTATAGCGCCATTTCAAAGTACCATTAGGGTTTATTGCATAAAGGTAAGCAACGCCGGGCTTTTCCAAGCCCGTACCCACATAAATGGTCCCATCTGAACCTATAGCTGGTGATGATTCGATCCAGCAACCTGTTTCGAACCGCCATTTCAAGGTGCTACTCGGAACCCGAGCTTTCAAGAAAATAAATCCCACCAATGAGACCATAAAAATCACACAGATAATCGCTACCCTTACTCGCTTCAACATCCTTCTCACTCCTTTCTTTAAGAATAAACTCTTTGCACAATAAGGAATGCCCTTCACTCCTCCCTTTTAATGTTCCAAACCTTTAAAATTCTTACCTCACCAACTTATCCAATCAACTTCCCACTCTACCATGACTTTGAGATCCTCAAAAGAAGATAAGAAGGTTATCCGCGGACGATACTTTAAATCGGCAATGTCCGCTTTTGATATCAACAGCGCCTCCCTATCCTCAGGGGCTGGGATGTCGAATATCAGTATTTCGTCTGCAACTATTGATCTGGTAGGATAGGCGAGACTATCTATCCATGCCAATTGTCTTCTGGTTGGTGATAAGGCCAAAAGTGCGTAATGCTTTATATAAGGCGCAAAAAACACATCTTTGGGTCTCTGAATCCTTAACGGTGGATGACGATGCTGGAGGTCCACCACCCACACCATGTCCACTAAGCGATCGGTTAGGGCAATAATAGATGCAGGCTTCGCCTGAACCAGGACCAATCGCCCATCTGCAAGCCAATCCAAAACGCGCACCTCGTCCTCGTGCTCCGTTTTAGTCAATCCATCTTGGAGGCGAATGTGCTCACGACCAAGGTCATCCCTGCTTAACTTCCATCCCTTCAATCCCGTCCCATCAATGCGGATTACATGGGGGGTGCGGCTTGCGTCTTTGGGATCGATTACATCGAAGGCGATCATCTTCCCATCGGGGGACCAACGGGGGTTCACCTCCAGGAGATCCTCCGGCAGTTGCGTCAATCGTCTTACATTCTCCAATTCAGCAGGGCGACTCTTTTTCTCCATCCATTTTATCTCCGCTATAGCGATTTTACTGCTTAGTTTCCCTATTCCTGGAGCGTATCGGAACACCTCGAAGACGATATGCTTACCATCGGGGGAAGCGGAAGGATTACCGCAGTGATGAAAAGGAAATGCCTTAGATGTGTCAAGGTGCCACGCGTAGGCTGACCAACGCCTGCTCCGGTATTTCAACGCTTCCAAATGGGTCTTTAGGGGAATGAGACGGGCAGCGGAGATACCCTGGAAGGATGGGGTGCTATCTCCTTGGCATTCTATGGACCCAGGTGAGCGAACTAATTGCTTTGACGGTCCAAGGAATAGGAGCACCCCATGGTTGGGTATCCATCCTACTGGTTCCAGAAGATCGAAAGGAAATGTCAGAGTGCTGTGCCACCGCTCTCCTATCCACATTACTCTTTCTTCGTAAGCGCCGCTTCTAGGCGTGATGAAGATATTATCGCCTTTACGGTAGGCAAAATAGTTATGTTGGGGTTCCCAAATGGGGTGTTCACCATCGGGGATGAGAAGACGTATCTTGCCCGTATCCGGATCCAATGCCCAAATTCCCCTCTGCTCCTTTTTCTTTTCCCAAGTTCCCCCTCGACCTATCGAATTAACACGCTGTGTGGCTTCTAACAGGATCTCTGTTCCTTTCAATGGTGGCTTAAATACTGGCTTCTCTTCCCTTGGGGATGGTAGATTCTTCCATAAAAGCACCGCTATAAGCGCGACGAGGACGAGACCCCCCCCAAAGGTAAGTTTCCAAAACTTTGAAACCTTCATCACCAAGGTTTCCACCTCATACACTTGCGAATGTCCACAACTTCATTTAGAGAATGCCAGGGCACATCTCCGTACGGAAGAATTCGATTCCTAATAGGAGCTAGCATAAAGCCGGGGTCAAAGTTTTTCTCGAACACACATCGAGGCACAGTCGGATCATGTTCGTATATTCCTATGTGGAATATCCGCCTTATCAAATTTATAAACCAATTTTTCCATGTTATAGCATGGGTCAACTCATGTATGATGATGTTCGTTAGTCCCCACAAGGCTTGCTCACGGCTCCAACCTTCTGGCTCCCACGCCCCGTACTCGTACCAAGACAGCAACAGCCCTATTCCTCTTGGATCATCTAGCGTCCCTTTACCCGACAAGGTTGAAAAATACCCGTACGCTCTCATTGCTCCATCTACTCTCCTTACTGTCACTACAAAGGGCTTAAGTGTAAGATGCCAATCAGAGCCCAAACGTTGAAGTGCCTGATTAATCTCGGCCTTGATACCCTCTGGAACTTTATAAGCAGATAGGGCTCCTTCTGTAGGGATTAAACTAACAACTGCGCAAAAAGTTGGAATCCTGAGTCCACCCCAGTTGAAATAACTAGTATCAATCCACCAGTTGTCGCCGCACCCATCACCCCAGTTCTCATAGCAGGTATAACCCCAGAAAGTCTGTTCTATTCGTCTACATATCTCCTCCCAGTCCGACCAATTAAGAAAGGCATCATAAACATCATCATCTATCAATACAACCAGCACACGTCGAATATCGGCTTTTGAGTTCAGCTCCAAAGCAGGCTTGACTTGATGGTTTTTATATGCATCAGCATGATCATCTTTTACATGTAACACGAACCGGAAAACCCCTATCTTCTGTTCTATTAAGCTAACGGGGACACGAACGATAACTCCGTGCGTTTCTCCTGTAGAACTTGCCCTCAACCCGTCGGTTTCTCCGTTATGCTGGACGCATTGCAATCCTGCGACATCCCACTCTCCCACTAGTATCAAGTCGGGGTCATAAAGCCATATCTTGCCAGCACTCGCGTTTCTGTTCCCACTGTCCTTCAACACATACCAGCGGATAAGATAGAGATACTCATCATCGGACTCGTCGTCGGGTGTTTCTTTGTCATCATAGCCATAATATTGGACCTCAAAAATCGGGTTACCTTGCTCATCCACCGCACGTTCTACCGTTAAGTAACCGCTCCTCATTCGATCCGTATCG
>CAYVMD010000024.1:0-30777 GCA_964452465.1 uncultured bacterium | reverse complement strand
GCTATTATGAGAAGAAGGACTACGACAATGCCATTTCCGCCTACAAGGAGTTCATTCAGAGGTATCCCCAGGGCGAGCAGGTTCCTCAGGCAATGATGGGTATAGCCTTATGCTATTATGAGAAGAAGGACTACGACAATGCCATTTCCGCCTACAAGGAGTTCATCCAGAAGTATCCCCAGGGCGAGCAGGTTCCTCAGGCAATGATGGGCATAGCCTGGTCCTATTGGGGCAAGAAGGATTACAGCCAATCCGCAGAGTGGTTCAAACAGGTGGTGGATAAATATGGCGATAGGGAAGAAGGGCGAGAGGCGCTCCTCCGCCTCGGCGACGCCTATTCCATGGCGGGAAAGAACGAGGAGGCGGTGAAGGTCTACCAAGAATACCTCCAGAAGTATCCCAACGATGAACGCGCCCCCAACATCACTATGAACATCGCCTGGCGCTATCGGATAATGGACGATAAAAAGGCGCAGGAACTCCTCAAGCAAATAAGCGAGAAGTATCCCGATACCGAGATAGGTTGGATGGCTCTCGGCGTCCTAAACGAGGATACCCACCAATATGACAAGGCTATAGAAGCCTATAAGAAGGCAGCGGAGTTCCACGGACCACAGAGGTCCACCGCCCTCTATGGTATCGCCACCTGCTACATGGCGATAGGAATGCTGGACGAGGCGAGAAAATACTACAAGATGGTGGCGGAGGAATTCCCCCAATCCGATGTGGGAGCCCCTTCCGTCCATTTCCAAGGACTTACCCTTATGGACACCGGCCACTATGAGGAGGCAATCTCATATTTCCACCGAGTGATAAAGGAGTATCCCGATAACATCTATGCCCTCCTTGATAAGTTATTCCTCGCCACAACCTATGAGCACCTCTTCGATTTCCGTAAGGCTATAGAGGAATATAACGGCGTTTTGGAGGTGGTTAAACAAAGCGGGGTGAATCCTCCTCCCCACCTTGCTTATCTCAAGAGTTTCGAGGGGATGTACAAGTTGCGGGTGGGCGCTTGTTACCTCAACCTGGGGGAGATCGATAAGGCGAAAGAGGTATGGTCCAACATAAAGAAGGAGAACCCCGACCTCAAATGGGCGGGATTAGTGGGAGAGAGGTTAGTGAGGAGTTTGGAGAAGATAAAGGAGGCTTATGGGGGCAATTTGCCCAAGATAGAACGGGTCGATTACAAACCCCCCGCCGGGCGCTTCAATTGCATAGCAGGGGTGATCTGTGCCCGTAACTTCGGGCTCTCGCGGGGGGTATTGGGAAGGTATATCTTGGTCTATGGGACTCAGGGGACGAAGGAAGAGGAGGAGGCAGGGCTTTTTGTGGCACAGCAACTGCAGAGGCGGGAATTGGATCTTAGTCGGATGGAGGTGGATATAAAGAAGGACGCGGAGGTCACAGAGAAGGACATTGCAAATTGCCCCCTCGTCCTCATCGGCACGCCCCGCTCCAACAAGATAATAGAGGAGATAAAGGACAAGTTGCCCATAAAGGTAGACAAGGAACATTGGCAGATAATCGTCAAGAACAGGAAGTATTGGGGCAAGGATGTGGGGGTGATAATGGTCCACCCCAATCCCCTGAATCCACAGCAGTATGTCGTATTAATAGAGGGGCTAACCCCCGATTCGCTCAAATTCGCCCTTAATATTTACCACGAATACAAGCATCCCCTTATGCTACACACCGATTACCTCATCTACGATGATAAATCGGGGGGACCGGAAAAGCCTGTCTTGGAGGAAGGCTTCTTCCTCAAACGAAGCATAAGCGACTGGGAACCGCTTTAAAATGGTGCTATACTCCCTACTAAACTGATCTTCTCCAGGAGGCGAAGGAAATGCAACGAGCGAAAGTCTCAGTGATAGGAACGGGAGGCATATTCAGAGGGGCTCACCTGCCCGCCTATCCCTCGGTTCCCGAGGCTAAGTTGCTCGGTTTCTACGATGTTGTTCCGGGGAAGGCGGAGGAGGCTCTCCAGATAGCGAAAAGGCTCTACAACGAGAGAGCTGAGAAGGCTGAGGAGGAGGGTGATATCGCCACCGCGGAGCGCCTCAGGCAGGATGCCAGCGATTTCCGAGTTTTCTCCTCCCTGGAGGAAGTGTTCCAGAATGTGGATTTAGTGGATATTTGCACTCCTCCCAACACCCACAGCGAGGTTGCCATTAAGGCGCTGAACGCTGGCGTAAATGTGATGTGCGAAAAGCCCATGGCGCTCACCTATCTCGACTGCCTGGATGTCGTGGAGACGGTTCAGCGAACGGGACGCCTCTACCAGCACAACGAGAACTTCATCTTTGATTCCCTTTGGTACAGCGTGAGGAAAGCGGTGGAGGCGGGGGTTGTGGGCACGCCCCTCCTCATGACCTTTCCCGCTGCCCATGGTGGGCCGGAATGGGCGAGTTGGTTCTGGCAGGGCACGATGTCGGGAGGGGGAGCCCTCCTCGATAACGGCGTCCATGCCATCACCTGCGCCTGGTTTATCCTAGGGTTGGATAAAGAGCCCACGATGGTGGAGGCGGTTCCCCCCGTGGGGATAAGGACAGTAGTAAAAAGGAGGATCTTGGAGGGCATCTATGAGGAGGTGAAGGTGGAGGATAAGGGGCATATCTTGATCAGGTTCGAGGATAAAAAGACGAGGAGTTGGGCGAGCGCCCTTGTGGAAGGTTCCTGGTATTACGAGGAGATACCTCCTTTGCGTTTGGTGGGGACAAAGGGGATGCTGGACATCAAATTCCCCTGGGAGGAGGGGGGACCCGCGATAATCTACTCGGATGGCAGGGGAACGGAGAGGAGGATACCGGTAGAGGGAGTGGGCGGTTTTGTGGGGGAGATAAGGAATATGGCAAAGTGCGTCCTTTTGGGCAGGAGATCCATCTCCGACGAGGTGGTAGGGGCGGAATCCCAGGCGATAGTGGGAGCAGGCTACATGTCCCAAGGCTTGAAGAGGGCGGTGAGTTTAGAGGAGTTCAAAGAGCTCGCTCTGGAGATCAGGAGGAAGGAAAAAGAGAAGGCGAGCAAGGTGCTTTTGGAAAAGCAATTGGAATGGATCGGATGAGTGTTCTAAATTCGATTACTTTTAGGAGGTGCTTTTTAGGATGGACAAAGTGAAACTTGCCTTTGTGGGTTGCGGTGGCATCGTGCAGGGGCATCTCGACCACGGCTTGAGGAACTTCGAGGATGTGCAGTTCGTGGGTTGGTTTGATATAAATCGGGATAACGCCCTCGCCCGCTGGAGGGCGGCAGGGGAGAGGGGGAAGGTCTATACCGATCTGCGGGAGATGCTCGACGACGCCAAGCCCGATGCCCTCTTCATCTCCATTCCTCCCTTCGCCCACGGGGAGGCGGAGGAGTTGGCGATCGAAAGGAAGATACCCTTCTTCATAGAGAAGCCGATCGCCAAGGATCTGGATGTGGCGAGGCGGATAGCGGATGGCGTGACGAAGGCGGGCATAATTACCTCCGTCGGGTATATGAACCGCTATCGCAAATCGGTGCAAAAGGTGAAGGAGCTCCTTCAAGGGCGCGTTCCCGTCCTCCTTCACGGTGGTTGGTTGGGAGGACCTCCTCAGCCCCTAAAGGGGATATGGAAATGGTGGGTTCAGAAGGATAAGTCGGGCGGACAATTCCTGGAGCAGGTTACCCACACGGTGGACCTTTGCCGTTATTTCTTCGGCGAAGTAGAGGAGGTATACGCGGTGGCGGTCAAGGATAGGCTTCCCGTGCCGGAGGTTTTCACCATAGAGCATGCCTCCATGGTGCAGATGCGTTTCAAGAACGGTGCAGCAGGTAACCTCTATGCTTCCTGCAGCACTCCCGTAGGCGGGGGAGTTTTCCTCAATCTCTGGACCACCGATATGAAGGCGGAATTCACCGGCTGGGAGCACAGCGTTAAGATATTCCTGCAAGGGCAGGAACCCATTACCATAGAGGGAGAGCCCAACATCTTCGCGGTGGAAGATAGGGCATTCATTGATTCGGTCAAGGCGGGGAGGGATATGGGAATAATGTCCTCCTACGAGGATGGCTTGAGGACGCTCGCCATAAGTTGCGCCGCCAATAAATCCATGGAGACCGGCGAGGTGGTCAAGGTAGAGGTGTAAGTAAATGATTAAATGGATCTGGCTCCTGCGGGTCGCCAGTTTAGTCTACGGCGACGATGTTAACCCCGTCTGGGCGGAGGAACAGGCAAGGCAAATAAAGGAAGCGGGCTTTAACGCCGTTATCCTGACCGGCTTCCACTATCGAATGTATTTCCCTCCCGAAAAGAGGGAGGACATCATCAGGAAGATAAGGATCTTGGCGGATGCCTGCCATAAGTATGGGCTGAAGATCTTCGAGCACCATAGCGCTACCCTCGTCCCCGCCCATAGCGTCTATGTGGAGGGAGAGGATGTGAAGACGGATGGCATTCCCCCTCCCTCCCAGGCTCCCTATCTCCGATGGGCTCCCATCAACGCAAGGACGGGGAAGCCCGATGTGGTGAAGGAATACGATGGCATCTTCCTCTGCCCCAATAATCCTGGGCACCAGGAAGCCTATCTTCAGCATGTCAGGGACATCCTCCTCAAGGCTGATGTGGACGGTTTGATGTCCGATGATGTGGAGTATCTCTACGATTATTATTCCTGCGTTTGTCCCTTCTGCCGGGAGAAGTTCAAGAGGGAAACCGCTTTGGAAATACCCCCTGCGGATGATAAGGGCTTCTGGGGAAACTATGCTAATCCCGCCTTCCGAAAATGGCTTCGTTTTCGCCAGAGGTTGGTGGGCGATCATTACGAGAGGCTGAAGAAATTGAGGGATGAGGTAAAGTCTTCCCTTCCTCTTCTCGCCTGCCAGGCGGATCCCACGGGATTGCTGATAGCCTTGCAGTGGTCCCTGCCCGTGGAAGAGATAGCGAGGGGGGCGGACATCCTCTTTTACGAAGTCTGTGGAGCGCCCTTCTGGAGGGTTTACTTCCCTGCCTGGTGGGAGATCGCTTCCAACATCCTGTTCTTAAGAGGGCTTGGTGAACGCTTGAACATGCCCGTCCTTGTCCTCTTCTATCCCAAAGAGAGGGAGGAATGGTTCTTCACCTGGGCTCTGGCGAAATCCTGTGGGGCTAATGTGTGGTTCTTCGCCTCCCAGGATATAAAGCAATGGATTAAATGGGAGGAGGAACATCCCCAACTTTTCTACAACACAAAGCAAGTGGCGAACATCGCCATCCTCTTCTCCCGCAACACCCGCGACCTCTACTCTCCCAGCGATTCCGCCTATGTGGCGGAATGGCGAGGATGGTGCACCGCTCTCCTCAAAAACTCCATCCCCTTCCGGGTGCTTACCGATGAGGATATCACTCCCCAGGAGTTGAGGAAGTATCACCTCCTCATCCTTCCCAATGTAGCCTGTCTCAGTGATGAGCAGGTCTCCGCCATTAGGGAGTTCGTCCGTGGGGGTGGAAAGTTGATAGCCACCGCTGAGACCTCCCTATGCACCGAGGAGGGAGATAGGCGGAGGGATTTCGCCCTCAGGGACCTCTTCGGCATCTCCTATAAGGAAACCCTGAGCCTCTCCGATCTCCCGGTAGAGGTGGAAGGGGAAGGTAAGAAATTGTTGGGGGAAGGGGAATTAAGGGCGGGGGATATCTTCGTTTCCTTCCGACCGATCTCCCGGGTTAAAACGCTGGGAAGATTGAAGGGGGAAGGTCTCGACTTCGCCATTTTGCACGAATTCGGGAAGGGAAAGGTCCTTTACATCGCCACTAAACCGGGCTTCCTCTGCCTTCCTCGCTTTCGCCAAGAGGGAGAGGTGATGGAATACGAAGGTGCCCCCTGCCTCGCCTATGAGGATGTGATAAAGCGCCTTGCCCTCTGGGGAACGGATGGAAAGCCCACCCTGATGATTAAGAATGGAAAGGGTGTCCTTGCCCTCCCGCAGGCCCTTCCCGGGGGAGGGATGGCGATCCATCTCCTGAATATAGCGGGCTCCTTCTATGAGAAGGGGCAGAGGTTCCCCGCCAACGAGGTCGTCTTTCCTCCTCTGGGGAACTTCTTGGGGGAGGATAAATTAAGGTTGGAGATACCTGGGGTTAGGGCTAAGGAATGCACGCTCTTCGTCCCCCCTCGGGAAGAGGGGACGAAGTTGAAATTCTCCACCTCCTCTGAGGGGACGAAGATAGAGGTTCCTCTGTCCGATTTCCAGCGCTATGCCATATTGATATTGGAACCTTCGGGGAAATAGCGTAGTTGTAGTTGACTTTTTATCGCTTTTTGTATATTATCCTTTCCAAATGAAGAGAAAGAAATTTCCGCTACTTACCTTGGCGTTGCTCTTGGCAGGTTGTGGAGGTGCCATCGGACCTTCCCTCTCCATCGTCTCGATTGGAGAGCCCATCTGGAACGATTCCACGCGGACGCTCTACTTCACTTTTCAGGTGATAACCCTACCGGCTACATCCGTTCAGGAGGTTTCCGCCCGAGTGGAGGGTCCTACCTCCGCATCCGTATCCCTCACCCCTTTGGGGAACAATACATGGACCGGCTCGGTTTATTTGCCCACGGACGGCACTTATAAGATATATGTAAGGGCAAAGGACAGCCTGGGCACGGTTAAGGAAGTCCTGCTCTTCCAAAAGGAGATCGTCTCTGGCGGTGGTGGCGGAGGCGGAGGGGACAACCCTCCACCGCCCCCTTGGGCTCTCTTTAGTTATTGATAAAAACCCGAGGGAAAGGAATTTCCCCCATGCGCGGAAAAAGCCACATTTACCAAATAGCGCCTTATGAAGCAGGAAAGCCCATTGAGGAAGTGAAGAGGGAATTGGGGCTCTCCGATGTTATTAAACTTGCCTCCAACGAGAACCCCCTCGGTCCTTCTCCCCTTGCCCTCAAGGCGATAAGGGAAAACCTCGACAACCTGCATTACTATCCGGATGGTAGTTGCGCCATCTTGAGGGAAAAGCTGGCGAGGAAGCTGGGCTTTTCCCCCTCCTCATTTATCTTCGGCAACGGCGTGGACGAGTTGATCCATTTCATCTGCCTCGCCTTCCTCGACGAGGGAGAGGAAGCTATCATGGGGGATCCCTCCTTCGTCAGATACGAGGCGGGCATCCTCCTGAACAAAAGCGTTTGCAGGAAGATCCCCCTGCGGGATTTCCAATACGATGTGGAGGGCATTTTGGAGGCGATAAACGAGCACACCAAACTCATCTTCATTGCTAATCCCAACAATCCCACCGGCACCTATCTTTCCGCCTCCGGCTTGGAGGTGATCCTGGAGAAAGCGAAGCACGCCCTGGTGGTCATGGACGAGGCTTACTATGAATTTGTGGAGGCAAAGGATTACCCCGACAGTTTATCCTACCTTCGTCAGGGGGCGGACATCATCGTCCTTAGGACATTCAGCAAGATCTACGGTCTCGCTGGCTTAAGGATAGGATATGGAGTGGCGAGGGAGGAGACGATAGAGGCAATGGAGCATGTAAGGGAGCCCTTCAATGTAAATTACCTCGCCCAGGTATCCGCGGTATCCGCCCTGGATGATGAGGAGCATCTCCAAAGGACGCGGGAGACGATCTGGGAGGGTAAGCGCTATCTTTACGAGAAGTTGAGCGAGATGGGCATCTTCTATATCCCCAGCGAGGCTAACTTCATCTTCATCGATGTCAAAAGGGATGGAAGGGAGGTCTTCAAAGCCCTGTTGAGGAAGGGAGTTATCGTTCGCACGGGAGATATATTCGGTTTCCCCACCTTCCTGCGAGTAACCGTCGGCAGGAGGGAGGAGAACGAGCGGTTCATAAATGCCCTAAGGGAAGTTTTAGGAGGTGATGCATAGATGCTCGTGATCCTGAGTGCCAAAGCAAGCGAGGAGGAGATCAAGGCGGTCACCACTCGCTTGGAAGGCTGGGGCTATAAAATCCACATATCGAAAGGAGTTGAGAAGGTTGTCATCGGCGGAGTCGGGGTTCCTGAGGTAAACGAGTTAGAGTGTGCGGATGTCCTCCGCTCCCTCCCCTTCGTGGAGGAGGTGCTCATCATCGTCAAGCCTTACCACCTCGTGGCGCGGGAGTTCCGTCCCGAGGGCTCGGTGGTGAAGGTGGACGATGTGGAGATAGGAGGACAGAAGGTAGTGCTGATGGCTGGTCCCTGCTCGGTAGAATCCTACGAGCAGGTCTTGGAGACCGCTCAGGCCCTCAAAAAAGCGGGAGTTAGGATCCTGCGGGGAGGTGCCTACAAGCCCTCCACTTCCCCCTATTCCTTCCAAGGCTTGGGGGAGGAAGGGCTGAAGATATTGGCAGAGGTCAAGAAGCAGTTGGACCTCCTCGTTGTGACCGAGGTTATGGATACTCGGGATGTGGAACTGGTCGCCCAATACGCCGATATCCTCCAGATAGGAACGCGCAATATGCACAACTTCCGCCTCCTCTCCGAGGTGGGAAAGAGCGGAAAGCCGGTCCTCCTCAAGAGGGGGCTCTCCGCCACCATCGAGGAGTGGCTCCTCGCTGCGGAATACATAGCCAAGGAGGGCAACTCCCAGATCATCCTCTGCGAGAGAGGCATAAGGACCTTCGAGCCCTACACCCGCTTCACCCTGGACATCAACGCGGTTCCTGCGGTAAAGGAGCTCTCTCACCTCCCCATAGTAGTGGACCCAAGCCATGGAACGGGCAGATGGCGCCTCGTCCCCGCGGTCTCCAAGGCGGCCATCGCAGCGGGCGCCGATGGGCTCCTCATCGAGGTGCACCCCCGCCCCGAACAGGCTCTCAAGGATGGTCCTCAATCCCTCCGCATAGATAACTTCCTCTCCCTCGTGGAGGAATTGAGGGCGGTCGCCCACGCAGTGGGAAGGAGCCTCTGATGGACCCCTCATTTTGGCGGGAGGTCCCCTTTGAGAATATCTGCATAGTCGGCGTCGGACTGATAGGCGGTTCTCTCGGGCTCGCCCTGAAGGAAGCCTACCCTTCCTGCCGAATTATAGGGGTAGGGAGGCAGGAGGCATCGTTGCGAAAAGCCCTGGAGAGGAAGGTGGTCGATGAGGTCTCCCTCTCCCTACAGGATGTAGTGGATAGGGTTGACCTCGTCGTCCTTGCCACCCCTCCCTCCGCTGTCCCTTCCTTTCTCTCCCTCATCGGGGAGAAGGGAAGGGAGGGCTTGGTTGTCAGCGATGTAGTAAGCATCAAGAGAAAGATCATAGAGGAGGCGGAGAGGGTTCTTCCCCATCATATCGTCTTCATTGGGGGGCATCCCCTGGCGGGCAGCGAGAAGAGAGGGG
The DNA here is from genome assembly GCA_964452465.1 of uncultured bacterium. Lineage (GTDB taxonomy): Bacteria > Armatimonadota > JACIXR01 > JACIXR01 > JACIXR01 > CAYVMD01. The sequence continues at coordinate 21,519 of CAYVMD010000024.1, read as the reverse complement.
TGGAGCATGCCCAGGGGGAGATATTTCGGAACGCTCTTTACATCCTCGTTCCTTCCCGGCTATCCACCGAGGAGGGGATGGAGAAAATGAAGAAACTGATCAGGGACATAGGGGCGATCCCCTATGTCCTTTCCGCTTCTGAGCACGATCACCTCCTCGCCTACACCAGTCACTTCCCCCATGTAGTTGCCTTTTGCCTTTCCCTCCTTCTGAAGAGGGGAGAGGGAAAGGATGGAAGGGTGGGGCGCCTTTTGGCGGGAGGCTTCAAAAGCACGACGAGGATAGCGAAAAGCCCCCCGGACCTATGGATGGAGATCCTCTGGGAGAACAGGGATAATCTGCTTCCCCTCTTTCAGGAGTGGGAGGAACTGGTGGGGGATTTCAAGAAAGCCCTGCAGGAAAGCCCAGAAATGCTCCTCCGCCTTTTGACCGAGGCGAAGGAGGAGAGGGAGAGGATAGATGAGGTTCCTCTGCAGGAAAGCGGAACCCTTTGAGGGCAGGATAAGCCTGCCCGGGGACAAATCCATCTCCCATCGGGCGGGGATAATAGCGAGTTTGGCGGAGGGGGAGAGCAGGATCGAGAACTTCCACTATTGTCGGGATTGCCTCAGCACCCTCCGTTGCCTTCAAAGCCTGGGGGTGGAGATGGAACGAGAAGGGGAGGTGCTTTTCATAAGGGGAAAGGGGCTATATGGATTGAGGGAGGCGAATGACATCCTCAACGCGGGGAATTCCGGCACCACCATGCGCCTTCTCGCCGGCGTCCTCTCCGGTCAACCTTTTCTCTCCTTCCTCACTGGCGACTCCTCCCTTAGGCGTCGTCCCATGGACAGGATAAAAATCCCCCTGGAGAAGATGGGGGCGACGATTTGGGCTCGCCAGGGACGCTTCCCTCCCCTGGCGATAATGGGAGGGAGGTTGAGGGGGATGGAATACGAACTTCCTGTTGCTTCTGCCCAAGTGAAGTCCGCCATCCTCCTGGCGGGTCTCTTGGCGGAGGGGGAGACGCTCGTGCGGGAGCGGTCTCCTTCTCGCGATCATACCGAGCGGATGCTTGCTCAAGTGGGGGCGGATATAGAGATCAAAAGGGAGGGGATAAGGATTAGGGGAGGGAAGGAACTCCATCCTTTGAGGATGAGGATTCCCGGCGATTTCTCCTCGGCGAGCTTCTTCATCACCTTAGCCCTTTTGACCAACTCCCACCTTCGCATAGAGGGCGTGGGAGTGAACCCCACCCGCACCGGCATGTTAGAGGTACTGAGGGAGATGGGGGCCAGGGTAAGGATGGAAAACCTGAGGGAGGAAGGGGGGGAGCCGGTAGGCGATATAGAGGTCGAAGGGGGAGGGAAGTTGCGGGGGGTAAGGATAGATAGGGATATTCCTCTCATGATAGATGAATTGCCGGTTTTGGCGGTGCTCTCCGCCTGCGCGGAGGGAGAAACGGAGATAAGGGGAGCGGAGGAGTTGCGCTACAAGGAGACAGATAGGATAAGGGCGTTGAGGAAGGGATTGACCTCTCTGGGCATAGAGGTGGAGGAGCGAAAGGATGGGCTTTTCATTAAGGGGGGAAAGCCACGGGGAGGAAGGGTGAGGAGCTTCGGCGACCACAGGATCGCTATGTCCTTCACCATCCTCGCCCTTGCCAGCGAAGGGGAAAGCGAGATCCAGGGTGCTCAGTGCGTCGACATTTCCTTTCCTGCCTTCTATGATTTAGTCAAATCCCTCGTGGGGGAGGCAATATGGCGGGCTTGAGGATCGCCATAGATGGTCCAGCGGGGGCGGGGAAGAGCACCCTCGCCAAGCTCCTCGCCAGGAGGCTGAACCTTCCTTGCATAGATACCGGCGCCATCTATCGTTGCCTCGCCCTCAAGGCCCATAGGTTGGGAGTAAGCGAGGAGGATGAGGAAAGATTGGCGGAACTGGCGGGGGATATGAAGGTGGAGTACAGATGGGAGGGGGATTCCCTCCGTATCTTCCTCGATGGGGATGATGTGACAGAGGAGATAAGGAGCCCAATAATAACTCGCCTTTCCTCTCCCATCTCCAAGCATCCCAGGGTTAGGGAGGCATTGATAAACCTCCAGAGGGAACTGGCTAAGGATGGGGCGGTTATGGAGGGGAGGGATATAGGGACGGTCATCCTTCCCGATGCGGATGTGAAGATATTCCTTACCGCCTCCCCTCGAGAGAGGGCGAGGAGGCGCTATCTGGAATTGAGAAGCAAGGGCTATGAGGTGAGCCTGGAGGAAGTGGAGAGGGAGACGAGTGAGAGGGACCAGAGGGACTCCCAAAGGGAGGTTGCCCCCTTGAGACCGGCGGAGGATGCCGTGCTATTGAACACCGATAACCTCTCCATCGAGGAGATGGTGGAGTCCGCCCTGCGGATAATCCAGGAGAGATGCTCTACACGATAGGGGCATTTCTGTTTCGCTTCATCTTCTTCAATTTCTTCAAACTGAAGATCTGGGGGAGGGAGAACATCCCCAAGAAAGGTGCCTGCATCGTCGCTGCCAATCATATCTCCTACCTCGATCCGCCCCTGGTGGGCTCGGTCCTCTTCCCCCATCGAAAGATTTGGTATATGGCGAAAAAGGAGCTTTTCGCCATCCCCATCTTCGGCACTATCCTGAAGTTGGTGCGGGCTTTCCCCGTGAGGAGGGGCAAGCCGGATAGGGAGGCGCTATGGCGGGCATTACGCCTTTTGAGGAAGGGGGAGGTGGTCTGCGTCTTCCCCGAAGGGACAAGGAGCAGGGACGGAAGGCTTAAACCACCGGAGTTGGGCATTTCCCTCCTCAGCCTCTACAGCTCCGCTCCCATACTCCCCGTAGCCATCGTGGGCACCAATAAGGCGCTACCCCCGGACAGGATCCTCCCTCGTCCCGCAAGGATAGAGGTTTACATAGGCAAGCCCTTCCATCCCCTAATACAGGGGGAGAGAAAGGCTCAAAGGCAGGAGATCGCCAGACAGGTTATGAAGGAGATAGAGGGACTCCTACTCCAAAGCGGAAAATATCCCCCCTCCAACTGAGAAGAAGCTCTCTCCAATCCTGTTTACTTTCTCCTCACCCTTTCTTATACTCAAAATTGTGTTAGCGATAACTGGCGGCGCAGGTTTCATCGGAAGCGCCCTCGTTTGGGGTCTCAATCGGCGTGGCTTCGAGGACATCCTCGTTGTGGATTCCCTCGGCAAGGATGAGAGATGGTGCAACCTCCGCAACTTGCGATTCCTCGATTATATGGACAAGGATGATTTCCTGGAGAGAATGGAGAGGGGCGACTTCAGGGGCAAGTTGGAGGGGATCCTCCATATGGGAGCCTGTAGCGATACCCTGGAGCGGGATGCGGGGTTCATGCTCCGCAACAATTACGAATATACGAAGCGCCTCGCCCTTGCCTCCCTCAGGGATGGCATTCGCTTCCTTTATGCTTCCAGCGCTGCCACCTACGGCGATGGAAGCCGGGGCTTCTCTGACGACCATTCCCAACTTCCCAAACTCAAGCCCCTAAACATCTACGCCTACTCTAAGCACCTCTTCGACCTTTGGGCTCTCCGCAACGACCTCCTGGGCAGGATCGCCGGCTTGAAATACTTCAATGTCTTCGGTCCCAACGAGTATCACAAGGGGGAGATGCGAAGTGTAGTCCTCAAGACCTTCGAGCAAGCTCGGAGGGAGGGGAAGGTGAAGCTTTTCAAATCGCACAATCCCGCCTTCAGGGATGGCGAGCAGAGGAGGGATTTCATCTACATAAAGGATGCGGTGGACATGACCCTCTTCATCTATGAGAAGGGAGCGGTGGGCATCTTCAATGTGGGGACGGGCAAGGCGCGCACCTTCAAGGACCTTGCCCTCGCCACCTTCCAGGCGATGGCAAGGGAGCCAAGGATAGAATACATGGATATGCCACCGGAGATAAGGGACAAATACCAATACTTCACCCAGGCGGACATCGGCAAGTTGCGAGGTTTGGGCTATGATAAGCCGACAACCCAATTGGAGGAGGCGGTTTACGATTATGTCCGCAACTACCTTTTAACGGATGACCCCTATCTGGGAAAGGAGGACGAAGAGTGAAAGGAGGGTTCCCTATGCTTTTAGCGTCCTTATTCCTCTGCCTGTCTCTGGGAGAGGAAAGTTATGAGTGCTTAAAGGCTAAGGAAAAGGTGGTGATAGATGGGGATTTGAAGGAATGGGAGGGCGTTACCGCGGTGGAGGTGGCCTACGATATAGAGAAATTGGCGAGGAGGACGGATATAAAGACGCAGGCATACCTACTTTGGGATGATGAAAATCTCTACATCGCCTTTCGTTGTATCGATGCGGATCCTTGGGCGACGATAACCAAAAGGGATGGTTATCTCTGGGAGGAGGAAGCGGTGGAGGTGTTCATAGATCCTCGAGGGGATGGCTCCCGTTATGTGGAGTTAGGGGTGAATCCTCTGGGGGCGGTGGATGACATCCTGATAATAAAGAAGCCCAAGTATCGTTGGCTGATAAATTGGGACCTTTTCGATCTCAAGACCGCGGTTAAGAAAGAAAAGGAAGAATGGACGGTGGAGATAGCCATTCCCTGGTGGAACTTCCTCTCTTTCGAGGTTCCCCTGCCTCCCGAGGGGCAAGTTTGGCGGATCCAACTCTGCAGGGTGGAACGTCCCGACCGCAAGACCCCCATTTGGCTCTCCTGGTCTCCCACTAAGGACACCTTCCATATCCCCGAGAACTTCGGGAAGGTTTATTTCAAGAAGTAGGATGTGGGAGAGCGTGAAGGAATCCCTTCTCATGGGGATAGCGATGGGAGGAATGGTTAACGCCCTTTATGGGGCGCCGGTAGTCCTCTCTTACATCCTCGTGAGGGGAAAGAGGGCTTTCTTCTGGGCTATTTTCTTCCTTTTGGGCAATGCCTGCGCCTATTTTGCCCTTATCCTCCTCACCCTATATCTCCCTCTCTTTGCCACCCTCTTATTCTCCCCCTTGGCGAGGTTGATAATTGCCCTTTTGATCCTGGCGTTCGTCTTCTTCATAAGCCTCATCGTCTGGGGAACCCTATCCCGTTCTCCCTTTTTCATCTCCCTTCGGGAGCATTGTGTAGACAGCCCTGCCACCATCTTTCTCTTAGGAGCCTTGGTTGGTCTCTATGTGGGGAGGAACATGGAGGGAGTAGGGGTATACTTCCGGTATATGGCGGGAGGGGATTATCTGTCCGCCCTATTATCCGTCGTCTTCTCCATAGGGGTTATCGTCTCCCCTCTTCCCTTCCTGGGGGTATCCCTGGGGGCGATGAACTTAGCGGTAAGGACAAGGGGGGAGCGCGCCGCTCTCGATGCCCTTGGCGCCCTTGCTCTCCTCCTCGGCGCCCTCCTCACCCTCTATCTCGGTCGTTCCCTCCCTTAAGTAAGGCGGGAACGGACTTCCCTCTAAGGGGAGGAGGGGGTATAATTCTTAAAAAATCTCGGAGAGGAGAAGAGGATGGAGTTCCAGTCTGAAAGAGTGAGAGTAGAAAAAGGCTCTACAGCAACGGTGATGAGAGGGCTTTTCTTCGTCACCCTTACCAGCGTCACCATGGATAAGGCTAAATTCACCCTGGGAGCGGTGGGAAGGGAAAATATCTATGTCGAGCTTTCCCCCGGCGAATTCTTCATCTACGATGCCAAGGATAAGGGCAAATACGAGATAAGGCTTCTTTCCCTGGAACTAACTTATAGGGAATCGGCGGAGTTCCTGGTTTCTAAATTGGAAGGATAGGTAAATTGCCCGAGCGATCGAAATTCGCATGGAGAAATGGTCGTTAATCTTCCTTTCCTTCCTTCTCTTAACCTTCGCTTACCCTCAGGAGGAGGGAAGCATAGAAGCGAAGCAGGGGAAGTATATCCCCTCCACGGAGGAGTTGTTCGCCGAGGAGGCGCTCATAAAATATAAGGATTACGAGGTAAGCGGGGATAAGATCTGGGTCAAATTGGATGAGGAGAGGGGGGTAATAGAAGGAAACGCGGTCCTGAAAAGGGAAGGGGAACTCCTGAGGGGCAAAAGGTTGACCTTCGATTGGAGGAACGAAAGGTGGGAGATGGAAGGGGGGATGATAGAGGTCGAACCCTCTCGCCTCCAGGGGGCATCCGCTAAGGTCTTCATCTACAGCGAAAGGGGCGAGGGCTCCTCCTCCCAAATAGGAGGAGAGGGGGTTTCCCTCACCACCTGTAACCTTCTCCATCCCCACTATTACATAGAGGCGGGGAAGATTTTGGCAATCATAGGGGATAAGTTGATAGCCAGGGATGTTGCCTTCGTAGTGAAGGGACGAAGGCTATTGAAGCTGCCCTACATAACCATCCCCCTCAAGCCCCTATCCCGCAGGACCATCGTCCCTCAGGTGGGCAACGATCCCTATCAGGGCTTCTTCATAAAGAGTTATTATCCTTATCTTGCCACCGCCACCCAGAGCGGACTCTTAAGGTTGGATTATGTAGAGAGGGGAGGCACGGGGGGAGGTTTTGAGCATACCTTCACCTATCCCCATTTGAGGTCCACCCTCTCCCTCTATCAATTGAGCCAAAGCGAGGGGGGAGGTAAGAACTTCTCCTCCCGAGGGGATCTGGAGTGGAAAGAGGGTAGGTGGAGGGTAAGCCTCCTTGGCGAGTATCAGGAGAATAGCATCTGGTATGGAGGAACTACGCGCTCCTCCTCCCTTCAAACCTCCCTGGAGAGGAGCGATAGCAGGAGCAGGACCTCCCTTGGCTACAGGCTCTATTCCTCCCAGGGGGGATATGAGAGGGAGGATAGATACGCCTCCCTTCTCTACGACCTCGCCCTTTCCTCCAAAAGGAGGTTGCAGTTAAATATGGAGACCTCCGACCTTCTCTCCTTTGGAGGGGGGCGAGACAAGGAATTGAAATCGACCTTCCGTTTCCATCAGGAAGGGAGGATCGGGGCGGAGATCGTCGTTACTCGTAGGGATGACCTGGACAAATCCGCCTTCACCTATGACAACTACTATTTCTTCCTGGAGAAGGCGCCGGAGATCAACTTAAGGAGCGAGTTATTGGGGGGAAAGATCCCCCTAAATGGAGAGATCTCCTGGGGCAGATATCGCCAGATGATCACCCAGCCCTTCCTCTCCCGGTTTGGCTTGAACCTCTCCACCTCCCTCCGGCAAGCCTCCTCCCCAGGAGGAACTTCCTCAAAGCCCTTTTGGAACCTCACCGGAAACTTCTTCCAAGGGGTTTATGGGGATAATACAGCGCTCTATTCCCTTTCCCTTTCCGCCTCCGCCAACCTCCCTCTCGGCACCTCCTCCCTTTCCCTCCGGCTCAACCATAGCGAGAGCCATGGCTACTCTCCCTTTTATATGGATCAGGGCTATCCCTACACCACCCTCAACCTCAACTACCTTTCCCAAGGGAAAGCCTATAGGTGGGAGGTGGGGGGAGGCTACGATTTCGAGAGGGGCTATCCCTTCGCCATTTTGAGCAACTTGGACCTCAAGCCTTCCTGGGGAGGGGTACGCATTCTCTTCGGCTACGAACCGAAGAGGAAGGAGTGGAGGGATATAATAGCGAGGATCAGGGTGGGAGAGGAGAATCCCTCCTGGGATGTGAATATAAGATATGGGGTGGGAAAGGGGAAACTGGGCTCCCTTAGGGGGATGGGAAGGTTGAATTTCGGAGGAGGATGGTATTTAGAAGGGATCTTTGGCTACAGCGGATATAGGGAAAAATTCGACGAGGTGGATCTCGCCTTAACCAAGGACCTCCACTGCTGGGAAGCGAAGTTGCTCTACAACAAACAGAGGAAGGAGTTGACCTTCAACATCTATCCCAAGGCGTTTCCCATCCAGGTCCGCCCCATGGGCATAGGCGGTCAGGGGCAGATGGTGGGGATAGGAGTAGGGGAATATTATTGAACTCCCTCCAATATGACTTGCGCTACGCTGTAAGCGGGAGAGAAGAGGGAAAGGCGGAGTTCCTCCTTGCTCTCCACCCTTCTTTCCTCTATCGGTGGGAACTCCAACTCCCAGGATGAGTCTTTCTCTATGCGGTATATCTTTAGGTTCTTCACCCCGGGACGCAGATTGCCCATCCTGATGCTCAGCAGCTTGTCCTGAGGGGAGGGATTGGTTAGGAGGAGGGAGAACATGTCCTGGGAGCGGGAGGCAAGGATCCCAACCTGGGGGTCCTTACGCTCAACTGCAAGGCTTTCCTCGCCCATTCTATAGAGCATTTGATAGAGGAAGTAATTGGGTCTCGCTTTTCCCTCCAGATCGAACAGTCCGAAGCGAGGAACACCGCCCCAGAAATTCTTCATATCCTGGATGCCCTGGGGAGAGAACCACGACACGAATTGCTCCGGGAAGAACACCTGGTCCCAAATTTGGTAGTAGAAGGTCCAATCCACCCCTGCCTCTTGCATCGCCATTAGGCAGGCGCAAACTATGCTCGCATCCTTGGACTCGCCAGAGATATCCGCGATGTTCCTGTTCCATTCCGTTATCAGCATCTCCGGTTTCCTCCCTGGGAAATTCTCCAAGAGGGACCTCGCCTTCTCTATCCCTTGGGCATGCTGTGAAGGCTCGTCGCTGTATAGATGCCAAGAGATGAAATCCAACGGGGTGCCGGTTTCCTTGCAGTATTGAATCAAACCCCCAAGGAGGGGGCTATCTACTGAGGCGAGGGCGGGACCTCCTACCTTTGCCTGAGAAAAAGCGCTCAGGATGGGCTCAACCGTCATCCTGTAAAATTCGCAATATTCCCTCACCTCAGGAATGAGATAGGGGGTCCCTCCCGCTTCCCCGATGTCGGGCTCGTTGGTTATCTCCCAATGGGTAACCAAGGGCTTCTCTACGGAGTATCTATGCACGAGTTCGTGGATGACCCTCTGCCATTCCTTAACATCCTTGGGGCGCCAGATCCTCTGGTCTATACTGGGGAAGAGACGCTTGGGCTTGATGGTGATGCAGCCTACGATTTTCCCTCCCATTTGGGCTAAGGCATCCATGTAGGGATCCAAGATTCGCCAGTTGAACTCTCCCCTCTCGGTATAAATGTTGAAATACTCCTGGATGAATATCCTGATCAGGCGAGGTCGGAGCTTCTTAACCCCTTCCACCGCTTTTTTAGGCAGGGGGATTGGATTTATCCCTCCTTGACCGAATGTATGCCTCCACCACTCTGCTCTCCCCTTAGTCTGGCTCGCATCTATCTCTACCTCAACTAATGGGCATTCATTGGGAGTAGTGTAGTTTTGGGAAGCGAATAACAAATGCCTTAGCACACTTCTCTCCTCCTTTTCCTAAATGATGAGCGGGGAGGAAATCTTGTCAATGGCGAGGAATTACTTCAATTGACGCTATATGAAAAGAGGTATAAAATCCAACAAGGAGGTGCTTTCTATGAAAGTGAGTAGGATCCTTATGGCTTTGCTCTTGTCCTTAGCCTTGGGTTGGGGAGAGCAGAGGATATCCCTGGACTTGCAGGACATAACCTTGGAGGAAGCGCTCAATAAGATAGCTCAAGTGAGCGGAGAGAGGATAATCGTAGTGGGGGAGATGAAGGAGAAGGTGAACGCGAGCATTAAGAGGGCAACCATAGAGGGGGCGCTGAACCTCCTCACTTCTTCCTTGCCCAAGGTACAATGGGTGAAGGTTTCCCTCCCCGCCGATGCCAAATTCTCCCCCCAAGAGTTGCTCCTCACGATCAAGACCTTGCGGGCGATAAACTTCTCTGGGTTGATCCTCGAAGAGGGGGGCAATAAGATAATCTATACCAAGGGCTCCGTGGCGATATCCTCCAGTAAAGGGAAGATGCAGACGCTTTTCCTGGTTTGGAAGGAAGAGGAAACCCCTTCGCTTGCCTTGCAACAGCTCCAGATGCAAAATTTGAGCACCCAGGACTATCTTAATCTCTACTGGCAAATGCTGAACGCCTTCCTTTCCCTCGATCCTCAGAAGCGCAAAGAGGTGCTTTTTGGTACCTTTAACATGCTCTTCCAGGATCCCGTGTTCTTCCAAAGGCTGATGCAGGAATATACCGCTATGTTCACCTCTCTTACTCCTGAGGAGATGAGAATGATGTTTGGACAGATGATAAGGGTTATGCAGAACATCCCTCCCCAATTTTGGATTCAGATGGGTCAGGCGATGATGCAGATGACCCAGGAGATGATGCCCATCCTTCAAGAGATGGCGCCCCAATTACAGCAGATGATGCCCCCCAATATGGAAGGAGGTGCCCCTCAGCAATAGGTCTTTTAGGTGTTGTAGATATAGGGAATTCCAAGATATGCTTGGGCATATTCGAGGGGGAGAAGTTAAGGCACTGCTTTAAGCTCTCCTCGCGGAAAGAGGTCACTCCCGATGAGTTCTCCCTCCTCATGGGAGGGCTCATGGCAAGGGAAGGCTTGAGGGGGGAGGATATAGAAGGGGTGGTGGGTTGTAGTGTCGTCCCTCCCCTCACCAGGGTGGTAAAAGAGGGATTCTCCCTTCTTATAGGAAAGGAACCCTTATTCATGGGGGAGGATTTTCCTCCTCCCATCGAGATCCTCTACGATAACCCTGAGGAGGTGGGAACGGATAGGTTAGCCAATGCTATCGCCTGTGGAAATATGTATGGGAAGCCGGGCATCGTTGTCGATTTCGGCACCGCTATCACCTTCGATGTGGTATCCCCGAAAGGAGAGTATATGGGGGGGATAATCGCCCCCGGCGTGGAGATCGCCCTCCAAGCCCTCTTCCTCTCCACTGCCCGCCTCCCCAAGGTGGACATCGAAGTGCCCAAGGAATGGATAGGGAAGACTACAAGGGAGGCGATAAGAATAGGGGTCGTTTGGGGAACGGTGGGATTGGTGGAGGAGCTTTTGAACAGAGTGAAGGAGGAGATCGGTGAAGCGGTGGTTGTCCTTACGGGAGGGATGGGAAACTTCTTCGCGCCTCAAATGAAAACATCCTGTTTCGTGGACCCATATTTAACATTGGAGGGGTTAAGGATTGCCTGGAGAGAGAAAAAAAGTAGTTAGCGTTAGTTTGGGCTCCTCAAAGCGAGATAGCAAAGTGGAAATAGAGATGATGGGGATCCCCTTTATATTGCAGAGGGTGGGAACGGATGGGGATTTCGAGAGGGCTAAAAATTTGATAAGGGATTTGGACGGGGAGGTCGACGCGATAGGGCTGGGAGGGATCGACCTCTATCTCGTCACTGGGATAAAGAGATATGTAGTTAAGGACGCCAAGAAATTGGCGGATGTGGCGAAGGTGACCCCCGTGGTGGATGGCGCTTTTCTGAAGCATGCCCTGGAGAGGGAGGCGATATTACAACTCCAAAGGGAGGGATTGGTGGATTTCAAGGGCATGAAGGTCCTCCAGGTGAGCGCTGTGGATAGGATAGGGATGGCGAGCGCCCTTGGTTCTTTGGCGAAGGAGATAGTCTATGGCGACTTGATGTTCGCCTTCGGCTTCCCCATCCCTATGCGTTCTATGAGGGCGGTGAACTTCCTCGGCTTCCTTTTCCTGCCCCTCATTTGTAGATTGCCCTTCAAAATGCTTTATCCAACAGGAGCGGAGCAGGAGAAGCCCGGCAAACCGAGGTTCCCCCAATACTTCCAGTGGGCTGACCTTATAGCAGGAGATTTCCATTATATAAGAAGATATGCTCCCCCCGAACTTCCTGGGAAGATAGTGCTCACCAACACAACCACCCCCGCCGATGTGGAATGGTTGAGGCAAAAGGGAGTAAAAATGCTCATCACCACTACCCCTGCCATTCAGGGAAGGAGCCTCGGCGTTAATGTGTGGGAGGGAGTAGTGGTGAGCCTGTTGGGGAAGCGGGCGGAGGAGATAAGCGAGGAGGAATACATAGAAACAATGCGGAAGATAGGATGGGCACCCCGGGTGGAGATGTTATGAAGGGCAAGTTCGCCTTCATAATCCATCCCCTCTCCGTAGAGGACATAAAGAGAAGCTTCAAAGCGCTTAAATTGCTTCCCGCTCCCCTCGTGGAGAGGATAACCAAGCATTTCCCTCCCTTCAAGGTCTCCCATATAACGGGAGTAAGGTCCCTGGTGGGCAAGGAAGCGGAGGGTTGGTTCATAGGCGTTCCTCTCACTCCCCGCCAGTTCCTTACTTATCCCCTTGATTTCATTTACAAAAGGCTCATCCAGGCGGGGAAATTAGCAGAGGACTTGGGGGCGAAGATAATAGGATTGGGGGCATTCACCTCTGTCGTCGGTGATGGTGGGATAACCATGGCGAACCACCTCGATATAGGGGTTACAACCGGCAACTCCTACACCGTGGTGACTGCTGTGGAGGGTGCCCTTGAGGCGTCCAAGTTGGTGGGTATAGAGCCAGGGAAAGCTACCGGTGCTGTCGTGGGAGCAACAGGATCGATTGGGTTTACCTCCGCTCGGCTCCTCGCGAGGCAGATCCCCGTCATCAACATAATCGGGCGCAACCTAGAACGCCTCAGCAAGGTGAAAGACACCATAGAGAGCGAGACTTCCTGTGAGGTGAGGCTATATACCGATATGGAGGAAGGATTGAGGGAGGCGGACATAGTTTTGACGGTGACCTCGGCGATGGAGGAGATAATCTTTCCCTCCCATTTGAAGAAGGGGGCAGTGGTTTGCGATGTCGCCCGCCCCAGGGATGTCTCTAAAAAGGTGGAGGAAGAGCGAAGGGATGTTTTGGTCATAGATGGAGGGGTAGTGGAGGTGCCCGGGGAGGTGGATTTCGGCTTCGATTTCGGCTTTCCCCCTCGCACCGCCTATGCCTGTATGGCGGAAACTATGATCTTGGCTTTGGAGGAACGCTATGAGGATTTCACCCTGGGCAAGGAGGTAACCTTGGAACAAGCGGACGAGATAACGAGATTAGCCTGCAAGCACGGCTTCCGCCTCGCGGGTTTCCGCACCTTCGATAAACCTCTCTCCCCGGAGAGGATCGAGGAAGTCAGAAACCTCTCAGGACGCTAACCCCTGCTTATCTCATACCATAGGGTCTTGTATTGGGGACCTATCTCTATCACTGCCTTCCCCTGCGCGTCGGTTTCCACCCTTAACCTTTCTTTCCTCTGTCCCCTTTCATCCAAAGCCCACACCTCCAGTCCCTCCGCGAGGATGGGTAGCGTTATCCGAGCGGGAATGCCCTCCACGAGGGAAGGAGCCCTGCCCCAATTCCTCCCCACGCTCGATTTCGTCTCGTCCTTCCAGCCCATATCCGTATTCTCCGCATAGCCGGTGGCGGTGACAAGGACGGAGAGGGGAGCGGAGCCCTGTAGGGATCCCTTCATGACGGTGAGGGTTATGGCGCACCAGCCATCTTGTAGGGTTTGCCCGGGCTCAATTACCACGCCTCCCAAATCGAATCTCTTTCCTCCCCCAAAGCCTATAACCGCCTTGCTGGAAGGGGAATTGACTGTGACTACGCCCCTTCCCCTTTGGGTCAGATCCCAAACGAGCTCGCCTGTATCCGAGACGAATCGGTTTCCTTCCACCCGAACATCCTCCGGTTTAAGAGCATTTGGGGGGATCCTCTGCCCCTCCGCCGCAATTGCCACCCTGTGGATGAGGGACGCCTCGGGAGGAACTCCCGTCCTTCCCGCATGCACGAGGTCCCAAGCCCAGGTGTAGGGTAGGATCTCCAACTCCCTCTTTTTATCTATCTTCACCACCACTTCTTTATTGGCTGGCTTGACATCCCCTCGCAGGAAGATAGCGGAGGCGGGGATGAGGGTGACCATCTTGAGGGGATGTTGATCTATATCGAAGAAGTTGGGTATCCTCCTTGTATCCCAATCGTCGCGCCTATGGGAGTAGGAAAAGGCGTATATGGCATCCCAATCTTGAAGGGAAGCGTAGGCGGAGAGGAGAAGAAATGCCTCGCTACAATAGGTATTGGGGGCGGGATGATTGTATTCCGTCACGCTGTGAGGTTTCCCTAATACCTTACGCAGGGCTAAGCCGGGAAGGGTTCCGCCCCTTTCATTGACCATGGTGCGGTTAGGGACGATCCAATCCTCGGGATCCCAGGGGCGGCGGGGGAAGATGGGATGTTGCCAATAGGAATGGGTATCTACGCAATCCAATTTAGCCATAATGTTGGGGGTGCTACAGCCGACGATCGTCCCGATGATTAACGCCTTAACCTTTAGGTTGTTCTTCAGATAGCGACGCATCTCCTGCCAATAGTTGTTCTCCGTCTCCCAAAGGAACTCCATCCAATCCTTCTGTGCCTGTGGAGTGCGTTCCCCGATGTTCCGCCTCAGGAAGATGGCGATGTTGCCCTTCTCTAAGCTTTCGCCTTCCTTCAAGCCTACTACTCCTCCCGGACGGAGGGAGAGGCCGGCAAGGTAGTAATCGCCGGTTTGCCTCCCCAAACTTGTGAAGCAGAGGCGGGCGTTGTCGTCGCTCTGAACAAGAGGGAAGGTGTATTGGAAACGCTGCCATTGGTTGGTAAGATGGATGGTGGTGGCGAAGCCCAGGTTGTTCCAAGGCTCGTGTGCCTGGGAGACGACAACCGTTATATCAACAGGCTTATCTGCCTTAGCCCAGAAGGAAAGCGTGTAAGGGCGATTGCTCTCCACCCTGAGGTTGGGTTGGTGGAATTGGATGTGCCAGGCTTCCGTACCCAATTTCTCCACCCTTATGCGAAGGCTTCTTCCAGAGAGGTTGAGGGGGACATCTTCGCTGAGGGAAACAGATGCCTGGGCGCCTGCGTGTTGTTCCAGCACCCATTGTTCCACCATTTGGGAGAAATCGGCGTTCTTTAGCATCTCTTCGCCCAAGGGTTCCGCCTTGATCTGCCAGGACTTGCGGAGTTGTTCTGTGGAGCGGTAATGCTTTTTCAGGAATTGGTTCCATTGCCTCTGCAGTTCCTCCAGGAAGACCTGGGGCATGGAATCGATACCGCCTCCCAGCCACTGCTGGATGAGCCCGTTTTCGTTCTGGATCTCAACGAAAGCGACGGCGGGATCCTCCGCATAGGATAAGCCGGTGTAGGGATTTCGGTGGGTGAGGAGTTTGCGGGCGTATTCCTTCTGGAGGTCCAGGAGGGGCTTGTAGAAGAAGCCAACCGCATGGCGGAGCTTCCAATCCATTCCATCGATCTCCTTGGGTAAGCCATCGTTGCTATTGAAGGGGCGGGAGACGAGGAGGTTTAGATTGACATAGATGCCGTTTTTCTTCAACTGAGAGATTAGGTAATCGAGGCGATCCAGGGATTCGGGATCCAATTCCCGCGTGTCCGCGCGGTCGCGGGCGCGAATGCCATCGGGGAAGGTGCCAGAATCCATGTGGTGGAAACGGACGATGTTGATGCCGAATTTAGCCATTCTCTTCGCTATCTTCTCCGCGTCCTCCTTGCGGGGGAAGGCAGCGCCGAAGCAGAGGTTGACGCCCAGGAAACGGATGCGCTGATCGCCAGCGTAAAGGTGTCCCTCCTTTCCCACTCTTATATGCCCGAACTTCCCCGCCGGTTGGTGATGCCAATCGCTCAGGTTCGTCGGGCTCGGCGTGGCATCATCCCAGGGGAGGACGAAGGGGAAGAGAGGGCTTCCCTTTTCCTGAGTGCAGCAAAGAAAGGTAATGCCACTCACCGCCACCCCTAACAGAAAACGCCAAGACATCAAAAATCACCTCCTTTGGGACGACGAGGCTTTCCTCATCGCTTCCATTCTCCATCGAGGGGCATTCAGGTTCGCCTCTCGCATATATCTTACAAGATCCCACTTCGGTCTGTCAGCCACATCCACCAATCCAAAGGCATAATGTTCCCCATAGACGAGGTTGCTTCCCCTTCCAGGACCTCTACCGGTGATGGACTGATCCCTGTAGAAGAACCAGGCGACTCCAACGCAGTAGGGGTTGCTCGTGGCATCCCTTATCCACCTTTCATAGGACCTTCCCGCCTCCCTGTCATCCTTCACCCATACATGGTAAACTCCGAACCCCCTCTCTCCATCGTAGAAGGGAGGGAAGGAGAACTCCCCACAGATGATCGGCTTTTTGGCGTTGTTCACCAATTGGCTGAACCAAGGGTCGATGAAATCGTGGGTGTAGCGGTCGTAGCCGATGACATCGCAGTATTTCGCTTGCAGATACCAATCCGCTTCGTTCTCCCACCAGCCAGGTGTTATCCACCAGCCGAAGAAAAGGTGATTGGGATCTATCTCCTTCACCGTTTTATATACGAAGGAGTAGTATCTTTCCGCATAGAACTGGCGCAGTTTCTCCACATCTTCCTCGGGTGGGTTTGGCTGGAGGGAGTAGAGGCCATCCTTGCTTTTTGCCTCCACCTCCCACGCGCGAGCCATTTGGGATACATCACCCTTGTAGATGTTCTCCAGGGCGAAGTCCACCAATGCCCTTTTCCCCGCTACCTCCTGGGATTTATTCAGGATTTCCCTTATTTCTCCCTTGGTGATTATCTCGTCGTATTCGTTGCCTAACGACCATCCCACCACCCAGGGGCTGTCCTTCTGAGGTTCTATCTGTTGGCGGAGCGATTCCCGGAACCTCTCTTGGATTTGAGGATCGAATATATCGGGATGGCGGATGAGGTTGGGCACATTCCAGCGATGAAGTACCGGTAGATTAGGGAAGCCTTCCATCCCTCCCCACTTTCCCACTCCCGAAAAAGCCCATCTCTTCAACCTCTCTCTGGTGATCTCCAGAGCTTTATTCCGCCAACCTTCTCCATACTTGCGGATCAAATTGATCGTATGGAGGGAGAGATATTCCGTCCCTCTTCCTTCTCCCCAGACATCCCTGCTCCAGCAAGCGGAATAGGGAGGCTCCTTAGGGGGCAGATACTCGTAGAGGAATTCTCTCTCCGTGGTCGGCGTCATCTCCCAGGTTAAGGCGGGCACTCCGCAGACGCCGGTGTAGAAGCAGGGATTTCCCTTGGGGGATATCAGCCACCAGAACCCCTTCCTCTGGACGAGGCGGAAGAAACCCGTTGGCTCTTCCTTCCAGCCAGCGAGTTCGTAGCCCCCATACTCATCGAATCCCTTGGGCATCTCCATCTTATCCAGCATCGTCCTTTCTTCCTTGAGGGAGTTCGTCAGATCCTCATCGCTTTTCACCTTCCCCTTCCAATCTGCATACCTGCACTGACCGTAGCGATCCACGAAGGGAGCGAGGTCGCGCAGATTGGGGAAGGGCAGGAGGCGGAAGGATGCCTCTATGATTATGCTTTCCCCTTCCTTTGTCCTCCAATTGAGGATCCTTTGGGGGTTCTGGGGTTCGAACAGGAAGAGGGGAAGGGGTCTTTCTTTGAAGGAAAGGGAGAGGTGATCCTTCCCCTGTGATAATTTGAGAGAGGTTTGAAGGACAAGGTAATCCGTAGGGGAGTTAGCCCAGGCAGGGATGTGATTGACGAGCAATTCTCCCTGGACGGGGAGGAATCCGCCCTCGCTTCTTTGCCCGAGCTGGTCGTTGAGGTAAACCTCCGCATAGGTAGGGGTGATTATCGCTTTCACTGAGTAATGGGTCTGGAATTGCCAATGGGGTGGTTTTACCACTAAGAAGCGCCAATTATTCCCGTCGGCAACGCCCAGGATGAGGCGCAGGTTCTCCAAACTGCATGGGGAAGGAGGGGTGGACTCGTTCTCGAAATTGAGGTAAAAGCCTTTCTTCGCGCCCCAGTCCGATTGATTCGCCAAATTGAAGCGATAGTAATTCACTTGCGCCCAACCTCCTTTGCTCGTTATGACCCAGAGCAACGCGAGACAAACCATCGTTTCCAAATTTTTCCTCATGATTCCCCTCAACTGCCTCCTTGTGGTTCTTAGTATATGTTATTTAGGAAGCCGACCTTTGGAAAGAGATTTGGAAGCGGTGCCTTCCCAAAGATAACCAGATGTGTTATCATTAATTAAAGTAAAGGAGGTTCGAAGCTATGGAGGTAGGGAGGAGTTTTAAGTTTTGGGTTGTGGTGTCTCTCCTCCTCTCGCTTCCCTCTGGGGAGGGTTTCTTATCGGGAGGGGGTTTCACTCCTAGGGAAGGGTCCTCCCTCAATGTGAGTTTTGAGGAGAAGCTCCTCGCCACAATCCCGGAGGAGGGGATTGGATTGCCCTCTGACTTTTTTGTCTTCAGCCCTGATGGCAGAAAGGTTGCCTTTATCGTCCATAAGGAAGATAGAGAGGCAATAGTTATAAATGGCGAAGTAGGCCCCGAGTTCGAAAATGTTGAGCATCCTTGCTTCAGCCCTGATGGAAGAAGGTTCATCTACAAGGCAAGGGAAGACGGGAAGGAATTTGTGATTATAGATGGCAAGAAGGGTGAGAAATTCGATAGAGTTGACGTTCCCATCTTCAGTCCCGATGGTAGGAGGATCGCCTATATCGCGGGGAAAGACTTTCTATGGATTAAGAAGTGCATGTGGGTGGTGGATGGTGAGAAAGGAAAGAAATTCGACATGCTCGGCCTCATTCTCTTCAGTTGGGATGGTAAAAAATTCGTCTATCATGCAAGAAAAGGCAGAAAGGAGTATATAGTTGTAAATGGCAATAAGGTTGAGAAATTCGATCGCGTTATTTGTTGCCTTACCTTAAGTCCCGATGGCAAACGGCTTGCCTATTTTACAACGGGTAAAGATGGTAAGCAGTTCGTTGTTATAGATGGCAAGAAGGGAGAGAAATTCGATGGGGTGGATTTTATTACCTTTAGTCCCGATGGTAAAAGGATTGCCTATCGAGCAAGAGAAGGCGATAAACACTTCATGGTTATAGATGGCAAGAAGGGAGAGGTATTCGACGAGGTTGGCAGACCCATTTTCAGCCCTGATGGGAAGAGGATCGCCTATGTGGCAGGTGAAGTCGTCGGGGGGTCAAAAGTTGATAAGGAGTCGGGACCGGGTATGGGGGGCGCTCCGCTTGGGATGGGTATACCCATGATGGGACCTGGTATGATGGGAGGTCGGGAAGAGCGGAGGAAGTACTTTATGGTTATAGATGGCAAGAAGGGCGAGAAATTCGACGAGGTTGGCAAACCGGTCTTCAGCCCTGATGGGAAGAGGATCGCCTATAGAGTGAGGGAAGGGGATAAGTGGTTCATAATTGTAGATGGCAAGAAGGGTGAGAAATTCGATAAAGTTGGCGATCCCGTTTTCAGTCCCGATGGAAGGAGGATCGCCTATGTGGCGTGGGAAAGCGGTAAAGGGTTGAGATATAACACAATAGGTGTTCTGGTTGGAAGTATGTCCGGTGTGCCGAAACCCGGTATGGAGCGTGGTAAGTATTTTGTGGTTATAGATGGTAATAAGAAGAAAATCGAGGCATTCGATTGGGTTGGGAGGCCCGTCTTTAGTCCCGATGGGAAGAAGGTTGCTTTCGGTGCGAGGAAGGGCAGGGAACTTTGGTGGAAGGTGATAAAGGTAGAATGAGGAATCTACCTACCCCCCTGTGGGGAGTTTACTTATATCAAGGAGGTAAAGGGGGTTCGAAGCTATGGAAGTAGGGAGGATTTGGAAGTTGTTGTTTGTGGTGTCTTTCCTCCTCTTCCTTTCCTCCGGGGAGGGTTTCTTATCGGGAGGGGGTTTCACTCCCGGGGAAGGGTCCTCCCTCAATGTGAGTTTTGAGGAGAAGCTCCTCGCCACAATCCCTGAGGAAAGGAGTTTGCTCCCTAATTATCGCAGACTCATCTTTTCTGGAAGTGGGTATTTTGGCTTTGTCCCCTACGGTGCTTGGGATTATTTTGGCTTTGTCTTCAGCCCCGATGGCAGGAAGGTTGCCTTTATCGTCCATAAGGATGGTGGAGAGGCAATGGCTATAAATGGCAAAGTAGGTCCTAGGTTCTGGTATATTAATAGCGTTGTTTTCAGCCCTGATGGTAAGAGGTTTGTCTATGTTGCCACCAAGGCTGAGAAGTATTTCGTGGTGATAGATGGTAAGAAGAGCAGGAAATTCGATAAGGTGGGTAGACCGATCTTCAGTCCCGATGGAAAGAGGATCGCCTATCCGGCGAAGGGAGGGATTTTGTGGTTTAGGCGATGGTTTATGATTATAGATGGCAAGAAGGGGACGAAATTCGGCGAGGTAGGGGTACCAGTTTTTAGCCCCGATGGCAAAAGGATCGCCTATGTGGCGGGGGATGGCTTCTGGTGGTTCAAGAAACGCTTTATGGTCATAGATGGTAAAAAGGGCAAAAAATTCGACGATGTTTGGTATCCCACCTTCAGTCCCGATGGTAAAAGGTTCGCCTATGTCGCTTGGGAGGGGAGGAAGTGTTCCGCGGTTATAGATGGCAAGAAGGGTGAGAAATTCGATTGGATTGGTAGACCCTTCTTCAGCCCCGATGGTGAGAGGCTGGCTTATAAAGCGAGGGAAGGGGATAAGTGGTACATGGTTATAGATGGCAAGAGGGGCGAGGCATTCGACGAGGTTGGCGTTCCTGTCTTCAGTCCGGATGGTAAGAAGGTTGCCTACTGGGCGAGGGAAGGAAAGAAGTACTTCGTGGTTATGGATGGCGAGAAGGGGGAGGTGTTCGATTGGGTTAGCGATCCCATCTTCAGTCCCGATGGCAAGAGGCTTGCCTATTCCGCATGGAAAGGTGGGAAGGGGTTCGTGGTGATAGATGGCAGAAAGGGCGAGGAGTTCGATTCCGTGGCATTTCTTGTTTTCAGTCCGGATGGGAAAAGATTTGCCTATGTTGCGGTGGAAGGTGGGAAGAGGTTCGTGGTTACAGATGGGAGGAGGGGAGAGGCATTCGATTGGGTTAGTGAGCCCATCTTCAGTCCCGATGGCAGGAGTCTTGCCTACCGTGCGGAGGAAGGAGGTAAGCAGTTTATAGTTGTGGATGGCAGAAAGGGAGAGAAATTCGACGAGGTTGATAGACCCATTTTCAGTCCCGATGGTAGGAAGGTTGTCTATCTTGCCTGGGAAGCCGGTAAGGGTTTAGAAGTTGGCAAGGATTTAGGACCTGGCATGTTGGGTGTCCCGCTTTTGGGCATGCCGGGCACCGGTATGAGGGGACCCGGTGCAATGGAACCTGGTATGGAGCAGGGCAAGTACTTTGTGGTTGTGAATGGTAAGAGGGGAGAGGCATTCGATTGGGTTGGTAAGCCCGTCTTTAGTCCCGATGGTAAGAGGGTTGCTTTCGGTGCAATGAAGGGCAGAGAACTTTGGTGGAAGGTGATAAAGGTAGAGTGAAAAATCTCTCACTTCCCTGCAAATGCCCATGGGAAGCTCCCTGAAAGCGGTGTCCAATTTTGTAGACTTTTCCCCTATCTAAAGGGAGGCAAGATATTTACGACTTGACAGGGGGTGTTATAATTATTAGTGGGTAGAGAGAAAAACGAGGGTTGACGGGTTGCCGAGGGTTGGCTATAATAAATAATGGAAGTCTTGCTTCTTGAAAACTGAATAGCGACGGTTCCCAAAACGACTCAAGGTGTGAAATAAAATCAATTCCCAATGGTGAGTTTGATCCTGGCTCAGGACGAACGTTGGCGGCGCGCCTGACCCATGCAAGTCGTGCGACGGACCCCCCTTCCCTTCGGGGAAGGGAGGTTACGGAGCGGCGAACGGCCGAGTAACGCGTA
>CAYVMD010000023.1:13098-32625 GCA_964452465.1 uncultured bacterium | reverse complement strand
GCCTTATAATCTTTAAAAGTATATTTTAGCGAAAGGATTAGGAAGATGAAGATAGCAAAGGACATGACCGAACTTATAGGGAAAACTCCCCTCGTCCGGCTCAATAGGGTTGTCGAGGGGGCGCAGGCGGAGGTTGTGGCTAAATTGGAGTCCTTCAACCCCTGTGGGAGCGTGAAGGATAGGATAGGCGTCTCCATGATACGGGATGCGGAAAGGAAGGGACTCCTAAGGAAGGACACGGTGATCGTGGAGCCCACCAGCGGGAACACGGGGGTAGCTCTCGCTTGGGTGTGCGCTTCTCGGGGCTACAGATTGATATTGACCATGCCAGATACGATGTCCAAGGAGAGGATAAAGATCTTGAAAGCGTTGGGAGCGGAAGTGGTCCTGACGCCTGGGCAGGAGGGAATGAGGGGAGCGGTAAAGAAGGCACAGGAGATAGCCTCCTCCCTCCCCTCCGCCTTCATTCCCGATCAGTTCTCCAACCCAGCCAATCCTGCCATCCACAGGGAGACGACGGCGAGGGAGATATGGGAGGATACCGATGGAAAGGTGGATATAGTGGTAGGGGGAATAGGAACGGGAGGAACATTGACGGGGATAGGGGAGGTAATTAAACCCTTGAAGCCTTCCCTTTATATAGTGGGGGTAGAGCCGGAGAACTCTCCTGTTTTATCCGGGGGGCGCCCTGGACCTCACAGGATAATGGGGATAGGGGCAGGTTTCGTTCCCCAGGTTTTGAATTTGGAGGTCATAGATGAGATAATGACGGTAAGTGACGAGGAGGCGTTCGAGATGACGAGGAGGTTGGCTAAAGAGGAGGGGATTTTCTGCGGTATCTCCTCGGGGGCAGCCTGCGTTTGTGCCTTAAGGGTGGCTAAAAGGAAGGAGAACGCGGGAAAACTTTTGGTCGTGATCTTCCCCGATACAGGGGAACGCTACCTTTCGGTCCCCGGTCTTTTTTCTGAGAATACATAACGAAGGAGGTGCTGAAATTGAAGGAAAGGACTGTAGAGGAGATAAACGAGAAGATAAGGAGCGGCAAGGTTGTCGTTCTCACCGCGGAAGAAGCGATAAAGTTAGCGCAGGAGGAGGGCTACAAGGAAGCATATAGGAAGGTGGATGTCGTTACGACGGGAACCTTCGGTCCCATGTGCTCATCGGGGCTTTTCATCAACTTTGGGCATTCCGCTCCTCGGATAAAGAAGTCAAGGGCTTGGCTCAACGATGTTCCCGCCTATGGAGGATTAGCCGCTGTGGACCTATACATAGGCGCCACAGCTATCCCCGAGAACGATCCCGCTAACACCGACTACCCCGGGGAATTCAAATACGGAGGAGGGCATGTTATCGAGGATTTAGTGCGAGGGAAGGATGTCCTCCTCTACGCCGAAGGTTATGGCACGGATTGTTATCCCCGCAAAGAATTGGAGACCTACATCAATCTGAACACGATAAACGAGGCGATCCTCTTCAATCCCCGCAACAGTTATCAGAATTACAATGTGGCGGTGAACCTCTCCAATCGCACCCTATATACCTACATGGGGGTCCTCAAACCCAACCTCGGCAACGCCAACTACTGCTCAGCAGGGCAACTTAGCCCCCTGTTGAAAGATCCCCTATATGAGACGATAGGGATAGGCACTCGCATATTTTTGGGGGGAGGGATAGGCTATGTCGCTTGGTGGGGGACCCAGCATAGCCCAGCGGTGCCCCGCACGGAATTGGGAGTGCCCAAGGTTCCCGCCGGCACCCTCGCCCTCATAGGGGATCTCAAGCAGATGAGCCCTGAATGGTTGAGAGGGGCAAGCATCAGGGGGTACGGTGTGAGCCTGGCGGTGGGAGTGGGAATACCAATCCCCATATTAAACGAGGAGATATTCCGTAGGGCAACGATAAGCGATGAGGAGATATGGGCACCAATAGTGGATTACAGCGATGCCTATCCCAATCGGAAAAGCGAGGTATTAGGCTATGTAACCTATGCCCAATTGAGGAGCGGGGAGATAGAGGTCTTGGGAAAGAAGGTGCCCACCACTTCCCTCTCCAGTTACTACAAGGCGAGGGAGATAGCTAATATACTGAAGGAATGGATAAAGGAAGGGAAATTCCTCCTCACCCAACCTGTGGAGAGGCTACCTGGGCCAGAGAGCGGTATGAAGACGAAGCCCTGCGAGATAAGGAAGCCCTTCTTAGAGGAGGTGAAATAAATGAAGGCGAGGCTCGTTCTGAGGTTTCCTCCCCTCCTTGTGGATCAGCCCGTCGTCTATAAGTTGATCAAGGATTACAACTTAGTCTTCAACATCCTGAGGGCGGATATAACCCCCGATAGCGAGGGGCTTATGGTCTTAGAGATAGAGGGAGAGGAGGAAGATTTCAAGAAGGGGATGGATTATCTTGCGGAGAAGGGAGTAAAGGTGCAACCTTTGAGCCAGGATGTGGTAATGGTGGAGGAGCTGTGCACGCATTGTGGGGCATGCATTGTGCATTGCCCCACAGATGCCCTTCAGTTCGATGAGGAGAGGCGGGTTGTTTTCTTCCCCGAAAAATGTGTAGCCTGCGAGATATGCGTTGAGGTGTGCCCCTATAGGGCAATGGAGGTGCGCCTCGGCTGAAAATGTCGTATACTCCATAAGGGAGGTGCCTTGAATGACCCACAAGGAGTTAGAGGAGTTCTTGGAGCGGAACCCCTACATAAAGGGGTTCTACAAGGAGGATGAATCCGCTTATTACTTCCACCACACCCTCTACGATGAGGAGAACGAGGCTCTACGGGTGGAGCAATGGGCGCTGGAGAAATTGACGCCGGAGAAGCTCCTTACCCTCATAGAGAGAGGACGCAATGTGGAGCATATAACGCGCGTGACCGGCTATTTCTCCAAGGTAGAGGGGTGGAACAAGGGCAAGAAGGGCGAATTAAAAGATAGGTATAGAAGTGGAGGTCGATTGTGATGGCAAAGTATATATGCTCGGTATGTGGATATGTGTATGACCCGGAGAGGGGCGACCCTGACTCAAACATTCCGCCCGGCACCGCCTTCGAGGATTTGCCCGACGATTGGGTCTGCCCAATCTGTGGAGCGGATAAATCCCAATTCGAGGTGATGGAGTAGGCTAAAGAACCTTTCTGTATTCCTTTGCTCAAAAAGGAGGGACTCCAAGAGTGACCCAAGCATTGGATATGTTTTGCTATCAATGTTCCCAGACCGTAGGAGGTATCGCCTGCACGCGTAACGGTGTTTGTGGGAAGAGCCCTACCGTAAACCGCCTCCAGGATAATCTGCTCTTCGCCCTCAAGGGCATCTCCGCCTATTTATATCACGCCAGGGAATTGGGCTATACCGATGAGAAGGTGGAGGAATTCTTCGCGGAGGCGTTCTATTCCACCCTCACAAATGTCAATTTTTCTGAGGAGGCATTCCTCCGCTATGCCCTCAAAGCGGGCGAGATGAATCTACGCACCATGAAGCTCCTCAAGGAAGCCCACATCACGCATTTCGGAGAGCCCGAGCCAACCAAGGTTTCCACGAGCACCCTCAAGGGGAAAGGGATAATCGCCACTGGGCATAACCTCAAAGCCTTGGACGAGCTCCTGAAGCAAAGCCAGGGCACGGGCATCAAAGTCTATACCCACTCCGAGCTCCTTCCCGCTCATGGCTATCCTAAGTTGAGGCAATATGAGCACCTAGTGGGCAACCTTGGCGGAGCTTGGCATGACCAACGAGAGTTATTCTCCAAATATCCCGTTGCCATCCTCGGCACCTCCAACTGCGTCCTCATTCCCAGGGAGGAATATAGGGATAGGATGTTCACCATCCCTCCTACAGGTCTGCCCGGCGTGAGGCACATCGAGGGTTACGATTTCTCCCCCCTCATAGAAAAGGCTCTCACCCTTCCCGATTTGGAGGAAAAGCCGAGCCCTATCGTGCTCACCACGGGCTTCTCCAAGTCCACCATCCTTTCATTGGCGGGTAAGATCAAGGAATTGGTGGAGGAGGGGAAGATAAAGCGCTTCTTCCTCGTGGGCGGATGCGATTCCCCCACAAAGAAGGCGAATTATTACAGGGAATTCGTGGAGAAACTGCCAAAGGAAACGGTAATCCTCACCCTTGCTTGTGGTAAGTTCCGCATCAACGACCTCGATCTGGGGGATATAGATGGCATCCCCCGTTTGCTCGACCTCGGGCAGTGCAACGATGCAATAGTTGCCATAGAGATAGCCCAAGCCCTTGCCGAGCTGTTCGGGGTAGGAGTCAACGACCTTCCCCTCACCCTCGTCCTCTCCTGGATGGAGCAAAAGGCGGTGGGCATCCTCTGGACCCTCCTTTATCTGGGGATAAAGGGGATAAGGATCGGTCCCATCTTGCCCGCCTGGATCAACGAAAGGATGCTGGAGATACTACGAAGCGAATACGACCTGAGGCTGATAGGGGAGCCCGAGGAGGATATAAAGGAGATAATGGGAGGCGATTGAGATATGGCGGTTCGAGAGATGAAGCCCGGAATATACTCTGTGGGCGCAATAGATTGGGATAGAACGCTCTTCGACGCCCTCATCCCCCTCCCCCAAGGGACGAGTTATAACGCCTACATCGTAAAAGGGAGCGAGAAGGTAGCCCTCATAGACACGGTTGATCCTTCCAAGGAAGAAGAACTCATCCACAACCTGCGATCTTTGGGCTTAGAGCGCATAGATTTTGTGGTGGCGAACCACGCGGAGCAGGACCATTCCGGCGCCATCCCCGCGGTTTTGAAGGGCTATCCAGAAGCGAAGGTCGTTTGCACCCCCAAATGCAAGGAGATACTCATCGACCTTATGCCCTCCCTCAAGGAGGAGAACTTCCTAACTGTAGGGGACAACCAGACATTGTCCCTGGGGCAGAGGACGCTTCGCTTCCTCCACATGCCTTGGGTGCATTGGCCAGAGACCATGGTCACCTACCTCGAGGAGGATAGGCTCCTCTTCCCCTGCGACCTTTTCGGCTCACACCTCGCAACAAGCGACCTTTACGCGGCCGACGAGGTAGCGGTTTATAGCGCAGCGAAAAGGTATTACGCAGAGATAATGATGCCCTTCCGGAGGTTGATAAAGAATTATATCCCCAAGGTGAGGGAATTGGGGGTGGAGATGATAGCCCCCAGCCACGGACCCATCTATGATAAGCCGGAGTTCATCCTCTCCGCCTACGAGGATTGGACGAGCGATGTGCCAAAGAAGGAAGTGCTTCTCCTCCATGTTTCCATGCACGGCTCGACCAAGAAGATGGTGGAACATTTGATAGACGCCCTCATCCAAAGAGGAGTAGCGGTTAAGGTATTCGATCTGACGCGGGAGGATTTAGGGGAGTTAGCTATGTCCCTGGTGGATCCCGCCACCCTGATTCTGGCATCCCCCACCGTGCTTACCACTCCCCACCCCGCGATGCTCTACGCCGTCCATCTATCCTCCGCCCTTAGACCGAAGGTGCGCTTTGCGGGCGTAATCGGTTCCTACAGTTGGGGAGGGAGGATGGTGGAGATTATTAAGGAGATCTTGGCGCCCCTTAAGGTGGAGTTCCTGGAGCCGGTGCTCGCCAAAGGCTATCCGAAGAAGGAGGATCTACGAGCATTGGAGGAATTGGCGGAGAAGATCCTCCAGCGCCACAACCAAGTCTGAGCCTCCCGCTTTAGGAAGAGAGCACAGGTATTTCGAACCCTTCTGGGAAGAAGGTGTTCCTTCCTTTTAGTCTACCCCACTCCCCCCCCTTTTTCGGTCTTAAGGAAGGGGAATTCTGGACGGTTAATATCTTTTTTCTTGTTCCCTTGGGGCTCGCCGGGTGCGGGGATAAAGTTCCTCTTCCCCACCACATAGCCATTAAATCCCTTTTCCACCCACACCCCATTCTCGTTCTCTACGATCCGATTGTCTTCTATCCTGGCCTGAGCAGAATCTGAAAGGTATATGCCAAAGTTCTGCCTGGATATGAGACAACCTTTGATGGTAGCTCTGGAAGAGTCGGAAAGATCAACGCCCACCTCCCCCCAGGAAACCTCGCAATTCTCGAGGGTAGCTTGGGCAGAGTTCGCAAGACAAATATTCCCTCCATTGGAAGAGATATTGCAGCCCTTGATGATGGCCCGGGAAGAATTCCAAACGATTATGCCTTCCTCGTTGGAGAAAATGTGGCAATGAACGATGATAGCTCGAGAAGAATGCTCAAGATGCACTCCCGTCTGGGAATCTGAAAGGGAACAACCTCTTACGATAGCCTTGGAAGACTTCCGAAGAAATATGCACCGCTCGCTATTGGAAATGCTGCATCCTTCGATGATAGCCTGGGAAGTATCCACAAGCTCGATCCCGGGAACGATATTGGAAAAGCTACACCTCTCAATGATAGCCCGTGAGCACCCATAAGTTTGATCCCGGAGATATCATGATTCCCCGGGGAAACACGCAGGGTGAGGTTTTGAAGAACCACCCTTATCGTCTTATTCTTCTGAGGTGAAGCTACAAGCATAATGTAAACTTTCTCGAGACCCTGTTTCGCTACCCCTTCTATAACGCTCTTCCCCGCTCCTTTACCCCGTAGGGTGATGCTCTTCTTTATCACCAAATTCTCCTTCCAGACCCCTTCTTCAAGGGAGATGAGCGCGCCCTCTGGAGCCTTATCTATCGCCTTTTGGATGGATTCGCTTGGCTTTAGCGTTAGGAAAGAGACATCATCCCTCATAGGGGGGTTTGCTTCCGCTATAGCAAACCAAAGGCAAAGGATCAATATCCCCACTATCAATGTCCTGCTTCCCATCTTCACCTTCCTCCTTCTCATTGCACCCCTACTCCAAAGGAGATTTTTTACGGGAAAAAATTACGGGGGCGATGCTCGCATCGCCCCCTTGACGCATTCACTCTTGTTTCTCTTCCGTCTTGCTCTCCGCTTCCGCCTTTAGCTCCTCCGCCTTCAATTCCTCCCTCAATCGCCTCTCCTCAGCAGCAGCGCGTAGCTCGGTTATGCCGATCGCTGTAATGAGAAGCCCCAAAAGCACAAGGAAGATGCCCACGAACCCCCCAAGAAATTGCACAACGAGGTCCCACCAAGCATATATAGCGTAGCCTCCTCCAATTATGCAGAGAAGCCCTAACAAGATAGCCAGGATATTTCCCATCTCTTCTGCCTCCCTTCTTTATGATCTTTTGAATAATATACCCTTTTCCCTACAATTTAGCAAGTTTTTTAAAGGGCAAATTCTTTATATTTCCGCACCTTTTGCTTCTTAGCCAATTCCTCCATTCCCGCGAAGGGCGATGTGGAATCGGGCAAACGAATGCAGGGGGCTATCTCCTGGAGGGGAAGGAGAGCGAAGAGGCGTTCTTGCAGGCGGGGATGGGGTATGATGAGATCCACTTCCTTAACCTCTAAGTCCTCGTAAAGGAGGATATCTATATCTATCTTACGAGGACCCCAACGGAAGGTTTCCTTTCTGCCCATCCTCCTCTCTATACCCTTTAATTCCGCCAACAAATCCCGGGGAGGGAGGTTGGTTTCCACCTCCACCGCCAGATTGAGGAAGTCCTCTTGCTGTTCATAGCCCCAGGGAGCGGATAGATATAAGGAGGAAACCTTCCTTATTTGGATCCCCTTCTCCCGGAGGAGAAGGAGCGCCTCTTTTATATTCTTCTCCTTATCTCCTATATTGGAGCCCAGGAGGAGATAGGCTACTGCCATTCATCACCCCTGCTCGTAAAAAGCGAGGGGAATCTCCACAGGCTCGCTCCTTCTGGCGGATTCGCTCGCCCCCTCAAGTATAGCTATCACCCTCCTCGCCTCTTCGGGCTTGACCGCCAACTCTTCCCCCCTCAAAAGATGCCCGGCGATGTTGCGATAATAAGCCATCCAATCGCTATGCTTATAGGGGATCTCGCCCCTCATCGGCATTCCGTTCACCATCCTGTTGAGTTGGAAGGTTTTGGCGCCCCAATCGTCCTCCAGACTACCCTGGGTGCCCAATATGAACCACCTTCGTTTTTTAGCCATCGCTATGGAGGATACATGCACATAAGCGACGGCGCCATTTTGGAAGGAGATCACCGCCTCGATGTTGTCCTCGTTGGTCGCATCCTTCCAAACGAGTTTATGGGCGAATCCCGTGACGCTCCTTGCGGGAGCGGGGATGAGACCCAAAATCCAATCCACGAGATGAGCGCCCCAATCGTAGATCGCCCCTCCTGAGATCTCCTTGTCCGATCTCCAGGAATGACCGGGATGCCCGTAATAGCCCATGAACACCTCTACATGATATACATCTCCGATAAGCCCCTGGGAGATGGCGGATTTAAGAGCGAGGTAATCGCCGTCCCAGCGCCTGTTGTGGAAGACGGAGAGCATAACCCCTTTTTCCTTAGCGGTTTTTATCATCTGGGTAGCCTCGTCCGCGGTGATGCACATCGGTTTTTCCAATATGGTGTGCTTACCTCCTTCCAGGCACTGCATCGCCAATGGGAAGTGGGTGTTGTGAGGGGTGACGATGACTGCAAGGTCGAAATCACAATCCTCGAGCATCTTCTTCAAATCGGTATAGCCCCTTATTCCGGGAAAATCGCTTTTCGCTATCTCAACTCGCTGAGGATCCTTGTCGCAAACCGCGACGAGCTCCAGCCCATCGGTAGCGGTTATGTAATCCGCGTGCAATTTTCCCATATTGCAAGCAGGTCCATAACCTACTATTGCGCACTTTACCTTGTCCATAATTCATCGTTCCTCCTTTTGTATTTTAATTTCCGCATTTTAGCACGCCTGGGGAATTTCCTCAATCCGGGTTAGCGTCCGCCGAGGGAGACGAGGTAATACACCACCTTGGGTTGGAGGGAGATCCGCTCGGCGTTCCCCATCTCCTTTAGGGGATAGCCGTTTTCGTCGAGGGCGACTACCTTCAAGCGGGAGGCATCTGAGCGGAGTATCTGCACCGTGCCTGCTAACTTCCTGACCATGATAGGAGGGGTGCCGATGCTCTTTATCTCTCTTACACCCTCGCCAGGCGCAGACCAACCTTTGTTTTGCTCCTCCGACATAACCTGAAGGAGCAGTTTGCGGGAGGTGCGAATAGGCTGATCGTCCAAGGAAACGAGGAGGATGGCGCCATATTCCAGAGGGCTTTCGATCGTTACATCCCCCAATCGCACGCCTCCCGCCCTATTTAGAAAGCCCACAACCCCTTGCACCTTGGGAGCGTTGATGGTCAGGATTCCCCTCTGGAAGTCCCAGAGGAGTTCTCCGGTGGCGCTCTTAACCATGCCCTTCTCGCGGTCGATGAACTGGGCAAGGTTCATCATCTTGAGGGAGGAATCGTTCTCCGTGAAGTTCATAGCCACCCTTCCCACAAGGAAGGAAAGGGGGTCTATGCTCCCCACTCCTTCCACCGAGACCGCTTTATCGGGAGGGATATCCTTCTTTCGCAATTCGTCCAGATTAACCGGCGAGCGAACCGGCGCGCCTTTCAAGGCGAAGAGGTCGGAAAGCTTGAGGTTCGCCTCCACGACGATGGGAGCGGTCTTCAATAAGCCCTTGCGATACATTAAAGCGCTGACGGGGAACTGCCCCATAACCGTGGGGGTCTGGATGGCGAATTTCCCCTGGGTGCGGTCCCAATGGAAACCGCTGAGGGCGAAGAAGAAAACCCCATCGCTCCCCTGGAGATTCCCATAGGAGGCAAACAGGATGGGGAAATCCGCCCGGAAGCGATTGGGAGGCGTCCAATTCACCTCGCTTATTATGGAAGGCTTGTTGTTGTAGGTGATATCGAGCAAGGGGAGAGAGAAGTTTCTATCCCTCGGTTCCAAAAGGGCACAACGATCATCATAGCGATGTCCCACTCTAATGGACCACCCTGCGCCCTCACCTTCGTGGGGACCGCCAAAATAACCATGCCTATCCATCACATCGCCAACGGTATTGCTCCATTTGTCCAGGGGACCAAGGCGTGCCTCATCGGCGGTTATCCAGTTGGAGCAAACAACCAGCGACTTCAACCCTATATCCTCCTTGAGGAAGGAAATGGTCTCCTCGAAGAAGCGCTTCTGGCGTAAGGTAAGGAAGGTTGCAGTATCCTGGCACCTTTGGTCGCGCTCATTGAAGATGTTCCAAAGATGGATGAAGCCGAGGCGCTTTTCTGCCAAATTATCCCTCTCGTGTTGGCGTCCATTCCAGGCCTTCAAGGCATTCTCCAAAGAGCCATACTTCTGCTCCACCCATTCCCCGAACTCCCTCTCCAGCTGAGCCATTTGGGGGGCGGGTATGTTATCGTAATTGAATGTCCAAAAGAGGAAGGAATCCTCGTTAACCAATTCCAGAAGGGCGAGGGCGGGTTCGTCCTTCAAAGGGATCTTGGTGTAGGGATTAGGGGTGGTGAGCAGAGTTCTCAACCAATTGCGGTAGATGGCTTGGAAATCGGGATTGAAGAAAAGGAGGGCGAAGGGATTGTTGCCTTTGTAGCCAGCGAACCCATCTCGCTCGGATAACTGTAGCCATAGGGGGAAGTAGAGGGAGATCTCGGTATAAATCCCCTCCTTCTTCATGGCGGAGATGAAGTAGAAGAGTTGGTCGAGGTAATCTTTATCCACCTCGCGGAAATTATCGCTCCTCCAGATAGAGCCGTGCACCCTAACTATGTTGACACCATGCTTGGCTAAGAGGCGGGCTAAATAATCAACATATAGCTTCGGCAGCCTAACGATATCGGGACCCGCATTAACCCCCCAAAAGCGCACCACTTCTCCCGTCTTGCTGTGGACGAAGGAATCCCCCTTCACCCAGATGAAACCCTTCTCTCCCGCCCACTTCTCGTTGAGGAAACGGAGATCGATCGGCGATGATTTGAATTCATCCATAGAAGGATCGAAAGCAAACCATTCGGGCTCATCTGCCGGAGGAGGCGTCTCGTTGGGCTTCAACTTCCCCTTGGGCAACCAGAGTTGGGATATCAGAAGAAAGCAATCGAAGCAGGCTGCCCCTTCCTTACCCGTTAGTTCCAACCTTAATTTGTGCTCGCCTGCGCTTAAGCGCACCTTTCCCGCATAGATCCAGTTAGCAACGACGAAGAGCCTCAACTGCTCCTCATCGAGGAGGGAAACCTCCCTGGTTATGTAATGCCATTCCCCCTCATCGAAGCGCCAGCGGAAAGGACCATGCTTCCAGAACTTGCGAATGTAGAAGTGGTAATCCTCTGTCTTAGGGACCTTTACCACATACTCGGCGAACATGGTCTTCCCTCCGTAATCGCCCGTCACCCCAATCCACCGTCCCTCGGAAAGCACCTCCGCCTCCTTCAAATTCTGAGGGGCAAAGGGGTTTCGCTCGGGAGGAGGGAAATTGGTGCTAACTACATTTTCTCCTTCCCACCAAACCCAGGTTACTTCCCCTTTGGTGGATGTTTTCGCCTGGGGGAAAACATTCGCTAACCCCATAAAGAACAGCAGAAACAAAATCATCGACTTCGCTCCCTTTACCATTTCGCCATGCCTCCTTCCTTGTCTCTCCTATCCTACAATGATATCATAAATCAACACATTCGAGGAGATAAAATAATTTTGAAGAAAGGATCCACCTTTGCTTCTTTGATCATTTTTGCCATATCCCTTTCTTTGTCCCTCCCATCCGGCGATAATGTCCTAAGAACAAACGCAAGGGAGGTCAGCCCGGTTATGAAGGATAACACAAACGCAAGATGGGTTCACAACCTCGCTGAGAGGTTGGAGATAGACAGGAATGGACCCTTCATAGCCTTGCCCGATGGTAAGCTTTTAACGGTGGACGCGGAAGGATTGAGGATCAGCGAGGACGATGGCAAAACCTGGTCGGAACCTACCTTCATCTGTAAAGGGCTCAACCCCAGGGAACCAGCTTCCTATTACTTGCTTAGGACAAGGAATAACATCCTCGTCCTGGTTTACCTAAACTTTTCCGATTGGAAGTTCGATTGGGATGCAGAGACAAAAGAGCCGAGTGAAGGCTGCAAATTGGAGGTTTGGTCCATAAGGAGCCTAGACGGAGGCAAGACCTGGGTGGACAATCAAAGGGTCGTGGAGGGCTACAATACCAATTTCTTCGCTTTTATAGAAACATCGAAGGGAAGACTGCTCTTCGCCGTGGATCACCTGGTGAGCTCTCCGGGACGGTTCGTCGTCTTCTCCGTCTATTCAGAGGATGAAGGGAAAACCTGGAAGAGGAGCAACATCATAGATCTAGGTGGGCATGGGCATCACGATGGCGCTACGGAACCTACCTTGGCGGAATTGAGCGATGGCAGGATCCTGATGTTGATAAGGACCAATCTCGACCGATTCTGGCAGGCTATCTCGGAGGATGGAGGGAGGTATTGGAGGCTCATCATGCCCAGCGAGATAGATGCGAGTAGCGCCCCCGGCTACCTATTGAGATTGCGAAGCGGGCGCTTGGTATTGGTCTGGAACAGGGTGAAGCCGGAGGAAGGGGAGTATCAAAGACCATATATGCCCCAGCATTGCGAGGTATTGGCGTCATGGTTCAGGGAGGAGCTATCCATTGCCTTCTCGGAGGATGATGGAAGGAGCTGGACGAAACCGGTCGTCCTTGCCCGCCAGAAGGGAGGGCAGTTGAGCTATCCCTATGTCTTCGAGCGGCGTCCCAGCGAAATATGGATATCCGCGGGCTTCGCATTCAAGAAGTGGTGGGAGGATCCCCTCCCCCTCCGCATAAAGATAAAAGAAGAGGAATTCGTGAGGATCGTTAAAGAAAAGGGGCTTTGAAGGTCGGCGCTTGCTCTCTCCGTGAGGCGGTCCAACTATCTAAAATTGACTTTTGGGAAGCCTAAACGATATAATTGTCCTGCTCCTACTAAAAAGAAGAAACAATGGAAAACTGGAAGTTGGGTGAGTTCGAGATAGACAATATTTATTGTAGGGATGCCTTGGAGCTTATGAAAGGCATCCCTTCCGCTTCCATCGATTTGATTGTCACCGATCCCCCCTCGCTATAGATTTCAAACCCCGAAGGCACAAATTATCACAGGACACAATCCAGGGTTTTGGAGGGCTATAACGAGATACCCCAAGAGGAGTATTACGAATTCACTAAATCCTGGATGAAGGAATCTTATCGGATATTAAAGGACACCGGCTCGATGTATGTTTTTTCGGGGTGGACGAACCTTAAGGATATCTTGAATGCCCTGGATGAGGTGGGTTTCATAACCATCAATCATATAATTTGGAAATATCAATTCGGCGTGTTCACCAGGAGAAGGTTCGTCACGAGCCACTATCACATCCTCTTCGTGGTCAAGGACGAGAGAAAATACAAATTCAACAAGGTTGAACATTATCCGGAGGATGTTTGGGTAATAAATCGGGAATATTGGACGGGCAAGATAAAGACCCCAACGAAGCTTCCCCTGGAGCTCGTGAAGAAGATCCTTCTATTTAGTAGCGACAAGGGGGATATCGTCCTCGACCCCTTCATGGGCTCGGGGACCGTTGCTGTAGCTGCTAAGATATTGGGGAGGCACTATTTGGGATTCGAGATCGTGGAGGACTACTGCGAACTTGCCAGGGACAGGCTCTTTAGAGCGAAGGCAAGGAATTGAGCCCCGATGAGCTAAAAGAGCACCCCTTTTAAGGGAAACAAGAGCGTGGTTACTTCCCCTTTGGCTTTATCGGTCCTATGTATTGTTTTGCTACGACGATGTTGTCGAACCAAACCTGGCTCGTGTAGCCCTCCGTGGGGTGGGTGATGTAGAGTAGAACCCAGAGGAAGTTTATCTTGAGATTGGGATCCTTGCGCCAGCGAAAGCCCTCGAATGGTTCTCCCCCCTCCTTCACTTGAAAACGCTCCGGTCCACCCTCCTTTTCGTTCCAGCGGATGCCCTCCCCTCCCTTCCCCGGTAGGAATTTATCGTATATCCATTTCCCCTTGGGGAAGCCCTTGCCCAGATAACTGACCAGCTTGCCATCTATCCAAAGCGCCATCTCGCCGTTGTGCTCATCCACGGGATCGTTCATCTTTATCATCAATTCCACGCAGATCCATCTGCCCTTCTCCACCTTTAGGTTGGGATCCCCGATGAAGCTATTGCCCCAGGTCTGCCCCCGGGGAGGACTCCCTCGCATCTCCATCCAATACACATAATAATCCCAGCGCCAGGCTTCACCGTAAGGCTCCACCCCTACAGTGAAACGCTCATCCCCCCTTGGGCGTTCCCCCGCCCCTCCCTGCGGCCAAGGAGTGGGTGGATTATAACCCCCTACATGGAAGAAATGATGGATGGGAGCACAGGAGGGATGGAACTTCACATAGAAACGAATGAAGAGCTTATCATAGCCGGGAAGAAGCCGACGGTAGAGATGCCCACCTGTCCCCTCCCCTCTATAGGTCATGAGGAGGGAGCGTTTATCCGCGCTTCCGTAGGGAACATCATCGGAAAGGGACATGATCTCGGGATGAGAGATATTCTCCCATCTCTCCTTCAAATCCTCTATAGAGCGAATGGAGAAGTTCTCAAAGAAGACCACATTGGGATCCCTCTCCAATCCCTGGTCTCCGGGATACTTTGCGGAGAGCCCATAGCCCTGGGGCAATTTGGGAACACCTTCCTGTCCTGCTCCGCTCAGGAGGAAGGTCAAAAGGAACAATGTCAAAATGGCGATCCTCTCATTATTCCCGCCAATGACCGTTATGAAACCCGTGTTTTTCTCCTCCTTTCTATTTTGTTTCCTTTCCGACGAGACAATCTTTCCTTCTTTTTACTTGCCATTTAGAAGAGAAAGCACTATCCCTAACTTCTCCGCATAGTAAAGATCCGCACGGCAGAAAGGGATATCCAAACGCTTAACCAGTTCCTCTCCGGGGGCATTGCAGAGCCAAGCGAAGGATTTGAAGGCGTTGAGGGCAAAGTCAGGTGGATCGAGGAAGTTCTCCCCGTAATGCACCTGCCTCTCCTCTCCCACCAAGTGCCAAGTGGGGCAGAGCGTCGCGAAGGTCCTCCAAACTTTCTCCACTTCCGTCCTTGCCTCTCTCTTTAAAACCTCCGCCACCTCGGGGGTAAGGTCAGTCAACAGGGCTACCCTTGCCTTGTGGGGCATCAGGGCAAGGAATAGGGCATCGCCCTTCGCTATGAAGGCATCCCATTCCTGGATGCTCTTATAATATTGGGGGAGGGACAGCCTTTGGGCACTGTTTCGCCACCAGGCGATGAGATCGTCCTTAACCCTTTCCGCCATACCCTTCGCCCGCTTCGCGGTCTCCCCGTCGCCGAATCTCTCAGCCAAACTTACCAGAGCAAGGAGAGAGGAGAGATAGCGATTGGCGTAGAGATCCCCCACCGAGGGATCAATGCGCCAATTGGTCCTGAGGAATCCCTCAAAGCAATCTTTTATATCCTCCCACACCCTTTTAACCCTCTCCCATTCCTTACATCTTTCCGCATAAAGGTAAACGGCGTAAAGATTGCCAAAGGGATGATACCTATCCTCCCGCAAGGGGGTCCTGAGGGTGGATGGCACTTGGTACCATTCCCTCGCCTTTCCCTCGTCCAATTTATACCAAGTCGCTTCCCTATAGGGGGGATGCCTCTCCCATTCCTGGGCAAGGTATGCCTTTACCCTCGCCTGGAGTTCAGGAGGGAGATGGGGATATGCCCAGGCGAGGGCTTGGAAGGATTCCCCGCTGTTTTCGAAGAGGAATTCTCTCCCCGCCAAGCCAAGCTCAATGCAGAGGGGCATCCAGCGCTGGGAGATGATCTCCCCCACCACCCTCGCCAACTCCTCCTTCAGTTCTTTTGGGGAGGGCAAATCGGGCTGGGGAGCAACAACGGTGGGAACCTCGTTGCCTTCTATCCCTTCCTCCTTTACTTCCTGTTCCTTCCCCTCCCCAGCCACAAGGCAAAGGATCCTGCTCCCCGTTTGCCAGTAGATCCTCTTCCCTACCACCGCTACTCCTCCCCGGGCGGGTCCGTGCCATTCGTTGCGCGCCCAAGGGGGGTTAGGGAAACCACCCCAGGTATCCCTCTCCCCGAAGATGGGAAATAATTCCCCGTTCTTCAGGTTGAACCCGCTAAGGGTTCCCTGGTGGACGATGAGGAGCAGATCACCTACCAGGACGAAGTTTTGGCTTTCATCGGCGGTCCCCCAAAAGGTGTTCCAAGGGGGAACCATCCCCTCGAGAATGAAAAAGAGGGGTGATGCTAAGGCGCCCCTCCTTCCACTCGCCGATGCCAAGGGCAACCAAGGGAGCGACTCCGAGGTTCCAATTGCCATAGGCAGTGCGATAAAGGAGCAGAAGGCGCCCATCTGTGAGGACGACGGGAGGGGTTCCCACCCCCTGGCACCCTCCAACCCAGAGCACCGGGGCTTTTGTGACCTCCCTGCCGGTTTCTCCATCCAGTATGAAGAAGGTCTGCGCCTCGGGCTTTTCCTCCAAATAGCGCAGGATGACCTCCTCTTCCCTCTTCCAAAGTTGAGGATTCCCCTTCGCCTTCTCGCTCCTCGTCCATTCCTCCAATACCTTCCAATTATCGCTTTCTATACCTGCGTTTCTGCAGAGCAACTCCCTATCCTCTCCAATGCGTTGGGAGAAATTCACAATGGGGTTCGTGCGAATTACAAGGAACACCCTCCCCCCTACCTGCACAAGTACGGGATAATAATCCCGAGCGCTCTGTCCCACGAGGGGCGAGGAAGTCCAGAGGACCTTTCCCGTTCTCCCCTCCAGGCAATGCACCCTGAGATCCTCGCTGGTTAGGAAGACCTTACCTGCAAATACCGCGGGAGTCTGGCGGAAGGGCACATCGAACTTTCGCTTCCAAACCACCTTTCCGTTTCTTAGATCAACGGCGAGGAATTCCCCTCCCCTGCTTCCAATGAAGACAAGGTTCTCCGAAATAGCGGGAGAGGAAGAGAATCCCCCGGGAGAACGGAGGCGCCAAAGCATTTTCCCCCTCCTCGCCTCCAGCCCATAGAGATAACCACCCGTTGAGCCAATGGCGAGGATCCCTTGGGCGTAGGCGGGAGAATGGAGGAAGGCTCCTTCCGCGTTAAAGCGCCAAATGGGCTTCCCCGTCTCCGCATCCAGGGCATAAACATTACCAGCGTGAGTGGCGATGAAGACCTTACCCTCGGCCACTATCGGCTCGAAGCAACTGCTCAGCCTTTCCCCCTTGAAATACCTCGCCCAGGAGAGGTGGAAGTGGGAGGGAAGGGAAAGGGAGATGTAGCCGGTTCGCTGGACCTTTCCCCTCAATGTAGCCCATTGGAGCTCCCCTTCCTGCCCCTTGCTTCCGCCAATCCCCAAAATCATCGCCAGCCCTATCAGCACTACCTTCAGGGTCTCCATCTGTAGAGCAGGTTCTTCCCCCTCCAATCTTCCTCCACGAGGACGAGATATTCGCCGTTCTTCCTTTTGAAAGCCCTGATCCCGTGGGTTATGTCCACCCAACCGCTATTCCCTCCCACCTCCTTGCCGGGCACCATCACTCCCACGAGTTTTCCCGTGTCCGCCCGGAAAACGCTCACCATCGCCGGTTTGCCCTGCGTGGGCTTGCACTGCACGGTGAAGACATAATCCCCTACCACATCGAAGGATTTGGGATGCAGACCCTCGTCATCGGTGGGCAGGTTTATCTCCCAGCGTTTCTTCGCCTTCCCCCCCACCCAACCATCATAGCGCGCCAGCACGCTACCCATGAGACCCCAGGATTTAGCTGGCTTATCCTTTGTGTAGCCGGATATATAAAGGGTAGCCGTTTCGGGGACATAACGGATACGTCCTATTTCCTCAAACCCTTCCGGCCAGGGGAAAACATCGGGGTTATCCTCGGAGTAAAGGGGCGTCCCATTGGAGGCAAAGCCGAGGAAACGATAGCGATAGATCTTCCTTTGTGGAGCATCCCCCCACCAGATATCCCCTCTCTCGTCCACATCCCAAGCCCATCCTTCCTTCCCTATTCTCTTCACGAAATAGGCTATCTGGCTGGGAGGAGGTTCGAAGAGGAAGATGTTAACGCCACCCGCATACTGCCCAATGGTGAATAGGACCCTCCTCCCCTGGAGGTGGCGGAGGATCGCGGTGCAGAAGCCCGCCCCTCTATCGCCGAGGCGCGGATCCTGGGGATAGCGGATGGGGTCAAGGGTTATCGCCTTCAAACGCCATTCCTTTCCCACGGGCTTCCCCAGGTCCAGGGTGAATATCTCATCGACGCCGTATACCTCCCTTCCATCGCTTTGGGGGTCGATGGAATAGCAATCGAGGAAGGCATGGCTCTCCACCTGCCAGCGGAGTTTACCCTCTGGGTCGAATGAGCGAATCGTCGTCCCCGCTCCCTGTTGGGGACCGATACACAGGGCTACATATAGGTTTCCCTGCCGGTCCGTGCCCGCCCCCCGCAAGCCATAGAGCTTTTGTGGGGCAACGAGCCCAGGCGTTCCCGCCCGCAAGCCTCCCCTCTCCCCGAAGCGCCTCACCAACTTAGCTCCCTTTCGGATATCGTAGAAGAGCACCTGCTGATCGGGACCATCATCGCAAACCATGAGCAGTCCCTCCTGGTTATCGATAGCAAGGGCGGAGGGTCTACCCACATCGCTGATCTCTCCCTCCAACTTCTCGCCCTGGAGGGAATAATGGAGGACCTTTCTACCCACGATGAACCAAAGCGTCTTTTGGGGATCTATAACCACATCGGTGGCTCCGGGAAGGCGAAAGGCGTTGATTAAAGCGAGGTCGCCAAGTCTCCTCAGTTGGACATCCCCCGATTTGAGGAGGAGAACCAACACATCCTCTCGTGCGGACATCGCTATTGCTGGATTATCCTTTGCCTTTTCCTCCTCAAGGTAGGTTATCTGGTCCACATAGGGGACTGAATTTATATCGGGAGGATTCCAGCGGAAGCGGAGTAGCTCGCCCGCCAAATTGGCGATCAGTATCCATTCCCTCCATGCGGCAACAGCTGAGCTCGCCGTGCCCCATCCCCAAGCCTTCTCTGGGTGACCCAATTGCATGAGACAACGAGTATTCACATCCCCATCCTTATATAGACCGGTACAACGTCCCGCCTCATCCCATGTGGAAGCAGTGATGACTACTCCTTCAGGCGTGACCTCTATTTCGTCTATCATGTTCTGCACCCACTGTCCCTCTCCATTGGGACCCGCACCCTCGAATGTATTGCCGATCCAAGAGGTAGTGTAGCGAAGCAGGGGATAACTTCCCGCCCATACACCGAGAAGCAGGAAGAGCAGTAAAAGGAAATTAGCCCGCCGTTCCATCGCAACCTCCCTCAAAGCATTATCGCTTTCATTGTATCCCTCCTGGATACCCCTTAGCAAGAAAGCACGACATATTTACAAAAACCTAGATCTGTTTTATCATCTTAGTAGTAGCCTGAGAGGCTACGAGGTTTAGGTAAGGAGGCGAGAGGATATGGGAGATAGGAAGTTTTACGAGAGTCCTTTGGGCATCCTGGTGGTGGTTATTGGCTTGGTGCTTCTTCTCCCCCTCTTGGCGGAAAGAACTAACGCGAGCA
>CAYVMD010000023.1:0-12998 GCA_964452465.1 uncultured bacterium | reverse complement strand
GGGGGAAGAATTCGATGAGGTGGGAGAGCCCATCTTCAGCCCCGACGGCAAAAGGATCGCCTATAGAGCAAGGGAAGGCGAAAAGTGGTTGGTGGTTGTAGATGGGAAGAAGGGAGAGAAATTCGATATGGTGAGGAAGCCCATGTTTAGTCCCGATGGCAAGAGGATCGCCTATTATGCAAGGGAAGGAAAGAGGTGGTTTATGGTTGTAGATGGGAAGAAGGGGGAAAAATTTGACATAGTTGTATATGATGAGGAGGAGTATACCCACTTCCAACCTTACGCTGTTTTCAGCCCTGATAGTAAAAGAGTTGCCTATAGGGCGAAGAAAGGCGAGAAATGGTTCATGGTTATAGATGGGAAGAAGGGGGAAAAATTCGACATGGTTGGAGAACCTATCTTCAGCCCTGATGGGAAAAGGATCGCTTATATAGCAGGTAAGGACGAAAAGTATTTCATAATCGTAGATGGCAAGAAGAGCGAGGAATTCGACGATGTCGATGACCCCGTCTTCAGTCCTGATGGCAAGAGGATCGCCTTCCGGGCAGAGAAGGGAGGGAAGATGTTCATGGTTATAGATGGTAAGAAAGGGGCACCATTCGATATGGTCGGATATGAGAAGGAGCAGTATATCGACTCTCCACCTTACGCCGTCTTCAGTCCCGATGGCAAAAGGATTGCCTACCCCGCAAGGGAAGGAGAAAAATGGTTAATGGTCATAGATGGAAAGAAGGGAGAGAAATTTGACGAGGTTGAGGACCTCATTTTCAGCCCTGATGGCAAAAGGATCGCCTATAAGGCAAGGAAAGGCGAGAAGTGGTTGATGGTTATAGATGGAAAGAAGGGGGAAATGTTCGACTGGATTGTCCGGCCTACCTTCAGCCCCGATGGTAAGAAAATCGCCTTCGGGGCAAGGAAAGGGAGGGAGCTGTGGTGGAAGGTGATGAATATAGATCGATAAGACTCTAACCTTCCCTACTCCTCCTATGAAATCCCAAAAAGCGTTGCTAAAATGCCGAAGAAGGGGCAGGTAGTTTGGACTTTCCCTTCTGTAGCATTATGTCCTTACCTTCATCTTCCCTTTAAATGAAACCCATTCGAAATCGCTTTTGGATTAACCACGGTTAAGCCCCCGAACTTGTCTCTCATGAGCAAAAATATCTATCCATTCATCCTTCCTCTCCCCTCGGGGAGCTCCACTCTGCTGTAGGGGAATTAGCATTGCCTTTAGGATATCCTCAAAGGCTAAATTTGCTCCCACCACCGCCTTATTCTTTAGTGCCCTGAGCCCTGTCCAGCCAGTGAATCTGTTTTGGATGGGTTTCTTTACGATGACCGCTAAATGTAATGCGAGGCGGGCCAAAAAATCTTTTCAAATAGATTATCAATGTGCAGAATTTAGAAAAACGAAGCCACTTACATAGGAGGTTGGGATGTGTTATTGTTATGGCAATGTAAACCCATAAAGATTTATGGTGTAAGAAGTTTATTCTTTCTCATTACTACCCTGCTGGTATGGGGACAACCCTTGGCGCAGTGGCGCTGGGTGAGCAATTACATTCCCTATCCTCACATCCACTACGACCTCTCGCTGCGATGGGAGGATTTGAGGGCGATAAAGAGAGCTAACTTCAACGCAGTCGGGAGGGAATTTCAACCCTCGCTCGATCCATCTATTGGGGAGGAAGGAGGCTTGAGGAAAAGGAATAAGAAAGCGCTTCAGCCCTTGCACCTTCCCGACGGTGAACCCCTCCTCTGCATCTACTTCTTCGGGCATTGGTGGGAACCGTGGAAGAACGACGATTCCGCCATTAGAAGGGATCTTAAAAACCTCAAGGGCTTGGGCTTTAACACCATCCTCGTGGATCACGAATTCTCCCAGATGTTGGATGGCA
The DNA here is from genome assembly GCA_964452465.1 of uncultured bacterium. Taxonomy (GTDB): domain Bacteria; phylum Armatimonadota; class JACIXR01; order JACIXR01; family JACIXR01; genus CAYVMD01. The sequence goes on along the minus strand of CAYVMD010000023.1, from coordinate 11,103 downwards.
ATTGGAAATGGCTGGATAGGGAACACAGATTAGCCAAGGAGGCGGGATTTTACATCGTCCCCTGGCTGGAGGCACATTGCGGTTGGGACATAACGGTGGGAGATAGGGCGAAGATAGCGGGACAACTCTATAACATCCCACCCATTCCCCTTAGCGTTGACCAGGATGGGAAGCCTACCCAGCCTAAGGTGTATAGCGAGGAGTTCAAGCGTTATCTCATCTCCTATGTCTCCGCCTATATCAATAGATATCTCAAGGAGGGAAGGATCCTTAGGGTCCTTTGGGAAGGGAAGGAGCGTCCCGTGATATCCCTTTCTTGCGAGATGGACTTCACCGCCTTCGACGAGGAGACGAATCGTCTATTCCAGGAGTGGTTGAGGAAACGCTATAAGAACGATATCCAATCCCTCAACGCCCTTTGGGGGACCAGATATAGGGATTTTGCAGAGATAGACCCAAGAAATAAAGAGATATTTGATTACTCCCGCATAGATCAGCCCCTCCAGCCGATAGCAGTGATGGAGCACGCCCGCTTCCGCGCCGAACTTTGCGATCTCGCCTTCGAGGGGATAAAGAGGGAGCTCCTCAAGAGGTATCCCAATCTCCTCTTCCTCGCAGAGGTACCCTATCAATTTGGCTCCCTACATCCCCATGCCCTCTCCTATCAATGGGGCAGGGCTTGTCTTCCCGAGATAGTTCGCTTCGCCGATATCGTCCTCATAAGAGGAACTCAGGGACGTCTTACCCCGAGGGAGATAGAGGAGATAGGGAAGTTGAAAAGGAGGGGACAGAAGGTGATCTTCTGCTATAGGGTGAGCCTGTGGATAGATAAGGATTTCGGGGAGGATATAGCAAAGCTATGCGAGGGATTGGGCTACTACAGTTGGAATGAGATGGTGGATTGCCACATAGTGGAGAATCCTCCCGGGGTGGGGAGGGAGGAATTCCGCATAGACGAAAAGACCTATAAGGAATTACTGAGGAGGGTAAGGGAAGCGAACGAGGCTTATCTCAACATCGCCAGATGAATGCCAGGGAGAGATTCGTAAGGACCCTTAAGTTTCAGCCCGTGGACAGGATTCCCTTGGTGGAGTGGGGGATAAGGGAAGCGACGCTCTGGGAATGGTATAAGCAGGGCTTACCTCAGGGGATCTCGGCAGAAACATATGCCGATTTGGACCCCTACCCCATCGCTTTGCCCCTAAATTTGGGACATTGCCCCCCCTTCGAGGAGAAAATCCTGGAGGAGACGGATGAATACAAGATATGGATAGATAGCGAAGGGGCATTGAGGAAGGACTTCAAGGAGATAAAGACGCCCGGTTTCGTCACCCGCACCTGGCTCAAGTTCCCCGTTGAAAAAAGGGAAGATTTCCTGGAGATGAAGAAAAGGTATAACAGCAAAAGCCCGGAACGTTATCCCTCCAATTGGGATTCCCTATGTAAGTTCTACAAGGAGATCCTCGCACCCGTCTGCGTGGTCGTTCCCTTCCTCTTCTGGACGATAAGGCAATGGATGGGGCTCCATAACATGTGCCTGACATTCTATGACGATCCGGGGTGGATGGAGGAGATGATGGGGTTCGTGCGGGATTTTCTCATCGATTGCCTGGAGAGAGCGCTATCCACCACCAAGGTGGATATAGCAATCCTTTCCGAGGATATGGCATTCAAGGGGAGACCTATGATCTCCCCCGAGATGTTCAAGAGGTTCATGATGCCTCATTACAAGAAGTTCGTGGAATTCCTCCGGGGGAAGGGAGTGGAATTGGTGATAGTGGATAGCGATGGCTACCCGGGGCCTCTCATAAAATGCTGGCTCGATTCTGGGGTGGATGGCTTCTCGCCGGTGGAGATCGCAGCGGGGAACGACCCCTTAGAACTGAGGAAGGTATATGGCAAGGACCTTCGCATGCTCGGCGGGATAGATAAAAGGGCGTTGGCGCAGGGAAGAAGGAGGATATACGAAGAAGTAACAAAGGTAATAGCGCTGATAGAAGAGGGAGGGTATATCCCCCATGTGGATCACGCCATTCCTCCCGACGTCCCCTTGGAGAATTTCCTCTACTACCGGCACCTACTCAACCGTATAGCCTACGGGGAAAACCTCGAACCGCCCTAAGCAATTTCCCCCCTCATTCCTCGGGCTTCTCGCTCAATTTGATCCAGTCTATCTCCGCCTCTATGCCGGTTCCGCTTCCCGGATCGAGCCTTAGCTGGGTTATCGTTCCCCTCCACTCGGGGGAATCCGCAACCCTCACATTATAGACATGAAACTCCCCATCGGGGATGAGGGGGAAATGCATGCTCTTTTGCTCTGAGGCGAAAGGTTCGTCCTCCCTCGTCCAGAAGATCTGTCCATCGGGGACGCCTCCCGGGGGGACCTTCACCTTCATCCTCAGGGAGACATAGGGATATCTATTCGCCTCCGCCCTTATGAGGGGGCTTGTCATATAGGGATCCCCGCCGGTGGACCTAGTCCTCAAAGTTCCTCCCGAGACCTGGAAGGGAGCAAGGTCGTGCGTCTCCGCCCAACCCTCTACATCACCATCCGTATCGAACCTCCAATCCAGCGTGGAAGAAAGGAAAGGCACCCTATTCTCTCTGGGCTCGATCCCTTCGATCCTCAAGGTGATCACTTTGGCAGGTTGGGCGTGCTTCAGCTTTATTATCAAAAGCCCACCCTTACTCCCGTCGTAGGACCACCAATCATCCTTCTCCTTATCCGTCGTCAATTCCTCGTCGTCCTTGTAAACGGCGGTGGGAGAGGTCACGGATGCCACTACAGTGTAAGTGGCAATCGGCTGTTTATAATTTAGGGAACGAAGTTTCAGGACCAGGGAATTTCCCTTTACGGAGGCGTCCCAGATGATGGCTTCGCTATTTATGACGATCCTCCCATCCCTTACCTTCAAATTCAAACTCTTAAAGGAAACGCTTTCCGGATCCTCGAAGGGCGAGCGAATGGCGTAGATATTCCTCAGGATACCCCAAGGGTCCAGCCAGGGTCCATTCTTCACATAGGACATGAGGTTGACGGAATCGGGATACTTCCCCTTATGTTCGCCAACTGCTTCCTGCATCTCCATGGCGCAACGGGTTATCCCCTCGGCGATTTGTTTCCAGGGGAATTTGCTATCGTAATTGGCGAGTTGAAGGAGGGCATAGGCGTAATCCAAACCGCACCACTGCACGGGGATGCCGAACCAAGGAGCAGCGTTGTAGAAACTAACGCCGAAGATGGGAGTGGTGGCATAAAGCATCATGTGGGGGCGATCGGGAGCCTTCCACATATAAACGAAGGGAAGCCCCGTCTTAGCCCAAAAGATAGCCTTCTCGAGGTATTTCTTCTCCCCCGTGAGGCGATACGCCTCCAGATACAAATGTACCCCATTGGCGGAAGCCAATATGTCCGGAGCATGAAGGGGGATCTCCCAGGTCTGCGCTCCCTCCGGACGCACGAAGTTTTCGTCTATGAACTTGAGCGCCTTCATGCCCGCCTCGAGGGCTATCTGGTTCAGGGTGTAACGAGCGTAGCGAAGCAAGCCGGTCGCCCTCCCATTGAGGAAGGTGCATGTCCCTATGGAGGTATCTCCCTCCCTACCCAAGGTTTCCCGCTTGGGGTTGAACCTCCGAAGCATCTCCGTGTTCTGGGGATCCATGCGAAAGCCCCAACTTCCATCCTCCCTCTGGGTGGCAAGGTCCTGGGCGCAACGCTGCGCCAGGGAGTTTATCCCTCCCACGAGGCGGAGGAAGCGAGGGGGAATCTCCGTCCCTCCGCAGAGCTGCACCTCCTCCTCATAGCTCCTTATGGGGCGAGGAAGGGGTGGAACACCGAATTGCTCGAAGTAAAAGTCGGTGGAATCCACTATATCCATGGGATAGCCCCCGATGAACCAGCATTGGAGGGACAACTTCTGCTCCGGCAATAAAATGTAGGGTTTCTCTGCCTTTTCCGTGTTCTCCCTCACATATTTGGGAATGGAGGGGAGGAAAAGCCCAAATAGATGGTTATCCTTCCCCTCCAGCCAGTTGGGCGAGGCGAACAGGGCAGAGGGGCATATGTCCACGCCGTTCCATTTCTGGAGAGGATCCCACATGATGCCCACCAAGTGGTTGTCCTTGACCAGGGTTATAAGGGGTATGGTGACCTTGTAGGGATGGGGAGCATGCTGGTCGTTGAAGGGAGGATCACCGAACTCGGTATCTATGGAGCTCTCCCCTTTGAGCATGTAGTAGAGACCAGGGAAGAGGGCGTAATCCTTATCCTCACCGAATTCCCCCTCCCCCACATAGAGGCGTGGGGAATGTATGGCGAGGAGTTGTGCCTGCTTATTCGTTTGCAAAGTCCACCCCATCCATATTTTCTTCTCTCCTTCCAATAGGGAGAAGGTGACCTCCATCTTCCAGGTCACGCCATCGTCGCCCTGGAAGACAATGGGGAATGTGAGCTGTGCCCTGCTCCGCCCCACATTCTTCCTATAGGAAGAGGCGTAGAGCAACGCCTCCCTTTCCTTCGCCTCTGCTATCTTATAGAAGAGATGGGCAAAGGAGATAGCGGTGGCCATGCGCTTCCAGCCACCCCTTCCCTTCACATCGAGGGAGAAAACCCCATAGCCAAAGGGGTTGTTGACGAAGAGGAGGCGGAGGTAGTCGTTCTGGATGAGGACATAATCCTTCTTCTCATCCACTCCCACCCGGGCGGAAGCGGGAATGGCAAACGGGGAGGGAGAAGGGAAGGGCTTACTCGCAACGACCTGGATCTCCCTTTCCTCTTTCTTCCCTTGGCATTGCAGGGTCAATTTAACGCTATAAATGCCTTCCCTTACTACCTTCACCTCATAGACCCACTCCTCCTTGGAGTTGGGCTTTATGAGGGGGAAGGTCTTCTCTATCTTCTTAGGCTCCCAGGGTGCGGGGAGGCTCAGGGAGAGCTGGACATCCTGGGCGGAGCCCAAGCCCTTGTTCTCCACCGTTATCTTCAGGGGGTAGGTCTTCCCCCTTATGAGGAGGGAATGAGAAAAGTCGAAGTGGGTTATCTCCAGGATGGGTTCGTAAACGACCGGCAGGGAAATGCTCTCCTCTCTTTGGGGTCCGGCCTGCCAGCGGAGGAGGAATTCCGCCTTCCCCTTGGCCTCCCCCTTCAATTGCCATTTCACACTCACCCTTTCCCCGGGCTTTATATCTATTGTCCTCGTTCCCCCCTCCACCTCCACCCCCGCGGGAGGCTCCAAGGAAACTTGAATGCCCTTGCCTTCCTCATCCCCAGTGTTTTCGAAGGTGCAAAGGAAGTAATCCCCCTTAACCTCGTGAAGAATCGGCACTATATGAGCGCCAAACCTTTCGTGGTATTCTATATCATCTATGATTACCTCCCCTTCCGCGTTCGTCCCTCCCTCGTTTATGCGAGGGGCTATCTGCACCGTTCTAACCTCGGGGGAACGGGTATAATCATAAGCAAGGACGCCGAAATGCCATCGCCCGTCTCCCGCGAAAATGGAAGGGATGATATAAGTAGCCCTGCCCCCTCCCATCTCCAAATTGTCGCTCTTCATGGGGATGATGTAGAAGCGGACATTATCCTTTCCCGCTTTACTCACATTATACCAGAAGGTGAAAACCCCCTTCTTTTTAGGGCAGAGCGCCCCGATATCGGGGATCTCCTGACCGGGTTGCCCAGCGGGGTAGACACGATTGAGACCGGCAACGGAATCCTTATCCGCCCTTAGGAGGATGGCATAACTTCCCGTGTGAGCCTCTCTGGTCGGCTCCACTACCGCCTTCCCCTTTCCTGCTACATAACCCACCCAATCGGCGGGAAAGTTATTTTTTATTTCCTCAAATCCCCCATTGCTCACCTGCGCCCAAAGGGATAACGCCATTCCCATCAGGATAGATAACAAGATGATAAACCCTCTTCCATCTCCTATTTTCTCCATTTCTTTCCCTCCTTGCTTATTTCATTTATGTTTTTAAGTCTTCGCCACCTTTTAAATAAAAATATCCCCTCCCCCGCCCCACAGGTTTTATCCAAACCCCTGTCGGTTGCCTTAAAATATTTATTGATTACAGCCTACTTCCCTACGAAGCGGAATACCTTAGTCCCGCAATCGGGGCAAACGCCTTGGATAGCTTTGCGCCCGTTCTTGAGGGTGACCTCCTGCGCGTCTTTGATCTCCACCTGTTTCCTGCACTTCATGCACCTTCCCTGTGCCATTCTGCCACATCCTCCTTTCTATCGAGGTTTTCATTTTATATAGATAATCAATCCCCTTAAGTTTGTCAACCCTTCGAAGATGCTTTTCTGCCCGCCTTCATGAAGGCGCCTATGTTCTCCAAAGGGGTTCCCACGGGGATATCGCATCCTGAGCTCAAGATGAAATTCTCCACCCCTTTCATCTCCTCCACCAGTTTCCTCGTCGCTTCCTCTATTTTCTCGGGCGTCGACTGGAGCAGCATCACGGGATCTATATTCCCTATTATCGCTATATCCTTGGGCACTAGAGGAGATATGCTCTTCAGATTGACCAAGCTATCCAAGCTCAATCCCACCACCTTGACCTTTGTCATCAAGGGGATGAGGGGATTGGTGTTCCCGCAGATATGAAGGACGAAGGGTTTGGGAAGGGATTCCGTCAATTCCCTAATAGTAGGGAGGGAAAATTCCTCGTAGAGCCGGGGAGAAAGGGCGACAGAAGTGGGATCCAAAATGGCAACGAGGTCGGCGCCGGCGGTAAACAAGGCATCCGCATATTCCTTTATCACTTGGGTAGTAAATGAAAGGAGTTTTTTCACGATATCTGGATTCTCTACGAGGTTTACCAGCAGGCTCTCCACACCCATCAATTCACCCGCTAAGGTGAAGGGTCCTATCACATAGCCCCCCTTAAGCACGGGGAAATCCCTCATCCTCCTCACCACATCGAGGAAGACCCTCATCCTGCCCGCAGGTCCCCGCCACCCTCTAATCAAATTATCCAAGGCCCCCTCATCCTTTATGGGATGTTTTCGCACGGAGGGAGGTTCGTTCTCGGGGAATTCTATCTCCAAACCGAGAGCCTCCGCCTCCACAGAAAGGTCCATAAAGGGAAAGATTCCGTCAGGCTGGAACCTCTCCAAAATCATGGATAGGGTCCTGTATTGGGTCTCCGAATTGGTCAGGTTCTCCTTGAGGGTGGTTTTAGAGAGGGCAATGCCCGGAGCTCCAAGGAGAGGTATAATCGGTAGTTTGCCCTCTCTTCTTAACATATCCATCGCGTATCACCTCTCTCTTAAAGTTGGAGCATTTTACTACCCTTTTATTTGTGTAGCAACCTCCTTATATCTTGCCAACTCTTCCCTTGGCTCGCCAGTTCCGCTATGAGGGGGGCATTTATCGCCTTCCCACCGTATATGCCAAATTTAAAATTCTCGCAGAACTCCTGATTCACCGCTCCTCCCCCACAGGCGAAGGGGATCTCGATCCCTTCTTCCTCCAACCTTTTAGCAATCCTTGGAAAGGCGGACATGGTGGTGGTCATCAAAGCGGTCCCCGTGAGGAGGCAGGGCTTATATTTCTTCACCGCCTCAACAACTTCCTCCACGGGCACATCGACCCCAAGATCTATCACCTCGTAGCCGTTGGCAAGTAGGATAGCCTTAACTATGTCCTTCCCAATGGAATGAATATCCCCCTCCGCCACATGCATGACCACCCTTCCCTTCTTCTCCATTGGGCGCCCCATCCTCTCCTCGCAGATCTTCATGCCATAAAGGAGGGCATCTGCAGAAAGGATAACCTGGGGCAGGAAATATTCCCCTTTGTTCCAAAGTTCTCCCACTATGTTCATACCCTCCACGAGCCCCTTGTTTATCACCTCCAGCGGGTCATGAGCCTCTAACGCCCTCTCCACCGCCTTCTCCACCCTCCCCTTATCGCCAGCCACAACTGCTTCTCTCACCTCGTCCAAGGGATTAACTACTTTTCTCTCTTCCCCCTCCTCTTCCTTTTGGAGAAGATCATACCTGCGGAAGACCTCGATGGGAAGGGAAGGCTTGGGTAGCATCTGGAAAGCGGGAGGCTTTTGGATATGCATAGCGAGGATGTTCTGGGTGGGGGTACCTAAGGGGATGCTACAACCGGGTGCAAGGACATCTATCCCCTCGTTGACTGCCTTCTCTGCCGCTTCCCTTACCTTCTCGGGGTTGCCCTGGGCGAGCACCCCGACAGGATCCAGATTGCCTACCAGAGCAACCCTCCCCCTGATCTGGGAAGCCTTGGCGAGGTCGACCTTATGATCTATGCTCAGGGCATCCGCCCCGCTTTCCGCCATGAAGCCCAGGATGGGTGTGACATCCCCACATATATGAAGGACGCTTATCCCCCCTCTTAATTCCTGAAAGAGCCTTTGATGATAGGGAAGGACCAGATCCTTATAAGTTTGGGGGCTTATCATTTGCGTGCTTGCGCTCATATCCTCAACGCAAATAACATCCGCTCCTGCCTTTAAGAGCGCCTTCCCGTAGAGCTTTCCTATCTCCACTCCCAGTTCAAGGAAGGGCAAAATCGCCTCGGGATCGCTTATTGTAGCAATGAGGATCTCGTTTAAGCCTATGAGGTAACCCGCTAAGGAAAAGGGACCTACTATCCCAGCAACGATCGCTACCTCATCCCCCACTTCCTCCCGGAGTTTCCTCGTAGCCTCGATAACCACGGGAATCCTTCCGCGGGAAAGGAAATCCTCAGGGATAAGGGGAACGTTCCCCAGCCTGTAGGGATGGGAAAGCACAGCGGGCGGTTCATTATCGCTTCCCATCCTAACCTCACAGCCCAGCGCCTCCGCTTCCACCGTTTGGCAGAAGGGAACCCTTACATTGTCGAATCCTAATATATCCTTGGCGCCGAGGGCGAGGCGCACCATCTCCTCCGGATTCGTATGGGCGGAGGGGAAATGGACGCCGAGTTTGTCCATCTGCTCTTTGGTAGCAGTGGGATTAACACAACCTACTGCCACCTTGTCCATCGACCTCGACCTTAAAAGCCCCGCCAGGAACCTCTTCTTAGGGGTCATCTCCATTCCTCCAATCCATAAGAATCTAATCTAAAGCCAGGGACGATGTCCCTGAATTCCTTCACGCATTGAGCAATGAAAACCTCCTCGTCCTCCGGCAAAGCATCCAACACCTTCCCACACTGAGAAAGGACCTCCCTCTCCTTGGGAGAAAGAGGTAAAACCCCCTCCCTTTGTGCTTTGTTCAATTCCTCAAATCCTTGTCTTAAGGCAAAGAGCGCCCGTTGGTAATAATTCTTCCCCTTTATTATCTCCACGGCGATATTGTAAGCGATCCTGGGTGATATGATATAGGCTTGAGGGTCGCGTAACTCATCCGAATTTATAAACATGTCCCTCAGAATTTTCTCCTGCCCTATCTTCAGGGCGGTATTCATCAAGGCAACATCGTATCCCAAAATCTCAGTGAACACAGCGGGCGTTGTACCCCCGAACATCTCCCCATACTCCACTGCCTCGTTGCTCCAGAGGTCGCAGACCGCTGAGGATATGTTCCCCATCAAGTCGGAATGAGCACATGCGGAAGTCTTCCCCTCCATGGATATGGGACAGCCAGTTATGGCTTTTATGACCGGGCCCTCATAACCGCAATCCTTGTCCGGACCCCTAGCACCACAATCGAAAGCCACTAAAGAACGGGCGGAACCTATGCACCTTATGAGGGCGGAGAAGACATGGGAAAGCTCGGTGCCGGTGTAGCCGTCGGCGAGGAACATGGCGGAGTTGGAGTGGGCGCAATCCGTATCTCCCCCAGGAATAACCCCGTGCTCCTCAGCTATCCTCACTATATCCCTCCAAAGGTATTCCATATCCCGCGCCCCCAAGACTCCTACCGCGAAGAGGCATCCCTTAAGGTCCTGCCGAGTAATGGCGTAATTGAAGACTTCCTTGCCTCCCGTGGATTCTATGGAAAGGATATCTGCCCCCGCCTCGGCCGCCTCAACAAAGCTTTCCATTACCCTCCCATACTCCTCCGACCCTCTATAACCATTCTCTGGCTTTCTAATATCGGCAACAGTCACCCTGAGCGCTCCCTGGAGTCCGAACTTATTATGATATTCCTGGAGAAGCCACTTGGTCATGTGGGCGATATCACCGCCCCATTTAACATTAAAGGTCAACTGGAAGACATGCTCCAATTCCAGGACCACGGAAGGAAGCCCAATCTCTATACACCTTTGGAGGATGTCCTTGGTCATTCGTTGATATTCATTAAAGATGAGATCGAAATCGCTTTCCGTCCCTGGACGGGGGTGATATTTCACCTCCGGGTGAACCATCCCGTTTCCTATCTCCAATCCCAATCCGCATTTCACGGGATGGACTGCCCTTCCGAAGACTATCTCATCCCAGGAAGGGTAAGCTAAGCTCTCATAGACCTTCATATCCTTTTCTCCTTTCCTTGTGGTTTAGGTCGTTATTGTAAGAAATATTAGTAATTTAGTCAAATTTTTCAAGGAGCCCCAGGATGAACAAAACCTAAAAAATCTAATTTGACTTGTAGGAAATATTGGCTATAATTTTTGATAAAATTAATCTGGAAAGGAAGTGAGACTATTGCCTTACCTTGACTATAATGCTACTACGCCTGTGGACGAAAGGGTGCTGGAAGCTATGCTCCCCTTCTTCACCTCCTACTTCGGCAACCCTTCCTCCCCCCATTCTCCGGGGCACAAGGCAAGGGAGGCAGTGGAAGAAGCAAGGGAGAGGGTTGCTCGCCTCTTGAACGCCGATCCCAAGGAGATAATCTTCACCTCGGGAGGAAGTGAAGCCAATAATTTCGCCATCAAAGGGATCGCCCTTGCTAACAAGGAAAAAGGCAACCACATAATCACTTCCCAAATAGAGCACCCCTCCGTGCTGAATGTTTGTAAACAATTGGAGCGCCAGGGCTTTGAGGTTACCTACCTTCCCGTTGATCGCTATGGAATAGTGGATTTGGAGGCTCTGGAACGCACCATTACCCCCAGGACCATCCTCATAACCATAATGCACGCCAACAACGAGGTAGGAACCATCCAGCCCGTGGAGGAAATAGGGAGGATAGCGAAGG
>CAYVMD010000022.1:0-34075 GCA_964452465.1 uncultured bacterium | reverse complement strand
TTGTCCAACATTACCTCTCAGAGCTATCACCGAGGAGATGTTCACTATCCTTCCGTATCTTTGTCTCATCATGTGCTTAGCCACCGCTTTCGTGCAGAGGAACACGCTTTTCAGATTGACATTCAAAACCCTATCCCAATCCTCCTCGCTCATCCTAAGCAGCAAAGCATCCCGAGTTATGCCGGCGTTGTTAACTAAGATGTCTATTTTCCCGAACATCTCTAAGGTTTTTTCCACCATTTGGTTCACCGATTCTCCATTCGCTACATCCACTTTCAGAGCTACTGCTGATTGGGGAAAGGATTCGTTTATCTCTTGGGCGGTTGCTTGGGCAAGCTCTTCATCTATATCGCAGATTACTACCTTTGCTCCTTCCTCCACCAATTTTCGTGCTATAGCCTTGCCTATACCCCTTCCTGCCCCTGTAACTATGGCGACCTTATCAGCTAACCTCATTTCGTCTCACCTCTCCATAGGATATTCTTTACATTCTCCAAAGTAGATTTGTTTTCTACATTATAAGTCTTCGCCTCGGGGACTATTCGCCTCACCAAATTGGTCAATACCTTGCCTGGTCCTATTTCAAGGAAGGTGTCCACGAATCGGAAAGCATATCTAACGCTATCCTCCCATAGGACCGGGTTAGTCATTTGAACCTTTAGGGCTTCCTTCAATTCCTCTCCCTTCTGAAGGGGCTTGGCGAAAGCGTTAACGATTATGGGAACAGCGCTATCTTTAAAGGTTATCCTCTCCAATTCCTCCTGGAACTTCTTGTTTGCTTCCTCCATAAGGGGAGAATGGAAAGCACCACTTACGGGAAGGGGGACACAGCGTCCTCCCTTTTCCTTTAGGAGAGAAGCGACCTCCTGCACCGCCCTCGTCTCTCCAGATATCACCACCTGTTGAGGGGAATTGAGATTAGCGATGACGCATATTCCCTGGGAAATTCCGATCGCTTCCTCTATTGTAGATCGGTCTAATCCGATAATCGCTACCATCGTCCCTTCCCTACATTGTTCCATATATTCCCCCCTTAGCCTCACGAGGCGCACTGCCTCGGGGAAAGAAAGGCTTCCCCCCACAACTAAGGCAGTGTATTCACCAAGGCTATGCCCCAGCAAGAAGGAAGGCACGAGGGCAGGAAGAGAACGCCAAATGGCTATGCTGACCGTTAAAATACATGGCTGAGAATTTGAGGTCCTCCTCAGTTCTTCCTCCGGCCCCTCGAAGCAGAGCCTTGCTATATCAAAGCCCAAAACCTCACTGGCTTGCTGGAAAGCTTCCCTCGCAGAAGGGAATTCTTGATATATCTCGTAGCCCATCCCCACATATTGGGAACCTTGCCCTGGGAAAAGGAATGCTAAACCGCTATTCAACCTATTCTTCCCCTTCCCTGAGGTATATCCCCGCTAACCTTCTGAGAAGAGCCTCCGCCTCACTTAATATATCTTCTATTATCTTTCGTACCGGCTTTATATCCCTTATGAGCCCGCTTATCTGTCCCGCCATTACCGAACCGTACTCAACATCTCCCTCAACCGCAGCTGCTCTAAGCTTCCCCTTTCCCAATTCCTCCAACTCCTCAACCGAGGCTCCTTTCCTCTCTAACTCTTCGAACATTCGGGTGAGCTTGTTTCTAAGGCACCTCACAGGATGCCCCGTGGGACGTCCCGTGACCACGGTGTCCCTGTCTTTGGCGTTCACTATTGCCTGCTTATAAGCAGGGTGCACGGTGCACTCCTCGGAGGCAACGAACCGAGTTCCCATCTGGACACCCTCTGCTCCTAAAGCCAAAGCAGCGAGGAACCCCCTACCATCTGCTATGCCTCCCGCAGCTATGACTGGGATGGAAACCGCATCCACAACCTGAGGAACAAGGACGAAGGTAGTGAGCTCCCCGATGTGACCTCCTGATTCTTTCCCCTCCGCGATGAGGGCATCCACACCCGCCCTTTCCATTCTTATTGCTAAGGCGGTGGAGGCGACCACGGGGATCACCTTTATTCCCGCTTCTTTGAGCGCTGGCAAATAAGGCGCCGGATTCCCCGCTCCCGTGGTGACCACGGCGGGCTTTTCCTCTAACACCACCGCTATCTGTTCCTCCACATATTCGGACATCAGCATTATATTCACGCCGAAGGGTTTTTGCGTGAGGGCACGAGCTTTTCTAATCTCCTCCCTCAAGGCATCAGGAGGCATATTGCCCGCCCCAATTATCCCCAAACCACCCGCTTCGGATACCGCAGAGGCTAACTCGGCGGTAGCAACCCATGCCATTCCCCCCTGCAGTATGGGATACCTTATGTTCAATAGTTCACAGATCCTCGTCCTAAACATGATAGTGCCTCCTACCATTTTATGAGGTAGGCTCCCCAAGTGAGCCCTGCCCCGAAACCGACCAAAAGCACATAATCGCCAGGCCTTATCCTTCCCTCCTGGAGCGCTTCATAAAAGGCTACAGGTATGGAAGCGGCGGAGGTATTGCCATAACGATGAACATTCATATAGAACTTCTCCATCGGCATCTCCAACCTCCGAGCTGCTGCCTCTACTATCCTTATGTTAGCCTGGTGAGGAATGACCAATGCTATATCCTCCTTGGAAATTCCTTCCACCTTCTCCAAAACGGAATTCACCGCGTCCTCCAAAACCCTCACCGCGAGGCGGAATACCTCGGGACCGTTCATCTTCATGTAGTGGAGGCGCTTTTCCACCGTCTCCCGGGAAGCAGGCATCCGAGACCCTCCTGCAGGAATGAGAAGGTCCTCCGTCCTGGAACCATCGGAGCGAAGGTAGAACTCGAGCAGTTCTCCTTGCCCTTGATAGGGGGTCACGATAGCTGCCCCTGCTGCGTCGCCGAAGAGAACACAGGTAGACCTATCTTGCCAGTCGGTCACCTTGGAGAGGACATCGCTACCTACAACGAGCACTTTGTCGTATTTACCCGTGGCCACAAAGCCATACGCCACCGCCAAGGAATAGATGAAGCCCGTGCATCCCGCCTCGATATCCAGCGCCCCTGCCCTGCTTGCTCTCAACCTGTCCTGAAGGATGCAGGCAGTAGCAGGGAAGGGATAATCGAAGGTTACCCCACACACGATTATCAGGTCCAATTCCTCCGGATTGATGCTAGCATTCTCCAATGCTTTCCTCGCTGCTTCATAAGCGAGATCGGAGGAAGCTTGGTTTTCCTCCGCTATTCTTCGTTCCTTTATCCCCGTTCGAGTGGTTATCCACTCATCGCTGGTATCCACCATCTTCTCCAGGTCTTGGTTAGTTAGCACCTTGGAGGGAAGATAAGCACCGAGGGAAGCAATGCCAACCCTTCTCATTCTCTTCTTTCCTTTCTCGGAATGGATGCTTTTCTCAAGGCTTGAGAAAGTTTATCAACCATTTCCATTTCTACAGCCTCCTTAGCGATGAGGATAGCTTGTTTAATAGCCTTTGCACGGGACCTCCCGTGGCTTTTGATCAAGACGAAGGGTATCCCCAGAAGAGGTGCCCCGCCGTATTCGGTATAATCTAAATAGGGGAGAAGTTTCTCCACATTCCAACCTAATTCCTTTATCCAATGGAGCACAAGTTGAGCGAGTCCTTCATTGGATTTGAGGACGATGTTTCCAGTGAAGCCATCGCATACCACCACATCCACTTTCCCCTCGAATATGTCTTTCCCCTCTACATTTCCTATGAAATTAATAAAAGGAGCTTGTTCCAAGAGGCGATAGGCGGATTTGGTCAGAGCATTGCCTTTCTCAGCCTCCTCACCTATATTGAGAAGCCCTACACGGGGATTGTCAATATGGAGCACATAAGAGGAATAGATACTCCCCATCAAAGCAAATTGGAAAAGATGCTCCGGCTTACAATCCACATTTGCCCCTACATCCAAAACCAAGCATCTCCCGCTTAGAGAAGGGAGGAGGGCTGCTAAGGCGGGGCGTTCTATGCCCTCCAACCTCCCCAAATATACACAGGCAGCCAAGAGGACCGCACCCGTATGCCCTGCGGTGACCAATGCCTGTGCCTTCCCTTCCTTTACTGCCCTCATCCCCACGAGGAGGGAAGAATCCGGCTTATTGCGCACAGCGGATAAAGGCTCCTCCGTTGAGTTTATCCTTTGAGAAGCAGGGAGAATGGAGAGGGGTAAGGTATCATCCACTCCCTTCAACATTTCTTTTAGAGTGTTCTCCTCCCCCACCAAAATAATATGGATGTCCCCACAGGAGCTAACAGCTTCCATCGCTCCCTTCACTATCTCCTGGGGAGCGAAGTCCCCTCCCATGGCATCCAATGCTATCGTTATGCCCATCGGGCTAACTATGTCTTCTTAGTAGTTTGGAGGACGAGGTTTCCCTTATAATAGCCACAGGAAGGGCAAACCCTATGCGACATTTTGGGCGTATGACACTGAGGGCAGAGGGAGAAGCCTCCTACCTTTAGGGCAAACCACTTAGCTTTCCTTTTATATGCCTTGGCATGGGAGAATCTTCTTTTAGGATTGGCCACTTTTTTTACCTCCTTTTTGCCTATAGTTTAGCAGTTTCTGCCATCGAGGATCTACCTTCTTTTTATCGCATTGACACTCTCCTTCGTTTAGGTTCTTACCACAGATAGGGCATAGTCCTTTGCAATCGGGCGAGCATAGAGGCATTAAAGGTAGATTTATAATTATATTTTGCCTTAAAAACTCCGTTAAGTCCAATACATGCCCTTCAAAAACAGAGACTACCTCTTCCTCCCTTGTGATAAGGTTGCCATGGATATCCAATTTCAACTGTTCGTTTGTGAATGATTCCTGGAAATGAAGATGTAGGGGAAGAGGAAAATCTTCCAGACAACGGCTACATTGGAGCAGAACCTTCGTCTCCACTTGGGCATCTATCACCAAAGTTTTACCCGTGTTCTCGAAAGCGAAGTCCGCAATCAAGGGAGCAATTAGCTTCACCCCCTCTAACTCGACTTCCTCTTCCATATGAAATTTGAAAGAGGTACCCGGCGATTTAAGTAAGTCAGAAAGATCTAATTTCACTTTCCTTCCTTCTCCCTGAGGGAGGCTACAACCCTTGCAGTTTCTTGCGCTATTACCAACTCCTCGTTGGTGGGTATTACAAGCACCCGGGTTGAGGCACCCTCAGCGCTTATATCTCCTTCCTTCCCCCTTATCGTAGATTGGTTTTTCTCCTCATCTATTTTTATGCCGAGGAACTCCAATCCCTCACAGATTTTCGCCCTCTCCAGTGGGCCATTTTCCCCAATGCCTCCCGTGAAAACCACCGCATCCACTCCTCCCATAACTGCAGAATAAGCACCAATGTATTTTTTCACCCTATAGCAGAATATCTCGTAGGCGAGGAGCGCCCTCTTGTTCCCCTTTGCCATCTCCTCCTCTATATCCCGCATGTCATTGGTGAAACCAGATATGCCCAAAAGCCCGCTTTTCTTATTCAGTATATCATCCACTTCCTGTGGGGAGAGGTTTTCCTTCTCCATCAAGAAGGGGACGATAGCAGGGTCTATATCCCCACATCTGGTACCCATGACCAATCCTTCAGTGGGGGTGAGTCCCATCGAGGTATCTATGGATTTGCCACCTTTAACTGCGGTAATACTGCACCCGTTTCCCAGGTGACAGGTTATTATGCGGGATTCCGAAGGCGGTATATTGAAATTCTCCCAGAGGTATTTCATCGCCCTTTGAGAGACATAATAGTGAGAAGTGCCATGAAAGCCGTAGCGCCTTACGCCATAGCGTGTATAAAATTCATAGGGTAAGGCATATATGTGAGCATGAGGGGGAATAGTAGAGTGGAAGGCGGTATCGAAGGTAGCGACATGGGGTATATTGGGAAGAAGGGATTTCGCCGCCCTGATCCCCAAAAGATTAGGGGGATTATGAAGGGGTGCCAGGTTGGCACATTCTTCTATGACTTTCTCTACCTCCTCCGTTATGTAAACGGAACCGGTGAACTTCTCCCCTCCATGGACAACCCTATGTCCCACCGCTTCTATCTCTTCCAAAGATTGGATTACCCCCATCTCGGGATGGATAAGCACTTTTGCTACTTCCTCCATCGCTCTGAAATGGTCAGGGATATCCACCTCGTAATGCCATTTCTGCCCTTTGGCCTGATGGGTCATGGAAGCACTCCCGTATAATTGCAAGCCCACCCGATCTGCCAATCCTTTGGCCAAGGTAATACCTTCCTCAGAATTTATCAACTGGTATTTAAGGGAGGAACTTCCACAGTTTATAACCAATATCCTCATTGCTCTTCCTCCTTCTTGCCAGCAATGGCTTGGGCAGCGGTTATGATGATTACATTTACTATATCCTCCTCATCACATCCTCGGGATAGATCGTTTATGGGCTTACGTAGTCCCTGCAGGATAGGACCGTAAGCTTTTGCCTTCGCAAGGCGTTGCACCAATTTATATCCTATGTTCCCGGCGTTAAGATCGGGGAATATAAGGACATTAGCCCTGCCCCCCAAAATACTTCCTGGGGCTTTCCTCTCAGCAATCTCGGGTATGAGGGCAGCATCCACTTGGAGTTCTCCATCTAAAAGGATATCAGGTCTTCGTTCCTTTGCTATTCGAGTAGCTTCTACAACCTTATCCACAAGGGGATGGGAAGCGGAACCTTTTGTGGAGAAAGAAAGCATCGCCACGCGAGGCTCATAACCGAATAGGGAACGCATCGTATCTGCGGTGGAGATCGCTATTTGGGCTAGTTCCCTGGGAGAAGGATCTATAACCATTCCGGAATCCGCGAAAAGGAAGAAACCTTCCTCTCCATATGGACAATCCGGCACTATCATTACGAAAAACGCGGAAGCGATTTCCACATCTGGGGCGCATTTTATAACCTCCAAGGCAGGAAGCACGGTGTATTTTGTAGGGTGAGTTGCTCCTGATACCTCCCCGTCTGCGTCTCCTTGATAAACCATGAGCACCCCATAATAAAGATAGGAACTGGCCATCTCGTATGCCTTTTCCAAGGTCACTCCCTTTTTGCTCCGCAGGTTATAGAGGGTATGAGCATATTCATCCAACTTTGGGGAAGTAGCAGGATCTATGCACTGGATACCTTCCAGAGAAATACCCTGTTCCCTGGCAATTTTGGATATTTCTTCCTCCTTCCCCAAAAGTATTATCTTTGCTATCCCCTCGTCCGTCGCCTTCCTTGCTGCCTTGAGCACCCGCACATCGTGCCCTTCGGGCAACACTATTCGTTGAGGGTTTTTTTTCACTAATTCTTTAAGCCTACATAGCGGATCCATATCCATCGTGGTAGCCTCCTCTCGAATTTTATTTCTTAAGTCTCTCTTCTAACTCGCTTATGCCTTTACGGGCAGCATTTAACACTCGAGAAAGATAATTCTCCAAGTTAGTGAGAACTTCCTTCGCATATTCCTCCGCCCCTCGCCGTATCTCTTTACTGGTCATCTCCGCTTGAGAGATTATCTCGGCGCTCTTCTGCTGAGCTCTCTTCAGTATCTCGCTTTCCGCAACCAACCTCTCTGCCTCCTCCTTCGCCCTCCTTTTTACTTCCTCGGCTTCCTCTCGTGCTTTTTGAAGGATACGCTCTCGTTCCTCCTCCAATTGAGCAGCCTTCCTTATCTCCTCAGGTAAACATACTCGTATGCGATTTAAGAGGAAGAAAAATCTTTCCACATCAATGAAAAGCGCCTTTCCAAATATTTGGCGCGCGGAATCCACCATTTCCTCCAACTGATCGAGCAATTTAAAAAGCTCAATATCCATTTCTTTTTCTCTCTTCCCTCTTCCTTTTAAGGTATTCCTCCACAAGGGGAGGAACGAGATTTTTAACACAGCCTCCGAGAAGGGCAACTTCTTTTACCAAGCTGGAAGAAAGAAAAGACCATTTATCGGAGGTCATCAGGAATATGGTTTCCACCCCGGGGGCTAATTTTCTATTCATAAGCGCCATTTGCATCTCGTATTCGAAATCGGATATCACCCTCAATCCTCTTATTATAACTTGCACATTCTTCTCCTTCACATAGTCCACCAAGAGCCCCTTGAAATAATCCACCTTCACATTCGGGAAGTCCTTGCAAAGCTCCTTTACCATCTCCAACCGTTCCTCTAAAGAGAAGAGCAATCTTTTGCCTGCTGGCTCACCTATAGCTACGATCAACTCGTCGAATATTTTAGAACCTCTCTCTATCAGGTCTAAATGCCCGTTTGTGGGAGGATCGAAGCTTCCGGGGTATACCGCTCTTATCATTTTTCCTTCACCTTGTAGAAGGTAAGCACGGTTTCTCCGTATTTCGACTCCCTGAATTTTTGCAATTTTCCCACTTCCGCTGGAAGGGAAAAATTGGACAGATGCTGGATGATACAAACGCCTTCTTTCTCCAGCAGTTCCTCTTTGCCAAGCATTTGGAGAGTTGAGGATAAAAGAGAAGTCCTTTCATAAGGAGGATCGAGGAAAATGAATTCGAACTTCTGGTTTTGTCTCGATAGGAGGGAAATAGCATGTCGGGCATCCGTATGAAAGAGCTTTGCCTTCTCCTCCCAGCCACACTTCTTGAGATTTTCTCGGATGACCTCCATGCATTCCTTATCATTATCAACGAAATACACCAACCCAGCCCCTCTACTAAGTGCCTCCAAGCCTACCGCTCCCGTGCCTGCGAAGAGGTCCAAGAAGCGACAGTTCTTTATCTTATCGCCTATTATATTGAATAATGCCGACTTTACCCGTCCCTGCGTGGGACGCACTTTCCTCGTGCTTTTCAATTTTTCGCCTTTTTTAACTCCGCTAATTATGTAAGTCATTTTTAACTTACATCCAATAATTCTACCGCATCGCCAAATCTTCTCTTTATTTCCAAAGCAAGACGGCGATGCTCCACTGCTCTCAAGCCAGGGTCTTTCTCTATAAGAGCAAGGGCATCCTCTCTTGCTTCTTCTAATATTTTAGCATCTTTTATTATATCTGCTAATTTCAAATCAGGTAGCCCGTGCTGGCGTGTGCCCATAAATTCCCCGGGACCTCTAAGCAGGAGGTCCTCTTCCGCTATCTTAAACCCGTTGTTCGTTTGGGTAATAACCTCCAGTCGTTTTCTTGCTTCCTCCGTGCGAGGACTTGCTATGAGGATACAATAGGATTGCTCCTCTCCTCGTCCAACCCTCCCCCTCAATTGATGGAGCTGAGCAAGCCCAAACCTATCGGCATCCTCTATGACCATCACTGTGGCATTAGCGACATCGATTCCTACCTCTATGACAGGGGTGCAGACGAGGAGGTCTATCTTCTTTTCCCTAAACTCGTTCATGATTTGTTCCTTATCTCGGGGGCGCATTTGCCCATGGAGGACTCCGATGCGGAGATCCGGCAAAAGGGTTCTGAGTTGTTGGGCAAGTTTCTCCGCCGCCTCCGCTTGTAATTTGTCCGATTCCTCTATAAGAGGACAAACCACATAAGCCTGGCGTCCCTTTTTGATCTCCTCCCTCACGAAAGCATATGCTTGTTTACGTTTCGATTTGGGTAGCCAAAAGGTTTTTACCGGTTTGCGCCCAGGGGGCAATTCATCTATCACTGAAATATCGAGATCCCCGTAGAAGACGAGGGCTAAGGTGCGGGGGATGGGAGTAGCGGTCATAACCAAAACTTCAGGGTTCTGCCCTTTGCTTCGGAGGTTCGCCCTTTGGATAACGCCGAAGCGATGCTGTTCGTCTATCACCACTAAACCAAGTTCCTTGAATTCAACATCTTCCTCTAAGAGAGCATGAGTGCCGACTACAACATCCACCTCTCCTTCCGCTATCATCCTCTTGACTTCCTGCTTCTCCTTAGGGGTCATCCCCCCTACGAGAAGGGCAACCTTTATGCCAAGGGGGAAGAGGAAACTGGTTAGGACTATGTAGTGCTGTTCAGCAAGGATCTCGGTAGGCGCCATAAGCGCGCATTGATATCCACACCGGACCGCCACTAACATAGCTGATATAGCGATTATGGTCTTCCCTGAACCCACATCCCCTTGAATGAGGCGATTCATAGGGCGCCTCTCCTCCATATCCCTTGCCACTTCCTCGATCACCCTTTTTTGAGCGGATGTTAGTTCAAAAGGGAGGATCTTCTCCAGTTCTTGGAAGACATCGAATTTCATGCTCCTTCCTTCGAGCCTCTTATAATCCCTTTGGCGCAAAGCAAAGA
The DNA here is from genome assembly GCA_964452465.1 of uncultured bacterium. GTDB lineage: Bacteria > Armatimonadota > JACIXR01 > JACIXR01 > JACIXR01 > CAYVMD01. The sequence continues at coordinate 23,886 of CAYVMD010000022.1, read as the reverse complement.
GAAGTTGAAGGAAGAAGAATTCCTCATAGACCAATCTCCTTCTTGCCGAACGGAGGGAAGCCACGGAAGATGGGAAATGGATCTCTCGCATGGCTATGTTTAAGGGAATAAGCCCTCTTTTCTCTCGTATCCAAGAGGGAAGAAGGTCGGTAAGGAGGGGAGCAACAGTATTGACCGCATTGTAGAGGATCTTTCGCATCTGAATTTGGCTGACACCTTCTGTGAGAGGGTAGATGGGGACTATCCTGCCGATGTGTATGCTTTCCGCCTCCTCCGTCACCTCCTCCCATTCTGGATTCTCGATATCTATCCCCCACTTTTGCTTTCGAACCGTCCCGTAGGCGATCACCTTCCTACCTTTAAGCGCTTTAAATCTCTGCTTCATATAGGGCTGGTTAAACCAGGTGAGGAAAGCCACGCCCGAGATATCATCCACAACAACCTTGACTATGGTTAATCCTCCCCGAGTGAGCATGCTATCTACCCCCACCACCCTCGCGCATATGGTCGCCTTCTCTCCGTCGACGAGTTCGGCTATCTTCTTAAAATAACGCCTATCCTCCCATCGGCGAGGGAAATGATAGAGGAGATCTTGGACGGTTCGTATACCCAATTTGGATAGAATATAGGCTTTTTTCTCTCCAACGCCCTTCAAGTATCTAACCGGATTTTCTAACACCATAGGGATTCATAGTAGTTTAGAATGAGGAGGAAGCCTTGTCAAGAAACTGTAGGATTCCATAAACATATTGGACCTATACCGAGATCTACAATGATATGCGAATCCTGTTCAACATATGGCTCTTGTCCCAACCTCGGTGATTCTAACCCCCAAATACGGTGCGGATTACAGCCCCAAATGCCTCCCTTGTCCTCTTTCTCTGGAACAGGCATTCCAACCCCACCCCAACCCTCCCCGTCAACGGGGAGGGAAACCCCACCCTTTCAATCCTTGTCTTTCTGAAACCACCACTTCAACTTTGATATATTCAATTGCTTTGGGATGCCGTTCTTTTCGCCTTCTTCACTTTTCATGGCAGATATTTTAAATCATCTTTTCAAAAGCATCTAATATCTCTCTAAAATTTTTCAGCCTCGCCCTACCTTTTCTGAAATTAGTAGTCGAACCTGCCTGCAAAAAGGAAACGAGACCTCCTCCTATTCATGTGGGAATTTGAAATAGGTGCGTCGGGGACCTTCTGGCAAGCATCACTGTTAGTCTTCAATTATCGACCCATTCCCATAATCTCCCTTTTTCATCGATTTTATACCTGCTGGGTACGATCTTGCCCGATTCCACCCGGCGTATCCATATTTCCCCCATGGAGAATAGTGTTTTCATCCCTCTCCACATCTCTCCGTAGAGCAAGAAGTACACGATCAACCAGAACCGTCGAAGGAGAAGGCGATAGTCCCCTTCCAGCAACACGATACCTATACCACGGATTTGATGAAAAGGGACCTTCCTATCATCCCAGAAATCCTTATCCCTGGTTAAGATAAACCTTCTTTTCTTTCGGGCGAGACTAAGGATGAAGGAATCAGGCTTGCCTCTACATCCAAATTCGTAAACGCTTTTTACATCCACACCCTCTTCTCTTAGCACCTCCACTTCTTCCAGGCTGATGTTTTCATCCGCCAAGTATTTTGCTTTCGGAAGTAAAGCAATCATAGTTTCGACTTCTTTGAGCTCCCTGCTATTAAGATCGACTAGTCTCCACATTGTAATAGACCTCCATAGGAAATTCTTCAACTGGTTCAAGGAGCTCACAGGCTTTCAAGGTAGAAACTCAAATATGCTCAAAGTGTAATCAGAACTCTCGGTTCAACGAATCAAGTTCTCAGTTTTTAAAAAATTTTAGCATCGATAAAAGGAAATGTCAAGTCCAATGTAGAATCCATAGCGTATCGGCTCCACACTAAGATCTACAATGGTATGCGAATCCCGTTTAAACTACCCAATATCTCTAAAGTTTTTCAAAACGCAGAAAGTTGACGAAGAAGGACTGATGTGTTAATCTTGCTTTAAAGAAGTGTAGGGCATCACAACACATGGACAAGGAAAACCTGATCGAACAACTCACCCGCATTGCTAAACGGATTAAGTTAGCGGAAAGGAATGTCGAAAAGGTAATACTTTTTGGACCTTTGGTGGAGCAACCCTTCAATCCCCTATTAGATGTGCAGGTGCTCATCCTCCTTCGAGAAGATAAGGACCCTATAATAGATAGGGTCTCCCGTTTCCTCTATTACTTCCTGGAGGCACCCGTTCCAGTACAGATTTTCCCCTACACCAAGAAGGAAGCCCTCTTAGTCCCCTCAGCAAGAAGGGCATTGGCTAAGGGGATTGTGCTTGCCTGATCTTTATCAAAGTTCCTCCCATTTGGACGGAAAGGCGGGCGGAAACCAATGTCCTTATTATCTCCAAGGTCTCCTCAGGAGGGAAAGGTTCCTCTTTGGTCTCCACCATTTTCAGGAAGGCTTTTAACATATTTGAATAGAAGTACTCGCTATCCTCTACCCTTATTTCCCGCCATCCTTTGGTGCCATAGAGGTTCATTTGGAAGAGATAGGCTATCTCCTTGAAGACGCTAAGGACAAATCTCCTTCCATCCTGCCAAGTGATTATTACTATGTCCTTCCCTTCCTCCCCCACATTCTGCACGCTCTCTATACCACCGCCCACTGCTACATATAACTGCTCAAGGGCGTGGATGCCATAGAAGATCAAATCTCCACTGCATATGCTATTGCCGGTCAATATGTCGCCTAACGCTTCTTTTTCCCTTTGAAATTCCTCTATTTCCTTGGCATACCTCAGGGCGGAGCAGGACATAAAAGGAGCATTGTGCCTCCTCGCCAATTCCACGAGGGAGATCGCCTCCTCGATGTCAGGGGAAAGAGGCTTATCAACAAATGTAGGCATTCCTGCCTTCAAGAAGGGAATTGCTCTCCTCTGATGCCTCATGGTAAGGTCATCCGCTATTATCACCCCATCTACTTCGCCGATCATGTCCTCCATCCGAGGCACAACCCTATCTATGCCACATATCTCAGCGAGTAAATGCGCTTCTTTCTCGTCCTCATCCCAAACATGGGTTACCCTTGCTCCTTCTATCCTCGTTTTGTAGAGGGGATATCCGTGCTTCCTTGCCTTCTCCTCGTCGTAACCATTAAACATCTCAGAGAAACTCCTTGCGTGCCAGGCTTTAGCGCCGCCGACCATTCCGATTCTTACCATTGATACCATTCCTCCTTTACTCTAATTTAACGACCTTTTCAGAGGAAGCGCTTTCCCAAACTGTTTCCGATATCTGTAGATCTTTTGCCCCATCCCATAATGTGCTACGGGGAGATTCCAATCCTAAGCAACTCCTCGCAAAACCCCGCAATTCGCCCCTATAACCGAACATCCCCTCCGCTTTAACCCCCAAGATCTCCGTCCACTCAGGTTTCCACTCCAGCAGTTGGCTTCTACCTCCCAAGGGGAAGTCTGGGAGAAAGAGTTGAGGGGGATGATAGCGAAGATGGACCATGTCCTCCACCTCCAGCCAACACCCATCCCCGGAGAGCATGAGACGCTCGCTTATCTTCCAATCCTTGGCTTCCAAGGCGTTCAAATTCATGACGAAGGGGACCCCACTCGCAAATCTCCCAGAGATGGCATATCCAAACATGCCTTCCCTCAATCGATAGAGGTTGGCATACACTTCCTTTATCTCCCCACAGAAGAAACGGGCAAGATTGAAGATGTGCACAACCTGCCCTATCAGAAACGCCTTTGCGGGGTCCTCTATTCCCCATATGGCGGGATAGGGACCGTTGGAAAACCTTACTTCCAACATCGTAATCCTTCCGAATTCCTCCCTATTTACTATAGCCTTTGCCATCTCATAGCACACTGCGTATCGCTTCATATAGGCCACTGCTCCCCATAATCCCCTCTCATCCGCGTATTTTGCTAAGGCAAGCGCCTCCTGGTGAGATATTGCGGAGGGTTTTTCGACCAGAATGGGAAGCCCCGCATCGAGGCATCTTTTCCCCACCTCGCAGTGCATTTGGGGAGTGCCCACGATTATAACCCCGTCCAAGGTTTCCTTTTCCAACATCTCCTCTACATCGGTATACCATCGCAGGGCACCGAAGTTTCGAGCATTGTGCCTGGCCAGGTCCTCCTTAAGATCGCAAACCGCTACCAACTCCATTTCCGGGATCGTGTGGATGGCAGGATAAAGCGATAGCGTAGAATGATGCCCACAACCAACGAAACCGATCCTCGCCTTCTTTTCCTGCGCCATAAACGGACTACCTCCTTTCGGGATTGATTTCTATCTCATCACACCAAAAGCTCCCCTGAAAAACCAGGATGCCTCCTTCAGATTTTACGATGAACTCTTTTTTCTCACCTGTTTTCGCATTGGTGACGGACACATGGTGGTTGAGTTTATCCCCCACCTTATAAAGTCCTTCTCCGATCGTCACGCTCCCTAACGTGGTAAGCACCGGCACCGCTTCCAATTCCTTGTCCTTTACATAGGGTGTGGAACCCTTCCCCCATATCTTTAACCTCACTTTGTTCTCGTCATATTCCTTAACTTGCACGATTAGATCGGGAGGATCCACCTTTATGGGCAATGGTTTTAGGACCTTTGCCTCCCCTTGGTTTAGGGGGATCAAAATCCGAAATCCCCCTCCTTCTTGAGGCAAGGTAAAGCAAGAGATAAATAGGGAATTTTCGCTCTTAAAGAGGCTTGCTATAAGCACGTATTGGGCAAGGTTGGCAACAGCATATCCATCCTTAAGCAAGGCGAAAATAACAGTGAAAGGGAATAGGTTTTCCTCTATGTAACCGAGGTTACCCCAAGCGAAAACGGGATCGTGAAATTCATTGAACAATTTGTTGTAGGGAAGCCAATTCCTCCAAAGGGGGAAGGTAGCGTAGATTGCCCAGCCTAAGCCAACCTTCTTGACCGTTATACCCGCTATTGCGCTTCGCCCTCCACTACCCAGCAAGACACCCACGACCGCTAATATGTCGGTTTTAGCACCCACATAGATAAAACCTAAGCATCCATCCACTGCATATCCGTTCCTATTGCCATCGCTTTTCATTTGTTTCTTCAAGGCAGGGAAGAGCGGATGCTCCGTGGTTATGGATATGTTCCCTTGACCTTTGGTCAGGGTGAAAAATCCCTCCAGACCGAAATTGGTTTTTACGAAATCGCTGAGGCTCAGGAGAGAACCTCCAGCGTGATAGCAATCGAAACCTATATCTGCCACCAAGATTCCTCCCATCAGGAGGAAAAGTTGGAGGGCTTCCCTTGCCTCCTGAGACAGGAAAAAAGCAGATGGAGCCAATATGACCTTATATTTCGCAATGTCCAGCCGAGATAAATCCTCCAAAGAGAGAAAATCCACCCCTCCGTATCTCGTGCCCAGACGCAGGGCGAAGAAGAGATCGCTTGGCTGGTTCAAAAGGGGAGTAGATAGAAAGCCGTAAAGCCCCCTCCCTCCCAGGTTATACCCCTCGAGGAAGGGCTCATAAAGAACACCTATGCGGTTCTGAAGAGGCAAAGGTTGTCTACTCACTATCCCTTTTATCTTTTCCTTGAGCTCCGGATGGGATTTAAGGTAGTTCCAGTTATCGAAGCCTGCACCCGTAGCTCCTTGAATGTAGGCGATATTCAACCATCGTTCCAGAAGAGGGGCGTCAACTTTATAATGTTCCGAGCTATCCAAGAGAAATACGGGGATAGAGGCAAAAAGACCACCTCGCCTCGCCATGGCGGTCGCTTGGGGATTGTGGGCAAATAAGTCCCTTTCTACCTCGGTTGGGTAAAGAGCAACGGTGATCCCATCATAGCCATGGGGAACACAAACGATAGATTTATAATCCTTCAGCATTCCCGTGATTACAGGATGCTTCTGATCCATTCCCCGAATAGCGCTCAGCCACATATTTAGAAGGTCCTTCACCGCTCCCCATTTATAAAGGGCAAGGTCCAGGGAAGCCTTGCTTATGCCATAGAGGGGAGCCTGTCCTTCTTTATCCTGGGATAATTTATCAACCAATTGGAAGGTAACATCCCGAGGAAATTGCACTTGGGTGCCCCATGCGGAGGAAATGCCGGGGAAGGAACCATACCACGTCAGGAGATAGTGAAGAAAATCCTCCTCGTTATAATTCACCGCCGAGGTAGGGTCATAGCCAACCGCCCAGACGATTTGGGCTTGGTCCTTATATTTCTCCACGATCTCCCTTGCCCAATTGAAGGTATTTTGCTTATAGGTTTCGTCCAAAGGGCGACGAGAACCCAACTTGGGAGAATCCAATCTCAAGCAAATGACGGGGATTAGCCCTTCCTTCAAGGCTTCCCCTACCAGGGCATCCTTTGCAGACGAGAAATCATCGGGGGATAGATCCACCCAAACCGCATTGAACCCCCATTCCTTGTATGCTTTTATCTCTTCCGCCTTTTCTAATCCCAAAGCGAAGTAAAGGGGCGCTAAAGCAAAAGAAAGAATAGGAGAAAAGAGAAGAAGAAAAAGAGGTTTGCTCGCTTTCATCTTCCCTGGGAATCGTATTCCTTCATTTTTCCCTCAATAAGCAAGGGAAATCTCCTCAGAGAAATCTTTATATAGCGTTCTAACCATTCCTGTTTTAGAGAAGCCATCCATTTTCGGGGTTCGTAGCGGCAAGCCATGCTGAGGAGAAAGGCGATGGCGAAATGGGCGCTTGGCTCATCCAGAGTCAAAGGAAAAGATTCCCCCATCCCGGGGATACATCCTAAGAGGTTCCGCAATTTCAATCGAGTCCCTCCCTTTATAGGGTAAGGGGAAAAACAAAGATGGAGGCTTTGGAAAACCCCCTTTTGCTTGACCGTTGCCTCCTCCTCCAAAAGGTCAAAGGAGATGTTTCTATTTCCCCTCGTGGTGAGCCCATGAAGGGGTTCATCACGAGGTTCCCCGTTCTTTTTGGCGATGAGCGCCTTAGCAAGGAGGGAGAATCCGCAGAAAATAAGATGGGGTTTGGTAAGGAGAGAAGCCCGTTTGGAAAGACGCAGGAATTCCTTCCCCTGTTGGAGGCAGAAGGTTATATAGGAGGAAAGGCTATCTTCCCCTCTTGAAGTAAGTGGCGAATTCTCTTGTGAGTTCAAGGTAAAGGCGCCCATTCTCCACGCTGGGTTCTATCTCCGTTCCTTCGTGCCATTCGTTGAAAGAGCAAATGAGCACCCAATCCACATTCGCCTGGATAGCATACTCCCATAGCCTCTTATAAAGTTCGCCATCCTCGCGTGAGCATATCGTAGGATTTTGTGGTCGCACATTGAAATCGTCATAGCCTGGTATAACTGTAGCGCAGGATATCTTCCCTCCCTTTTCACAAACCTCCTTGCAGGTCCTATAACGCCTAAGCATGTCCGCCTTCGCTAATATCGCCCCCACTGGGTTGTATTCGTGAAGCCCATCGAATGTATCCAACCAGCGGGGGTCGAGGGAATCACAAATGAATGCTACTTGCCTCTTCAATCTTTTTACCTCCTTCACAACCTCCCGCCATCTATCACCCAATTGTCCCATTGCCCTTCCATAGATGAAGATAACAGGTTTCCCATTTACCTTGAAGAAGGAGGGATGCTTGCCATAATTGTCCAAAATGTAGAGCAGATCTTGGATGGTAGCCTTTACCCAATCTTCTTCCCTCTGGGGGATGCTCTCGTAATAAACCGTGAGTTGCACGGGGCTTTTTTCCTTCTTCGCTACTTCTAACATCTTCTTGAAAGCATTGTCGCTGAAGTCCCCTCTCCCCCACCAACTACATATGAAAGCATCTATGCCCGCCCATCTGGCGAGCGATAAGTGCTCCTTTATAACAGCAGGATCGTTGGAATCGTATAACTTCAGCGGATGATTAGTAGTAGCGCTATCGGGGACTCCGCTTGGCAAGATCCGAGCGGGATCATGTCCTGCCTCATCCCAATGAACCCACCTGCCCGAGATCTGGGGGGTGCCATACCATGGATAATAGAAGGCGAGCACCTTCTTTTGGGGAAGAGCAAAGGCTACAGAGGCTAAAAGGAAGGGAAGGCATATCCTCTTCATATCAATCCAGAATATATTCGCCTCCCCAAGCGATGTCAAGTCCCTGGGCAGAAACCCGTTTACAATGTCCAGAAGCGAGGTAAAATAATTTATATGTTAGCGAAGAGGATAATCCCCTGCTTGGATGTAAAAGAAGGAAGGGTAGTTAAGGGAACGCATTTCATCCAGTTAAGGGATGCTGGAGACCCCGTCGAATTGGCGGCATTTTACGATAAGGAAGGGGCAGACGAAATAGTGTTCTTGGACATCACCGCGTCCTTGGAGAGGCGGAAGACGATCATAGAGTTAGCCAGACGGTGCGCGGAGGAGGTTTTCATTCCCTTTACCATCGGGGGAGGGATAAAGGAAAGCAAGGAGATAGAGGCACTCCTTTCCGCAGGAGCGGATAAGGTTTCCATAAACACATCGGCAGTGGAGAATCCTTCATTTATCAAAGAAGCAGCGAGTATCTTCGGTAGCCAATGCATAGTGGTGGCAATAGATGCGAAGAGGGTAAGCGAGGACAAATGGGAGGTCTATATAAAAGGAGGGACCACCCCCACAGGTTTGGACGCCCTTGAATGGGCAAAGAAGGTAGAAGAGTTGGGGGCAGGGGAAATCTTGCTCACCAGCATAGATGCAGACGGGACGATGGAGGGCTACGATTTAGAGTTAACGCAAAGGGTGGCAGAATCCGTCTCCATTCCCGTCATCGCCTCGGGGGGAGCTGGTAACCTCCTCCATATAGAGGAAGCATTCACAAAAGGGAAGGCGGAAGCAGCATTGATAGCCTCCATCGCCCATTATCGCATCCATACCATCAGGGAGATAAAGGAATACCTATCCGCAAGGGGAATCCCCGTGCGGTTGCCGAAAGGAGGTTATCAAAACGGATTGGCTTAAGGATGTTAAGTTCGACGAAAAAGGACTCGTGCCTGCCATAGTGCAAGACGAAGAAAGCGGAGAGGTGTTGATGGTTGCTTACATGAACGAAGTCGCTCTACGCAAGACGGTGGAGGAGGGGTTGGCATATTTTTACAGTCGCTCGAGGGGAAAATTATGGTTGAAGGGGGAAACATCGGGGAACTTCCTAAAAGTGAAAGAGATATGGTTAGATTGCGATGGGGATGCAATCCTTCTTAAGGTGGAAGCCCCTCCTGCTGTTTGCCACACTGGGTATAGAAGTTGCTTCCACCGTATTCTGGAAGGAAAAGAATGGAAAACAAAGGGAATAAAGGTTTTCTCCCCAGAGGAGGTATACGGAAGGGAAGCCAAATGAAGAAGTTCGTGTCCTACCTCCTTCTTCTAACCCTTGTATTGCTCGCTTGGGGGGAAAAGAATCCTTCTACCCTTTTTAAAGAGGCGATTTCCTTAACCGAGGCAGGAAAGATAGATGCAGCGATAACAAAATATAAAGAACTGCTCCAAATATCTCCCGATACTCTCCCTGCCTATATAAACCTCGCCCTCCTTTACCTCACCAAAGGCAATATTAAGGAGGCGGAAACGAACTTAAAAAAGGCGATTTCGCTCGATCCCAAAAATAGCTTCGCCTACACCAAGTTGGGTCAACTTTACCTCCAGAGGAACAACTATAAGGAAGCGAAAGCATATTTAGAGAAAGCCATAGCCCTCGACAAAAAGAATGCCGAGGCACATCTTAATTTAGGAGTCCTCTATGCCCGGCAGAAGAACTGGGCTTCTGCGGAGCAGTCCTTCAAGAAGGCGGAAGCCCTCGCCCCCAAAAGCGCCATCCCCCCCTTCAACATCGGGTTGGTTTTTCTCCAGCAGGGGAAAGTAAAAGAAGGAATTTCCTATTTGAAGAAGGCGATCTCCCTCCAGCCGGATTACCTCCCTCCCTATTTGGCATTAGGGGAATTGCTTCTAAGACAAGGGCAAGCGGGCGAGGCGCTCCCATACCTTCAAAAGGCTTACCAACTCCAACCCAAGAACAGGGAGGTCCTTTTCCTTTTGGCGATAGCCACTCAGGAGAAAGGGAATCTGAAGGAAGCAGAGAATATTTGGCGGAAATTAGTGGATATGGATCCCAACAACCCTTCGTTTCACTATAACCTAGGGCTAAATTTTCTCAGGCAAGGGAAATTCGCCCTTGCCGAGAAGGAATTCCGAGAGACATTGAAACTCGATCCCAAGAACGATACCGCTATGGAGAACCTTGCCTTTTGCCTCATCCAGCAGGGGAAATTGAAGGAAGCAGAAGAGGTATATAAGCAAGGGATAAAAGCATTCCCCAAGGATCCCAGGTTCGCCTACAGCCTGGCTTACCTTCTGGAATTGCAGAACAAGACGGAGGAAGCTATAGCCTGTTATCGTGAGATTCTCTCCGCCCACCCTCAGGAAGTGGAAGCTCATAAAAGGATAGCCTCCATTTTGGAAAGGGAGGGGAAGAAAGAGGAAGCGATAGAGGAATATCGTAAAGCGCAGAAGGTAGCGCCGGATGATTTTGAATTATGGAGGGGTATTGCCTTTATATTGGAAGAGCAAGGAAAGCAAGAGGAAGCTTTGAAGACGCTAAGGGAATTCGCTTCCTCCCATCCCAAAGATATGCGTCCGTTCCTGGAAATGGGAAGGATTTTAAGCAAGGAAGGCAAAAGGGAAGAGGCGATAAAGGAGTACCAAAAGGCGAAGGAGATAGACAGAAAAGCCCTTCAACCTTATCTTCTCATAGCTAGAACCTATGAGGAGATGGAAAAGCCTAAGGCAGCATTGAGCGAATATGATGAGGCTCTCAAGGTCTTTCCCCGCAATCCCGAGGTGCTTTATCGCAAGGCACAGTTGCTGGAGAAAGAGAAGGATCTTTTAGGCGCATTGGAGTGCTATAAAAGTTTGGGGGCAATGGAGGCTAATCCCTCCTATCTTCTCAACATTCCTCGCCTTTTAAAGGCGATGGGAAAAGAGGAGGAAGCCCTGAAAGAATTAAGAAAGTTAGCGGACAAATTCCCCGAGGACTTCTCCGTCCTTTCGAGTTTGGCGGAGGAGTTGGAAAAGAGAGGAGAAACCCAAGAGGCTCTCTCTGTCTACGAAAAACTGCGCCAAATGGACCCTTCCAACATCTTCGTGGTAAGCAAAATGGCTTCCTTAAAGGAAAAAGCAGGAGATGTAGAGGGGGCTTTAGCACTATATCGGGGATTCATCGGGGAGAATCCCAATAGCGCTTCCGCCTACAATTACTTTGTCTCTTTAGCGTTGAGGACCAAGAGGATAAGCAGTGCTATCTTTTTCCTCAAGGGCATTGTGGGCAAAAACCCCCAAAGCAAGGTGCCCATAGATGCACTGGTTAACCTATATCAACAAAGCGGAAACATGGATGAATGCCTTTCCTTTTTGGAGGAAGAATTAAAGAAAACATCCAGCGATGTGATCGCTGAGAAGTTAGGGGAGCTCCTCGCTCGCGACAGCTTCCAAGGGGGCAAAAACATAGAACGCACTTTGGGAATATTTAGGGGATTTTTGGAGAGCAAAAAGGATAGCGAGGTAGGATGGAGATATCTGGCAAGGGCTTATGAAGCACAAGGTAGCAAGAAAGAAGCCATTGAGGCTTACGAGAAATTATCCCAAATAAACCCGTCCAAAGTATCATACAAGGAAAAATTGGGCGATTTGCTTGGGGAAGAAGGCAATTGGGAGGAAGCGAGGAAAAGGTATGAGGAAGTCTTGTCCCAGGATCCAACAAGCATCGATCTTGTGCTCAAGCTGTGTGAGGCTTTGAAAAAGACAGGGAAAACGAAAGACGCTATCCAGAGGCTGGAGGCTTTTCTAAAGGGTAATCCTAATAACCTTCGCGCTCTTTCCTACCTCGCTTCCCTTTACGAGGCGGAGGGGGATAAGGAAAAGGCAATATCCGCTTATAAAAATATATTGGAGTTGTCACCCGAAAATCCGGAGGCTAAGGAGGCCATACAGAGGTTAGGTGGTTAAAATGAAGGGAAGAACTTTCGCCATTTTACAAAGGATAGGAACATCTTTGTTGGTGCCCATAGCGGTGCTTCCCGCGGCAGCTCTGCTCCTTCGTTTAGGAGCCAAGGATATTTTCGATATCCCGGTCATAAACAAGGCAGGAGCTGCGGTCTTCGATAATCTTCCCCTTCTATTTGCGGTGGGGGTGGCCATAGGATTCACCTCGGAGGCAGGGATATCAGGGCTTTCCTCCCTCGTGGGATATCTCGTCTTCTCCGCTACCTTAAAGCAGGTAAATGATAAAATAGACATGGGCGTTTTAGGGGGCATCCTCGTGGGGTTGGTGGCTGCCTATCTTTACGAGAAATTCCACACCTTGCGTCTTCCTCCCTTCCTCGCCTTTTTTGGAGGACGACGCTTTCCACCTTTAATAACCGCTGTCTCCTGCTTAGTCTTAGGATTGATCTGTGCCTTCGTCTGGCTTCCCATTCAGGATTTAATAGGACATTTCGGAAAGTGGATGGTAGGGGCGGGAGGCCTCGGGCTTTTAATATATGGGGTAATGAACAGGTTGCTCATCCCCTTCGGGCTCCACCATATTATAAACAGCCTCGTTTGGTTCACCTTCGGGGATTATCAAGCAGGAGGTAAGGTATTCCATGGGGATATGTGGCGATTCTTCGCCGGCGACCCATCAGCAGGGAGTTTCATGGCAGGCTTCTATCCCATCATGCTTTTTGGTCTGCCTGCAGTATGCTTAGCCATGTATCGCGAAGCCCACCCCCAAAAGAGAAAAATAGTTGGAGGAATCCTCCTTTCTTCCGCCCTTACTTCCATAATTACAGGGGTAACCGAGCCCATAGAGTTTTCCTTTATGTTCCTCGCCCCTGTTCTTTTCCTCCTTCATTCCTTCCTCACAGGTCTATCCCTCATTATAGCGCATTCGTTGAACATAAGGCACGGCTTTAGTTTCTCCGCGGGAGCGATAGACTTTTTCCTCAATATAGGACTGGCTCAAAAGCCCTGGCTACTTCTTTTACTTGGCGTCTTTTTCTTCGCATTATATTATGTCAGTTTCCGGTTGTTCATCCGGAAGCTCGACTTGCCAACGCCTGGGAGAGAGAAGGAGTAACGAAAGGAGAAGTTTTGCCGTCTAAACAAAAATATGATAAGATTTAAATAACTTTGAAAATCACATGAGAAAGGATAGGTGAAAGGCATGAAGAAGTTTATGGCTGTATTAATATTGGTGTTAGGGATGTCGCTCTTTCCAAAAGCAGGTGCGCAAGGGATAAGCATCGGCTATGTGGATTTTACTGAGATATACAACCAGTTCACTAACCTACCAGCAGCCCAAAGCCAGCTTCAGGAATTAACCAATAGCCTGCAACAATCCCTAAATCTGCACATAAGTTATTTTATGCTTGCTACCCAAGAGAGAGAAGAGCTGAAACGGTTATTAGCAAAATCCTCCTTAACGGATGCGGACAAGAAAAGGATAGATGAATTGGAACAGTTAGCGGTTTCAAGGGAAAAGGAATTGCAACAATTGGAGAACACAAACAACCCTACCGAGGAGCAGAAGAAAAGATTGGAGGAACTGCAGAACTTAAAGCTGACTGCCTCTCGAGATATAGACGCTATACGCCAGGAGTACGATAATCGCATAAAACAAAAACAAGACGAACTGATCCAGGGTATGGAAAAGAACATCCGGGCTAAACTACAGAAGTTAGGGATTAACCCTAAGGAAGGGGAAGAGTTAGACCCTTACATCTTCCAAGCGCTTCAAAAGGTCATCGGTGATGTAGCGAAGGCTAATAACATTTCTATAGTTCTGGACAAACGGGTAGTTCTTTTTGGAGGTGTTGACCTTACCCAGAAGGTTATCCAAACACTTAGTAAGTAGAAGGGCATCCCCATTAAAGGGATTCCTCGCAATGCTGGGGATGTTGCCTTCGTTTGTTTTCCCTTCCTGGGAGAGCAGGTTATATGGCGAACTTCTGCAGAAAGTGATCTCAAATCAAAGGGAAGGATATAATAGGGTGAGGTCTTATTTGAAAACGAAAGGAGAAGAAGCAAAAATTACACCACCTGTAAGTTCGAGAAGGGAATATATTGTAGCCAAATGGGATGAATTTCCCCAATGGGTAGAGGAGTGGCGGAAGGAAAACCTTTATTCTTTGGTGGGTTTGCGCCTTAAAGCGCTCTTGGCAGAGGTTTCCTCACACCCCACGGAACAACAAGCAAAGGAAGGGGAACTGGCACAAGCCATTCAATCCCTTATTTCCCAATGGATAAAAGAAGTGGAGGAAAGCAAGGGTAAAGCCGAGGAAAGAGAGGAGATCCACCCTGCTCCCCTTTCCATTCCGATCCAGGAAGCCAAAGGATGGTGGAACGCTCCCTCCTTCGGTCCTTTGTCGTCATCCCTCGAGATGAAAGGGTTAGATTCGCTCCTCCAAAGAGAGAAGTTTGTTAGGGAAGCTCTCACTAGGGATTTGGCACATCGACAAAGGCGACTGGAGGATTACGAAAGGATCCTAAGGGAGATAAGAAAAAGATGCCCTTTACCCTAAGGGAAATAGCCGAAGCTATAGGTGGTTATTTGGAAGGAGATCCCACCTTGGAGATAAAGGGGGTTGCCCCCTTGGAAAAGGCAGGAGAGGGTGATATATCGTTTGTTGATGCCGAGCGACTTTTAAAGAAAGCAGAAGAAAGCGGTGCTTCCGCTCTTATAGTGAAAGAGGGCTGGAAGGTGAATAAACCCGCCATATTCGTCGTAAATCCTCGCCTCGCCTTGATAAGGGTGCTGGAGCTCTTCTCCCACCGTTACCAACCTCGCCCCGGCATTCACCCCACAGCCGTAATAGAGGAAGAAGTGGAATTGGGAAGGGATGTCCACATCGGGGCCTTTACCTATATAGGTGCGAATACCCGAATAGGAAATGGTACCCTGATTTATCCCCTTGTATATATCGGGAACAATTGCAAAATAGGGAACAATTGTCTTCTATATCCACGAGTTGTGCTCTATGAGGATACGGAAATAGGCAATAACTGCATAATCCACTCGGGTGCCGTGATAGGAGCAGATGGATTCGGTTATGTGGAACAGGAGGAAGGACGGCTAAAGATACCTCATATAGGAAAGGTAGTAATAGAAGACGATGTGGAAATAGGAGCTAATACCACGATAGATAGAGCCACCATGGGAGAAACAAGGATAGGGAAGGGAACGAAGATAGACAATCTGGTACAGATTGCTCATAATGTGGAAATAGGGGAAAACAGCGTGATAGTAGCACAGGTTGGTATTTCGGGAAGCGTGAAGATAGGAAAGGGAGTTACCATAGCAGGGCAGGCAGGTATTGCCGATCACTTGGAAATAGGAGATGGGGCTATCATAGCAGCCCAGGCGGGGGTAATCGGAAATGTAAAGCCTCACACAGTTGTTTCGGGTTATCCCGCACGGGAGCACTTAAAACAGATGAGGGCATTGTCTCTTGTCCAAAAATTACCACAAATTGTGGAGAAAATAGAAGAATTAGAGAAGGAAATGAAAAAACTTCAAGCAAAAGGAGGAGATGATTGAGTGAAGAAGTTGCTGGTTGCCTTTTGTTTTATCTTGGGAAGTCTGGCAATTGCCGGGGGACCGAGCCTTGTGGGCTATTCAGGGTTGATCACCGCTCCTACCGCTGATGCGGTAAAATTAGCAGGGGCTTCCGGGATAATCTCCACCACCAAGGACATGAACACCATTGCTGGCTCCGTGGGAGTTTTCACTAACTGGGAGCTATCCGGTGCCCGCTTAAGCAATGACGAAACGAAGACGATAATCAATGGAAAGGTTCTCCTCTTGCCGGAATCCGTTGCCCTTCCCGCTATTGCAGTGGGGGTAATCGATATGACCGATGAAGTGGGAAGCTCCCTTTACGCAGTAGCAAGCAAAACATTGTCCCTCGCCACGGCGCCCGCGAAGGCGGCAGGGATTCCTATAGGAGCACCTCGAGTGAGCGCAGGAATGGCAGATGGGAAGTTCATAGATGGGCTTTTCCTTGGATTAACATTGCCCATCTCTCGAGACAGCGAGATAATGGCAGAATTGGTCAACAAGAAGGTAAACTTCGCCCTTAAGGTAAAGGTTTTACCTTTAACTGAAGCGGAGGTATTTACCCTTGAGGGAAATTTAGGCGCTGCCTTGAGCGTTAAAGTTGGCTTTTAAGGGATGTTTCAGAAAACCATAGGTAAGGAAATAAAAATAAAAGGCAAAGGCATTCATAGGGGACGGGATAATATCGTTACTATTTACCCCCTAGATGAGGGGAAGGGGATAATCTTTCAACGTTTAGATGTACCCTCCGCACCCCTTATAGAAGCATGTGAGGCGAATGTCTATAGCTCCAACCGCTGCACCGTTTTGGAGAAGAACGGGGTCATGATATATACTGTAGAACATCTTTTAGCTGCCTTATTTTGGATGGGGGTGGATAACGCGCTCATTCAAGTAGAAGGAGATGAGATACCAGCTCTGGATGGGAGTGCTCTTCCCTTCGTTAGATTAATAAAAGAAGCAGGAATTGCAGAATTTGGAAGGTTGAGAGAGACTTACAATTTAGAGAGGGAAATTTGGGTTAAAAATGGGGAAGCCCATATAGTAGCTTTACCCTGCAACGAGTTAAGGATAACCTACTGTGTGGATTTTAATTTTGCCCATGCAGGGGAACAGATCATTTCCTTGCGGATAAACGAGGAAGTGTTCGAAAAGGAGATCGCCCCTGCGCGAACCTTTGGTTTTCTCCACGAAGTGGAGGAATTAAAGAAAGCAGGCCTAGCCTTGGGGGGATCCTTGGAGAACGCCGTAGTTCTGACGGAAGAAGGCCCCTCAACTCCCTTACGCTTTAGCAATGAGTTGGTTAGGCATAAAGTGTTGGATTTGTTAGGAGACTTGGCCTTGTTAGGCAGAAGGACTAATTGCCATATCATAGCTATAAAATCGGGGCATCTTCTTAATTATCAGTTAGTCAAAAAGATCTCTCAACTTCTTCCCAGGAGGTGAGCACCTTGGATATAGAGCGAATTATGCGCATATTGCCTCATAGATACCCCTTCTTATTGGTTGACCGCATCTTGGATATAGAACCCGGCAAGAAGGCAGTAGGGTTGAAGAACGTTACCTTCAACGAGAACTTTTTCCAAGGACATTATCCTGGTCAACCCATCATGCCTGGGGTATTGATATTGGAAATGATGGCGCAGGTAGGCGGGGTCCTTTTGCTCTCTATGACGGGCAATGAGGGAAAACTCGCCTATTTTGGGGGTATGGACAAGGTGCGCTTCCGCAAGCCTGTCCTGCCCGGAGACACCATAATAGCGGAAGTAGAATTACTTAAGACGAAAGGGAACGCAGGGAAGGTCAAGGCTGTAGCAAGGGTGCATGGGCAAGTAGTGGCGGAAGGAGAATTCATCTTTATGCTCGTGGAGCGAGGGGAATCTATATCCCCGGTGGAAGAAAAAGCAGTGAGAGAAAAGTAGGTGAAGGAATATGAGCTTAGAGACGATAGTCCATACCAATGCTGTAGTTCACCCCACTGCGGAATTAGAGCCCGGTGTGGTAGTAGATGCTTACGCTTACATAGGCCCCTCAGTTAAAATTGCCTCCGGTACAAGAGTTCATACCCATGCTATGATATTGGAGAATGTGGTGATAGGGAAGAATTGCGAGATATATCCGGGCGCGGTCATAGGAGCCCCCCCTCAAGATATTAAATATAAAGGAGAGAAAACATTTGTAGTTATAGGCGACAACACCATAATAAGGGAATTCGTGACTATCCATAGGGCTATAGGGGATGGGGTAACGGAAATAGGCTCTAACAGTTTTCTTATGGCCTATTGCCACATCGGGCATAATTGCAAGATAGGAAATTATGTAACGATGGCTAATATGGTGGGTATAAGCGGGCATGTGGTCGTAGAGGATAGGGTGACTTTTGGAGGAATCGTGGGAGTACATCAATTCGTTCGAATAGGGAAATTAGCAATGGTAGGGGGATACTCCAAGGTTGTTAAAGATGTCCCACCCTTCATGATAGTTGATGGACGTCCTGCAGAGGTGGTAGGTATAAATGTCGTAGGGCTACGAAGGGCAGGCATCCCTCCTTCCATTAGAAGCCAGCTGAAGAAAGCCTATAAACTGCTATTCCGCTCCAGGCTTAACCTCGCTCAGGCTATAGAAGCGATAGAAGAGGAAATAGAACGCAGCCCCGAGGTAGAGTACCTCTTGGAATTTATGAAAGAAGTAAGATGGAGTTATGCAGGAAGACAATTAGACCCCCATGCGAGAAAAAGGCCGAGATGAATCACCAACTACCATCTTCTTATCAGCAGGGGAGACATCGGGTGATTTATACGGCTCTTATTTAGCAAAATCTCTACGAGAAGAATTTCCGAAAGTGTCCTTAAAGGGCATGGGGGGGCGATACATGATGAAGGCAGGGGTAGAGTTGATCTTTCATTCCACCCATCTTGGCGCTATAGGGCTGGTGGAATCCCTCAAGGTGGTTCCGGCTTTCCTTTTAGCCTTCAAGAAAATAAAAAGGGAGTTAACGCTTGCCCCGCCCGAGCTTCTCATACTGATAGATTTCGGCGCATTTAATGTTAAGTTGGGGAAATGGGCAAAGAAAAAGGGGATAAAAATATTGTATTTCATACCCCCCGGCAGTTGGAGAAGAAAAATCAAAAGAAAAGAGGTAAGAATGCTAAAGGATTTCGTTGACGAGGTTGTGTGTCTTTTTCCTTGGTATAAGGAAGCCCTGGAAAAAGAAGGGATTAAAGCCAACTTCTTTGGGCATCCTCTATTGGACATATTACAGGCCAAGGATAAGAAATCCGCTCGCCTTTCCCTCGCTCTACCTGAAGGCATCGTAGTAGGTTTCCTACCCGGAAGTAGAAGACAAGAAATTAGGAATATCCTACCCTCCCTCCTTGAGTGTACCCCTCTTATCAAAAGAAAGGAACCTAAATCCCAATTCGTCATCGCTCCTCCTTCGATACCGGGAATCTTCTCTCCCTCCTTTTTACCTCCAGGCTGGCGCAAGGAGGATAACACGCTCAGAAAGGGAGAAGAGATTGTTCACTTGAGGGAAGGGAAACCTTGGGAAGTTATAAGTGCCTCATATGTCGTGGTCGTAACTTCCGGCACTGCATCTCTGGAAGCGGTGATCCTCGGCACTCCCTTGGTGGTAGTGTACAAAGGATCAAAATTGACCATTTGGGAATATCATCTAAGAAGGAAACACCTTCCCCCTTATGTATCTTTGCCCAACCTCATATTGGAAAGGAAGGCTTTCCCGGAATTGCTGGGCAACAATGCCTCACCCGAGGGGATCTCAAGGACGGTGCTCTCCCTCCTGCAAGAAGGGGAAAGAAATAAGCAATTAGAGGCAATGAAGGAGATAAAATCTTGCCTGGGAGAAAGAGGGATGTTCCGCCAAACGGCTATTTTGATCAAAAGGATGTTAGAAGCAGAAGTCAGTCACCTCGGTCGGGCGACCTTCTCTTCCTCCTTGGGAGGACAAGGTTGAGGATGATTTGGAAGGGATTGGCAAAATATAGAACTGCTGTTCATTGGTTTCTGCCTTTGCTCTATCTCTTTATAGCTAAACCCACTTCCTGGGGACTGATAATGGGTGCTCTTTTGGTTTTGGGAGGAGAAGGATTGCGTATCTGGGCTTCCGGCTACATAGAGAAGGGTGAGAAGCTCGCCACAAGTGGTCCCTACGCCTATACTCGTCACCCTCTTTACTTGGGGAATTTCTTCATGGGCCTGGGAATTTGCTTTTTGGCAGGACGCCTTCATATAACTCTTCCTCTCTTCTTTTTGGTATTCGCCCTCTTTTATATCCCTACCATGGCTTTGGAAGAGTCTTTTCTTTCCTCCCGATTTGGGGAGGAATATAAGAGATATAAGGAATCAGTGCCGGTATTCCTCCCCCTGGGCAAGCGCTGGCGTGGAGGAGCGGAAAAATTTCATTGGGATAGAGTAAAGGCAAATAGGGAGATAAACAGCTTGTTTTTTTCCTTAGGGTTAGTGATCGCGTTTTATATAAAACATATCGTTTTAACTTACATTTGAATCGGACACGCTCCCTTCGGTCGCGTGTCCTTCTCATTTGCCTTCGGCAAACGAGTTCGGCGAAGTGGACGAAAAGCATTCATTTGCTATAATGTATAATTTGCTGATTACTATATTTTTGGAAGGAGGAGATGCACTTTGCCAAGGACTAAATCCGCTTTAAAAGCCCTGCGTCGTGCTGAGAAAAGAAGAATAAGAAATCGAGCAGTAAGATCTACCGTGAGAACTTTTGTAAAAAAGGCATTGGAATCCATCGAAAAAGGTAACCCAGACGAAGCAAGGGAAAATGTAAGGATCGCTTGCCGTTATTTGGACAAAGCGGTGAGCAAAGGAGTTTTACACCCTAATACCGCCGCTCGGCGTAAGAGCAAACTTATGCAAAAATTAAATGCCTTACTCAAGGCTTCCTAAGGAATCTCACATATCCTTATCACTAACAATTCCAGTTTTTCTCGCAGGGGAGCACCTTCTTTAATTTGGAGGTCGGTTTCGAAAAGAAGGCGGAGTATCCCCGCTAATCCTTGGAAGGAGAAAAGGTTAACGAATCTTCCCAATCTATTCATCACCCAAGGATATTTAGCAGTATAAACTAAAATGTTATCCTCGCCCGCGGGGAGCATTTCCTCGATTTCCGGAGGGATCTTCATGCCTTTACGGTAGGGAAGCCCCTTCTCTTGAAGGAATTTAAGTTGCATCAATAACCTTACTTGATGGCTTAAGAGTCCTATTAATCTTTGGGGGAAAGTAAAATCCTCTATTTCTAATAGCCTATATAATCTTTTAAGGGCTTGCACCCTCCTTTTTTGAAATAAAGCTTCTGCGAACTTAAAGACTGTCTCCTCCCAGGGCAAGGAACTAACCATCATTACATCTTCCTCTGTTATGACTTCCCCTTCTACAAAACTAGATAGCTTCTCGAGTTCTATCTTTAATTGTTGGATATCCGAAAAGTGATTAGCGAGAATATTGGATGCCCTACCCGTTATTTTCTTGCCCTTCTTCCTCATCTCCTCTATTATCCACTTCTCTCTCTCCAAAACGGAAAAATAGAATCTTCTGATGACCTCTTTTCTCCCTTCCTTTTCTATCCTTTTTATCGCCTCCAATAACTCACGCCTTAAAGAGGTCTCTTTTTCAACGGTGAGAATGAGTAAGGCAAAATCAGGAAGGGAAGAAAGCATGTTCCCCAATTTGCTCTGCTCTTGGGAAGTTAAACGATCCACACCTTTCACTATTACCAACCTTCGGGAGGAAAGCATAGGAGCAATGTTCGCCTTTCGCATTATAAGGGAAGCGGAGGTCTCATCCCCCCTTAATATATCGACATCTAAATTTTCCGCCTCTGGCGGGATGTATTTCCTTTTTAAATTTTCTATGAATTCCTCCTGGAGGAATTCGTCTCCCACTAATAGATAGAGGTTTTCTTCCATTCTTTTTCCCTTAAGATCCTCCTCAAAGTTTCAATCGCCCAGTTTAAATCCCCACTTGGTACATCCTTGTAGTAACATACTTTCTCACATATATCCGTTATGCGCCCTAATTTCTCTCTACAGGAGGGCGGCAGGAAAGGATAGGCGGAGAAAAACCATTCCCTTAAGGTATCGCTTTCCCTTCGAATCGGACACGCTCCTTTCGGTCGTGTGTCCATCTCGTCCGCCTTCGGCGGACGAGATGGGGCATCCTTCCCTCTTGCTAATTTCTTGCAAAGGAGGAGATATAAATTAATTAGCGTCTCCTCTGGAGAGGTCCTTCTCTTCCTAAGGCTAATTTGAGCATCCATAACCACGAGGAGCAGTAACACTATAATAGAAATGAAAAAGAGGGAGAGAGGGAGTAAAGTCCTCTTGCGGAGTCCAATGAAATATTGAAGGCGCTCAAGAAGAGCAGTCAACAAAGGAACGTGTTCACCCGCGGGAGTAGGATCAAAGGTGCACCATCCCTTTCCCTTTATATAAGCTTCCACCCACATATGCCCATCCTTCTGCCTTGCTATCCATGCGCCCTTCTCCTCATCGTATTCGCTGGGGACATATCCTACAACGACACGAGCGGGAATGCCTATCTCCCTCAGCATTATACACATTGCAGAGGCAAAGAAGTTACAATCCCCCTTTTTGCTTTTGAAGAGAAACCACTCCACAGCATTGGCTCCCGAAGGATAGTTTCCTCTAAGTTTATAAAAATAGTTCCTTTGAAGGAAATCTTGTATAGCCCACGCCTTCTCCTCCTCGCTGTGGTAGGGCTCGGCTATCTTTTTACTTAGGGCGGAAATCCGGGGAGAATAAACGGTTTGAAGGTAGATGGATAAATCTTCTTCCTCCCAATGTGTATTGGGCTGAGCAATAACTTCGTAGGAAGGCCAGGTTCCCCTTGGTATAAGTAGAAGGGAGGAATCCCTGTCCTCCAGCAACCCAAGGGGAGATGGATTGCTTCTTATTATAACCTCGCAGAACTCGAGGGGGGCAAGCAAGTAGACGGGACGAAGAAAGGGAAGCATGAAAGGAAAATAAGGAAGGCGATAAGGATTGGGCAGGGTTAAGGGAGCAAAAAATACCTGCTTTAATGTTATTTCCTGTCTTATAATGGGAGAGGAAGGATCTATGGGGCGCTTTTGGTATCTATTGCCTTGGAGATTTACTTGCTTAGGATCGGGGTGAGTCTTTGTCCAATACATGCCGGTGAAATAGTCATAGGTAGTTGCCCGCAGGGGAAGCGGGGTATCCGTTTTCACCTCTACAACAACTTCCTCCCCTATAGGCATTGGTCCCCCTAATTGCACGATGTTGCCTATCCAATAATTGGAAAAGAAGGGAAGTTCTCCGTAAAATCTACTCCTCAAGGGAAAGAGCATAGGAGGAGTAGGGACAAGGAAGGTAGCGGTGCGGAGAGGAACCAGGAAAAAGAAAGAGAAGGGCAGAGCAGAGAAGAAGATATAAAAGCCCAGGATTAAGAGCGCGAGGGTGGTTCTCTTCCCTGGTCTCCCTCGTGCGCCGAAGGCGGACGAGAAGGTTGCACGACCAAGGGGAGGGCAACTGCCTCCTTCGACTTCATAAGAGTGGAAGCAGAGGAGAAGCACCGAGGACAAAAAGAATAAAAGGATATAAAGAAACATCTCGGGATTCACATTATAGGAACAGATCAAACCTAAAAAGCCCATAGAAGGAATTATGGAAAATGCTAAATAATTGGTGTTAAAAAGGGTAAAGCTCCTCATAACCACTAACCAAAGAAGATAAGCCCCTACAATGAGCCCTATTTCCCCGCGTGCTTCAATGGGAGAAAGAAGCACTCCACTTCCTTTTATCTTTTCCATGACCAAGAGGAAAACGAGGCAGATAAGAATTAAGTTGGAATAAAATTTTCTATTCTTGGATTCTCTAAATAGATAACTGAAAATATGTCCAACCAATATAAAGGCAAGGGAGGAGAAGCGGATGATGTTATCTTCCACCACCGAGTAGTAGGCAAAGACCCCTGTAAAGGTAACTAAAAGCGCTAATAAATATGAGGCAAAGGCTCCCAAAATACCTCCAACCTCTCTTTTAGATCCTCCCCTTTCCTAACGACCAAGATGGGGAAAAATTCCCTCCCTTTCTCCCAAAACGACCAAACGCGCCCCTCCCATTTGGGAACCCCAAAGGAAGAGCCATCCACCAGTATCACCGCGGGGAGGATCCCTCTTTCTTTGTAGTTATTGGAAAGCAGGGATTCCTCAGGAAGAGAGGTTACAATAACGAGCAGAGAACCTTTTT
>CAYVMD010000021.1:29870-34699 GCA_964452465.1 uncultured bacterium | reverse complement strand
AGGTGAACTTCTGGATGCGGTTGTTCTCTGTATCTGCTACATATACATAGCCCTTTGAATCTACCGCTATACCCTCAGGACCGTCAAATTCTCCCTCGCCACTGCCCCGCCTTCCCCATTTGGTTACGAAGTTTCCATCCGAGGTGAACTGCTGGATGCGGTGGTTCCCTGAATCCGCTACATATACATAGCCCTTTGAATCTACCGCTATACCATAAGGACAATAAAATTCTCCCTCGCCACTGCCTCGCCTTCCCCATTTGGTTACGAAGTTTCCATCGGAGGTGAACTTCTGAATGCGGTGGTTGGATACATCCGCAACATATACATAGCCCGCTGAATCAACCGCTATACCATAAGGATAGTTAAATTCTCCATCGCCACTGCCATATATTCCCCACTTAGCCAAGAATACATAGGATTCGGCGCCACCACCTCCTCCACCTCCACCTCCTCCACAACCCGTCAGAAGCAAACCTACCACCACTACGCTGCACAGCACTAATACTGTCCTTCTCATTTTCTAAATCTACCCCCTTTCAAGTATTTTCCCCCGCTGCAAAACAGGAAGAAGAGGAAGGGGGAGATTCACAGCTTCTTCCTTTGCTCCGCTCTTCACCTCCTTACTTTTAGGATAGAGACAAGATACTCTGACTCCTGCCCCTTCATAATCCATTCTATCATCCAGTAAAATCCTGTCCAGCATTTCTCCTCTTTTTTAAAATCTCTTTTAAAATTCATCTGATAACTTGGCGAAATTTTTTAAAAATTCTAATTTTCTTGCGCCATAAGCCTTTTCAGGCTTACATTGCCCTAATGATAGCATACCCAAAAATCCTTTGTAAAAAGAGAGTGTCCTTGACAGGGAAAGGAAAGCAGGGCTTCCTTCTTATCACGCAAGGAGTTTACTATGCTCCAAGAGTTTAAGAATTCCCCATCACCTTTACTCTTGATCCCCAACCTGGTTACAAACTTTCCAAGGGGAATGAATTTGGAGATCCTACAATTGCCCGCCCCTTTCCTTGCTCTCCTCGCAGGCTCTTGTCCATATCCCCTTAATAAAGGATATAAAACCATTGACGGTGTATATCAGCATTTTATAATGGGATTGAAAAATCAAGATTCCAAAGGAGGGATGCCGAATGGCACAAATGGAAGTGCGAGTTGGGCTTGTAGGTTATAAGTTCATGGGCAAAGCCCACAGCAACGCCTATAGACAGGTCCCCTTCTTCTTCCCCGATGCCCCTGCTAAGCCAGTGATGAAAGCCATCGTGGGAAGGACGGAATCCGCCGTCAAGAAAGCGATGCACCTCTACGGCTGGGAATCCTACGAAACCTCCTGGGAGAAGCTATTGGAGCGCGAGGACATAGATCTGGTGGATATAAGCACCCCGGGCAATACCCACGCTGAGATAGCCATCGCTACCGCCAAGGCGAAAAAGCACATCTTCTGCGAGAAGCCCCTCGCCAACACCATAGAGGAAGCCAGAGCCATGCTGAAGGCGGTAGAGGAAGCAGGGGTTATCCATATGATCAACTTCAACTATCGCAAATGCCCCGCCATCGCCCTCGCTAAGCAGATAATAGAGGAAGGACGGATAGGACAGATCTACCACTTCAGGGGATGCTACCTACAGGATTGGATAGTGGATCCTTCCTTTCCCTTGGTATGGCGCCTGGATAAGGAGGTCGCTGGCTCGGGAGCGCTTGGCGACCTGGGTGCTCACCTCATCGACCTTGCCCGCTACCTCGTGGGCGAGATAACCGAAGTAGTGGGGATGTGGGAGACCTTCGTTAAGCAAAGACCCATTCCCAAGGAAACGGGCGCCCTTGCTGCAGTGGCTGGCGAGGAGATGGGAGAGGTAACGGTTGACGACGCCACGCTCTTTCTCGCCCGGTTCGAAAACGGTGCCCTCGGTTCCTTCGAAGCAACTCGCTTCGCCCCGGGACATAACAATTACAACTTCATCGAAATCAATGGTTCCAAGGGCTCCCTTAGATGGTGCTTCGAGAGAATGAACGAATTGGAGTTCTTCTCCCGAGAGGACCCACCCCACATCCAGGGATTCCGCAACATAATGGTCACCGAGCCCATCCATCCTTATGTCTCCGCTTGGTGGCCGGCGGGTCACATAATCGGCTATGAACACACTTTCGTCCATCAGGTATACGACCTGATGAAGGCGATAGCGGAAGGGAAGCTACCCTCGCCCAACTTCTACGATGGCGTGAAGTGCCAAGAGGTGCTCGCTGCGGTGGAGAAATCCATCAACGAACGCAGATGGGTTAAGATCTGTGAAGTTTAAATAAAAAATTTAAGGAGGTGTTGAGGAGTGAAGATAGGTATCTTCACGGTGTTAATGGGCAACAAGCCCTTCGAGGAGGCGCTTGATTTCTTCAAGGAAGTAGGGTTGGAGGCAGTGGAGATAGGCTGTGGAGGCTACCCGGGCGATGCCCATTGCAAACCGGCGGAGCTTTTGGAGGACGAGACAAAGAGGAAGGAGTTCCTCAAGGCGATAGAAAGGCGCGGGTTCGTCATCTCCGCCCTCTCCTGCCATGGTAATCCCCTCCATCCCAACAAAGAGGTAGCGAAGGAATTCATAGATGCTCAGCATAAGACCATAGAACTAGCGGGCAAATTGGGCGTGGAGAGGGTGATAACCTTCTCCGGATGCCCGGGCGACCATCCCGGCGCTAAATACCCCAACTGGGTAACCTGCCCCTGGCCTCCCGACTTCCTGGAGATCCTAAAGTACCAATGGGAAGAGGTGGCGATACCCTTCTGGAAGGAAGAGGTAGCCTTCGCCCGCAAGCACGGCGTCAAGATGATCTGCTTGGAGATGCATCCCGGCTTTCTGGTTTATAACCCCGAAACCTTGCTCAAATTGAGGGAAGCAGTGGGCGAGGAGATCGGCGCCAACTTCGATCCCAGCCACCTCTTCTGGCAGGGGATAGACCCCGTGGTAGCGATAAGGCAGTTGAAGGGAGCTATCTACCACTTCCACGCCAAGGATACCAAGGTGGATCCCATAAACGCTTCCGTCAACGGCGTTCTGGACACCAAGCCCTACACAGAGGAGATAAAGCGCTCCTGGATATTCCGCACGGTGGGCTATGGGCACGATTACCAAGTATGGAAGGACATCGTCTCCAATTTGAGGTTGGTGGGCTACGATTGGGTACTTTCTATAGAACACGAGGACAGCCTGATGTCCATCGAGGAAGGGCTCAAGAAGGCGGTTGCCTTCCTCAAGCAGGTGGTCATCCAGGAGCCTCCACCCAAGGTTTGGTGGGCGTAAGATAGGGGATTAGTCCTCTAAAGCGAGGAAACTTCGATACTCGCCTCCCTTGCGATTGAGCAAGGGAGGCGAGTATAATATTTCGGCGAATACCCCGGAAAGGATCGGAGAAATGATCATCATCGTTAATTATAAAATGGGAAACCTCCGCAGCGTGCAGAAAGCGCTGGAGAAGTTAGGCTTTTCCGCTATCGTCTCCTCCCACCCCGAGGATGTGGAAAGGGCGGAGAAGGTGATCGTCCCCGGCGTGGGCGCCTTCGGCGCAGCGATGAGGAATCTCCAGGAGATGAAACTCGTGGAGCCTATCCTCCAAGCCATCAGGGAGGGACGCCCCTTCCTCGGCATATGCTTGGGAATGCAACTCCTGATGGAGGAAAGCGAGGAGTCGGAGGGGATAAAAGGGCTATCCGTGTTTAAGGGAAAGGTGAAAAGGATAAGGGCGAATGTGAGGGTGCCCCACATCGGCTGGAACTCCCTTTCCATCCGCAAGGCTTGCCCCATCCTAAAAGGAATCCCCGATGGGGAGATGTTCTACTTCGTCCATTCCTTCTATGTAGCGCCCCAGGAAGAGGACATAATCGTAGCGGAGACGGAACACGGAGAGCGCTTTCCCTCCGTTATCCATAGGGACAATGTCTTTGGCGTGCAGTTCCATCCCGAGAAGAGCAGTTTCTGGGGGCTCAGGATACTTCGGAATTTCGCGGAATTGCAATGCTGATAATACCCGCCATAGATCTACTGGAGGGGAAATGCGTTCGCCTTTACAAGGGCGAATACGATAAGGTGCTATTCGCTCGCAATGACCCCCTGGAGATAGCGAAACGCTTTAAGGATTGCGGTGCGGAATGGATACACATCGTGGATCTGGATGGAGCAAGGGAGGGGAAACCTTGCAACTTGAAGGTAATAGCCAGGATCGCCGAGGCGGTGGAGGTTAACCTCGAGGTGGGAGGTGGGTTTAGGCGAAGGGAGGAGCTGGAGAAGGGATTCTCCTTGGGAATCCGAAGGATCATCCTGGGGACATCCGCCTTGGATAAGGAGTTCCTGGAAGAGATGCTCGCCCTCTATGGGGAAAAAATAGCGGTGGCATTGGATGTGAGGGAAGGGAAGATAACGGTGGAGGGATGGCGGAGGGATTCCCCCTACGATGCGCTCGAGTTCGCCCAGGAGATGGAAAGGATGGGAGTTTATAGGATAATCTACACAAATGTCTCCCGGGATGGCACATTGAGGGGGGTGGATGTGGAGGGGATAAGGAAATTGAGGGAGAGGATCTCCATCCCCATAATCGCCTCGGGCGGAGTATCCTCATGGGAAGATTTGCGCCAACTCTCCCAAGTAGGGGTGGAGGGGGTTATAATTGGGAGGGCGATATACGAGGGTAGCATAGATCTCAAAAAAGCTATAGATGTCTTCCAAAGAGGACGCCAGGATAATAATCGTTAATTCCCAAAAGGAAATCCACGGTTGGTGGCATCCCCTTCGTCCTTATGGCAGGAGGGAATGCACCGCGGAGAGGCTCCTCCTAAA
>CAYVMD010000021.1:0-29860 GCA_964452465.1 uncultured bacterium | reverse complement strand
ATCCCTACATAGGTTGCCAGCACGCTTGCCCCTTTTGTTATACTCGCACCTTCCCCGGCTACTTCGAGAGGTGGAGAAACGAAGGGGTGATCTTCGTCTTCCAAAACTTCCCCGAGATGGTGGCAAAACAAGTGGATAAATTAAGCATAGCCTCCTGCGGGTACCTCAGCCCCGTTACCGCTCCCTTTCAACCCCTGGAGGAGGAATTCCATCTCTCGGAGCGAGTGGTTAAGGTGTTCGTGGAGCGAAACCTCCCCATCGAGATAATAACCAAGGGGGAAATCCCCGCCAGGATCCTCGACCTCCTGAAGGTTCAAAGACATTCCTTCATCCAGGTCTCCATACTCACCGACGACGAGGGCTTGAGAAAGATCCTCGTCCCCGGAGGCGCCGATACCCCTACCCTCTTTCAGAACCTTCGCCAGGCAAAAGAGAGAGGGATATACGCAGTTGCTCGCTTGGATCCCCTCTTCCCCTTCATAACCGATGATCCATCGGATATGAGGAGATTGGTGAGGAAGGTGAAGGAGGCAGGAGCAAGGCATATAGTGGCGAGCATCTTAGATATACCGGTGAAGACGAGGAGGGAAATCATCTCCCTCCTCTCTCGTATAGACAGGAAGCTCGTTCCCGCCTATCGTTCGCTCTACACCGAGAAGATAGGCTATTCCCTTCATGCGGATATCTCCTATCGGAGGAGGATCTTTGGGGAATTGAGACGGATTTGCGACGAGGAGGGGATAACTTTCGCTTTGTGCATGGAGTTTGCCCTCACCGAGGAATCCTGCAAGGGAAAGCCGATCGTGAAGGGATTGAACAAGGAATTCGCAACCTCCCGGAATTGTGAGGGTTTGGATGTGCCACTTTACATCAGGAAAGGGGAAACCTTCCAACCCTTGACCTGCGATGGCGCCTGTCTCCTCTGCGAATCCCCCATCTGTGGAATACCCCAGTTGGCGGAGGGAGGTGCTTGGAAGTTAGCGGATTATATCCGTTGGTCGCGCCAGTTAAGAGTTCCCTCCCTTTGGTGAATCACTCCCCGAGCTCCATCAACCCCATGTAATATTTGGCGAGGGTGCCGATGTAGATATAACCCACGAAGATAGCAACCAAAATATAGAAGGCAACCGCCCCTCCTATCGCCAAGCGCTGAATGGATAGCCGAGCTTCCCCCTCTAAGTAATCAACGATTACCTGCAAAGCCTGGGGAAGCCTCCCGCTTTCCTCCCCCGCCTTCAGCATGTTGAGGAGATGGGGAGGGAGGATCCTTTCCCTCTCGAATAATTCGCTCAATCGCTTCCCCCTTTCCACTTCCGGAATAATGCCCCCTGCTTTATTTTTGAGAGCCATGTCGCCTGAACCCTCCCCCGCTAAAAGCAGGGAACGTTGAGGGGGGACGCCCGCCTCGAGGAGACGGGCGAGAAGGAGACAGAAGCGAGCAAGGGAGAGCTTCCTCGCCACCTTCCCCACTAAAGGTAGGTAGAACTTGGCGGTGTCTCGGATGGCACGAACATAGGCGGGAGGAAGAAAGACCTTATAGATGATATAAACAAGGAGGAAGAGCAACCCCCAAATTATCACATCCCTAAGAGCGGAGGCAAGCGCTCCGGGAGAGCCGAAGATAAAGGCGGATATCAAGGGCTGAAGGAAGAGAATGAGGCATAGGGCGAAGGCAAGGACGAGTTTGGGATAGAATGTCCAACTGCTTATCATTCGCCTCAACGCTACTTCCTTCTCTAAAAGGTCAGCTATATCCCCCATAACCTCCTCCAAATGCCCGCTTTGTTCTCCTGCTCTAACCAGATGCACGAAAAGAGGCGGGAAGATGTCGGGGAATTCGGCAAAGGCGGAGGAAAGGGAGGCTCCCTGGGCCACCTTCGCCCTCATTTGCGGGACCGCCCTCCGCAGGTCGGGCGAACGAGCCTCCGCTACCTGTAATGCCCTCTCGAGGCTGACCCCGGCCTTTAATTGATATTGTAAACCTCTGAAGAATTGGGCTAATACCGCTGGTTTAGCCAAACGCTATCTTCCCATCACCTTCCTACATCCTCCAAAGGGGGGCGATTGCCGAATTGAGGTGTGGGTCCCTCCACGGGAGCTGCCCAGCGGACGGCGTTTCCGATCACCTTGAGGACATCGGGGTGGTGATAGATAGGATAGGTTTCGTGCCCAGGACGGAAATAGAAGATCTTCCCCCTGCCCCTATAGAAGCAGCAACCACTGCGGAAGACCTCCCCTCCCTCGAACCAACTGATGAAGACCAGCTCATCGGGGCGAGGGATGTCGAAGCGTTCACCGTACATCTCGGTATGCTCTAATTCTATATATTCGCCCAGCCCCTGAGCGATAGGGTGTCCCGGCTCGATCACCCATATCCTTTCCTTTTCCCCTATCTCCCTCCATTTCAGATCGCAGGAGGTTCCCATCAATTTGCGGAATATCTTAGAGAAATGCCCGGAATGAAGGACGATCAACCCCATCCCACCATAGATGATGCGGTTATAG
Source organism: uncultured bacterium (assembly GCA_964452465.1). Classification (GTDB taxonomy): domain Bacteria; phylum Armatimonadota; class JACIXR01; order JACIXR01; family JACIXR01; genus CAYVMD01. Next base: position 27,355 of record CAYVMD010000021.1, on the reverse strand, counting down.
ATCCTCTCCACCACCGCATCGTCGACTTCGTGGTGAGCCATATGACCCCACCAAATGAGAACATCCGTGTTATTCAAAACCTCCTCCGTCAAGCCATGCTCGGGCTCGTCCAGGGTAGCAGTGCGCACCTCCATATCGGGGAGAGTTTTGAGATAATTGGCAATGGCACCATGAATGCCCTCCGGGTAGATCTCCGCTACCCTCTTATCCAACTTCTCATGGCGATATTCGTTCCATACGGTTACCCTTATCTTCCTTTCCATAGCAAAGCCTCCTTCCGAGGGATTTGTGCTCATTATAGCATATAAATTAGACATAGGAATAGAAAAGTTTTATACTCGGAAAGATGCGCTCTCTTCCTTTGGTTTTTGCCATTTGCGGATTATTACTGCTCGCTGGCTGTGGCGGTGGCGGTCCCGCATCTCCCAGCGATAACAATCCCCCATCCCCGCCTTACAACATCTATGGAGTAGTGCGAAGCTCCTCCGGTTTTCCATTGGGCAATGCCCTCGTCACCGCGGTCTATGAAGACGCGCCGAACTACGAACTAGGGAGATATGAAACGACAGCGGATGGCAAATATTACCTCTGGGTGCCTTGGGTTTCCCCCGAGAGGGCGTATCTCATAACCGCCGAGCGGGCAGGCTTTCAAAAGCAAACGGTTAAGGTTTTCCTTTCTTCCAGCGACGATAAAAAGGAAGTGAATTTCAACTTAAGCCCCCAGTAATGGGAGCGTATTTCCCCCTAATACCCTAATCAAGCCCTTAAGAGATACCCAGATCTTATCTTGTTATTAAGCGCCCCCACTTGCGAAGAAATACAGACAAAAAGAAAGTCATCCCTACGAGGAGGAATAGTTGATAAAGAGGCATCAGCCAATGGAGGCATATCTGGAGAGAGGCAAATGTTCTTGGCAAAAAGAGGGGAGTATTAGAAAACTCCTTAGCACCTAATGGATTTATTCGTTCACTCTATCGCCAATTTAATGAGGTCATCCACGGGCGCGTAATTGTCGGATAGAACTGGCACATCCCTAATGTCGGGCGGAGAGGTGAGGAGGGCAGAAGCGATGGTGGTCAGTTGGGGAATCAAAGGATTCTGTAACTTTTTAGCTCCCTCCACTATCTTCGCCTTGCTCACCGCCTTCCCATCGCTCGCTACCAGGATTATATTCCGGACCACCCCCCTATCGTAATCCCTCAATTGCTCACCGGGATAAAGCACGGGGAAGAAATAAACCTGGTCGAAGACCCGCTTCAAGGTTTTGTATTGGGAACGAGGATACCTGCTCTTTCCTCCCGAAACGCTACCTATCACATTGCAAATGACCACTCCCCCCGGCTTGAGATGCTTTTTCACCACCTCCATGAACTCCTTCGTCGTAAGATGGAATGGCACCGCCTCAGCGAAGTAAGCATCCAGGATTATGATGTCATACTTATTCTTAGAACGGTTGAGGAACACCCTTCCGTCCTCTATATGCACCTTCAACTTATTATCCTCTTTGAGGTGAAAGTATTTCTTAGCTAACCTCACCACCTCGGGATCCAACTCCACGACATCCATACTCGCTTGAGGGTAGAGATGGCGAAATTGGCGTGGTCCCGTAGCTCCTCCACAGCCGATGAACAATACATCCTTAGCTTGGGGAACGAAGACGAAGCCTAAATGAAAACCATCCGTATAGGGAGCGATGCTCTTAAGGTTATTCTCCTTGGATATCCCGCTCTGGATGGTGCGTCCGAACTGCATCACCAACCATTTGTCGTCCTCCACGATCATTATCTGATGATAAAGGCTCTCCACCACCTCCACGACCCTTGCCGTCCGCAGGTTAAGAACTTGTCCGCTCCAGGAGGGGAAAGGCAACAATAAAATGAGGGATAGAAGAACGGTCCTCTTCTTAGAGGCGAGGAGGACCAAACCGAGGAGAAAGAGGAGAATACCCAACCCTATTACGATCTCCTGCACTCCGAAACGGGCTATGAGATAAAAGGAGGTGAGGAGGGTCCCCAACACGCTTCCCACTGTAGATAAGGCATAAAGGTTCCCAGCGGTTTTCCCCACATGACCCACGCTGAGGGTGGACAATTTGATTGCATAGGGGGAAACCATACCCAAAAGGGTAGCGGGGAGAACGAAAAGCAGGATGGAGGACAGAAGAGAACCCCATCTCACATTCCATCCCCAACTTGCTATCGCCTGATTTAAGGGACGAAAATAATAGGCAAGGAGAACTATAACTATACCGGAGGAAAGGATGACCGCCCCCAACATCCGAGGCGAGGGTTTCTTGTCCGCCATCTTGCCCCCCAAGTAATAGCCCAGGCTGAGGGCAAGGAGGAAGATGCTTATTAGGCTCCCTGTGACATAAATGGAACTTCCAAAGTAGGGAGGAAGCATCCGGAAGCCCATCATCTCCAGGCACATCACCCCTGCTCCACAAATGAAGACCGTGATGCTCATCAACAACCGCATTTTTAAAGCGCCCCTTTTTTACATCTCATAGTGAAAGCGCAACCTCCACATCTTTGACTTGTCCCAACCCGATTTTGTTCTTACAATAACCAAAACAACGGAGAGAGGTGCTTTCCATGAACTTCATAATCATCGTCTCGGATACCTTCAGAAGGGATAACCTTGCCTTTTACGGCGGAGAAGCCTTCGGGACTAGAACGCCCAATTTGGAGAAACTGGCGGAGGAATCCATCATCTTCACCAATTATTATACCGCCTCCTTCCCCACCATACCAAACCGCGGGGACCTCTTCACGGGACGCTTCACCTTCACCTACACGGATTGGGCTCCCCTCTCTCCAGACGAGGTCGTCCTCTCTCAGGTCCTTTCCTCCGCCGGCTACACCACCATGTTCATCGTGGATACCCCCCATCTCATGAACGAGGGCTATAACTATGCGAGGGGGTTCTCCGGCTGGGTTTGGATTAGGGGGCAGGAGAATGACCGCTATCGCACCGCTCCCAAGGAGGTCAAACTCCCCTGTGCCCCTGAGAAGTTACGAGATACAGCGAGGACGGTCACCCAGTATCTTCGCAATGTCCATCATCGAAAAACGGAGGAGGATTACTTCCCCGCCCAGACCTTCCGCGAGGCGATGAATTGGCTGGAGGAAAACTACAAGGATAAATTCCTGCTCTATATCGATACCTTCGATCCCCACGAGCCTTGGGATCCCCCTCGGTATTATGTGGAGATGTACGAGACCTCCTACGAAGGCGAAGAGGTCATTTATCCCATCTATGGCCCGGCGGATTACCTAACCAAGGAGGAGCTCGCCCATATGCGCGCCCTTTACGCAGGGGAAGCAACAATGGTGGACCGCTGGATAGGCAAGTTATTAGCCAAGGTGGAGGACCTCGGTCTTTTGGAAAATACGGTCATAATCTTCACCACCGATCACGGATTCTATCTTGGGGAACACGGATTGGTGGGGAAGATCACCAAATTATATCGTGAGGTGGCTCATATCCCCCTTTTGATACGCCTTCCCTCGGGCAAGAAAGACAGATGCGACGCTTTGGCCCAGCCACCCGATATAATGCCCACGATCCTACAATTAGCGGGTGTTGAGATCCCCTCCACCGTCCAGGGGAGATCCCTCCTTCCTTTGATAGAAGGACAAGGGTGGGAACGGAAGATAGCGGTTTCCTCCTGGGCGATAATCCACAAGCCTGCCTCCGAGGAACGAGTGTCCCTCAACCCCTATAATTGGGCTCAATATGCCTGGAAGCTCAAGCCGAGCACGATAACGGATGGTGAATGGACGCTAATCGTGGGAGCGGGGGATATGCAGCCCGAGCTTTACCATATCCCCTCCGATCCCCATCAGACAAGGAATATCTTTGAGGAAAATAGAGAAAAAGCAGAGGAGTTGTTCTCGCTCTATATCGATGCGCTACGGGAATGGGGAACGAAGGAGGAATACATCAACCAAAGGAGGCTATGAAGTTGAAGGCGGAGATAATCGCCATCGGGACGGAGATCCTCTGGGGAAGGGTCATCGACACGAACACCGGCTATTTGGGGAGGAAACTTCAGCAAACTGGCGTTTCCATCGTCCGCGCCCAGGTTGTGGCGGATGACCTGGAAGCGATCTGCTCCGCCATCCAGGAAAGCCTCCGCAGAGCGGATTTAGTTATAACGATCGGCGGATTAGGACCTACCTCGGATGACCTCACCAGGGAAGCGATAAGCAAGGTTCTCGATGTCCCGCTTATCTTCCGAGAAGATCTGAAGGAGAAGATCGAGGCCCATTTCAAGAAACGCAATGTTCCCATGCCAGAGATAAACCTGCGCCAAGCCTATCTCCCCGAGGGGGCGATCCCTATAGAGAATCGAGTGGGAACCGCCCCCGGGTTCCTCCTGGAGAAAGGGGGGAGGACAATATGTGCCCTACCTGGTCCCCCCAGCGAGTTGATCCCCATGGTGGAGGAAACGCTTCTCCCCTATGTAAGGGGCAAAGTTAAAGGCAATGTGATCTTGCAAAGGGTCTTAAAGGTAGTAGGGAAGCCCGAATCGGCGGTGGAGGAGATTTTGAGAGGGATAATGACGCCTACCGGCAATCCCACCGTTACTCCTCTCGCTAAAGCATATGAGATTCAGGTGGCTATAACCGCCGAGGGGGATGAGGAAACCGTCAAGGGACTGATAGAAGAAACGGAGAAGAAAATACGAGAAAGGCTGGGGGAGGATATATTCGGCGCCGATCAGGAGGAGTTGGAGGAGGTAGTGGGAAGGATGCTGAAGGAAAGGAAGATGAGCCTCAGCGTGGCGGAATCCTGCACGGGAGGACTCTTGGGCTATCGCATAACCAAGGTCTCCGGCAGTTCGGAGTACTTCATGGGGGGCGTTATATCCTACTCCAACGAGGCGAAGAGGGATATATTAGGGGTCAGCAGGGAAAACTTAGAACGCTATGGAGCGGTGAGCGAGGAGGTAGCGAGGGAAATGGCGGAGGGGGCGAAGAGGCTCTTCCGCACCGATTTTGGCATAGGGATAACAGGGATAGCAGGTCCAACCGGGGGCACTCCGGAGAAGCCCGTGGGGTTAGTTTACATCGCCATCGCCACCCCTACGGAAACGATCTGCCAGAGGAACATCTTCCCCGGGGACAGGGAAAGCGTGAGGTGGCGCTCCTCCCAAACTGCCCTTGATATGCTAAGGAGATGGCTCCTGAGAAACCCGAAACCTTAAGGGGCTTCATAGCCGTCCTCCTGAGCGATGAGATAAGGGAGAAGACGGTGAAGGTGGAGGAAAAATTGCGTTCTACTAACGCCGATGTGAAGTGGGTGGAGGCGGAAAATCTCCACATTACCCTCCGCTTTCTCGGCAATATAACGAAGGAACTCCTAGGGGAGATAAAGGCGATAATGGACGAGGCGAAGGCGAATTTCTCGCCAATGAGGGTAAGGTTCAGGGGGGTGGGAGGCTTTCCCGATAGTCGGCGTCCTCGGGTGATTTGGATAGGTGGAGAGGAGGGACACCTCGCTCGCCTTGCCTCCTTCCTGGAGGAAAGGATAGTTAAATTAGGCATCCCACCTGAGAAGCCTTTCAAACTCCATCTTACCTTGGGAAGGGTGAGGTCACCGCGGGGACTGGATAAGCTGAGCAGGATGATGAGGGAATTGGAGGATATAGAGGTCGGCGAGATGAAGGTGGAAAAGATATCGCTCATGCAAAGCACCCTTTTGCCTTCGGGTCCCCGCTACAATGTGCTTTACGAGGTATCGCTTGAAGAATGATTTTCTATCTCGGATTTGACTTGTTTCCTAACGGACTTATAATTAATCCAAACAATTTTGTTCTTTGGAGGAATGCTGAAGTATGCACCAAATAGGTAGTATAGTGAAGGGCAAGGTAAAGAAGACCTTACCGCGGGGCGCCATCGTCACCTTGGAGGAAGGAGGACAAGGATTCGTCCACATCTCCGAGATAGCGGAGGAGTTCGTCCAAAAGGTCGAGGATTACCTCAAGGAGGGCGACATCGTCACCTGCCGGGTCATAGGAACGGATGAACGGGGGAGGTTGGAGCTCTCCATAAAGAGAGCGAAGCAAACCTCGTCCCACCTCGAGGACAAACTGAGGAGATTTAAAGAGCAAAGCGACGATAGACTATCCGCCCTGAGGAAAAAGGAGACGAGCGGTCGAGGGAAAAGATAGGGGGATGCCCAGACCGATCGTCTTGGGGAATGGCAATCTCCTGGTGGGTTTGGATGCTCATCTCCAAATAAGGGATTTTTACTTCCCCTATGTAGGGCTTACCAATCATGTGTTGGGACATTTGTGCAGAATGGGGGTGTGGGATGGAGAGGAGACGAATTGGCTGGGGGAAGGTTGGGAGGGCGAGGTTAATTATGAACCCTACGCCTTGATAGCCTTTGCCTCCTTCAAACATAGGAAAGGCATCAAGCTCTTTATGCGGACGGCAGTCCACCCCTTTTTAAATGTCTTCCTAAGGGAGATAGAGGTGGAATCCTCGAAGCCCCTGAGGTTTTTCCTCCATCATGACTTCTCCCTCTTGGAAAGCGATATAGGTGATACCGCCTTCTATAACCCCTTCCTCGACGGGATAATCCATTTCAAAAGGGATATTTATCTACTCATCTCCAGCGATCTCCCCATCTCCCAATATGCCATAAATAGGAAGGGAGTTTGGAAGGATGCCGAGGACGGAAAGTTGTCCCAGCGTTCCATAGAGCAGGGAGCGGTAGAGAGCATCTTCGCCCTCGATCTTCCCCCCTGCAAGGGAAGGAGATTCTTCGTTTGGATAGTGGCAGGTCACAACTTCAAGGAAATAGAGAGATTGCAAGAGGAGGTTCGGCGGAGGAAGGAAGGATTGCTCGAGGAATGCCAATATTTCTGGCATAGTTGGCTCAGGAGGACCTTGCCGGACCTTTCCCCTTTACCGGAGGGATTAAGGGATCTCTTTGTTAAGAGCCTCCTTATCCTTCGCTCCCACATAGACAATAGAGGAGCGATAATCGCCTCCACGGATTCCGACATAATGCAGACCGCACGCGCTCACTACGCTTATATGTGGGGGCGTGATTCCGCCTATACCGTCCTCGTCCTCAACGAGTTGGGGCAGATAGATATAAGCAGGCGTTTCTTTCTTTTCGTTAAAAAACTCCTGGCTGATTCCCCCTTCCTTTGGCACAAGTATTTTCCCGATGGCTCCCTCGGCTCCTCCTGGCATCCCTGGCTCATAGATGGAAAAAAGGAAGTCCCGCTTCAGGAGGATTCCACCGCCATAGTCCTTTACGCCTTGGGAGAACATCTCCGCAAATACGGCGATCTGGAATTCTTAGCCGAGGTCTATGAGGATTTGGTGAAGAAGCCCGCCTTATTTATGAGCGATTTCATGGAGCCCTCCCTCCATCTCCCCCACCCTTCCTGGAATATCTGGGAGGAGAAGAGGGGGGTACATCTTTACACCTCCGCCTTAGTAGCGCTCTCCCTTTTCTCTGCCAGCGAGATGTCCTCAATCATCGGAGATATTCAAGCGAGCAAATTGTTTTATAATAGAGCAGTGGAAATCGTGGATAATTTGAAGAGGTTCTCCACAGGGGACAAATATGCGACCGCCCTCTACCCTTCTCCTCGGGGCTGGGGGGTGGATGCTGGCCCCGACGCCAGCCTTCTCCTCATTCCCCTTCTCAACGCCCTGCCCCAAACCGATGAGAATCTCCTCCGCGCCCTTGAGGAGGTGGAAAAGACCCTTTGGGTGAAAACGGATGTAGGAGGGATGAGCAGATATTTGGGGGATTGGTATTTCCGCCAGAGCGATGATCTATCCATGGTTCCCGGCAACCCCTGGTTCATTACCACCCTGTGGCTCGCTGAATGGAGGATAAGGAGGGCAAAAACATTAAAGGAAGTGGAGGACGCCCTGCCCCTTCTCCTTTGGGCGAAGAGGCATGCTTTGCCATCGGGAGTTTTCCCCGAACAGGTCCACCCCTTCACCGGCGCGCCCCTCTCCGTCGCTCCTCTCACCTGGTCTCACTCCGCTTTCCTTTCCGCTGTTTTGCGTTACCTTAAGAAGAGAAAGGAGGCTTCAAGGGATGTTCAATAGGATCGCTACCCCCTTCCTCGGCATAGTGGTCTTCATATTAGGGATAGCCCTTCTGGTATATACCTTCGTCGTGGCATTCTCCGCCCTCTCCCAACCGGTTAGTTTCCAGAATCCCGCCGATGTCTCGAAATATCTTCTGGAACTTTTGAGGAATATCGCCCATCTCTTCGTAATGGGTTGTTGCGGGACCCTCATCTCCATAATGGGGATAAGGATGTATAAAACCTAAAATCTTCACAAAGGAGGTTTTGGAAATGAAGTTTGCGGGCAAGGAATGGAAGAGAGAAGAGATCCTAAGAAAGGTAGGGGATATCAGCCAGATAGGCGGGGTTAGGCTGGTGGAGCTACAGGAAGGGAAGGAAAGAGGGGTGAGGGCGATAGATTTTCGCTGTGGCAACGGCTTCAATTTCACCGTGCTTCCCGATAGGGGGATGGATATCTCCTACGCGGAATACCAAGGGAAATCCCTCTGCTGGCATTCCTCCACGGGGCAGGTTGCTCCCTACTACTTTGAGCCGGAGGGACTCGGTTGGCTCCGCTCCTTCTATGGAGGTCTCCTGGTGACCTGCGGGCTCACCTATGCGGGAGCAGCGAGCGAGGATCCTGACGCTTCCTGCCTGTTTTCTTGCGTTCCTTCCAACGAAGTCAACCGTTGCTATCTGGGGCTCCACGGAAGGATTTCCTCCACCCCTGCCTTTGGCGTCGCCTGTGGTGGCGAGTGGGAAGGAGACGAATATCTCCTGTGGGCAGAAGGGAAGATGCGGGAAAGCATAGTCTTCGGGGAATGCCTGGAGATGAAGAGGAGGATATGGACCTATATCGGTGAGAGGCGCATCTTCCTCCACGACACCGTCCAGAACACCGGATACATCCCCTCCCCTCTCATGATCATCTATCACATAAACATCGGCTTCCCCTTGGTCGACGATAATTCCTACCTCCTCGCTGCAGTGCAAGATGTCACCCCAAGGGACGAGGAGGCGAAGAAAGGACTCGATATATACAACCGCTGTTCCCCTCCCATACCCAACTTCAAGGAGCAGGTATTTTACCTCGATATTAAGCCGGATGAGGAAGGTTTCGTAACCACCGCCATCGTAAACAAGGAACTTCTGGGCGGGATGGCAGTCTATGTCAAATACAAAAAGGAGGAACTTCCCTTCTTCACGGAATGGCGAATGATGGGAGAGGGAACCTATGTTGTAGGCATGGAGCCGGGCAACTGCCATGTGGGAGGAAGGGCAAAGGAGAGGGAAATGGGGACGCTTCAGATACTACAACCCTGGGAGAAGAAGGAGATCAACTTGGAGATGGGAGTGCTCCTGAAAGGCGAGGTCGAAGCGTTGGAGCAGAAGATAAAGAATCTGCTGTAGATTATTGAAAGAGCTTGCGGATATCGAAGACGGTGAGGATGGCCATAAGGGTAAGGAGAAACGCCACGCCGATGGAATTGACCAAGGCTATCTTGCGATAATCCAGGTTACGTTTGAAGAAAAAGGCGTAGATGGAGTTTATTATCAGGATGAAGAGGATACCTCCATCCAAACCGGGGATGGGGAAGAGGTTAAATACCGCCAATGTGACACTGATCATGGCGATGCGTTCCATCAATATGGGGAATCCCATCCTAGCTCCCTCGCTGGTTATGCGGGCGATGGCAATTGGTCCTCCCACCTCTGCGGGCACTTTTTTAGTTATGGCTAAATAGGGGAATATAACCACCAATTTGGCGAGATAATAGGTATCCCTGAAACCCGCCCACACCGCTTCACCGAAACCCATCTTCTTGGTTATGCTCTTAAATACCACGCCTATTTGCCCCACCTTCGTTTTGACCACCCTATCCTTCTCCCTTTTATAGCTGGTCACCGTTTGGGGCGTTACCCATATCTTGAGGGCTTTCCCTTCCCTTTCTACTTCTACAGTCAACATCTTGCCCGGATTTTTCTCTATCTCCTGGCGCAATTTAGTTACATCCTGCGTTTTAACCTCCCCTACAGCGATTATCTTGTCTCCCTTCCTTATGCCTGCCATTTCCGCGGGGGTGCCGGGCAAAACCCTTTCTATCTCGTTCTTCACTCCCACGACCTTCCCCACGAATACCCCTAAGGAGCCGAAGATGACAACCGCCAGGAAGAGGTTCATCAAAGAACCTGCGAGCAGGACCGACATCTTTTGATAAAAGGGACGCTCCAAAAATCCCTTTCCCTTTCGCCACGCCTCCGCATCTATATCCATCTCCCTTATGTTCACATACCCCCCGAAGGGAATGGGGCGAATGGAATATTTAGTTCCTCCTATCGTGATAGAGAGAGCGGGTTTACCAAAGCCGAGGGAGAACTCCTTTACCTCCATGCCAGAGAGTTTAGCGAAAAGAAGATGCCCAAACTCATGGACGATGATCAACAGGCTCACCGCGAATAGGAAAGAAATCAGAGTTATGAACATATATTAAGCGCTTCCCCCTTTGCCCAGGTGTAGGCTTCCAATACTTCGCTCAAAGTGGGATGTTCCTTGCCCCTATGCTCCGCCAGGACCTTCTCTACAATCGAGGGGATCTCGCTGAACCTGATCTTCCTCTGAAGAAACATCTCGACCGCTACCTCGTCTGCGCCACAGAGGACAGCGGGGTAAGTACCTCCTTTCTTAGCGACCTCTTTACATAATCTTACCGCGGGAAAACGCCCTTCGTCAAGGGGCTGAAACTCCAAGCAAAGGGAGGTCAACTGGAGGACGGGAACGAGGGAGGGCAATCTCCGAGGGTATAAGAGGGCGTATTGGATGGGGAGACGCATGTCTGGATGGGAGAGCTGTGCCTTTAACGAGCCATCCCTGAATTCCACGAGGGAATGCACTATGCTTTGAGGGTGAATCACCACCTCTATCCTTTCTGGAGGCAGGGAGAACAACCACATAGCTTCTATGATCTCCAACCCCTTATTGAAGAGTGTGGCTGAATCTATGGTAACCTTCTTCCCCATCCTCCAAGTGGGATGTTGCAAGGCTTCCTCTGGAGTTACCAGGGGGAACCGTTCCTGGGGCAAATGAAGGAATGGACCGCCGGAGGCGGTCAATATCAAGCGATTCACATCCTCCCTTCTTTCCCCCTGTAATACCTGGAACAAGGCGGAATGCTCGCTATCCACGGGCAGAAGTTCTCCCCCTTGGGACATCACCAATTCACCGGCGCAAACGAGGACCTCTTTAGCTGCCAATGCAACCCGCTTTCCCCTTTGGAGCGCTAATAGGGTGGGTTCTATCGCCTCCGCGGAGGGGATGGCAACCACAACCGTGTCCACTTGATGGTGGGAAGCTATCTCCAGTAGCCCCTCATAGCCCACCAATATCCTCTTAGTGGGAAACTCCTCCTTTAAAGTGGTATAACGCTCCTCCTCCGCTATATGGACGATCTCGGGCTGAAACTTTCGCACTTGTTCCCTCAGGAGGGAATAGTTCCTACCACAGGAAAGAGCGAAGACCTTTAACTTATCGCTATGATGAGCGATCACCTCGAGGGTTTGCCGTCCAATGGAACCGGTGCTCCCGAGCAAAGCGACTTTGCGAACCCCATCCATATCTTAAACCCTGCTTCTCTCTTCCTCTTTCTTGTACTCTAAATAGGAGAAGAGGATCAGGTAGAGCGAGCCGCCGAGGATGGGAACGAGGATTAAATAAATGGCGAACGAAGGCACAAGGATTCCAAGAAAAGCCAATATGCCTGCTAATTTGAAGACATAAGCCCCCAATTTATGGGTCTTATCCCATACCTCGTCGCTACTCAATGTCCAAGGGGTTCTTATCCCAATGAACCAATTCCTCCTCGCTTTCTCCAGCATTATGCCGATGTAGTAGAAGAGGAACCCACCTCCGATGGACATGGGATAAAGGGGGTTTATCTTGACCCCCAAGTTCCAGAGGAGCACCTGGATGTGGATGGAGAGCATAAATAGGAAGAATACGATGAGGAAACCTTCATAATAATCCCTGAATTCCTCTATATTGTGCCTTAGGGGATCGATGTGGGGAATGAATAATAACAAGAGGGCGAGGAAAACCAAGGTAAAGGGCAAAAGGAACGCCCCCCAAAACTTGGAGGAATATCCATTAACCCTCCCATGCTCATCCCAATGGGTTGCCATCTTCTCCGGCAACTGGGGGTAGAGATAGAGGCTGAGGAGGAAGGAGAGTAATACTATCGCTACTACTGCCACGAATTTACTTCTCATTTATTTCTCACTCTCCCGAAGGAGGGACGCCCGATTCAGCCGCCGAAGGCGGCTGAGAAGGTTGCCCTGCTGAAGGCTGGGCAATCGACTTCACCCCTCCAAATTTTCTCTCTCGTCGCTGATAATCCTCTATCGCTTTGAGCAGATCTTCCTTGGTGAAATCCGGCCAAAGGGTCTCCGTTATGTAGAATTCGGTGTAGGCGATCTGCCAAAGGAGGAAATTGGACACCCTATATTCGCTTGCCGTTCGTATCAATAGGTCGGGATCCGGGACATCGGGAGCGTAGAGAAAGGAAGAAAAGGCATTCTCATCCACTTCCACCTCTTCTCCTCTCTTCACCCTTTCGATTATCTTCCTGCAAGCATCCACTATTTCGCTTCGTCCCCCGTAGTTTATGGCGAGGATTAGATTTAGACCCGTGTTGGAGGCGGTCACCTCCTCCGTTATCCTTATCTCTTCCTGAAGATCGGCTGGGAGCATTTCCCTTCTGCCAATCACCCTTACCTTCACCCCTTTCTCCCGCAGTTCATCCCGCTGGAGGCGGAGTTGTTCCCGCAGGAGCATCATAAGCCCCTCTACCTCTTCCTTGGGGCGCTTCCAATTCTCGGTGGAGAAGGTGTAAAGAGTGAGATAGGAGATCCCTAACTCCCTGCACGCCTCCACGACCCTTCTTACCGCCTTGACCCCCTCTAGATGCCCTTGTAGGCGGGATAACCCCCTCCTCTGCGCCCAGCGCCCATTGCCATCCATTATTATCGCTATGTGGTGGGGTAATTCTCTCATATAATTATTTTTCCTCTTGCTTCAAAATACCAAAACCGAAGGAACTTTGCAAGTTTGCGGGCTTTCCAACCTTCATCGCTTCCTCTTATCCCCCCAAATAGACCGCTTTTATCACTTCCATTTCCTTGAGCTCTTCAACAGGACCTTGCAGAACGAGCTCTCCCTGCCGGAGAAGACCAGCCCTATGGGTTATTTGAAGAGCAAGATGGGCGTTCTGCTCCACGAGGAGTATGGTGGTCCCTTCTTGGTTGATCTTTTTTATATGTTGGAAGATCTCCCGCATAACGATAGGAGCAAGCCCCAAGGATGGCTCATCCAAAAGGAGGAGTTTAGCGTTGGACATGAGCGCCCTACCGATGGAGAGCATCTGCTGTTCTCCTCCGCTCAATGTGCCCGCCAACTGTTTCCTCCTCTCCCTTAAAATGGGGAAAAGGGAAAACACCCTCTCCAGGTTTTTCTCCCTCTCCTTTGCGTTTTTTAGATAACCCCCGAGGAGAAGATTCTCCTCCACCGTCAATTCCGCAAATATCCTCCTTCCCTCGGGCACGAGCGATATCCCCATCCTCACCCGCTCCTGCACCGGCAAATTGGTTATATCCCTCCCTTGGAATATAACTCTCCCCCTCCGGGGGATGAGGAGCCCGCTTATCGTCTTTAGAGTAGTTGTCTTTCCCGCTCCATTCGCCCCCAAAAGGACGAATATCTCTCCTTCTTTAACCTCGAAGGAGAGGTTCCGCAGGGCTTGAATGGAATCATAGAAGACATCGATGTTCTCCAACCTAAGCATGGATAGCCTGGTCCTCCGAAGGAGGGCGGTCTTCCCTCGGTCGGTCGCCTACCTCACCGAGATAAGCCTCTATCACCGCGGGGGAGTTGGATATCTCCCGAGGAGTCCCCTCCCCTATTATTTCCCCATAACTTATGGCGATAATCCTCTCGCAGAAATCCATAACCACCATCATATTATGTTCTATGAGCATGATGGTTAGATTGTGCTTCTTCTTCAAATCCCTCAATTCCTCCATCAGAGAACGCGCCTCCCTCCCGCTCAACCCCGCGGTTGGCTCATCCAAGAGGAGAAGGCAAGGATTAAGGGCCATTGCCCTCGCTATCTCCAACCTCTTCCTTTCCCCGTAAGGAAGGGCACTAGCTGGTCTATCTCGGTAAGCGCCCAACTCCATGAGATGGAGGAGATAAAGCGCCTTCCTCGTCAATTCCCTCTCCTTTTTCCGGAAGGAAGGGGGAAGGAGAATGGGGTGCAGAAAGGAATAGGGAACGCCTAAGGCTACGCGCACATTATCCAATACGGATAGGTCGGGGAAGAGACGCAGGTTCTGGAATGTGCGGGCGATGCCCAATTGGGCGATTCTATGGGGAGGGAATCCGGTTATCCTTTGCCCTTTGAAGAATATGTCCCCCTGCGTTATCCTCGTCATCCCCGTTATAGCATTGAAAAGGGTGGTCTTCCCCGCCCCATTTGGACCTATTATCCCCAGGAACTCCCCCTCCTTTACCGAGAAGGAAATCCCCTTCAGGGCTATGAGCCCACCGTATTGCACCGTCAAATTCTCTACCTTTAGGATCTCCCTCATCCTTTCCTCTTCGTTTGCCGAAGGCAAACGAGGAGGGCACGCGACCAAAGGGAGCGTGCCCGATTCGTTTGCCGAAGGCCCCGTGTCCGACTCCCCAGTATGCCCTGGGGACGAGCGATGATGAAAATGAGAAGCAAAACAGAGAAAAGTAGGAGTCGAATGAACTCTTTATTTTGGTAGAGGAAAGCGCTCTGCTCAATGAGGAGGCGCAACCCTTCGGGGAGGAGGGTTATTAACGCTCCCCCAAGCGCTGCTCCGTAGATCGTTCCCATCCCCCCCAGAACCCCCATCAATATTATCTCCACCGATTTCATAAAGCCGAAGATATCGGGGTGAAGAAAGGTAACCCAGTGGGCGTAGAATACTCCCGCCACTCCCGCGATAAGGGCGCTGAGGGCGAAGGCGAAGACCTTGAACCTAACCACATCCACCCCCATAGCCTGAGCGGAAACCTCGTCCTCCCTTATCGCCTGAAGGGCTCTTCCCTGCTGGGAATTGAGCAACCTCAGGCAAACCCAAAGGACGATAGCTAAGGCGAGGTAGACATTGAAGAAGGAAGAGAATTGAGGTATGCTCCTCATTCCTCTCGCTCCCCCCACGCTCTCCATATTTATCAAAGCCACCCTAACTATCTCCCCAAAGCCCAGGGTGGCTATCGCCAAGTAATCCCCCCTCAGCCGAAGGGTGGGGATACCCACCAAAAGTCCTGCGAGGCAAGCAAATAGGGCACTACAAAACAAGGCTATGGCGAAGGGAAAATGAAGGCGGAGGGTGAGATAGGCGGAGGAATAGGCCCCAATGGCCATAAATCCCGCCTGTCCTATGGAGAATTGCCCCGTTACCCCCGCGATCAAATCCCAACTCACCGCTACGATGGCATTCACCCCCATCAAAACAAGAACTTGGAGGAGGTAAGGGCTAACCCAAGCAGGATTGGAAAGAAAATAGTTGAGTATCCAAAGGAAAAGGGGCACAAGTAACAGGAAAAGATACCTTCTCCTCATACCCTCTCCACCTTCCCCTTGCCCAAAATTCCGCTCGGCTTCAGAAGGAGTATTAGGATCAAGAGGATGAACGCCAACATATCCCGATAGGTGGAGGAGACATATGCGGATATGAGCGTTTCCGCCTCGCCGAGGACGAATCCTCCCAAAACCGCCCCTGGAATGCTCCCTATCCCTCCCAATACAGCAGCGGTAAAGGCTTTGATCCCAGGAAGGATCCCCATTAGGGGGTCTATTTTGGGGTTATACAGAGCCACGAGGACGCCCGCCGTGCCGGCCAGGGCAGAGCCAAGGGCAAAGGCAAAGGAAAGCACCCTCTCCCGGGGAATGCCCAGAAGGGCGGACATCTCGCTATCCTCCGCTACCGCCCTGAAGGCCATCCCCAGCCTCGTGCGCATCACTAAAAGGTGAAGAAAATACATTAAGGCTAAGGAGGTCGCAAGGAGCATCAGTTGCTGGTTCGTTATGGCGATATCCCCCAAAGAGTATTGCTTCACAGGAATGATCTGGGGAAAGAAGCGGGGGCTTGCCCCGAAAATGAAGAGGAAGAGATTCTCCAGAAGGAGGGATATGGCGACCGCCACGATCAATAGGGAAAGGCGAGAAGTTCCCTTCCGCCAAAGAGGACGATAGGCGAACCTCTCTATCGTAATCCCCAAAATAGTAGATAGACCCATGGCGGATAGGAAGACCAAAAGGCCGTTCACCACAGAAGGGCTTTCCTCTACGGAGAGGAGTTGGGCAACGAGCATCCCCCCAAACGCTCCTGCCATGAACACATCCCCATGGGCGAAGTTTATCAACCTCATGACCCCATAGATCATGGTGTAACCAATCGCTATAAGGGCATAAATCCCTCCCCACGCCAAGCCGTTGACCAACTGTTGAAGAAGTTCCCCCATCTACGGCTTTTCGAGGGCGAAGAAGGTGGGCACCCCTTTCTCTATCCTGAGGATGACCAAGGGCTTCTTAGCATTGCGATTCTCGTCGATGGATATGACGCCCGTAACCCCAGAGAAGCCCTTAGTGGATGCCAAAGCGGAACGAACATTCTCCCCATCCGTTGAACCCGCTCTCCTTATCGCATCCGCAACGAGGTAGAGGGTATCGTAGCCGAGGGCGGATAGGGCATCGGGCATCTTCTTATATCGTTCCCTGAACTTTTGCACGAATTTGCTCACCCTCTCCTCCTTCTGTTGGGGGGAGAAATGAGTGCCGAAGTAGCTCCCTTCCGCGGATTCCTTCGCTATCTCCGTTAGTTTGGGGGAATCCCAACCGTCCCCTCCCAGGAAAACCGCGTTGAGTGACAATTGCCTCCCCTGCCGAATTATCAATCCCACCTCCGTGTAGTAGCCGGGGAGAAAGACGACCTCGGGATTGGAGGCTTTGATCGCGGTCAACTGGGCACGGAAGTCGGTATCGCCCGAAGCATAAGCCTGCTCGCTTACGATCCTCCCTCCGAGTTTCTCGAAGGTCTGGGAGAAAGCGGAGGCCAATCCGATGCTATAATCGCTCTTCACATCCTTCAGGATAGCACAGCGTCTCGCCTTTAACTGTTCAAAGGCAAACCTCGCTAAAGCGGAGCCTTGGAAATCATCGGTAAAACAGGTGCGGAAGATGTAATCCCCTACCTTTGTCACCTCCACATTTGTGGAGGCAGGGCTTACCATGGGAACCTTAAACCTCTGGCAAAGGGGAGCAGCAGCGAGCGTGGCCGAGCTTGCCACCTCCCCAATTACTACCTTAACCTTGTCCTGGGTTAACAACTTGGTGACAGCGGTCTGCGCCTCATCCACCTTGCTTTGGTCATCCTCCACTATGCACTCTATCTGCTTCCCCAAGATCCCTCCTTCTCTATTTATCTCCTCTAAGGCAAGATCTATTCCTCGCTTCGTTGATTCGCCGAAGGTGGATTGGAGACCGGTAAGGGGCAGGATCACCCCTATCTTTATGGTCTTCTCCTCTTCCTTTTTGGCACAACCTCCAAACAAAACAACTAAGAAAGCACAGATAATAAGCAATGGGATCTTCCTCAACTTTCTTCTCCTCCTCGTTATAAATTATAAAAATTCAACAAAAATAATTTTAGCAGGAAAGACCTTTCCTTGCAATTTTTGCCTTAAATTGGAGAACTCCTAACCTTCCTCAAGAGTCTAAAAATTGGTAGAATATGGAATTGGAAATGACAAAGGTTGCATTAGTAGGTTACGGATATTGGGGTCCTAACCTTGCCCGCAGTTTGTCTGAGATCCCAGGCGTAGAGGTTTCCTACATAGTGGATCAAAGCGAGGCGAACCTTAATAAAGCAAAGGCGAGGTTCCCTCAAGCGAGAACCCTTCCCGATATCTCCCCCGCGCTGGAGGATAAAGAAGTAGCGGGGGTAGTAATATCAACCCCTGCCGAAACCCATTACGAGTTAGCGAAAAGGTGCTTGGAAGCGAAAAAGGACATTTTAGTGGAAAAACCTCTCGCCCTCTCCTACGCCGAGGGCAAAAAACTTCTCCACATGACAAGACAAACCGACAGGATCTTGATGGTGGGGCATCTCATGCTTTACCACCCCACGGTGGAATATATGAAGAATCTGCTGAAGAAGGGAGAAATAGGGAAGCCACGCTACTTCTTCTCCCAACGCTTAAACCTGGGAAGGGTTAGGACAGATGAGAACGCAATGTGGTCTTTAGCCCCCCACGACATCTCCGTCCTCCTCTATTTCCTGGATGAAACGCCGGAGAGCATTTGCGCCCATGGAGGGTGCTTTCTCCAGGATAACATAGAAGATATCGTCCTCATCCACCTTCGCTTTCCCTCGGGAACAATAGCGGATATCCAGGTGAGTTGGCTTGCTCCTCATAAGATCAGGAGGATCACATTGGTAGGAGAGAAGAAAATGCTGGTTTTCGACGATGTAGAGCCCTTCGAGAAATTAAAGGTATACGAGTGGACGATAGCCCCTTCACACGGGCCCTCCATAAGCAATTTCGCCCCCCGCTATGGCCCCATATACGCCCCCTACATTCCTTCTAAGGAACCCCTCAAGGCAGAATGCGAGGAATTCATAAGGTGCATAAAGACAAGGGAAAGGCCGAGAACCGATGTAGAGGAGGGGTTGAAAGTGCTCAAGGTTTTAGAGTGCGCACAGAGATCCCTGGAAAGCAAAAGAGCGGTAGAACCAAACACACTGACTTGAAAGGAGATGACCAGATGTTTATAAGCGAGAAGGCAAAGATAGGAAAAGGCGTAGAGCTCGGCAAGAATGTGGTGATTTGCGATGAGGCGGAGATAGGTGAAGAGGTTAGGATAGGAAATAATGTCGTGATATATCCAGGCTCGAGCATCGGGCATCACACAGTGATAGGTGACAATGTCGTGATTGGGAAACAACCCACCCCTGCTCCCACCTCCACGGTGAAGATAACCAAGCCCCTCCCTCCTGCAGAGATCGGTCCCCACTGCCTCATCGGCACCTCCACCATAATCTACGCGGGGGCAAGAATAGGTGAGCATACGATGATCGCCGATCTCGCCTCGGTGCGGGAAAATTGCGAGATCGGCAACTATGTGATCGTGGGACGAGGTGTGGTCATAGATAACGATGTTAAGATCGGCAACTATGTCAAACTCCAATCCCTCGCCTACATATGTGCACTCACAACCATAGAGGATCATGTCTTCATCGCCCCCTGCGTCGTCACTACGAACGACAACTTCATGGGCAGGACGAAGGAAAGGTTCAAATACAAGGGAGGGGCATATATAGAATTCGGGGCAAGGGTGGGAGCAAACTCTATCATCCTTCCCAATATCAGGATCGGAAGGGAAGCCTTCGTCGCTGCTGGCTCCATCGTCACCCACGATGTCCCCCCCTACAAAGTGGTCAGGGGCGTCCCCGCCCGGGTCATCAGGGATGTTCCTCCTGAGGAATGGGTGGAGAACCAATGAAGAGAATCTCCCTCGTCGACCTCGTCGCCCAATATCATTCCATCAAGGAGGAGATAGATTCCGCTATAAGCAGGGTGCTGGAGAGCGGACGCTTCATCCTGGGACCCGAGGTGGAAGCGTTCGAGAGGGAGGCAAGCCAATATATAGGGACTACCTACAGTGTGGGAGTAGCCTCGGGAACCGATGCCCTGCTTCTCGCCCTTCACGCCTTGGGGATAGGCGAGGGCGACGAAGTTATAACCACCCCCTTCACCTTCATCGCTACCACCGAGGCGATAAGAAGGCGGGGGGCAAGGGTGATCTTCGCCGATATAGAGGAGGAAACTTATAACCTCAACCCGGAGGAGATCGAAAGGAAGATCACCCCTCGCACTAAGGCTATATTGGTCGTCCATCTCTATGGGCATCCCATCGATATGGACGCGGTGATGGAGATCGCTAAGAGATATGATCTACGGGTAGTGGAGGATTGTGCCCAAGCCTTTGGAGCGGAATACAAGGGAAGGAAGGTGGGAAGCATAGGGGATGTGGGATGCTTCTCCTTCTTCCCCACCAAGAACCTCGGCTGTTACGGCGATGGAGGATTGGTCACGACTAACGATGAGGAAATAGCGGAGAAGGTGCGGATGCTCAGGGTGCACGGCGCGAGGAAGAAATACTCCGATTACGCGATCGATGGTTACAAGAGCAGATTGGATGCCCTTCAAGCCTCCATCCTACGGGTTAAATTGAAATACATCACGGAGTGGAACGAGAAGAGAAGGGGGAAGGCTCGCCTCTACAACGATTTGCTGAAGGATACTCCCTTGGGTCTCCCCTTAGAGAAGAGCTACGCTCGCCACATCTACTATTCCTATGTGGTCTCTACCCCAAGAAGGGGAGAGCTTCAGACAAGGCTGAAGGAAAAGGGTGTGGAGACCGCGATATATTACCCTCTCCCCCTTCATCTTCTCCCCCTCTATCAGGATTTGGGTTATGAGAAGGGCGACTTCCCTATCGCGGAGAAGTGCGCCCAAACGGTCCTCTCCCTCCCCCTTTACCCCGAACTCCCCGAGGAGGACATCGCTTACATAACCGAGACAATAAAGGAGATAATCCGCTTTTAAGATCGTTTAAGGGATTTTCCTTGACCTTCCTTTCAAGACCGCTTATTATGTTCTCGACGGATGTCGAAGGCAAAAATATTGACAATTTATGAAGGAAGGTGAAATGTTATGCAGGAAATGTTGGAGATCCGCTGGCACGCCCGGGGAGGGCAAGGCGCTAAAACTGCTGCTCTCCTTTTAGCGGAGTCCTTGATGGGGGAGGGGAGGTATGTCCAAGCCTTCCCCGAGTATGGTCCTGAACGTATGGGCGCTCCTATGCGTTCCTTCGACCGCATATCCTCGAAGCCCATAAGGCTCCACACCTCCATAAAGAACCCCGATATAATCATCATCTTGGACCCTTCCCTTCTTGCTGACCCCTCTACCCTGGAGGGACTCAAGGAGGATGGGACCATTCTCGTCAATACCGCGGATGACCCCAAAACGGTGAGGGAAAAATACAACATAAAGAAGGGAAAGATCTATACCCTCAATGCCTCCCAACTTGCCCAGCAGGAGTTGAAGAGGGATATAGCAAGCGCTCCCATGCTGGGCGCCCTGATGAGGATAAGCGGTATCATGCCCTTGGAGGAATTCCTCGAGCACTCCCGAAAGGAGCTGGAGAGGAAGTTCCGCCATAGGCCGGAGGTTATAGAGGCAAATCTGAGATTATATAAGAGAGCCTACGAGGAGGTGCAGAGCGAATGAAGTTGACGGATAGATTACATGGCTGGAAGGAGCTTCCCATAGGGGGAATCATCCCGGAAGGGGGAACCTCCCGAGCCTATAAGACCGGTAATTGGCGAGCTGGCTTTCGCCCAAAATGGCATCCGGAAAGATGCATACAATGTTTATTCTGTTGGATCTACTGTCCCGATAACGCCATCATCGTAGAGGATGGAAAAATGGTGGGCATAGATTACGAATTCTGCAAAGGGTGCGGCATCTGTGCTCGTGAATGCCCCGCTAAGCCGGAGAAAGCAATAGAGATGGAAGAGGAGAGGAGGTGATTATTATGCAAGCAAAGGAATTCCAGCTCATGGCGCTGACGGGAAACGAAGCAGCTGCCTACGCTATGAAGCAAATAAACCCCGATGTGGTAGCTGCCTATCCCATCACCCCCCAGACCGAGCTCATGCAAACATTCGCCCAGTATGTAGCGGATGGAGCGGTGGATACCGAACTAGTCACGGTGGAAAGCGAACACTCTGCCCTTTCCGCTTGTGTTGGCGCTGCTGCGGGCGGCGCCCGCACGATGACCGCGACCTCCTCCCAGGGGCTCGCTTTAATGTGGGAGATACTGTATATCGCTTCCGGTCTTCGCCTCCCCATTGTTATGACCTTGGTTACCCGCGCCCTTTCCGCCCCCATCAATATACACGGGGATCACTCCGATGCTATGGGGGCGAGAGATTCCGGTTGGATTCAGCTCTTTTGCGAGAACGCCCAGGAGGTCTATGATAATCTCCTCCAGGCAGTGAAGATTGCGGAGAAGGTCTTCCTACCCGTGATGGTCAATATGGATGGCTTCATAATCTCTCATGGCGTAGAGGTCGTTCAAACCCTCCCGGATGAGGTGGTTAAAGCCTTCGTAGGAGAGAGGAAGCTCCCCTATAGGCTCTTGGATGTAGATCATCCTATAACCGTCGGTGCCTTGGATCTCCAGGATTATTACATGGAGCACAAGCGCTCCCAAGCGGAGGCGATGCGGACCGCCATGCCGGTAATTCGGGAGGTGGCAGAGGAATTTGCCAAGATCTCGGGGCGCCACTACGGGATAGTGGAGGGATACGCTCTCGAGGATGCGGAACTCGCCATAGTTGCCCTAGGCTCCACCTGTGGGACCGCCAAGGATGCCATAGATGGCTTGAGGGAACGAGGGATAAAGGCAGGACTTCTCAAATTGAGGGTCTTCCGTCCCTTCCCCTGGCAGGAGGTCCAATCTGCCCTGGAAGGCAAGAAGGTGGTTGCAGTTATGGATAGGGCTGAGGGGATGTCGGGAGTGGGAGGACCTCTGTTCCATGAGATACGCTCCGCCCTCTACGATGTTGAGAAGCGTCCCCTTATGCTCGACTTCATCTATGGGCTGGGGGGAAGGGATATTGGCATAGAGGATATAGAGGAAGTCTTCCGCCAATGCCAAGAGGTCGCCAAAGAGGGCAAGGTTGAGGAGTTCTATAGATACCTGGGAGTAAGAGAATAAAGGAGGTTCGGATATGGCAAGACTAAGAGATTTAGCCCAAAAGCCTTCCCCTTTAATAGGAGGACATAGAGCCTGTAGCGGGTGTGCTTTCCCTCAGGTGGCAAGGCAGGTCCTCCTCGCCTCGGATAAACCCGTGGTCGTCGTGATAGCTACCGGTTGCATGGAGGTGGCGACCACCATCTTCCCCTACACCGCTTGGACAGTTCCCTGGCTTCACTGCGCCTTCGAGAACGCTGCTTCCACCCTATCGGGCGTGGAAAGCGCCTATAGAGCCCTTAGGAAAAGAGGCGTTTTGGATAAGGAGGTAAACTTCGTCGCCTTTGGAGGGGATGGGGGCACCTACGATATCGGATTACAAGCCCTTTCGGGCGCTTTGGAGAGGGGACACAGGATGCTTTATGTATGCTACGATAACCAAGCCTACATGAACACCGGCATACAACGCTCAAGTGCTACCCCTCGCTATGCCCACACCACCACCAGCCCCGTGGGCAAGGTCATCCCGGGGAAGATACAATGGCGGAAGGATCTCACGGAAATAGTTGTTGCTCACGATATCCCTTATGTAGCTCAAGGTTCTCCCGCCTTCTGGAACGATCTCGTCACCAAGGCGCAGAAGGCGTTCCAAACGGATGGACCCTCCTTCATCAATGTCCTCCAACCTTGTCGGTTGGGTTGGGGCTTCGATTCCGATATGGCGATAGAACTCGCCCGCCTCGCGGTGGAAACCTGCTTCTGGCCATTATACGAGGTCGTGGAAGGCAAATATCGCCTCACCTACCGCCCCAAGGAGAAGAAGCCGGTAGAGGAGTTCCTGAAGCCGCAGAGGCGTTTCCGCCACCTCTTCGCCCCCGAGAATCGCCATCTCTTAGAGGAGATACAGGCAGAAGTGGATAGAAGGTGGGAGAAGCTGTTGGAAAAATGTTCCTGAAGTAGGCATGACACCAAGGGAAAGATTCCTGGCGGTGATGTCCTTCCGCCCAGCGGACCGCTACCCTTATTGGGAGCTTGGACTCTGGGGGCAAACTTACGAGAGATGGCTGGGCGAAGGACTTAAGGAGGAAGACCTGACAGGGGATTGGTTCCGGGGGCAACCTCGCTTCGCTGGGCTTGATCCAAGGGATTTTATCCCCTTGGATATGAATCCGATCCCCGGCTTCGACGAGATAATAGAGGAGACCGATAGATACCTCGTCTTTCGGGATAGATGGGGACAGAAGAGGAGAGCCTTGAAGGAGGGCACGGTGAGGGGAACACGCCTCTCCATGGATACCTTCCTGGATTTCTTCGTTAAGACCAGGGAGGATTTCCTGGAGTTCAAGAAGCATATGGACCCCTCCGAGCCCTCGCGATATCCCGCCAATTGGGAGGAGTTGAAGAGGAAGTGGCAGAATAGGGATTATCCCCTCTATCTAACCGAAAATTGCGGCTTCGGGGGATTGTATTGGAACCTGAGGCAGATGATGGGGACGGAGAACCTCTCCTACGCCTTTTACGATCAGCCCAAATTGGTGCACGAGATCCTGGATTTCATGGTGGAATTCTTCATGGGGGTAACGGAGCATGCCTTGAGGGAAGTGGAAGTGGATGCCTTCACCTTCAACGAGGATTTTGCATATAAAAATGGGCCCTTGATCTCCCCCCAGATCTTCAGGGAGTTCTTCCTTCCTCGCTATAAGATCGTTTGTGAATACCTCAGGAAGCACGGGGTTAAAGTGATAGAATTGGATAGCGATGGCAATACCGAGGTCCTCATCCCCTTGATGTTGGAGGCAGGGATAAATTGTCATTGGCCCCTGGAATCGGCTGCAGGGATGGATCCGGTGAAATTACACAAGGAGTATGGCAAGGATCTGGCGCTGGTAGGCGGGATAGATAAAAGGGCGCTGGCGAAGGATAAGGGAGCGATCGAGGAGGAGTTGAGGAGGAAAGTGGTGCCCATTTGGGGGGAGGGAGAGCGAACGGGGTACATCCCCACCGCGGACCATACCATTCCTCCCGAAGTCCCTTTGGATAATTTCCTCTATTATTTAGAATTGAAAAGGAGGATCTGTGAGGAAAACTGGAGGTGACGAAGGTGCGTAAAAGGATTTCGATCCTGCTTTGGGCGGTAGTCCTGCTTCCTTCCTTGGCATGGACTGTAAAGGAGAAGGTTCATCCCTTATTCCAATATGTTTATCGCCCCGATCCCGCCTATAGCTGGGAGAAGATAGGAGAGGAGAAGTGGGGGGATGGAGGGAGGTTGATAAAGATAAGGATGACCTCCCAGGTTTGGCAGGGGATCAAGTGGCAACACGAATTGTATATCGTTCTGCCCTCAAAAATTCAGGACGGTGGGGTAGCGGGTCTTCTAATCACTGGAAGCGGAAGGGGCGGGGTTGTAGATATATTAAGAATAGTGGCTAATAGGGTGGGGATCCCCATGGCGGTGATATTCGATATCCCTAATCAGCCCCTATTTGAGGGTAAGACCGAGGATGCCCTTTTGGCCTATACCTTCCAGCAGGCTTTGAGGACGGGGGATATGACCTGGCCGGCCCTTTATCCCATGACCAAGAGTGTGGTGCGAGCCATGGACACCATATCGGCGATCTCGGAGAGGGAATGGGGAAGACGGGCGAACCGTTTCGTGGTTACCGGAGCCTCTAAGCGGGGGTGGACAACTTGGTTCACCGGGGTAGTAGATAGTAGGGTGATAGGGATAGCACCCATGGTTTACGACAACCTCAATATTCCCGCCCAAATGGCTCAGCAACTGGCTTGCTATGGCACCTATAGCGAGCAGATAAAGGACTACACCACCACGGGCTTGGTGCAGATGCTTACCGATCCGATAGGTCAATGGTTCTCCCAGATGATAGATCCCTATGTGTTTCATTACAGGATAACGGTGCCGAAATTCATAATCAACGGGAGCAACGACCCCTACTGGACGCTGGAATCCGCCAACCTGTATTATCCTCGCTTGCTTAATGAGAAGCATATACTCTATGTCCCCAACGCAGGGCATGATTTGGGCGATGGTATTTCCGCTATATCCGCCCTCGCTGCCTTCGCCCGGGCGCGGGCGAAGGGCGACCGCTTGCCCATGCTCCACTGGGTCTACGAGGTAGATGATAAAAGGATGATTTTGAGGATAAAGCCAGAGGGGAACCCCCTAAGGGTAAGGGTCTGGGTGGCAAATTCCCCTACTTTGGATTTCAGGAAGGCTAAGTGGTCCCCCACGGAGTTGTCCCCCAAGGATGGCTGGTATGAGTTCGAGCTCGTTCGCCCCGAAAAGGGATATGTTGCCATGTTCGGGGAGGCTATATATCAATACGACGGGATAGAATACTCCCAATGCACGACGCCAAAGATATTGAAGTAAGTTAATTACTCCTCCCACTGCTCCCTATCCTCCCAATCGAAGGAGTATTCCTCCTCGTAATCCACCCCATAATCCTCGGGGGCGATGCCCATCTTCTCCGCCGTCTCCCTCAATCTTGCAACAGCCTTCCCCAACGCCTTCTGTACCGCCCTCAAGGTCACGCCCCTCTTCCTTGCAATCTCCCTCAATCCTATCCCCTCCAGGAAGAGCTCCACAACCTTCCTCTGCACGTTCGTTAGGTTCGTCTCCTGGAGTAGCCTCTCCACCAACTCCCTTGCGGTTTCCCTCTCCCTCTGCCTCCTCCATCTTTCGTTCGCCCACTCCACATAGGCGGACCTATAATGCATCAGCCTTCTTCCCTCCAACCTTTCCTTTCTTAATAGCCATCTCTCAGCGATGTAATCCTTCATCTCTCCTTCGCCTCTCTTTTGCTTTTTATTTATTATAGCAAAAAAGAAGCAAAAGAGGAACCACTAAGAGGGAATCAACCTTTTGGGAGATGGGAGAGGATTTCTATATGCCTGTCGTTTTTCTTAACGCTTTTCTAAAGAGTTTGTAGACCTCCTCGCTATACCAACTGCCCACCCTCTCCTCTATTATCTTCAATGCTTGCTCATACCCCATCCGTTCCCGCCAGGATTTGTAGCACCTTAGATCGTCGAAATCGCAACATATCCCTATCAACTGGGCGTAAAACGGTATCTCCTCCCCTTTCAAGCCCTCAGGATACCCCTCCCCATTGATCCTTTCGTGATGGTAGCGGATGATATCACTAATCGGTCTTAAATATTCTACCCCTTCCACAATGCCTGCTCCCCTTATCGTGTGATATTGGAATTCCTCCGACTCCTCCCCTTCAGGGGAGGGGTAATTAAGGAGCCTATAGGGCACCTCTACAATCCCTATATCGTGAATCACTCCGGCGAAAACGAGCAGCTCCTTCTTCTCATAGGGCAAATCCAATTCGTTTGCCATCGCTTCCACTAGCTCCCCCACCCGTCTCCCATGTCCCTGCATTCCCATCCATCTCCCCTCCGCTATCCCCGAGAACGCCTCCAACAC
>CAYVMD010000020.1:0-35288 GCA_964452465.1 uncultured bacterium | reverse complement strand
AGGTGGGAAAACCATCGGAGCAGGCGTAGTTACGGAAGTGATCGAGTGATATGCCACGGCAGATAGTGGTGCTCGCCTGTACGGAGTGTAGACGGAGAAATTATGTGACGACAAAGAGCAGAGCACGTCACCAAGAGCGGCTGGAATATAGGAAGTTTTGTAAATGGTGTGGTAAGCACACCAAGCATAGGGAAACGAGGTGACAGGCCCGTAGCTCAATTTGGCAGAGCACGGGACTCCAAATCCCGGGGCTGTCGGTTCAAGTCCGGCCGGGCCTGCCATTTAAATTTAGAATGAGGTGAAATTTACTTGCCCACAGCTGTAGAGGGAAAAAGGAAAAGAAAAACAGGACCAATAACCAAATTAAGGAACTTCTTCCGCGATGTTAGGGCAGAGATGCGAAAGGTAATCTGGCCCTCCGCGGAAGAGGTGGGTAAGTATACCGCTATCGTTTTATTCCTCATTTTCGTGCTAGGACTATTCATAACACTGGTTGACCAAATAGTCGCTTTCATAACCAAGGAGGTGCTGGGATGGTAAAGGAGTTGGAGGGCGAGGTGCACTGGTATCTCATAAGGACTGCTACGGGCAAGGAGGAAAAGGTTAAGGCAGCATTGGAAAACAAGGTGGAGGCGTTGGGGTTAAAGGACAAAATCAAGGAGATCATCGTTCCCATAGAGAAGGAGTTGCGCCCCTCAAGGGGGAAGAAACAGATTATAAAGCGGAAGGTTTTCCCGGGTTATGTGCTTGCCCATATGGAGATAACGCCA
This sequence comes from uncultured bacterium, assembly GCA_964452465.1. GTDB lineage: Bacteria > Armatimonadota > JACIXR01 > JACIXR01 > JACIXR01 > CAYVMD01. The sequence continues at coordinate 34,518 of CAYVMD010000020.1, read as the reverse complement.
GAGACCTGGAATTTGGTGAAATCCACCCCGGGGGTGGTGGGTTTCGTCTCTGCAGGTTCCGAGGCGCTCTTCCTTGCCGATGAAGAAGTGGAGAAGATATTGGAGAACCTGCAGAGGGAGAAGCCCCGTATCTCGCTTGCGAAGGGAGAAAGCGTAAGGGTAACATCGGGGCCCTTCTTCGATCTTATTGGGAAGGTGGAGGAAGTGAATGTGGACAAGGGCAAAGTGAAGGTTCTCCTCTCCATATTCGGTAGAGAAACTCCTGTGGAGCTGGATTTCTCCCAAATAGAGAAATTGTAAGGAGGAATTCTCATGGCTAAAAAGGTTGTCGCAGTGGTTAAACTTCAATTGCCTGCTGGGAAGGCTACACCTGCCCCTCCTGTGGGTCCTGCACTTGGCCAATACAATGTCAATATAATGGAGTTCGTGAAGCGGTATAACGAGGCTACTGCTAACCAAGTGGGCTCCATAATACCGGTAGAGATAACCATATACTCCGACCGTTCCTTCACTTTTGAATTGAAGACGCCTCCCGCCTCGGTGCTCTTAAAGGAAGCAGCACGCGTGGAAAAGGGCTCGGGCGTCCCCAACAAAGAAAAGGTAGGAACGGTTACCCGTGCGGATATCCGAAGGATAGCGCAGATAAAAATGAAGGATCTCAATACTAACGATATAGAAGCAGCCATGCGAATAATAGAGGGAACTGCCCGAAGCATGGGCATCCAAATCGTGGATTAAAAAGGAGAGGATAAGTATGCCCCAAAGGAGCAAACGATATAAGGAGTCTTTGGCTTTAATAGATAGGAGGACCAAATATCCTCCTGCGGAGGCGATAGAACTGGCTAAGAAGTGTGCCTCCGCTAAATTCGATGAAACAGTAGAGGTAGCCATTAATCTAGGAGTTGATCCCCGCCACAGCGATCAGGTGGTGAGGGGTACCCTAACCTATCCGTATCCCGCTGCTACTCCCCCCGTGGTTCTGGTGTTCGCCAAGGGAGAAAAGGCGGAACAAGCTAAACAAGCGGGAGCTGATTTCGTGGGGGGCGAGGAGATGGTCCAGAGAATCAGGGATGGTTGGAAGGAATGGAAGAAAGCAGATGTACTTCTGGCTACACCAGATATGATGAGCGTTGTCTCCCGCTTGGGTAAGACATTGGGTCCAAGGATGCCGAATCCCAAGGCGGGCACGGTAACTCAGGATATAGAGAAGGCGGTTCAGGAATTCAAATCGGCGAGGAGATTCGAGTTCAGGGTGGACAGGAGCGGGATAATCCACATGCCTATAGGCAAGGTTTCTCAGCCCACGGAGGAAATCCTCCAGAATTTCGTGACCCTCCTCTCTGCGCTCAATAAAGCTCGCCCCGCTACCTTCAGAGGGCAGTATTTTAGAGGGATAACCATCTCCACCACCATGGGGCCGGGCATTAAAGTCGATCTTCAGAAGGCAAGGGAACTACTGGAGAGCGCCTAATCTTTAAAAAAATCCTTTTAAAAATTTAAAAGGAGGTGGTAAATATGCGAAAGTGGTTGTGGTTAGGGATTATGGTTTTAGGAGTAGGAGGTTTATGTGTTTCCCAGGAGATCCAAGCGGGAAAAGAGTTCCCTTGGCTGGTTGAGACTCCCCAAAACGCTAAGATCACTTTTTTCTTAGACCTCTCGGAGAAGGACTTCCTGCCCGGAATCAAGCAAATGGCAGAAGCAATTGTAGGGTTTTTGACGGTATATGCCAAACAGAGCGATGCGAAGATTAAGGCAGAGGATATAGAACCAGGGCTGGCTAATATTATGCAGGATTTGAAAAGGGTGAAGGTGTTGACCTTCGAAGCCCTGGACAGGGAACCGGGGGAGATATTCGCCTCCTATGCCAATAAATTGGGGAAGGAATGGAGGCAGGTATTCTACCAGGCGGAAAGAGGAAGGATGAATAGCCTCTATGTCTTGGGGGAGAGGGAGGGGATCTTCGCCATATTCGCAAGCCCAAAGGACAAGGGCAGTAAAGCCACCCTCCTTCAAACGGAGGGATTTTTGGACATCGGAAAAATCGCAGGATTAGTGGCGAACATCCTTCACTTGCTCACACCAACGGTAGAACAACCACAGAAGGAAACCTCTCCCCAATGAATCAAGAGGGATTCCCCAATCGGGAATCCCTCTTGAAAAATTATTCGCTCGAAGAAGGGAACAATTCTATCCGCAAATCTTTATAGGCAACTACGGTAGCCCCAGTGCTGTTTGACCACCTTCGAGGGACCAAAACTATCTCCCCCTTCTCCAATGGCGGGAGGTCATTGTAATTCTCGTCGGAAAGGTTCAAGATCTCCCTTCCATCGAGGATAGCCCGGATTTGCTTCCCTCTTACCTCCACCCTGAGGGTATGCCAAACGTTATCCGCCGTCCAAGGAATCGTAGCCATGGGATTGGCATCGCCCGTGGATATGCCCTGGCACGCCTTGTGCAATTGTATATCCCGGTTGGAGAAATTCAAAGAATAAGCATTGCCGGAGTCGGTATAGCGAAAGGCGAACCAGGGTCCATCCCGCCAATCGCTTCCCCTTTCCAATATCCTGAACTTTACCTCAAAGGCGTAATCCCTCCAGTAGGTGAAGCCATAACTCGCTCCCGCCCCTATCCAGTTATCCCCTGCGCCATCCTTTCCAATCAGCATCCCATTCTCGGTACGCCATTCACCCGCGGAAGGACGAACGATCCATTCTGTGGGAAGGCTAAAGTCGGGGGAGGCGATGGAGGCGCCGAAGGTTGTGATGCCGAAGTACTCGGGAGCATGGAAGGTAGCAGTGGGGGACCAGGAGGAAAACTCGGGCTGGGAAAGCGTCCTCGATCTATCGATGCGATAAAGTTGAATACGCCACCTCGTGCCTACCTTAGGGAGGGTAGGGGAAAGATTTCTTAAGGGAATAGCCATCTCCACCGTCCATCCTTCATCCTTGTCCTCCCTACTATCCACCGTGCCCTTCACCTTAACCCCTATTTGCACTCCTTGGGCATCCCACTTCCGCAACTCTCGCCAATCCCCGCCCGGAGCACCCTTCTGGGCATAGGGGATGTTCAAATCTATGAGCGTTCCCAAGGGGTTCACCTCGAATTCCTTATAATCCTTCCCATCTCCCTCCGGATCTATGTAAACCTCCACCACCTCTTCCTCCCAGAGGGGGTCATCTTTCTTCCTCATCGTTGCCCAGATGTCCTCGTCCTCGCACTCAAATCCTATATAAAAGTTTTCATCGTCCCAAAGCATCCTCGCTTTGGTTCGATAGCGAGGGGAGGATAGATCAAAGAGTTGGAAATTATCTATCTTCTCGGCGAAGAGCCAGGCGGGATCGGAAAGATCGCCATCTATCGTGGGGGGTGTGGGAGCACGGTAGATCGTGTAGTGGGCAGGGGGAGGAGGGCACTTGGGGAGGTAGCGGAGGATATCCGTAATGATTGCCCAGAGGTAATCCTCCTTCTGAAGCAGGGAGGTCCAGACATAAAGGAGGCGTGCTCCTTTCAGCTCGCCCTCTGTATATTCCACATAAGCGATAGCCTCTCCATAATAATTGCCCTTGGAATCCTTCAAAGTTAAGATGGGGATATAGTTCGCCTTGACCGTCGGCTTCACCATTCCCCTCCACCTTTGGTCTACATCCTCCGGCCAGGGAATCTGGGAGGGAAGGGAGGTGATGATCTTCTGATTCTTGTTGAGAGAGAAGGAAAGCTTCCTTCCCTGGGGAGGTCTCTCCCAAGCTACTCCGATGTCGAGACCGAATTTGGGCGCGGATACCACCGCTTTCCCCCTCTCATCGTAATAGAAGGGGAAAGGACCGCTGGGTAGGACGAGGAGGAAGCCTCCTCCTTTGAGGTAATCCAGGAGGGCTTTTTCTAACCCTCGATAATATCCTTCCCCACCCAGATAAAGGAGGAACCAAATCTTTGCTGGATTAAGATAAGAAGGAGATATCGCCTCCTGCAGGGAGGGCATCTCGAGATAAGGATAGATCTTCGTCTTAAGGAGCTTCCTCCCCACTACGCCCAGGGAATCATTGGGAAGGGGAAGGACGGCGATGTGTCCCTTCAAGGGAGCTACGAGATTGGCGATCTCCTCCATTTCCTTTAGGGCTTTTTGCTTCTCCTTAACTTCCTTCTCCCTCTCCCTTAGGAGGGTGAAGGTGGAGGACAGTGCCTTCTCATCCTTCCGGGTCAGGGTCACCGCCAGGACATCCACGCCCTCTACCTCTATGCTCTTCAGCCTACCGCTCAATTTATGGTAGGCAAAGTCAACCTTCCATTGGAAGAGGGGTGGCCATCCCTCTATTACATTCACCGCTTTATCCAATGCCACCTTTTCCCTTCCTTTATCGGTCACCAACATTATGCTCCCCTGGGGAGAAGGGCGAGCGATTAGAAGGAAGATGTAATTGGCGTCCTGGTTGACCTCTATGCTTGCGTTTCTCACCGTGTGCTTTCCTTTATTCAAGTAGGGATCTATTAGGAAGAAGGGAATGCCGTAAAGGATTTTCTCGCCGGGCAGAAGTCCCGCGAAGGAGGTAGGATCACCCCAATCGCTCGGAAGGTAACTATCGGCGAAGGGGACGAGGTTGAGCAGAGCGAAGCCTTCGGGCTGGAAGGGAGCGAGTTTTCTGGGCTTCGCTATCTCGCAGGGAAGAGGGGGCAACGAGGAATCGTAGGCGCCCACCACTACGATATCGCCATCGCGAAGGTCCTTTATATAGAGCGAATCGGGACGCTGGGGGTAGGTTAGATAGTCGGTTTGGGGCAAAAGCTTGTGTTCCTCGCCCCCTCTTATTACAGAAACAGGTTTATCCCTGAGATCGAAGAAGGGGAAAGTGACCACGATGTCGAATCCACCGGGCAGGAAGGAAACGAGGCGGAAGGAGAAATTGCCTTCGTGGTAGCAGTAATCCGTTATATTGGTGTGTAATCCCTTCTTATCGAAAGCCATCGCCGCCTTCTCACCGCAAAGAACCCTTACCTGGGCGTTGCCAATGGGATAGGCAAGGAGTTCAAGCCCACCCCAAAGCCCACCGAAAGTGCTTCTTTTTCCTTTGCCCATGCTACAACCCTCAAACAAGCCGTAACATTCGGCAAAAGCGCCATCGTATTGTTGGATGGAGGGATAATATTCATCCCGAAACAGGATGTGCCACTTCTCAACCATCCCTCTTAAGTAATGTCCCAAGATGGGATCGCCGGTAGCGACATAGGTTTGGGCGAGGGCGAAGGCAACTGCCCAAACCTCGTTGGAGCAAGCGGAGCCAAGCCAGAAACAGCCCGCGTTCGGCTCCATGAAGAAGGTGGCATCTATGTTATCATCGGGATCGTTATCGCTCAAAAATATGGGGAGGTATTTGTAAGTCATCACCCGAGCGAGTTTATAGGCTTCTTGAGCGAGGGCAGAGCGCTGTGGGTCATCGCGGAAGGTATAGTAGTAGCGAAGGCAGAAAGTGGAGACAGGGGCAGCATCCCAGGCGAATTGAGCCTCCGGGACATCGTCATAGCAGTTGCGGGTGTAGAGGATGTGTTTCGTGAAGCGGAGGGCACCATCTATATAAGGAAGGTATTTGGGGTCGCGCTCGTTGCGATAAGCATCCAGAAAGGCGAGGGCAACCTGCCAGGCTTGAACATTATGGAGGGTGGGTACCCCCTTGCCATACTGCTCCCGCCAATCCCCCTTGATGGGTTTCCGCCAAAAGACGCACTCCTCCCCGTTGATGACCATTCTCTCGGCGTTCTCCATGAGGAAGGCGAGATCGGAGCGAAGCCTGTTTATGGCGTTCTGATCGTTCTGCTGATAGGCATAATCTATCACAGGGGAAGCATAATCCACGCCCCAGGCGGATATGTTTCCCGGTTTTTGGAAGGGGTTATCCTCCCCCACAACCGTGTAGAGGGGACCAAGGGAAGCACGGGGGAAAGTGGTAAGGCGGTAGGGTTGGGGTAGCCAACCGAACTCGTTGAGGGTGGAAGCGGAAGGCAGGAGCTCCCTGTATCTCTGCCAGATGTAATTATGGACGAAGAAGTTGGGATCACTATCCGAAGGTACCTCAAAGCTGAATATGAGGCGGAAACGGCTTTGGAGGGTAACTTTCCCTTGGGGATAGCGAAGACCACGGTAGAGGTTGCTACCGTAGGGGTAGACGAGAGTGAAGAATTGGGATTGGCCCTTCAACTGCCAACAGTAGGCGGAGGCGAGATAACGCTCACTTCCATCGGTAAGGCGGGTTCCTTGGAATTCGTAGGCTACATATTTGCTCTCGCTGGGTTTCCATAACCCCACAACGGGAACCGGATAAGCACCGATGGGAGGGGCGTAGGTCCAATCCTTGGACCAATCGCTAACGATGCCCCTATATGTCCCTTCCGCTGCCCCATGAAGGGGATAGGGGTCTATCACGGGGGTAGGTATGGTCCAACCCCTCTGATGGAATATCTCCGCTCCCACCAGGGGACAGACGAGGAAATGAAAGGGAACCTTTCCCATAAGGCTTTCCCATTTCTGGGAGGAGAAATCCAAGAGATCGAGGCGGAAGGTTATCTCGGGGTAGGGATCATTTGGATTTAGTTTTATTGCGACGAAAGATTCCTTTCCCAAGGTGGGGGTGGGGGTTGCTTGAAGATCGGAAAGGATGAGGGAATTCCCCCTTTGCTCTACTTTATTCGCCACGATGTTCTCCAGGGAACCGAGGTAGATCTTCGCTACCTCCTTCCCCTCGCTCTTCACATCGAAGCCGATGGCTTTACCATCCTTAGCCAGGATCGAAATCGAGGTAATCCCGTTGGAGATGCCCTGGGCGAAGGAAGAGGATAGCAGCAAAGTCGGCAATAAAACGAATATCCACATGATTACAACCCTCCTTTTTCCCTTTCGCTAATTCTCTCCTAGGCCAGGGTCCTTGTCAATTATTAATACTCCTCCAAAAAGATCGGTTCCTCGCTCACCTTAAGCCTCAAGATGCCATTCGGGGCTGGCAATTTCTCCCCGTTGCCCATTAAATCAGTGGCGGTGACGCTTCCCTTGGCTACCCGTAATTCCACCTCCCTTTCTCCCTTAGGTGCCCAGAGCACTAACAGCTTTCCCTTTTCCCCCGCAAATTCCAAAGCATTCACCCCCTCGCCCAAATCCCATTCCCTCAGAAACTTCTTCCTCGCCATCATCCTAACCATGGTGTTGAAGCCCGCAAAAGCAACCTTGGGCGTTCCATCGTAGCGAATCAATCCGAAGTTATGCTCGTTGTAATCGGGATCCTCCCCATCGTCTTGGAAGTCGTAAAGGAAAAGGCGTTCGATATAGGGCTGGGTTAAAGCCAAAAGGAAGGTGCGAACGATCAGCATCGCTGAGCGATACTGGGATACTCCGCCCCTATGGGTGGGATAGCCGAATTCCGTCAGCCAAACCTTCAGGTTGCTTGCCCCGTATTTGTCCAATAGGTCCTTGAGGTTTCTCATCTCGCCCAAAAAATCGCTCTCCTCAGGGGAGCTGGGATAGCGATAAGGGTGAACGGAAATGGCGTCCATGAACTTGCCTCCCCCTCTTTTCAGTACCTCCTCGATGAAGCGAAGATCGGTCCCAGCGGTGCATACGCCTACCACGGTTGCGGTGGGATCGGCACGCTTCACCGTCTCATAAACTGCCTTCAGGAGATTGGTGTAGTGCTCGGGATTGGGTTTAGGCTGCCAAAAACCTATGTTCGGCTCGTTCCATACCTCCCAATGCTTGCAGATCTTTCCGTAGCGGGTGACGAGCTCTCTACAGTAGCGGGCGAAAGCCGATACGCCTTCTGCGGTATAAGGGGACTTCCCCTCGTCGTAATTGGGATTGCTGTAACTGAAGATGATGAGGGGTTGTAGACCTAACTTGCCTACCGCTTCCATATAAGCGTCATAGTAGGGAGGGGGTTGGAATTTGCCCTCCTCTTTCTCTATTGCTCCCCAGTATAGTTCGTCCCGAATCCAACCCGCCCCCATTCGCTTTAAGAGTTCCAAGGTATCGGGTACCTTGTGCTTGAATTGTCCGAAGTGGGTGCACACTCCAAAGGGGCTTTCCTTCCAGGTGGGGGCGGGCTCCGGCAACCAGCAAATGGAGAAACGCTTCGGTTGAGGGGGTGGAGCTTCCCAAAGAGTCACCGCATCGAAGGCAACATCTCCCTCCGAGGGACGCACCGGGCTATCCAGGACGATGCTGTGGAGGGTTATGGGATATTCCATTACCCCGTTATTATCCCCTCCCCAGTGCCCGTGGGGGGCGGAAAGCCCACAACTGAGGATACGCCAACCCCCAAAATCCAATCTCCCCAGGTCGAATTGATGCCACTCTCCGTTCTTATCCACGAAACGCACCCTGACGAAATTGTTGGAGTTATCCCCTCGCACCGCCACGCTTAGGCTATTGAACCTTTCGGTTATCTCATGGGGAGTTACAACCTCCAGATACTGCAAGCCACCCACTTTTTCGAAGCGATAATGGAGCTCGGCGCATTGTGCTCCCTGGAATGGCTCCCCCCTGCTTAGCGTCACCTTGGATTGGGGTTGGATCTGCATGCCTCCCAGGCTCGGTGGGGAGCCCTCGTAATCCTCCAAGAGGAGGGAACGGGGAGGGGATTGCCCGGATAGCGCAACCTCCAGGAAGTAAACGCCATACCGGCGAATGTTCAGGGGGAGGGATGCCTCCCAGGCTTTCCCCTGGGAGACCGTCACCTTCCTTCGCCATACCTCCCCTAAGGGTTCTTCCTTATGGTTCAGCAATACAACCCTCACCTCCAAGGTAGCTGGCCCCTTCGCCTTGCCCTTCACCAATAGTTTCCCCCTGGGGGGATTTCCCTTCCCCCAGAAGTAGCCCAGCGGTTTAGCGGGAACAAAATACACCTCAACGAAATCCTCCGGCTTCCCCTCCACTTTGATGCTCAAGGCATCGAAGGCGATTTTCCCCTGGGAAGGGCGCACATTGCTGTCCAGAACGATGCTATGGAAGGTTAGGGGATATTCCAGCGTTCCATTGCCATCTCCACCCCAATGTTCGTGGGGAACATTCAAGGAGGTGGAGAGGAGGCGCCAACCTTTGAAGTCCAATTTGCCCAAGGAAAATTGATGCCATTCGCCATTCCTATCCACCAACCTTACCATGATCCCATTGCCCGAGCCATCCCCCCGCACAGCAACGCTTAGCAAATGTGCTCTATTTCTTATCTCATGTGGGGATACCACCTCCAAGTATTGGAGCCCGGGCGCTTCAACAAATTTATAATCTAAATCCACGCACTGTTTTCCTTCGTAGGGTTGCTTCCCGCTAAGGGATAACTTGGATTGGGGATGGATTTGGCTCCCCTCTAAGCGAGGTGGGAAAGGGCTCTCGTAATCCTCGAGCAGAACGGAGATGGCCGAACCCTCCATAGGGGAGGCAATCCCCCAGAAGAGGAAAAGCGAGAGAACGGCAAACCAAAATTGCATAGGTTTTCCCTCCCTTGGAAAGGGTTTGAGCTCTTTGCTTTTGGATCGATGGTAATAAATGAGGAGGAATTCGTAAAGCATTAGTCGGGCTCCCCACTATAAAAATGGGGAGAAAATCTCGTCGTAAAGAGGTTATAATGGAAAAGGTGAACGACGATGAAACCCATGCTTCTGCTTTCCTTGGCTGCTAGCCTTTCATTCGCCAGTTTGCTACCTCGCCTTTTGGTCTTCGGGGCGAGCGGAAGCAAGGTTGAAAGGGGAGGCAAGCAAGCATCGACCCTCCGAATCCCACCCGATGCCCCCGAGGGCGAATATGTCCTCTACATCGGCTTCTACTCCGATAAGGGCAGGATCGAGATGGACAACGAGGAGTTGGAAAGAGAGGGGTTCAGATACGAGGTCTTCTCCTTCCAGGTGGTCTCTGAAAAAGGCGAGCAAAAGCCGATAATACGGAAGTTCAAGGAACCCTTAGCCCTACAAGGTATGGCGGTTAAAGAGAATCTCATCACCATGGAGGGCAAAGGATTGAGGGTTGCTTTGGAGAGGAATTACCCTCTTATTCGGGAGGTCTTGGACATGCGAACGGGGGAACGCTTCTCAGCGGGCGGGGGTTCCTCCGATTTCCAGATGATCCTCATGGCTCCCGATGGCAAATTCGTCGCCATCCCCTCTCCCTTCTTCATCCTCCATGTCCAAAGCCGGCAAAAAGGCAATAAGGTTATTTATAGCCTTCAAGCGAGGAGGGAAGGGTGGGGGATGATCTCTCTTGATATATGGTTTGAAACGAGGGATGGGGAATTGGCGGTTGGATGGGAGAATGTAAAAGGGGAATTTCGCTTGATCAGCATACATATGCCCCTCTTGGGCTTGCCCAAGGGCAAATTGGTCCTTCCCTTGGCGGAAGGAAGGTTGGTCGACAGCCTGCTCTCCTTCCCTCACAGGGACCTGCTCGGGATCGAGTGCTGGCGGTCGCCTTTAACCTACTCCTGCCTTCAAGGCAAGAAGGGCATTGCCCTTTTGGAGGTCCCTTCCCTGGAGGATAGGGTTTATGCAGAGGTGATGGACGAGGAAGCGAGGTTGGGCGTCCACTTCAATTGCCACACTGCCACCAACCCTCCCCTCTTTCTCCAAGCCTCCTCTCAGGTGAGCCTTCATTTCCTGAAAGGGAATTGGGTCTCTGCCGCTCACTTCGTTAACGATAGGATAAGGGGTAGGGTGGATCCCTTCTATAAAGATGCCATCGTCTACAAGGTCTTCTGTGATGTACCCCAGTCCGCTCAGCCTATCACCACCTTTCCCCAAGCCCTGGAGATAATACAGAGGTTCCATCATCTCCTTTTGGGCATGCGTCAGATAGTCTACCTTGTGGGATGGCAGTTCAGGGGGCACGATACTGGCTATCCAGCCATAGACAAGGTGAACGATCGTTTGGGAGGAAGGGAGGGGCTTTTGGAGTTGATGAGGGAAGCGAAGAGATACAACGCTATCGTTTCCTTCCACGATAATTACGACGACGCCTATATGGACAGTCCCGCCTGGGACGAGGACTTCATCTGCCGAACTCCGGAAGGGCAGTTAGTTAAGGGAGGGGTATGGGCCGGCGGTCAATCCTACATAATAAATCCCAAAAGATATGTGGAGGGCGGATACGCTAAGAAAAGGGTGGAGGAAACCCTCATCCTCTATCCCATCGAAAGGACATATCACATAGATGTCCTTTCCGCGGTCCCCCTACGATATAGCTTTGCGAAGCATACCTGCAACGGTAGGGAAAGCTGTAAGTCTAAGAAGAAGATAATCGGGATGTTCCGGGATAAGGGGATAGATGTGACCTCCGAGCTCCTCACCCAGCCCTTCCTCGGGGAGATAACCTTCTTCTGGCACCTCACGGGTATAAGGGAGACCTTCTTCCCCGGGGAGGAGGTCGTGCCCTTCGTTCCCTTCTGCGTGCATGGCAAAGCGATATATGGGCAATCCGGCTACTACGGGGGAGTGGTAACTATGGATGTGACGCCGGGTAATTGGAGGGAATTCCTCAGTTATATCCTCCTGGAAAACCTGCCCAGCAGGCTCTTCCTTGGAGAAAGGATGGAGGATTATCGGGAGGGTAGGGTAATATATAAATCGGGATGGTGGGATAGGGAGGGGAATGTCTTCTACAAGGGAAGGATGATAAGAAAGGGAGGGAATGTGTTCTTGCCCATCAAAGAGGATATTTGGCTCGCCTATAGCCAAGAGGGAGGGGAGGTATCCTGGGATTTGCCCAAGGGATGGAAGGACCTGATGATCTACAGGCTTAGAGAGGATGGGGGAAGGGAAGAAGTGCGGTTCGAATTGAGAGGAGAGAGGTTCCGCTTTGAGCCCGAAAGGCAAGGGGTCTACGAGGTCGTCAAAAGATAAGAGGGCAAAAGCTAGGGAGGAAATCTTCCTTCTTCCCTTTGTTTTGCTCTTCTTGCTCCTCGCTGTGCTTTATGCCTCCCGGGTTCCCATAGGGAAGGGAATCGATGAGGAAGCGCATTTCTTCTATGTGGAGGACATCTGGAGGGAGAAACACCTCCCGGTCCTCAAGGTGCCCCATTCGGGGCACTATGAGTCCCACCAACCTCCTCTATTTTATCTCCTCGCTCTGCCCTTAGCCCTTTTGGGGGGTGAGAATTGGCGCCCTTTAGGTAGATGCCTTACCGTTTGCCTCGCCATCCTTAGCGCTTACATTTGCTATCTAAGCGCCAAGAAACTATACCCCGATAAGAGGAGCATTCACATTGGAGCATTCGCTTTCCCCCTTCTTCTGCCAGGGCATGTCCTTGCCAGCGCTTGCTTCAACAACGATTCCCTCGCCGAGGTCTTCATTTCCCTTTACATTTGCCTCCTCCTCTCCTGGCTCAAGGAGAGAAGGGAGGGGGATTGGTTTTGGATGGGCTTCACCGGTGCCCTCGCCCTCCTGAGCAAGATGACTTCCATTCTCCTCCTTCCCCTTTCCCTTCTCTCCATCCTTATAACTTTGGAGGAAAAGGAGAATTGGTGGCTCATCTTGAGGAGGGTGTTCTATGTTTGCCTCCCTTTATTCCTTTTGGGTGGTTGGTGGCTCCTTCGGAACAAACTGCTCTACGGGGACTTCTTGGGCTGGCGGATATTCCAGGAGGCATTCGCCACCAGCCCTACTCCGGAGTATTTCCTGGAGAGGGGAGTAAGCTGGGGAGGTTATTGGCTCCTCGTACTTTCGACCGGCTTCGCCAGTTTTTGGACGCCCCTCCTCAAGGTTCGCTTTCTCCCTTTACCCTTTTATGTGGTCGCCGCAGGCTTTCTCTGCTTATCCCTTTGGGGAGTAGTTAAATGGTTGAAGGAAGGGGAAAGATGGCAAATCAAGGCGATATACCTCCTCATCCTCTGCGTCCTTCTCATTTTCCTCGCTTTTATCCGTTTCAATCTTCACTTCTTCGAAGCGCAGGGACGCTATCTCTATCCTGCCCTTGGTGCCTTCTCCCTATTGATCAGCGGGGGCTTGGGTAAATTGTCCCGCTGGGTTAACCTCACCTTTTACTTCTACCTCTTCCTCCTTGCCCTTTTCTCCCTCTTCTATCTTCTCTGAGGAGTCGGCTACTCCACTACTAAGCTGACCAGTTTCTTAGGTACAACGATAAACTTCTTCAACTCTTTGCCTTCCAGGTATCGGCGGATCCTTTCCTCCTGTAAGATCCTCTCCCACAAAGATTCCTCCTCTATATCCACCGGCACGGTTATCGTCCCCCTCACCTTGCCATTTATCTGAATGGGAAGCGTCATCTCCTCCATCTGGAGCAGTTCCTCCTGCCAGACCGGCCACTCCTGCAGGTAGATGCTCTCCTGATGCCCCATCTCCTCCCAAATCTCCTCCGCTATGAAGGGACTGAAGGGAGCGAGGAGGCGGATCAGCATCTCCATAGCCTCGCTGAAGATTATCCGCCATTCCTCATCCTTTTCCTCCTCTCGCGCCCAATCCGTCATGGAGGAGACCAGCTCCATCATCGCTGAGACCGCCGTGTTGAAGTGAAAACCTTCGATATCCTCCGTTACCTTCTTTATCGTCTGATGAGTTTTTTGCCTCTTATTCTTGGAGGCAGGGGAAAGGAAGGAAAGCCGGGAGCGCCAATCGGGAAGGAAAAGGTCCTTGTTCTCCTGGAAGAGCCGATAGAGGCGATTGAGGAAGCGGAAGATCCCCTCCACCCCCTGTGCGCTCCACTCCGCATCCCTCTCGGGGGGACCTATGAACAGGATGTAAAGGCGGGCGGTGTCTGCTCCATATTTCTCGCAGATCTCGTCAGGAGTGACCACATTACCCCGCGACTTGGACATAGCGCTCCCTCCCAGAGTTATCATCCCTTGGGTGAAGAGGCGAAGGAAGGGCTCGGGGCAAGGGACCAACCCCAAATCGTAAAGGAACTTGGTAAAGAAGCGAGAGTAGAGGAGATGAAGGACCGCATGCTCGATCCCTCCTACATATTGGTCGACCGGCATCCAGTATTCCACCGCCTCTTTATCAAAGGGAGCGTTATGGGTGAAGGGGCTGGTGTAACGAAGGAAGTACCAGGAGGAATCGACGAAGGTGTCCATCGTGTCCGTTTCCCTCTTGGCGGGAGCATTGCAATAAGGGCAGGTGGTGTTCAGGAATCCCTCGTGTCTCGCCAGAGGCGAGGGACCGGTGGGGTGGAAGTCCACATCGGGGGGAAGGAGCACGGGGAGTTGCTCCTCGGGCGTAGGGACGATCCCGCAGTTGGGGCAGTAAATCATGGGGATGGGAGCTCCCCAATACCTCTGGCGAGAGATGCACCAGTCCCTCAATTTATAGTAAACCTTTATCTTGCCGAAACCTTTCTCTTCAGCATATTGGGAGATCGCCTTTTTAGCATCCTCCGAATACATCCCATCGAACATACCGGAGTTAACCTGGATGCCCGGCTCGATATAAGCGGTGACGAGCTCCTCTTCCTTAAGGGTTTTATCCGGCGGTTGGATCACGATCCTCACAGGAAGGTTATATTGGCGGGCGAATTGGAGGTCGCGCTCATCGTGAGCGGGAACCGCCATTATTGCTCCCGTGGCGTATTCGTAAAGTATGTAATTTGCCGTCCAGATAGGTATCTCCTCTCCGTTAAAGGGATTGATGGCGTAGCAATTGAGGAAGATTCCTTCCTTCTCCTTCTCCGCCGAGGTCCTTTCCATTTCGCTTTGAAGTTTAACCCTCTCTATGAAGGAGGAAACCCTCGCCTCCAAGGGGGTTCCCTTGACCAGTTCCAGGGTAAGGGGATGCTCGGGGGCGAGGACGAGGAAGGTTGCCCCAAAGATGGTATCGGGGCGGGTGGTGAAGATGGGAATGGAGATATCCCTCCCCTTAACGGGGAACAAAACCTCCAACCCCTCGCTTTCCCCGATCCAATTCCTCTGCATAATTTTCACATTCTCCGGCCAATCGATGAGGAGGTCCAAATCGTTGAGAAGCCTCTCAGCATAAGCGGTTATGCGGAAGAACCATTGCTCCAGGTCCTTCTTCACCACGGGGGTATCACAACGCTCACATAGCCCTCCCTTTACCTGTTCATTAGCCAGGACGGTTTGGCAGGAGGGGCACCAATTAACGGGTGCCTTCTTCCTGTAGGCGAGGTTGTGCTTGAAGAGCTGGACGAAGAGCCACTGCGTCCACTTATAGTAATCGGGCGTGCAGGTGGCGATCTCTCGTGACCAATCGAAGGATATGCCAAGGAGACGGAACTGACTGCGGATACGAGAGATGCAATCGAAGGTCCACTTTTGGGGGTGGATGTTATGCTTTATGGCGGCGTTCTCGGCGGGCAGTCCAAAAGCATCCCATCCCATAGGATGGAGGACATTATAGCCCTTTGCCACCCGGTAGCGGGCGATGACATCCCCTATGACATAGTTGCGCACATGCCCCATGTGGAGGTAGCCGGAGGGATAGGGAAACATGTCAAGGTAGTAGAATTTTGGCTTCGATGGGTCAATCCGAGTGGTGTAAAGGTTGGATTGCTCCCATCTCTTCCGCCATTTCTCTTCGATGGATTTGAAGTCGTATGCCTGCTTCCTCATAGCGGTTGATATATAATTATAGAGTCCATCACCCAAGGGGCAAGGGAAATATCCCCTCTTCAAAAGAAGGGTTTTAAAAGGGGTTCAGGATTCTTTTAGCCCTTAACTTCCCGGGAGCGCTTGCTGGGGACTTGGTAATATAAGCGGAGGGACAATCCCTCCGGGCATCACGGGCGCCTTGGGCATTGGCATAACCCCGGGAGGGGGCTTCTTAACCGTTTTCCCCGTTGCCTTGAGGTACACGAAGGCGATAACCGCGATGAGCACGACGATGATAATTATAAACGCTATCGGGGATACCTCTTTTTTCATAAACCTTCCTCCTTAATCCGTTGGGCTCCAAACATTGCCCCAGAATTCGAGTTTATACCAGTAATTTCCCGCCTGGCAGACCTGGTTCCTCTTTACATATTTAACATGTCCATCCAAGAAGAGGACATTAAAACCGTCCTGATGGCGGGAATCCGTGAGGTCCCAGTCGGGATCTATAGCTGCGGAGTACTGGTTCCAGAAGGTGAAATAGCCCCAAGCGTAGCCTCTGCCCTCTGACTTATTCCAATAGATGGTGTCTATGAACCAGCAGCGTTCCGCGGGGCGATTCTGGGCTCCGTATCTTCGCCAAGGCCAAGAGGAACCCGTGAAGTACTCCGCCGTGCCCCATCCATTCAGCCCATAGTGGGGGACGATAGCTTTGACGCAATCTTCCCAGCCGGTTGTATCGGGATAACCCAAGGTAGGGCACCAGTATACATTCCAGTTCTTGACATAAGGCTGGAGCGTATTCGCCCAACTCCCGTTTACTCCCTGGCATTGATGTAGGGCATATTCGTCCCAATCTTGAAGATACATCAACGCTGCCTGTCCGATGTTCTTCAAGTTGGATAAGCAGGTCGCTTGCCTCGCCTTTTCCCGCGCTTGGCTGAACACAGGGAACAGTATCGCCGCCAGGATAGCGATTATCGCTATCACCACCAATAATTCTATCAGCGTAAACCCTCGTGCCTTCATGCTTCTCCTCCTTTCCTGCATTTTTATACGTTATTATTACGCCATTATTTATAAAATATTTTATATCCCTGTTAACTTGTCAATACTTTTTAGCCTTCAGAAGGCTAAGGAATTTCTTCTCTTCTTCGTCCAATTGGTCGAAAAGGCGTTTTTCCCTCATGTCGAAGGAACGGCGGGGCTTGTTGTCCGGCGTATCCCTCTGACTGCCGTTGTGGAAACACCAGCCACCCGCACCCCCCTTCCTCGCCCCTTCCAAATCCTTTAGAAAATCCTCCGCCTTGGGCTCCCACCCCCTCGTGTAGCCTCGTCGGAACGGCTCCTGATAGTGCACGGGCACTACTTTCCCCAATTCCTCCATCCAGGTTAAGCATCGCCTTGTTATCTCCTCCGTCCGCAGGGGCGCTTCCGGATCTCTGGCGAGATGGGGCGAAATGAAGTCCACCTGCACCTCGAAGAGATACCTCTCAAGCGTTTCCTTATCTTGGGGTGTCCCCGAGGCGGTGACCAACCGTTTCGGATCCATCCTTTTTACCTCGTCCCTCAAGACCTTCAATTCAGCGAAACTCACGAACCTCGCATCGCGCACATCGTGTTCGTTTGCCAAA
The DNA here is from genome assembly GCA_964452465.1 of uncultured bacterium. Classification (GTDB taxonomy): domain Bacteria; phylum Armatimonadota; class JACIXR01; order JACIXR01; family JACIXR01; genus CAYVMD01. The sequence continues at coordinate 17,362 of CAYVMD010000020.1, read as the reverse complement.
TCTATGTACCAATTGCGGTAGGATTTCAAGGCATTGACGATTGTCCGCACCGCCCGCAAATGACCTTCCTGATCGGGAAGGAGCTCCCCCCGAAAGAGGGTAATATCCACGATCAATCCTCGCTTGTCGCACTCCTTGACCAGCCACCGCAACTTGCTGAGGAAGGGTTCTCGTGGGTTACCTTTCCTGTCCACGGCGGATACATCGTCCCCGAAGGCGTTCCAAACCGCCCAAACCCGAAGCCAATTAAACCCGAACCCTTTGATATCCTCGAGATCCTTCCGAATGAATTCCCTGGAGGCACCCAAGGCGCCGTAATAACTTATCCCCAAGAGGAAAGTTGGCTTCCCGTCGATCGAGAAGTTCCTACTTTGAATCTCCAACACCGTCGCCCTCGCTCCCAAGGAGCAGAGAAAAGCAATCAGGAAGAACCACGCCATCCTTCCTCTCTTAGCCATGTCCATCTTTCTTTTCAGGCCATTATACATAATATTTTGACGCTTTATCAACTCCCGATTATGATAAGGGAGAAGATTTTTCAAATCCGCTAAAAGGAGGTAGGAAATATGGCGGTGATCAAATTGAGCGAGGAGGAATACAAAGATAAGGTCCTCGCCTGCTGGCTTGGGAAGAACATCGGAGGCACTCTGGGCACCCCTTATGAGGGGCAGAAGTTCGTCCATTGTCTTACCTATTACGATCCCGTCCCCGAAAAGCCCCTCCCTAACGATGATCTCGATTTCCAACTCGTTTGGCTGAAGATGTTGGAGGATAGGGGAGTGAAGCCGACCCATCGCGACCTCGCCGACCATTGGCTTCAATACCTCTCCGGGCACTGGTATGCGGAGTATTCCTTCTGCCTATGGAACCTCCAGAGGGGTTTAAAACCTCCCATCTCTGGTGCCTTCCAGAACTACTGGGTGGATGAGATGGGGGCTCCCATCCGCAGCGAGATCTGGGCCTGCATTGCTCCCGGCGACCCCGAGTTAGCTTCCTCCTATGCCTGGATGGATGCCTCCCTGGATCACGCGGGGGGAGAAGGTATGTATGGGGAGATGTTCTGGGCAGCGGTGGAGAGCGCTGCTTTCATCATCCAGGACCCCCTTACCCTCATAGAGATAGGACTTAACAACATTCCCATCTCCTGTAACATCGCCAGGGTGGTAAGAGAGGCGGTGCGTTGTTGGCAAGAGGGGATGAAGTGGGATGCGGCGAGGGAGCGCATCGTAACCTTATTCGGACATCATCAGCCCTGCAACGCCATACCCAACCATGGCTTCATGATCTTGGGATGGCTCTACGGCAAGGATTACGGAGATAAACTTTGCAAGGCGGTCAACTGCGGATACGATACGGACTGCACGGGGGCGACCCTTGGTTCCCTCCTCGGGATCCTCTATGGGACGAAGGGCATCCCCGAGGAATGGTTGAAGCCAGTGGGAAGGGAGATAGTGTTATGCCCCCAGACGGGCAAATTCAACCACCCAAAGACGGTGGATGAGTTGGCGGAGAGGACGGTGCGGGTAGGCAAGGAGTTCTTGAAGGAGAATTCCCAGAAGGTGGAGATCGCCGATGAGACCGAGATCCCTTCCGATGTTCTTTCCCATCTCTTCCGCAACGAGAAGTCGCTGAGGGCGCTACGCCTGGACATCCATTCCTCAATAGAGAGGATGGGTGATAATTACCTCCTCTTTCGCTACTATGGAGAGCCTACGATAAGAAAGGGAGTAGAGAAGCTCCTCGGGATTGCTCTCTTAGAGGAAGAGGGGGGGCAGGTGGGGAGCGAGGGAGTTTCCCTAGAGGTAGTAGTGCCCGATGGGTGGAAGAGGTCGGAGGTTAAGTGGAAGGGAAGCGAGTGGCAGTTCACGGTGCGCGCAGATGAGGTGGAGGAGCGAAACGAGATAAGGGTAAGGGTGATTCTAAAGGGGAAAGAATATGAGACATCCTTCATCCTGTTGGACAAAGAGGGGATAAGATATCTACCTGCGGCGACCTCTGCTCCCGCCCAAATATAAAAACAAGGGGGGCGAGGCGTCCGCCTCGCCCCCGATCATTCCTCCCTTCCCAACTCCACTACCGCTACCCCTCCCAACCTCTGCAATCCCTCTATCACCTCTTGCAGGTTGCAAGAAGAAGGGATTTCCACCCTCAAGTGCATCGTAGCGGAGGTCTCCTCCACCCGCAACTCTATGTCCTTTATATCTATCCCATATTTGCCCAAAAGCGTTCCTACCTCGCCCAATAGACCAGGGCGATTCATCCCCTCCACCGTTATTACTTTCTCCCTACCTCTGCGAGTATACCTCCTCTCCACCCCTTTTAGGAGGGTAAGGGTCAAAAAGGCGAGGATGGTGGTTAAGACCGCTCCCCAGTAAAACCCCGCTCCCACCGCTATCCCAACCCCCGCCACCATCCATATGCTCGCTGCGGTCGTCAATCCCCTCACCTCCGTAGGTGTCGACCTCATTATGGTGCCCGCCCCTATGAAGCCTACTCCCGTCACTATTCCCGCAGCTAACCGCATGGGATCCGCCCCCTTCACGGAGATGGAGGTTAGGGTGAGGAGGGTGGCTCCCATGCCTACCAGGATATGAGTGCGCAATCCTGCTGGTCTCTGTGCCCTCTCCCTCTGCCAGCCGATCGCCCCGGCGAGGAGGAGGGACAAGATAAGCCTCAAGCTAACTTCATCTAAGGAAAAAGCCAAATTCATCACCTCAAAGGGGAATTCTGCTTCATTATATCTTAAATTTGAGTAAAATAAAAGTATGCCTCGCAGGTTTAAGCAAAGGGAGAGGAAAATCGCCCTCCCGCCCGGGAGCCTGGTTTACATAGGGGAGAAGGAAGGGGAGGCGAGGATAAGGGTGATAAATTATGAGGGAGAACGGTTTCAGGAGCAACTGCTCGAGGCGCCGGAGGAATGCGAAAATTACAAGGGGATCCCGGGGGTAACTTGGATAGATCTAGTGGGGATTCACCAGGTGGATTGGATAGAGAAAATGGGTAGGTGCTTCGGTCTCCATCCCCTCGTCCTGGAGGACATAGTAGCCACCGATCAACGTCCCAAGATGGAGGATTTCGGAGGGTATGTCTTCATAGTGACGAGGGCGTTTCATCTCCAAGGCGAGCGGATAGTGCCCGAGCAGGTTAGTTTCGTGCTCCTACCAGGGCTCCTCATTTCCTTTCGGGAGAGGGAAAGCAACCTGTTCCAACCCCTGCGGGAGCGCCTCCAAGAAGAAAAGGATGTCCTGAGGAGCGCGGGGGCTGATTATCTACTCTATTCCCTACTGGATCTGATAATCGATGGCTGTTCCCTCGTGATCGATAGGATAGGGGCGGAGATAGAACCCTTGGAGGAGAAAGCCCTAGCCAACCCGGAGCCCAAAATTGTGAGGTCAATTCAGGATTTGAAGAGAAGACTCCTTCTCTTGAGGGAAGCCCTCTGGGCATCTCGCGAGATAATCGCCCGTTTGGAGAGAGGGGAGACCTCGTTGGTGGGAGAGGCACCCCGGGTTTATTTCCGGGATATACACGAGCATATATTCAATCTCATAGAAGCGACGGAGACCCTACGCGACATGCTTTCCGGTATGCTGGATATCTACCTTTCCAGCATCAGCAATCGCCTCAACGAGGTTATGAAGGTCCTGACGATAATAGCCACCATCTTCATGCCCCTTTCCTTTATCGCGGGAATTTACGGGATGAATTTCCGGTTTATGCCGGAGTTGGGATGGAAGTGGGGGTATCCCGTCGTATTATCCGTAATGTTCCTTATTGGCTTAGGGATGTACTTCTATTTCAGGAGGAAGCGATGGCTTTGATTTAGAGAATAGAGATTGACTAAAATATTGATGGTTATTAAATTTCTTTAGGAAAGGTGAAAGGCGAGATGATAAACGAGGAACAGTTAGCAAGGTTGATAGCGGAGAAGGTTGCAGAGGAGATCGCTGGTTTACAGCGATGTGAGGAATGCCTCCGCAGACGCGTCTTGGAGCGTCAAGACAACCTCATTCCTATTGGGGTTTCCGCTCGCCATATGCATATATGCCAGGAGGACCTCTATGCCCTCTTCGGAGAGGGTTATCAATTGAGGAAGGAGAGGGACCTCTATCAGCCCGGGGAGTTTGCTTCCGCGGAGACGGTCCTGGTCGTAGGACCGCGAGGAGCGTTGCGGGTGAGGATATTGGGGCCTTTGAGGAAGCAAACGCAGGTGGAGATAAGCAGAACGGATTGCATATCCATAGGGGTGGACGCTCCCTATAAATTCCCCGGCGATTTGGAGGGGGCCGCGCCGGTGACGCTAGTAGGTCCCAGGGGCTCCATCTATAAGCCAGCAGCAATAATCCAGGCTCGCCATATCCATACCCCTCCCAAGGATGCGGAGAGGCTGGGGATAAAGGATGGAGAATTGGTGAGCGTGAAGGTAAAGGGGGAAAGGGGGGTTATCTACACCAATGTGTTGGTTAGGGTCTCAGAGAGATATCTCCTTCAGATGCATTTGGATACGGACGATGCTAACGCGGGGGGAGTGAATTGTAATAACATGGCGGAACTGGTAAGGTTATGAGACCATTGAGGATCGGGGTAGTGGGGTGCGGGACTATAGGAAGCCAGATTTGCCAGGCGATAGATGAAGGTGTTGTGGAGGGGGAACTAATTGCTGTTTGGGATAGAAATAGGGAAAAGATAGAGGCGCTGTGTGCCTCCCTTAAGAGGTTTTCCCCCCAACCCCTTCCCCCCGCACGGATGGCGGAGGAGGTGGACCTGGTGGTGGAATGTGCTTCCCAGGGAGCAGTAGGGGAGTTGTTGCCCTTAGTGGTGGAAAAAGGGAAGGAGATAATGATCATGAGCGTGGGAGGATTGGTGGGCAGAGAGGATTTGATAGAGAGGGCGAAGGAAACGGGCTGTAGGATATACATTCCCTCGGGCGCTATCGCTGGCTTGGACGGGGTGCAATCGGCGAGGGTAGGGGAAATAAAGAAGGTAACGCTCACCACCATCAAGCCCCCCCAGGGGCTAAAGGATGCTCCTTATGTAAAGGAGAAGGGGATGGATTTGCTATTCCTACCCTCGGCGACGCTTATATACGAGGGCTGGGCGCGGGAAGCGGTGAGGCTTTTCCCCCAGAATGTAAATGTAGCGGGAGCGTTATCCTTGGCGGGGGTAGGGGCGGATAGGACCTGGGTGCGTATCATAGCGGATCCCCAAGCGGGGGTTAACACACACATCTTGGAGATGGAGGGGGATTTCGGGAGGTTAGAGGTAAGGGTGGATAATTTGCCTTCCCCTACCAACCCTCGCACGAGTTTCTTGGCGGTCCTCTCGGCGATAGCTCTCCTCCAGAAGATAACTTCTCCTTTGAAAATAGGATGAAAAGGTGGTGACGAAGATGGCAAAGGAGTTCGAGAAAGCAAGGGCTGTCAGTGAGGTGGAATGCCACAGGGGTTATGCCTGCATAAGGGTGGACATATTGGAGGGGTGGCGGGAGGTAAGCAGGATATTGGGGGCATTGGCGGAGGAAGGGATCTCCTTCTCCATCCCCAAGATCCACGAGAATGTGCTGACCTTTGCCTTCCCCGAAGCGGATGGGGAAAGGGCGATGAATAAATTAAAAAGCATGGGCTATGATCCACGCCTTATTAAGGGTTGTGCCCTCGTAACCGTCTACGCTCCTGATATGCGCGACTTGTTCGGGATCATGGTGCAGATCTTGGAGGCTATGCTGAATAAAAGGACGGAGGTTTTGCAGGTAGGGGATTCCTACAATTCCGTTTCCTGCCTCATTAACGAAGGACGGTTGCGGGACGCGGTCGAAGGATTAGGGGAGGTCTTTTCCCAATGCCGGATAAAATGCGAGTAATAGTGCAGAAATTCGGAGGAACATCCCTCGCTACGCCCGAGGGGCGCCTCCGGGCGGGAAAGAAAGTAGTGGAAGCTATTCAGCGGGGATTCGTCCCCGTTATGGTGGTCTCTGCCATGGGAAGGAAGCCTCAGCCCTACGCTACCGATACCCTCCTCTCCCTCTTGGAGGACATAGCGGAGGGCGTCGAGGTCGAGCCGAGAGAGAAGGACATGATGCTTGCCTGCGGGGAGATAATCTCCACCGTGGTCATGTCCCATCTCCTCAAGAGTTTGGGGATAAAGGCGAAGGCTCTAACCGGCGGACAGGCGGGCATAATAACCACCCTGGAATATGGAAACGCTCGCATCCTGCGCATAGAAACGGAATATCTCCATCGCCTCCTTGAGGAAGGATACGTGCCCGTGGTAGCAGGCTTCCAGGGGATAACGGAGGCTAGTCCTCCCCAAGTACATGGTGACATAACCACCTTGGGGAGAGGGGGCTCCGACACCACCGCTTCCGCTTTAGGGGCAGCGCTGAACGCCGAGAGGGTGGAGATCTATACCGATGTGGATGGGGTTATGACCGCCGACCCATCTATGGTGAGGGAGGCAAGGGTTATCCCTCGCCTCTCCTACGAGGAGGTCAGCGAAATGGCGCATCAGGGAGCGAAGGTGGTGCATCCCAGGGCGGTGGAGATAGCTATGGAGCATAAGGTATACCTTGTAGTTAGGAACACCCACAACGATCATCCCGGCTCTTTGATAATACCTCATGAGGAATTATCCCCCCAGGAGAAGGAACGGGTAACCGCTATAACCAACTTAGGAGTGATTGCCTAGCTCCACATAAAAGTCGATAGGGAGGATAAGCCCTATGTGGAGGTGGAGGTCTACAAGATGCTGGGGAGGATGAGAATAAACGCTTATCTCACCGCTATGAGCGAGGAGACCATCACCTTTGCGGTAACCAGGGAGAATCTCTGGAAGGTCAAGAGACTCTTCGATGGAGTGACCATCCCCATAACCCAAAGGGGAAAGCCGAGGGTGTATCTCTTCGATACCACTTCCGATCGCCTCGCCTTCTCCATCCATAAGGAGGAATTGGCGAAATTGGAGGAAGTTGTGGAGGTAAGGGTGGTCCCCGTGGAGATCAGGGAGAACACCTCCTTGGTTTCGGTTATCTTCTCCCACCCCTCCCTTCTCCCCGAGGTGATGGCGAGGATGCTATCGGTCCTCAATCGGGAGGAGATCCCCTTCTTCCAAATAGCGGATTCTCGTCTATCCGCCTCCGTCCTCCTCACCGATAGCGATGCCCCCCGCGCGATAAGGGCTTTACATAGGGAATTCGCCCTTGCTTGAAAGAATATTGCTAAAATTTTAAGGTGTAGTATCATATAATTAGTGGGTTAGAAGGCTTTAGATTAATTTAAAAGGAAAGGAGGTGAGAAAACAATGCGACGAAGCAAAGGGTTTACCTTGATAGAATTGCTCGTGGTCATAGCTATCATTGCTATATTAGCAGCAATTCTGTTCCCAGTATTCAGCCGGGCAAGGGAAATGGCGAGGAAAGCCTCGTGTGCCAGTAATCTGAAGCAGATCGGGCTGGCGATGAGGATGTATTCCCAGGATTGGGATGAGAAGATCGTGCCCATGTATTCCTGGGATCCTAATACCGGCTATCGCACCTGGTGGATGGTGCTTATCCAACCCTACATCAAGAACTGGCAAATCCTCCGCTGCCCCTCCAGCAACTACGATTGGTGGTGTATGGGTTCCTCATGGGCTTGCGAAGCGTTCCCTTCCGATCAAGGGGTCCCTATAGAGCAGAGGCATCGCTATAATGGTGGATACGGCTACAACTGGTACTTCACCGCTTGGCCCACTGATGAGGCGAATACTCGCAACTTCTCGGAGGCTGCCCTCCGACGCCCCGCTGAGATAATCGCTGCTTCCGATTCAGCCTGCGTCGTTACCGGTCCCAATCCCAGTATCGGGATCACCATAGATGCTTGGGTGAATGGATGGCCAGGTGGTGACGAAGTTCGCAGACATAATGGAGGAGCTAATTACCTTTTCTACGATGGGCATGTGAAATTCTCCACGCCCGAGCAGTTGAGGGATCCCCTCTACTGGGATAGGTCGTTGTAAAGGCGAGCGAAGCGGGGGCAGGTTATAAGGCTTGCCCCCGCTTTCTTTCTTCCCCCAGATTTCTCCCCAAAAATTTCCCCGAGAAAAATTTTTCCCTTGTGCCCTTTTTATATTGACCAATGGGGGATGGCTTTCTAAAATATGAAATACACCCGATGGAAAAATGGAAAGCCTTCCTGAGCGAAATTGAGAAACGACTAGGACTTTTTAGAGGTATGGTAACCTATGGCAACCTGCGCTGGGAGGTTCACTCCTGGGGAGAGGGAGAAGACCTAACCCTCGTCTTCTCCCTCGTCTATGAAACCCCCGGGGGCTCTACCTCCCAAAGGAGCGTCTACTATCGTCCTGAATCGGGGATGTTCGAGGCTTTGGGGGGAGAAGAGGGGCAGGATATAAGGACGAGCGCCTATGGGGAGGTTGTGGACTGGTTAGAAAAATTGGTGAGGCGTATCCCCAGCATAAGGTTGGAGAAATTGAAGCATGATATAGAACAATGGTTCGCTGAGGGGAGAAGCAGGATGGAGATCTTGCAGGAGATGAACAAATTGCTCCAAACGGATTTCAAAGGGGGGAGCATAACCCACACAGAATTGAGGGAAGGAATAATGCACCTAATCTCCTTAATGGAGAAGAAGTCCCGCTGAAGGAGGAGTGACCATGCTGATATATTTGAACGGGAAATTCGTGCCCAAGGAGGAAGCTAAGGTCTCGGTATTCGATCACGGCTTCCTCTACGGCGATGGCGTCTTCGAGGGGATAAGAGCCTATGAAGGGAAGGTGTTCAAACTTCGGGAGCATATAGAACGCCTTTATGCTTCCGCCCGTGCCATCTCCCTGGAGATCCCCATTAGCCAGGAGGAGATGGTAAAGGCTACCCTGGAGACGGTAAGAGTGAATGGCATCAGGGATGGCTACATCAGGATAGTCGTCTCCCGAGGGGAAGGAGATCTTGGGCTCGACCCCCAAAAGTGCCCCAATCCCACGGTGGTTATAATCGCGGATAAGATAGCCATTTACCCCGAGGAAGTTTACAGGGAAGGAATGAGGATAATAACGGTCTCCACCCGCCGAAATCCTCCCCAGGCTTTGAATCCAAACATTAAATCCCTCAACTATCTCAACAACATACTAGCGAAGATAGAGGCGAACCGGGCGGGCGTGCCCGAGGCGATAATGCTTTCCATAGACGGCTATGTAGCGGAGGCAACTGGGGATAACATCTTTGTCGTAAAAAACGGGGTGCTCGCCACCCCTCCCTTATATGTGGGAGCCCTTCCGGGGATAACCCGCCAGGTGGTTATGCAATTGGCAAGGGAAAGAGGACTCCCCACCGAGGAGAGGGTCTTCACCTTGTATGAAGTTTACACAGCGGATGAGTGCTTCCTCACGGGGACGGCAGCGGAAGTCGTGCCCGTCGTAGAGGTGGACGGCAGGAAGATAGGGGAAGGGGTGCCGGGGAGGATAACCCTTTTATTGATGGAAGCATTCCATAATTATGTCAAGCAAGAAGGAGAGCCGGTCTATTAAAGGTGTTGGTGGAGGTAAGGGGGGTTAAACCTCTCTGGTTGGAGGGAAAGGCGGACTCCGTTTGCCTCTCCGCCCGCGCTCGCTTAGCGAGGAATCTCCGGGGCTTTCCTTTCCCCCATCTGGCGACGGAGGAGGAATTGGACAGGGTGAGGGCGTTGGTCAGCGAGGCTCGGGAGAAGGGCGATTTTCCCTTTCTCTTCCATTTTCCCCTCTCTTTTCTTTCCCCCCTGGAGAAGAACGCCTTCGCCGAGATGCAGATCATGAGCAGGGAATTCGCCAGGGCTCCAACCTTTGGAAGGGCATTCTTTGCTTCCCCCGATGGGGCACTGAGCGTTATGGTGAACGAGGAGGACCACTTGAGGATAGCGGTATTGGGCAAGGATTTGGAGCAATGCTTTAGGAGGGCGTACGCCCTGGAGGCAAAATGGGGGGAACACTGTCCTTTCGCCCTTGTCCAGGAGGGATATCTCACCGCTTCCCCCTTAAATTTTGGAAGCGGATTGAGGCTCTCTGCAATCCTCCACCTCCCTGCCCTTGCCCTGAGGAGGGGGAGGGAAGGAATAGGGGGAGAATTGCCCTCCCATTTGGAAATAAGGGGCTTATTAGGAGAAGGAAGCGAGGCGGTGGGGTTTTTCTTTCAGATCTCCAACGAGAGTGGTCACATGAAGAAGGAGGAAATTCAGGAAAGCATGGGGAAAGCTTTGCGAAGGTTAAAGGAAAGGGAGTTGGAAGAAAGGGAGATCCTGTTCTCCAAAAGCGATATAGTGGAGAAGATATCGCTTGCCTATGCTCGTCTCTTGTCCGCTGAATCCCTCTCCACTTATACCGCTACCCAACTAATAGGATTGATAAGGCTCGGCTCAGCGATGGGGGTCTTGGATATCCCATTAGGGGTTTTGGACAAGCTCCTCTTCCTCATCCGTCCCACCCTTCTCCAATATAGAGAGGGAAGGAAATTGAAGATGGCGGAGAGGGATAGGGTGAGGGCAAGGATGGTGAAGGAGGTTATCGCCAACCGATGATCTCCCTCACCTTATTCATCTCTTCTTCCTTCTTGGGCGATAGCCAGCCTGCTTTAGTTAATTTGGAAAGCACATCCGCCCAGGTGGCGTAATCGGTATCCGCGAAACTCTTGAAGACCACCTTGCCCCAAGAGCGGGCTTCCCCGAAGTTTAGCTCCACCAGTCGGCGGAATAATTGTTCCTCCAAGACCGCCTTCAACTCCCTGATTATCCCCTCTATCATCATCTGGAAGGCGGTTTGGTGGACCACCGCCTGTGCCCTTGTGCCATACTCTGCCTCGGAGACGAGAAGGGAGGGGATGAGGAGCGCACGGAGGATTTGGACATCGTGGTAGCGGATGGCGCTCTCGAAGAGCTCCCCCTGGGCGGGCATCTTCTCAAAGGATACCTCCGCTCCCCCCGAGAGAATGAGGGAGGAACGATTGCGGAGGTCCTCCATTATATGCCTCATGACCTCCATCGCTCGCTCCTGCTTCCCATGGATGGGGCAGTAAGCTGGCATTTCCGCTTGGGGGATGTTCACTATGCCGAGGGGAGTTGCTTGCCTTTCCAGATGGGTGTTCCAGAGGCGAATGAGGGCCTGCTTGATCAACCAATGCTGATAGGCGGGACGAAGGAGGGAAGAGCCCCAGGGGTTCTGAAATTCCCCTCCGAAGGACCAGAGGATGGTGCGCTCGAGCGGTAATTCTATCTCTTCCAACCCCACCTTCTGCACAATGCGCCCTATCCGCCCTTTTTCGTCAATTTCTATGCCGGAAGGATAAATGGAGACGGGATTGAGGACCTTTACCTTCTTAATCCCCATCCTTTCCTGTTGGGGCTGGGAGACTATCTCCGCAAGGGCGAAGCCCGCCCAGAGGGCGGACAGCAATTCATAAACCACATCGTGGAGCTTCCCCTCCATTTCCTCCAGGGTTTGTCGGACGAATTCCTCGATCTGGGGCTCCTGGGGGTTGCGGTAGCCGACGAGGCGGGATAGGACGGAGAGGCGGAGGAATTCTATTCCCGCCCTGACGGTGGGATCGGTTGTCCGCATAGCCCAATAGATGGAGAGGTCCAATTGCTCCAGGGAAGGGGGTTGGGGTAAGAAGGGATTGGGGAAAGAGAGGCTGAAGACCTGAAAAGGGAGGGATTTTGGGCGCATTGCTCTAAAAGATAGAGCGTCGAAAATAGATGATTGACTACCCCTATGTCAAGGATAAAATGGAGGGAGGGAGGTGTTGTGAGTGAAATTGACAAGATTTTTGTTTCTTTTCGCCCTGATGGGGGGAATTGCCTTCCCCCAACCTCGCTATAGCGCCTGGTTGGTGGAGAAGCCCCCAGTTATAGATGGGGATTTAAGCGAGTTCTCCGACAAGGGCTTCATCTTCCTCGAGAGGGGGAGCATTCCTCACTACCTTTGGCGGGGTCCTTGGGACATCGGTGCGAAAGTATACCTTGCCTGGGATGTCAATTCCCTCTACATAGCCAGCGAGGTGCACGATGATATCCCTACCCAAGAGGGAGAGGCTTGGTGGGAGAGCATCCAATTCTATATCCCTCCCCTGGAGATAACCTATTCCTTAAGCCAAAAGAAGTTGTTCGTTTACAAGAACGGAGTAGAAAGCGAGGAACTTTTCCCCTTTGCGGTTAAATCCCTCGATAATGGCTATCAAATCGAGGTTGCCATCCCCTGGTCTTCCCTGGGCATAACCCCTCAGGAGGGAACTTCCCTTCCCTTTAATGCGGTGGTCAACGATGCCGACCTGGGAGGTTACCGAGGCTACCTCTCCTGGGCAGAGGGATGGAAGGAGGGAATGGGACTGGGAAGGGAAGCTAACTCGTTGGGAGAGGTGACGCTTGCCTCCCAACCCTCCCCGGGAGAGGTATTCCTTTTCTTCGCCCCCTCTCCCCTCTATATAGGAGAGGAGGAGGTCGATATCCCCCTCTGGCTTGTTTGTGGGCGGGAAGTGAGGGGCAAGTTACATTTCTCCCTTAAGAAAGGGGAGGAGGTCCTCCTCCAAAAGGACGAGGATTTGGAGCGTGCAAAGGGCATTCATCCTCTCTTCGTCCATTGGGACGCCCGGGGAAAGGGGAAGGGCGTTTATTCGGTTGAGGCGGATTTGGAGGAAGAAGGGGGCGAAGTTCACAGATCTTCCCTGGAATTGAGGAAATACGACGCGGAGGGGCTTGCCTTCTCCCTTCAGGAGGAGATGAAGAGGATGGAAGGGGCATTGGGAGAGGCGGGCAAAAGGAGCGATTGGCGTTCCTCCGTCCTCTATCTTCAAGGGAAAGCCTGGGAGAAGAGGGCGAACTCGCTTATAGAGGAGATCAGGAAAAAGGGAGAGGAGGCGAAGAGCAGGGAGCAAGATTCGGCCATCCTGGCGAGGATCTACCTTTGGGAGGCGGAGGAGGATGTAGAGGTGATGAGGAGCTCCTCCGCCCTGATAAGGAGGGATGAGAAGGGCATCGATTACGCGCGTTTCCCCCTCCTCCAATTAGCCACCTCTCCCCTTTATTCCTACCTTTGGGAACGCAATAAGTGGGAAGGAGAGGGGCGAGAGGAGAGGTTGACCCTTTTCTATGCCTCCCTTCCCATCGTCAGCCTCTCCTTTCTCCAGCATCCCAATGGGGATATCCTCTCTTCCCAAATGGCGAAACTCCTATCCAGTTGGGGAGGAGTTCAAGAGAAGGTAGCGGGGGAGGGGTGGCAGGGGATGGCTGTTGTCTCCCCCACTGGAGGGGTGAGGATGTTTTCCCTGCAAGGGGATAAGTTGTGGATAGTGGAGGCTTTGGACAAGGGCATCGCCCTTCAACTTTTGGATTGCCTCCTCGGCAAGAAAACACCGCCCCAGGATATGCTCCCCTCTTCCTTGGAGCCGGATATCTTGGTGGAGGATATAGGGGAGATCCTTTCCTTCGATTTTCCCAATGCCTGCTTCTATGCGGGGAAGGACGATGAAATAGGGATGAGGACCGCTAACCTATTGGCGGGGAAATTGGGAGGGAAGGTAGTGAGGATGGAGGAGGTTAATCGGTATAAGGAGGTAGTGATAGTTGGTCCTTTGGCGATGAAGCAATTGCTGGGGGCATATAAGCTCCCCGAGCCTCCCCGCAAGGCATATCTTTTGCCGCGGAGGATTTGGGGGAAGAGGGTGCTCCTTGTTGTGGGCGAAGGGGAGGGAACGAGGTTGGCGGGGGATGTGCTTTGGCAGATGGTGGAGAATTTGGGGGAAAGGAAGATGTTCGTTGGAGATTTACAATCCTTCACCAACGCCTCGGAAGGGAAGTGCTCCCCAGAAGAGTTGTGCCTTTCCGCAATGGGGTCCTTCTGCGATTTCCTCGCCATAACGGATGTGGGAACGAGGGAGGGAGCTAAGGAGGCGCTTTGGCTCGTGGGGGAGAGGAGCTGGAAGTTGAGCCTGATCCCGGGGGAAACGCTTCGCTTTCCTTGGGGGGAGGTGATCGCTTTGGCGAGCATGGATAGGATAGATGTAAGCGGGGAGGCGAAGGATGTCGTCTCCGCCATTCATAAGGGGGGAGGACTTTGTATCTTGGGGAAGGGAGGAAATTTTGGGGATGTATCCTTCGACGCCTGGGAAATGAGGGAAGGCGTTGCAAAGCAACCGTTGGTAGGGGTTTCCTCCACTTCCACCGGCATCTTCTCTCAGCCCCAAAGGACGGTGTTCTTCAGCAAGGAGGAGGGATGCTATAATCTGCTTTCCGCTCTGAAGAAGGGGAATTGCCTTGCCTTCTCGCCCTTCAGGATGGGTGGGAAGGAGGAATTGGTGCGTCTTATACGGCTATTGCTGGACGAAAGGGAGTTCCTGTTGGGATATTTTGGGAGGAGGATGCAGGACAAGGCGAGGAGTTTAATAGAATAAATTTCCTGCGTGATAAGAAGAAGCCCCCTTTGCTTTACAAAGGATGAGCCTAATTGATGTAAGATTTAGAAGGAGGCACATATGTTATCCTTATGGTAATGTCCGCCTGAAAAGGTTTATGGCGCAGGAAGTTGGATAGAATAGGAGGGCGGAAAATCGATTTGGGATGAAAAAATTTTCTTGACGGGATAATGGCTGTGTGGTAAACTAAGTTTTAAATTTTTAACGGAAAGGAGGTGAAGAGAATGACCCGATGGAAGAAAGGCTTTACCTTGATAGAGTTGCTCGTTGTGATAGCCATCATAGCTATCCTCGCTGCGATACTCTTCCCAGTATTCAGCCGAGCAAGGGAAAACGCTAGGAAGGCAGCGTGCCTGAGCAATTTGAAGCAGATAGGGACGGCGTTGATGATGTATGCGCAGGATTGGGATGAGTCGCTACCCGTTGCTACCACTTGGTGCAACCGCAGGGACCCCGTAAACAACCTCCAGTACTACATCCGGCTCCAGCCCTATGTGAAGAACTGGCAGGTATGGGCATGCCCAAGCGGAAACGGTCAGGCAGGTAACTGCCAGAATGGGAGCATCCCCCATCATGCGGTTAACGACATGATAGCTGCTGGATGGGCACCTCCCAACTTCAAGTTGTCCTATGGCTACTCCGAGAACATCCAAAATTCCTACCCCGAGAACAGGCAATATGCTAACTGCTCTGCCTTGGACAGGTCCAAACTGGCGAACATACCCGAACCAGCGATTGCCCCCGTTCTTGCCGATTGCTCTGGGTTGATGAACAGCGGTTGGCGTATAGGCTATGCCAATGTTTGCGCAGCTGGTTGCAATCCCGACCGCCGAAAGGATGAGAACGCACGCCACAGTGGTGGAGGCAATGTGGTCTTCGCCGATGGACATGTGAAGTGGTTCGCATCCCAGCAGTGCGTGACCAACTGGGATACGCGAGTCTGGGCGGCGGGTTGCGGTTGGTGGGGCAACGGACGAAGATAGGCGATGAGCAATTCGAAAGGAGGGGTAAGGGCTAATGCCCTTACCCCTCCTTTTTAGAGTTAAATTGACTTGACAAATGGAAAATCCCCGTTATCCTATAAAAAGCAGGCAAGTGTGCTAAATCTATTTTGGAGGTGAAGCGTTATTCTACGACTAAAAGGGTGGTATTTTGTAGGCATTCTCCTTTTGGGGGTGGTGATAGCAGGGATAGGGCAAGAGGTGGAGAGGTTGACACTCATAGAGGAAATCCCTCCTCCCGTGCAGATAAAAGTGGAGAAGAAGTTGAGGGAAGGTGTAAGGGTGGTTTTGAAGGAGGGGAAGCCGGGCTTGAAACAGGTGAGGTATGAGATAATAAAACACGGAGGGAAAGAGGAGAAGAAAAAGGTGGGCGAGAGAGTCCTCCATCCTCCCCTTCCACGCGTCATCCTCATGGGAGGAGGCAAGGGTCCCTCGGCGAGAGGGGGAGTGAGCAGGGTGAGGGAGGTTAGGCAGATGCTGGCAACCGCCTATTGCGTTGGTGATAAGGGAGTGAATAGGTGGACCGCCACGGGAAAGAGAACGGAATATGGCATAGTCGCGGTCGATCCCAAGGTGATAAAATTGGGCACCTTGCTCTATGTGGAGGGCTATGGTTTAGCCTTCGCGGAAGATGTCGGGGGGGCGATAAAAGGTAATAGAATAGATCTATTCATGAAATCCCGGGCAGAAGTAAGGCGCTGGGGAAGGAGATTGGTGAAGGTCTTCATCTTGGAGTGAGAAGCGGAAAGCCTATAGGGCTTCCCCTCTTTAAGAAGAAGGGACAAAACTTCCTCCTAAATTCCTATTACCTCTCCCGTATATCAGCTTCCGCTAAAATAGAGAAGGACGAGGATGTCCTGGAGATAGGGGCGGGGATAGGAAATCTAACCGCATTCTTAGCGAGGAAAGCGAGAAAGGTTCTTGCGGTGGAGATAGATAGAAGGTTCAAGCCCTTCCTCACTAAGAACCTGCGGAATTGCCATAATGTCGTCATCCTATGGACCGATTTCCTAAAGATGAACCTGGAGGATATAACTGAACATATCCAGATCCCCTTCAAGGTCGTCTCCAACATCCCCTTCTCCATAACCGCCCCCATTCTGGATAAGCTCTGCTCTTGGAAGCCTCATATCTCCCTTGCGGTCCTCACGGTGCAGAGGGAGGTGGCGGAAAAGATGGGGCCTCCTCCATCCCACAATATCACTCCCTTGTCCTTGTTTGTCAATTATCATTTCCAAGTAGAGGTTCTGTTCGGCATCCCCAGAGGTGCCTTCCATCCTCCACCCGAAGTGGATGCAAGGGTGGTGCGCCTTTTCCCTCGTTCTTCCCCTCCCGTGGAGGTGGAGGACGAGGAGGATTTCTTCGATTTCATAAGGAAGCTCTTCCAACATAGAAGAAAGACTCTGAAGAATATCCTTCGGATCTTGGGCTACCCCATTTCTAACCCTCCCTTTCCCTTGGAGAGGAGGGCGGAGGAGTTGGATTGGGAGGAATTGAGATGCCTTTACCTTTGGGCGAAGAAGTAGAACTTTGCGTAGGAGGAAAGTTGAATTTATATTTGGGGGTAGTGGGGAAAAGCGGTGATTACCACCTGATAGAGACCGTCTTTCAAAGCATAGACCTTTGCGACAGGCTAAAGGTTAGGATAGGAGGGGAGGGAATAGAGGTCATTTGTGATAGCAAGGATGTGCCCTCGGGGAAGGGGAATTTAGTCTGGAGGGCAGTTCACCTCTTCAGGGAAAGGTTCGGGATAAAGGAAGGGGTTGTAGTGCATTTGGAGAAGAGGATCCCCATCGGGAGAGGTTTAGGGGGAGGGAGTGCCGATGCAGGGGCAACCCTCCTTGCTCTTGCTCGCTTATTCGATGTGAAAAGAGAAGAGATCCTCGCCCTCGCCTCCTGTTTGGGGGCTGATGTCAGTTTCTTCCTCTATGGAGGC
>CAYVMD010000019.1:0-37270 GCA_964452465.1 uncultured bacterium | reverse complement strand
AAGGGAGAAGGGAAAGATCATAGGCTTTGTCCCCACTATGGGGTATTTCCACGAGGGGCATCTTTCCTTGATGAGAAGGGCGAGGAACGAGTGTGGGTTTGTGGTGGTGAGCATTTTCGTCAACCCCATACAATTTTGCCCGGGGGAGGATTATTATGAATACCCTCGCGACGAGGAAAGGGATAAAGCCTTGGCAGAAAGAGAAAGGGTAGATGTGGTGTTCATCCCCTCGGTCGAGGAGATGTATCCTTCTGGCTATGCTACCTATGTGGAGGTAGAAGGCTGGAGCAACATCTTGTGTGGACAGTTTCGTCCTGGACATTTTAGGGGAGTTACGACTGTGGTGCTCAAGCTCTTCAACATCGTTGCGCCCCATAAAGCCTACTTTGGGGAGAAGGACTATCAGCAATTTCGCATAATAGAGAAAATGACGAGGGACTTGAATTTGGATATAGAGATAGTTCCTTGTCCCATCGTGCGGGAAAGGGATGGGTTGGCAATGAGCTCTCGTAATGTATATCTTTCTCCTGAGGAAAGGGGATCAGCGACCGTCCTTTATCGTTCCCTTTCCCTTGCTCAGGAACTCGTTCGCAAGGGAGAGAAAAATAGCGCAGTAATAAAGGCAGAGGTAGAAAGGATGATCAAAGCGGAACCCTTGGTGAAATCCATCGATTATATCGCAATAGTCGATCCCTATACCTTGCAAGATGTTGAAGAAATAGACAAGGAAGCACGCTTACTTCTCGCGGTTCGCATAGGTAAAACCAGGTTGCTCGATAACGCTTCGCTTCAGATATAGGTTCCTAAGGGGTCCCTGGGTTGTAAGCGAACCCGTGAAAACCAAAGATCGCCTGTAAAAGCGCCCAAAAACCGTTACCTATGACCTCTCCCATAATCAGCCCCAAGAAAAAAGGCAAAGCCCTTCTATACGCTTTCAATCCCCCTACTTTAATCGCCGTTAGTTTCAATAGCCATCCCCAAAAGAAGGAGAACCACATAAAGTGCATAGTTAAGGTGTTCCCCGCTGCGTATCCCAGGGGATGGAAGGGCCACCAGGGAAAACGAAACCTTAAAAGACCCAGAACAAGGGTGACAAATGCCCCTATTAATGAATAGAGGAAGCGATAGGGGTTGGGATGGGGTGGGATGTTAAGCCAGGAAGCGAGTTCTCGAAAAGCCCAAACTCCGCTTTCTACCCTCCACCTATCCGCCTTGGCAGAACCTGCGCCATAGGTGTAGTAGAGCTTCACCGTGGTAGGCACCGCAGTGGCTATGCAGGCTATGATCCCTAACCAGATGGCCAAGCTCATAAGCCAACCGCGTTGCCCTCCCTCCCAGAACTTCATTCCCTCTATTTGGGAGGGCATAATGTAGCCCCTGCCATCTACTTCTAAAAATTTCAGGGAGGAAAGAATGGTGAGGTTTCGCTCTCCCACTCCCTCTACACCCAGGGCGGAAACTAACATGTTGCTGGGATGATCCGGCACATTGAGCCAGGTAAGTCCTCCTTCTGCCCTCATCCGAGAGAGAACAAGGGAGAAGACGAGGAAGATCCCAAGGAAAAAGAAGGAAGGAAGAAATCCCAGGCCAGCGCGCTTTAACCAAAATAAGATAATCACGAGGCTTAAGATGCTACCAATCACGGCTCCCCGGTAGGATAAGGGTTCGCGGGAATCATCTATGTTTTCTTTTCCTATAGCCTTGAGGAGGACATCCCTTAAATGATGTCTCGCAGTCCAGATCATGAGAAAAAACAACGCCAGGAACGAACCTATAGCCTGTTCCTCCAGACCTGGGAACCTTGCCCAAAAGCCACTTTCTCCACTGGCGCTGAAACCCATTGCACTTCCTATCACGCGTTCGATTTTCCCCACAAGGAAGAAAAACCAACAACTAAAGGCAAGATCCGAGGGAACCAGATAGGCTATGCCTAGTATGGAAGGATATAGGCTTAACTCTAACCATTCCATGGCGTTCCAGGGAGGGTTGGGGAAAAAACGCATCAAATTATAATGGAGAAGAACGAAGGGAGGAATGGAGGGCTTAAGGTGATAAATCCCATAGGATATCTGGGAAAGAAGAGCGAGGCTCATCCCTGTTAAAGTTAGAGGGTGGCGAAGGAAGGAATTAAAAACATGTCCCTTCTCGGGTTCCCTCAGCATTTCCAAGGGAACAGCTACAAGGGGGAAGCTTAATTTTTCTCTTTCTACCCATTGCCTTCTAAAAATCACTCCCACGCACCAAAAGAGAAAATAGATGGCAAGGGCTAAAAGGAGCCAATTCGCCAAGGGCACCAACCAACTTTGCCAGGGCGTCTTTCCCCCTCCCTCAAAGAATCCTTCTATCGCCCTATCCGATTGAAGGTAAAGGTAGGCAGGTGTGTAACGGAGAAACTTATCCCAGTGCAATTCTAAACGGGCGAAGTAACGGAGGTCTGCTATGCTGGGGATAAGGAATTGCACGAGTCCGAAGGAAGCAAAGGGCGCTGACACCATGGACATTGCATATATGGTTAGGAGTTCTCCTTGTGATAAAGCCTTTTCGGGGAAGCGAAGCCTGACGAGACCGTTCAGTATAAGGAGCAAAAACAAAAGGAACATAACCCCAATGGGAGGAGGGGGAATGGTGAAATCACAGGTCCAGTTGAAAACCTCGACAAAGGGACACAAAAAACCGATCAGAAGGGAAAACACAACGCCCAGAAGAACCGCCCGAAAGGTTAAGCGCATTTATCTTACCTTATCTATTATCTATTTGCTTGAGGAGTTCTTCCGCTTCACTGTTAGGTTCTACCTCCAATGCTTTCAGAAGGTATTTCTTTGCCTCTTCGTATTTTTTCTGGCGAATAAACAACTTCCCCAAAAGGAGCAGGGCATCAGGGAAGAAAGGATCGATGGCCAAGACCTTTTGCAACTGGATTATCGCCAACTGGTCGTCCTTCTTCATAGCATAGGCAAGAGCTAAATTGTAATAAATATCGGGATCCTTGGGATTATCCTCTATTTTCTTCTGAAAATCCTGGATCATCCTATCCAAACTCTCTAAACTCCTTTCCTTTCGTTCTACTCTCAACTTAGCGCCACAGCGAGAGCAGAAGTTGTCCTCCTCGCCACATTCTTTTCCACAGACAGGGCACTTCATTTAACTTCTTTCGCCATAAGCCTTTTCTGGATTATATCGTTACAATTATAGCATGCCCCAAAATCCTTTGTAAAGGGAATGTAGGATCTCATAGCATATTGGACTCATACTTACCTTTAACCCCTACTCTCCATGAAATATTTAAGGGGTGGAGCGTGCCTTAATGTCTCATGTGTCCTTGTAGCATTATATCAGAACATGTATCTAATCGGGTTATAATTGAATTCCTCAAGATCTACAATGGTATCCGAAGACTATCCAACATATGGCTCTTGGCAACCTCGGTGATTCCCACCCCACAATACGGTGCGGATTGCGCCCCCCAATGCCTTCCTTATCCCCTCCCAAATTATCCAATATCTCTTTAGAATTTTTTTAGGGAAAGGAAAATGTCTTTGACAGGGGAAAAGGAAAGTGAGGGGCTTCTTAGCCCGCAAGAAGTCTCATTCTTTCTTTTCTTCTTCCTTAATATCGATTATTTGGGAAGCCTTTCGTAATAGCTCCTGTAACTTTTTAACATCTATCTTGCTTGGAGGGACACCTTCCTTTATCGCCAACGCTCCCGCTGTCCCCGCAGCAAAGCCTATCGCCATGGAGGTTGGCTGTATGCGAAGGGAACCAAGCGCCTCCCTGCTCGCGGATATGCACCTGCCAGCCACAAGAAGGTTCTCCACGCCCAAAGGAAGCAGGCATCTATAAGGGATGGAATACACGGGAACCTTTTCAAATCGCCCCGTTATAGCGGTCATCTCCTTTGCCGGTTTTTGATAGTGGATATCTATGGGATAATCGCAAAGGGCTATCCTGTCCTTGAACATCCTCCCTTCTAACAGGTCTTCTTCTTGTAAGATATATTGCCCTATTATCCTCCGAGACTCCCTTATCCCTATATGAGGACCCGAGAAAAGAGGTCTCACCTGGTAACCCTTCGCTCTCAACTCTTCTATTTGTTCCTCCATCTCTTCCCTGCCTTCCATCTCCGCTTCGCTTAAAGCGAAGGGATTGAGAGGGAAGGACTTTATTCTGGTTTGGTTGGCGAAGACCCTTTTGGGGTCGATCCGCCATACTGCTCCATAATTGCGCCATAACGGTGGCCAACTGTCCTGCCACCATAATACATAGCAAAGGGTAAGGGGCATTATGCTTTCCTCGTCCGCTATGGCATAAGGAGCTCCTGCCATTACTGCCACATCTCCGTCTCCGGTAGCGTCTATTATCACTTTGCCTTTGATCAATCCCCACCCCAACTCGTTGTGATATACCAAAACGCTCTCGATCCTTTCCTTCTCCATAAGGACACCCAAAGCCCAGGAATTGAACAAAATGCTTACCCCTGCCTCTTTTGCCATCTCATAAAGCACCGATTTCATGATCTGGGGATCGTACCCATTCCCCTTCAGTCCCCCTCTTTCTTCCAGTCTTCTCCTTACCTCCTCATAGATGCCACCCACAACCTTCTGATGCATGTATAAGGAGACCCCCATAACGGTTCCTGCTCCCCCCAGAAAGCCAAAACGCTCCACAAGGATGGTTTTAGCCCCTTGGCGGGCAGAGGCCACCGCAGAGGAGAAACCAGCAGGACCTCCTCCCACAACCACCACATCTGCCTCCCTCTGGAAGGATATCCTTATCTGTCCCTTGATGGTTTCCTTTGCCTTAAAGAAAGGTGGTAAGAACCTCAGGCTTTCTGCGAAGGAAAGGCTAAGAGAGAGCATAAGGAAAGGTAGCACCTTCATTTTTCCAAGCGCTCCCACGCCAAATCCCCTACTATGTCCCCCGCTTCCAGGGCAAACCTCGTGCTTTCTAACCAGGCTATGCCCGGTTGCAGAGGTAACCTATCACCAAAGGTGAAGAGTAGGTTATCCACTTGGCGCGATATGAAAAGCTCTTTCCGCGCCCTTACCGTTTTGCTCTCCCAGGATTTTATCTTCTTTTTGGAATCAACCATAAAAACTCTGCCTCCCCCCGCCCCTTCCCGTGTTTCTGAGAGGTAGGCTACACGAAGGGTAGGGGGAACGCGAAGGGGTATGGAATTTAGGAAGGGCCCAAGAGCGGAGGGGTGAAAGGTCTCTACGATTTCCTGGATCATCTTGCCCTCTCTATCGGACACCTCCTCCGGTGATAGGCTTCCTTCCTCTACCCTTAGGAGGCGCCCCCATTTTTCTTCTCCCCAAGGGGAGTTTCGCCAAATAAGAAAGCACCAAGGTGGGATGACCTCGGGGACCTCCAAGGATACGAAGCCTATGCTTTTCACCGAAGGGAAGGAAGCCTTGCCCAGAAGGAAAGGAGAGGTAGCCCGAGCAAAGGGAGTAGCATCTATTAAAACTTTACACTCCACAGCGAATAGACCTCCCTTACTGGCGAAAACCACTGCTTTCGTCTTGTTCCCTTCTACGATCATATCCACCGCGCTACACCAAAACAGAACTGGCAGACCCTTCTCCTTGCATATCTCATCCAGTGCTATTTTCAACCCTTCGGGCTCCGCAACTTCTTCTTCTAATATTCCCCTCGCTTGAAGGTGGGAAACGAGGTCGTCCCCTTCGGGGATATCATAAAGGATGTTCTCCAGGGAGGAGGTTATCCCTCCCCCTAAAAAGCCAGCGGGTTCCACCAATAGCACTTCTCCCCCCTTTTCCTTTATTTTGAGACCTGTTCTTACTCCCGAAAGCGTCCCCCCGATGATCAAAACATCCACTTTCTTCAACACCGCAAACTTTTGGGAGAATGTAATCCTTGTTTCCTCCGCTTGGAGAAGACAAGAAGGGATAGCAATGGCTGTTAATAAAAAGGGGAAGTAGATCCTCACAATAAAAGTTTATTTAGAAAGCGCGGGACAAGTCAAGCCTCAAGCCGAAATCGTCCTTCTCGTTGAAGGAATTCCGGTAGTAACCGGAAACTCCAAGGGAGTTATTCGCGCCCAAATTGCGGGAGTAGGAAACGGAATAGGTGACACCTCCTATTTTGTTTCCAGCGATGTTAGTATAGTCGAAGGAAACAGAGGTGCCGAAATCCTCGAAAGCGGACAACTTGCCGGATATGCCTAACAAGGTCTTGGTAGTTCCTTTGTTCTCCCTCTCTATGAAATCATAGGAGTGGGAGCCTTTGAGGGAAAGTTTCTGATTTATGGGTAAGGCGAGCTCCCAGGTCAATTTCCTGGTCAACTTCTGGTTGACATCGGGAGCGTTATCGAGCAAGGAGAGCTTGAACATGGTCTTCTGGGAAGGGTTATAAAGGATAGAGTAGCTCTTCTGGAGCTTGCCGTTCGTGTAGTTAGTATCCAGCATATACTCTCCCGAGAACTTGGGAGAGCCAACGAATTGCAACTTGACTTGCTTAGCAGGGACTACCTTCCCCTCGTTGTTCTCTGGGTTCCTCACTATGGAAAGGGATAACTGCCTACCCGCTACAGGATAGGAGAAGTTGATGCTCCGAGTGGTTACATCGTTTTGTCCACTCCTGTTCTTGTAGGAGACATCTACCTTTAAGGGGTTGCCTTGGGGTTGATAACCTAACTTCAACAGGCGATAGGAAGAGGAATGGTTGCCCATGGAGTTGTAGCCGTAGGCTACCGCGGTGGTCAATCCTTTGACCAAGTCTCTTTCGAAGGAGATCTCCTGCTTCTTTCCGTCCGTCTTGTTCTGTTCGAATTGGGCAACTTCTCCCCTCAAACGGGATTTCTCGCTAAGGGGTTGGAGAAAGGCGATCCGCCTCATATCGAAATTCGCGCTTTCTTTAAAGGATATCTCTAAAGAGGTGGAATAACCTTTAAAGAAAGGCGAAGAAAGCCTTAAAACTCCCTCGTCCTCGTGTTCAGAATTCTCCAATTTCTTGTGGACAAGGTCAAGGGTGTAACGAGTATTTTTGCTTAGGGAATGAGCCAGATTCAAGATGGTGGTGGAGGAGTTGAAGTTCTTTTCCCCCTCTTGGCGGTTGCCAACCATCTGCTGGAGCTTGAATTGGAGATTGGGGGAGGCTTTCTCCAATATCAAGTTGTAGATGTCGTTCTTCCGTTGGATATCCCCATCTTGTCTGAAGGCATTCCAGGTGAGGATAGCCTTAGCGTTGGATTTGCCAGTCCAAACGAGGTTGGTTTGAGAATTCAAAGTGGAGCGTCCCCACATTGCATCGCTCAATTGGGTATTGAGGCTGGCTATCTTGGTGATGGAGGTGGAGAAGAGGAGGTTGTTGTCCTTGTTGTTGAGAAGGGGCAGGGCGAGGAAGAGATCGTTCTTCTTGGTCGCCCTTTCTCGCAGGAGGTTATCCTTGTCTCCCTCCCCCAAATCGGAGAACCTGGTGAAGGTGGGATCTATCCTTTGCTCCGAGAAGCGGAAAATGGGCTGGTCCTTGGCTTTTAGCTCAAAGGTCCTTCCCTCTATTCCTCCGTTTTTATCCTTTATATTTCTGCTGGTGAGCGATAGGGATAGATCGGGGGAGAGGCTTGCCAGGGAAAAATCGCCCCTTATCAGGGATTTGGAGATCCCCCACTCATTGGCGAATCGCTTCTTTTCCTCCTCCGTCAGATCACCGAAGCGCCTGAAGCCCTCGGAGAATCTGCTCTCCATCAAGGAGATCTGCCATCTATCGCCCTTCAAAATTATATCCTTGCCCTTCCATTCACCCTGGGCATCCTTCATTCCCTTCAAAGCGAAGGATGTTTGAAGACGAGGAGAAAGATTGAGGGCGCCTTCTAAAGCTTTCCTCGTCAACCCTTTTTCCTTAGCGAGTTGTCCTGCATCGCCTTCCGTTAAGTTGCCAAAGCGAACGAATTCGCTCCCTACTTGCTGTTCCTTGAAGGAAAGGGAGAAGGTCTTGCCTTTGAGGGACCAACTACCTCGCTCTATTGTTCCCTTCTCGTCCTTTATCCTCAATTGGGAGAGGTTAAGGGAGAGATTGGGCGATAGTTTCTTGGAGAGATCCAGAAGATCCCTTCTTACCCCTACCTCCTTTGCCCATATCCCCGCTTCCTGTTCCAGGAGATCTCCACCCCTAACGAAGGAGGGGGAGATATTCTGGCGGGACAACCTCAGCCATTCCTCCCCGCTTCTTAATTCTATTTGCTTCAACTCACCATAGCCCTTGCCATCGGTGGCGTTCTTATAAAGAGCATTGAGGGTGAGGCTCTCGCTTATCTTGAATTGCCCGGTGAGGAACTGCTTGGTTATACCCTTCTCCTTCGCTACCGGTTGATTCCCCCTTATTTGGGAATCAACGCTTTGGCGGGAGTAAGCGATGTTCATCCTTTGATCTTGATAGCCGACACCTACCTTACGAGTCCCTCCCACCAGGGAGGAAAGGTCTACATTGTTAGGATTGTTGGTCATCCCTTGGGGAATAGCGAAGTCCTTATCCGCCTCCTGGAGGAAAAGGGAAAGTTTGCCTGCCCCTAATTTGAATTCTCCCCAATGCAGAAAAGCTTTACCTTTCTGAGGGGAAGGAGGGACAAACCCTCGCTTGGTGTTATCGGCAACGAGGCGAGCGGAGGGCGCGGAGCGACTGACCAAGAGGAGGCTTCTCCAACTGCTGTTTCGCCCTAATTTGGAGGTTATGTCGGTGCCCAAAAGCCAGCTATCCTTTTCCTCTTCCCCTTGCAACCCCCGTGTGGGGCGGAAGTAAGAGAGAAGGGAAAGGGAGGTGGAGCCTCCCTCCTTAAGGGAAAGAAGGAACGGCATGCCAGCGTTGGGGGCACCTTGCTGGTTGGGGTCGTAAAGGTAGGAAACGAGGATCGTTCCATAACCGATATCGGAGGGGAGGAGAAGCATCCCATTGGTGTAATCCATCATGTAATCGACATCCCTGCGCAGGAGGCGTCCACTGGCGATAACTTTCTCGCTTCCCGGGATTATCCCCCTATGGCTGAGATAAACGAATCCCTTTCCTCCCTTTATCATGTCGCTGGCAAATAAAGCACCTTGAGCATTAGGAAGGGGTGCCTCTTGCTGGAGGTTCAACTCCAAAGGGAAGATTAAGGAGGTTATGCCTATTATTAATAAGAGGATGAGGAACTTTTTCATGTTATCTCACCCCCGTAATGGGCTTTCCTCATTTTCTCAGAACTCTACCTTTGCCACTCCTACGAAGAGGGTTTTGTTCAAGCGTTCCCTACTAGAGGAAAGAGAAGGTTTGGGAAGGGAACGAGTCACATCCTTCAATAGTTCGGAAAGAGCGGGTTTTTCTGCTACCTTTATCTCGGGAGGAACCGTGGCGGGCGTTGTCTCTACGATCTCTTTGGGAACCTCGGGCTTTTGAGGCTCCGCTATCATAACCGGTTCCTCTTTAGGAAGAGCGACGACTTCTTCCATTCCCTTTCCGTTCGCAGGAACGGTGGAAGCTGTGGTCATTCCGCTTTCTCCCAAGGTGACCTTGTCCTGCGGGTGAGCTACAATAGCTTTCCCATGGCTTCTTCTAACAACCTCTTGCAATCTCGTCGTAGAAGAGGGCTTCAAGGCTATCTTCGTGCTCTCCCTGCTGGGAGCCATTACGGGTAAGGAGGGAATGGAAGTGGGCTGGCTTTGCGCTATAACAGGGGTTTGGGGGGTAGGTGCTACTTCGTGGCGGGCGGGAAGAAGGACGAAGAGCAGGGAAGCGGCAGCAGCTGCGAAGGTAGCAAACCCCCATTTGAACGCCCTCTGCACAAGGGAGGTCCTCCTTATGGAGGCATATATCCTTGCCCTCAAGTAGGCAGGCTCTTTAACCTCGGGCAGAGAACGAAGGATCTCTTGAAGGGTTCTCTCCTTTTCCAAATCCTCCCTGCATTCCCTGCAAACCTCGAGGTGCTCCGCCACCTTCTGTGCCTCCTCGGGGGTTGCTTCCCCGTCAAGGTAGACGGGCACCAAACCTTGTACCTCTTCACACTTCCTCGCTTGCTCGACCTTCGCCATTATCATTTGGCGAAGGGAAACGGGAGGCTCCACTGCCTCCAACTTATGAGTGGTTTCCTGCACCTTGCTGAGCCATGCCAGCTTTTCTCGGCAGGCAGGACATTCCTTCAGGTGCAACTCCACCAAAGTCCTCTCCCCTTTGGAAACCTCACCGTCGAGGTAAGGAGAGAGGAGAGGTAATACTTCCGCACAATTTACTCGTCTTGCCATTTGCATAACCTCCTTTCTACCCTATATGACCAAGAAGGCATTTATTTGTTACAAGAGGAAGGGTTTGAACTCTTGAAGCGGGAAAGTTATAATAAAAGGACGGTGTTGAAGAATGGATTTCCAAGAAATGTTCAAGAAATTAGACGAGTTCTGGATATCTCAAGGGTGCCTAATCCTCCAACCTTACGATGTAGAAGTGGGAGCGGGCACCATGCATCCTGCTACATTCTTCGGTGTCCTCGGCGATGAGCCCACCAGAGTTGCCTATGTTCAACCCTCGCGCCGTCCCCAGGACGGACGCTTTGCCCAAAACCCCAATCGCCTCCAGCGTTACTATCAATATCAGGTGATCATCAAACCCGCTCCTCCAAACATCCAAAACATATATCTCGATAGTTTGAAGTTCCTTGGCATACCCCTCCACCTTCACGAAATCCGCTTTATAGAGGACGATTGGGAATCTCCCACCCTGGGGGCTTCCGGTGTGGGTTGGGAGGTGTGGCTTGATGGTTTAGAGATCACCCAATTCACCTACTTCCAACAGATGGGGGGAGTTCCCCTCTCTACCATTTCCGTGGAAATAACCTATGGTCCGGAAAGGTTAGCCATGTTCCTCCAAAATGTAAATTCCCTGATGGAGATAAATTGGGGGAATAGTATCACCTATGGAGAGCTGCACAGGGAGATGGAGGTGGAGCATTGTGCCTACAATTTCCAACTCGCAAATGTTTCTGCTCTATTCACTTTGTTCGATATATTTGAGAAGGAGGCCGTGTCTCTCCTCGATAACAACCTGGTCTTTCCCGCTTACGACCTCGCTTTGAAATGCTCCCATATCTTCAATCTCCTCGATGCTCGGGGGGCATTGAGCGTTGCGGAGCGGACCTCCTTCATAGATAGAGTGCGGGCTATAGCCAATCGCTGCGCTAATCTCTATTTAAAACGTAATAAGAAGGAGGAAAAATGCGCTTCCTCTGGGAAATAGGTTGCGAAGAACTCCCTCCTCATTTCATCCCCTCCGCTATGAGGGAATTGAAGTATAATACGGAGGAACTCCTCGGGGAGTTTCTCCTTTCTTTTTCCCAAATCATCACTTATGGGACGCCTCGCAGGCTTGTCCTCCTGGTAGAAGGGCTGCCTGCTTCCCAACAGGCGAGGGAGATAGAGGTCAAGGGTCCTCCCTACAATGTTGCCTTCGATGAAAAGGGGCAACCAACGCCCGCCGCGTTTGGCTTCGCTAAGGCTCAAAATGTGAGTGTGGAGCAACTCATCGTAAAGGAGGATAAACAAGGAAAATATGTCTACGCCTTGAAAAGGGAAGAAGGTCAGCCAACGGAAAGGATCCTCGCTCAAATCCTCCCCAGCCTCTTCTCCTCCCTATCCCTTCCCAAAAGCATGCGCTGGGATAATTCCTCCCTAAGGTTCGTTCGTCCCGTTAGGTGGATGCTTGCCCTCTTGGATGATAAGGTGGTTGAAGCGAATATAGGGGGATTGAAAACGGGAAGGGTGTCTTACATTAAGAGATTTCAGGATAAAGAGGTAGAGATTCGGGATGTTGAACATTACCTGCAAGTGATGAGGGAAAGCGGAATTGTCCTTCAGCCCGAGGAAAGGGAAAGGCTCATAATGGAGAAGGCGGAAGAATTGGCGAAAAGCGTGGGTGGGAAATTGCATTACACTCCCCAACTCGTGGAGGAAGTCGTTTTCTTGAACGAGAGACCCACTCCCTTCTTGGGGAGGATAGAGGAGCAATTTCTCACGCTTCCCAAAGAGATAGTTGCTATAGTGATGCAGAAAAACTTATATCTCTTTCCCATCCTCTCCGGGGATGGTTCGCTCCTCCCCTATTTCGTAGGGGTTAGGGATAACGGAGAGGCAGGCATGGAGAAGGTGGTTAAGGGTTATGAGGGGGTGTTGAAAGCCCGCCTTGCGGACGCCTTTTTCTTCTTCCAGGAGGACTTGAAATCTCCCTTGGAGGAGAAGACAAAGCTCCTGGAGGGGATAGTCTTCCTACAGGGGTTGGGAACGATAGGAAATAAGGTAAGAAGGCTTCTCACCGTTGTTTCGAATCTCGCTCCCAAACTAAATCTCGACGAAGAGAAAGTGGTAAGGGCAGGACAGTTATGTCGCGCGGACTTGACAACGAACATGGTGAGGGAATTCCCCGATCTCCAGGGGATAGTGGGCAGGGAATACGCAAAGATGCAAGGAGAACCCCTCGAGGTTGCAGAGGCGATCTATGAGTCTTATCTTTATACATCATCCGTGCCCGATGCTCCCAAAACGCCCATAGGTAGGTTGCTGTCCCTGGTTGACAAATTGGATACATTGGTGGGAGCCTTCCACTTGGGGCTCCAGCCAAGCGGCTCCTCCGATCCCTTTGCCTTAAGAAGGGCAGGGCAGACCGTTGTAGATCTTTTGGCGGAGGAGGATGCCCTTGACCTTTCCGAACTCCTGACATTGATGGAGGAGGCTTATCTCAAGGAATTAGGTATAAAAGTAAAAGGGAAGGAAGAGTTGATGGAATTCCTGGAGGGTAGGATAGCGATAACCCTGCGGGATAAGGGTATTCGCTACGATATAGTCAATGCCTTGCTTAGCACGAAGGTGCAGAATGTTGCCCAACTATTTCGGAAGGCTTTTGCCCTCCAAGAATTAAAGGACCACCCCGATTTTGTCTCCACGGTCATGGCTGCGGTTAGGTTGATAAATATCCTTCGCTTTGCTGAGAGAAAGGGCGAGAGTATCCCTCCAGCGGATGAGACCTCCATAAGGAGGAATCTCTTGCAGGTGGAGGAGGAAATTGTTCTCTATGAGGAGGCGAGAAAAAGCAGGGAAAGGTTGCAAGAATTGAGCGAAAAAAAGGATTACATTGCTATGTTCCGTGCTCTTGTCCCTCTTAAAGAGCGTATAAATAATTTCTTCGACAAGGTCTTTGTAATGACTGAGGATCGTGATTTGCGTCAGAACCGTCTTGCCCTGGTAAATTTCGTGTGGCAATTGTTCTTCACATTTGGTGACCTATCCCAGATCGTGATAGAAGGCAAAGAAACTCAAGATGCTCCTTAGGGAATATACGGAGCAGAAGGAGCAAGAGACCCTTTCTCCATTCGCTACCCTTTCCGTCAACAGTAAGGGAAGGAGGATACCGGAGGAAAAATGCCCTATAAGGACCGATTTCCAAAGGGATAGGGACAGGATCATTCATAGCAAAGCGTTCAGGAGGTTGATGCACAAAACCCAAGTATTCATAGCACCGGAAGGGGATCACTATAGAACTCGTCTTACCCATACATTGGAAGTTGCCCAGGTCGCACGCACCATTGGACGTGCCCTTAGGCTCAACGAGGACCTGATAGAAGCCATATCTCTTGGACACGATTTAGGGCATACCCCCTTCGGACACGCGGGAGAGGAAGTATTGGATGAGTTGATAAGGCAATACATTCCTTTTGCTCGCTTCCGCCACAACGAACACGGGTTGAGAGTGGTTGACTACTTGGAAAAAGATGGTGAGGGGTTAAATCTAACCCATGAGGTGAGGGACGGAATACTGCATCATAGCAAGGGAATGGACGAATTGGGAAGCGTTCTTCAACAGAACATAGTTTCCACCCTCGAAGGTAAAGTGGTGATGGTGGCGGATAGGATAGCTTATCTCAATCACGATTTGGACGATGCTCTGAGGGCGGGCATCATCAGAGAGGAGGATATACCCAAGCATTACAAGTTGCTTATGGGAGAAACGCATTCCCAGCGAATAAATAGGATGGTTCGGGATGTTATAGAACATAGCCAGGGAAAACCTAACCTACATTTTTCCCGAGAGGTAAGAGAGGGTATGGAAATGATCAAGGAATTCCTCCAAAGGAGGGTTTACAAACATCCCCTAGTCCTCCAGGAATTGGACAAGGCGAAGAGGATGTTGAGGGATCTTTTCCTGTTTTATATGGAGAATCCCCATCTTCTGCCCCCTACCTTTCAACCCCCCGAACCCAAGGAGGAAAGCCTCGCGCGTTCCGTATGTGATTTTATCGCTGGGATGACCGACCATTATGCCTTTAAAATTTATTCGCTTTACTTCTTGCCGAAAGGATGGCAAGGATTATGAAGGATAAAACCCCTAAGATATTATGGTGTACCCGCCACAAGGAGTTCGCTATCTCGGATTACTATTACTTTTCGAAATTACAAAAACATCTCGCCCAAAAGCATCTGCAGTGGGAGGAGAAAAAACAGCCTCTCTCCTCCAAATTGCTCGCTACTTATGACATCGTGGTGCTTTGTTATCCCGAAGAGCCTCTTTCTCCTCGCGAAGTAAGGGCTATTGAAAGATTCATGGAGGAGGGAGGAAGGGTTATCGTAACTGCTTACTTCCGCTGCCCGGATGATGTAGCGGGGATCTGTAGTTTGCTAACCCAAAGGTGGGGCATCCGCTTTAGGGGAGATGTGATCCGGGATCCCCTGCATTGCTTGGAGGGGGATCCTCTTCTTCTCTATACCTCTCGCATCTCCACTTCATTGAAAGGGGTCTCCCAAGTCTTTTTCCCTTGTTCTTCTTCCCTGGAAATAAAGGGGGAGGTTACCCCCCTTATAATAGCGGAAGCATCAGCCCAAAGCGATTGTTGTGGAGGAGAACTCGCATTGGG
The DNA here is from genome assembly GCA_964452465.1 of uncultured bacterium. Lineage (GTDB taxonomy): Bacteria > Armatimonadota > JACIXR01 > JACIXR01 > JACIXR01 > CAYVMD01. Next base: position 22,389 of record CAYVMD010000019.1, on the reverse strand, counting down.
GGCCATTCGAAGGGTAGGAAAAGGAGACCTGATAGCGTTAGGGACTTCCGTCTTTTGGGATAATTTCTCCTTGGATCAGCTGGATAATCGAAACCTTTGCGATTTGCTCTTCCGGATTAATCCAAAAGGGAAGGAAGATACATCCTCCAAATAGGATTGCTCATACAGGAACGGTATTTGGTTAGATTAATATAAGGAACATAGGCGGGACGTCGGGGAGGACGCAGTAGTTTCATCCCTGCTTGATGGGGAGTTTTATCCTTCTTCTTGCTATTGCACTTCTTGCAACAGCAAACCAAGTTATCCCAATCAGTCCTTCCCCCCATCTTCTTGGGGATCACATGATCAACGGTCAACTCTCCCCCTTTTTGCCCACAATATTGGCAAGTGTAATCATCCCGGGCGAAGATGTTCTTCCGCGTTAATTTCAACTCGGGCACGGGTCTTCTCACATAATATTTCAGTCTAATCACGGAGGGTACTTCTATCTTCCCATTGGGGGTCCTTATATATGAACCATCGTAGTGAATCACATCCGCCTTACCAACAAACAATAAGCCCAATGCCCTTTTCAGGCTACATACATTCAACGGTGTAAAATCGTGGTTCAACAGGAGAACTTCCATACTATGAGGTAGTATAACAACGAATGAGGGGTAAGGCAATATGATGTTGAGGAAGGCTTTTTTCTTTGTTATAATTAAAAGATAAATTTTTAAGGTCTCAAGGGAGGTCATATGAGAAGGATAAAATTAGGTTTGCCGAAAGGAAGCCTGCAGGAATCTACTATATATATCTTTCAGAAAGCTGGCTTTTCCATCTCGGTTAATGCACGTTCTTATATACCTCAAATAGATGATGAGGAAATATCCCCTATTCTTATCAGGGCGCAGGAGATACCCCGCTATACTGAGGAGGGTATCTTGGATGCGGGGATAACAGGGGCGGACTGGATAGCGGAACAGGAGGCTAAGGTGGTGGAGGTAGCGGACTTAGTTTATGCCAAGCAGGGCTTCCGCCCCGTTAGGATCGTCCTTGCCACCGCCCAGGATTCTCCCATTCAAAGGGTAGAGGATCTTCAGGGCAAGAGGATCGCCACGGAATATGTGAATTTGACCCGCAAGTTCCTCAAGGAAAGAGGGGTGGAAGCGGAAGTGGAGTTCTCTTGGGGGGCGACGGAGGTGAAAGTGCCCGAGGTGGTGGATGCCATCGTGGAGTTAACCGAGACAGGATCTTCCTTGAAGGCTCATAATTTGAAAATAGTGGAGGAAATAATGGTATCAACCACCAAATTAATCGCAAATCCAAAATCCTGGGAGGACGAATGGAAACGCCAAAAGATAGAGGACCTTGCCCTTCTTCTTATCGGTGTCCTAAATGGAGAGAAACTCGTCGGCTTGAAGATGAATGTCCACAAGGAGAACCTACCAGTGATCCTGGATCTTCTACCTGCTCTTAAGAAACCTACCATTTCCAACCTTACCGATCCCGATTGGGTAGCGGTTGAAGTAGTGCTGGAGCAGCGCCTCGCTCGCGTGCTTATTCCTCGTTTAAGCAGGGCGGGGGCTCAAGGAATAGTGGAATATCCTCTTAATAAGGTTATCTTTTGAATCTACCAACCAATGTCCCAAAAGGAGGTAGAAAAGTGAAAAGCGAGAATGTAAAGATTGGTTTGGAGAGAGCACCTCACAGGAGCTTGTTTTACGCTATGGGGTATACCAAGGAGGAATTGGAACGCCCCTTGGTGGGCATAGCCAATGCCTACAACCAGATAATCCCTGGGCACATTCATCTCAGGGAGATAGCGGAATCAGCATCTGCTGGCGTTAGATTAGCGGGAGGGACCCCTGTAGAGTTTGGCGTTATCGGCGTTTGCGATGGTATAGCCATGGGGCATGTGGGGATGAAATACTCTCTGCCTTCCCGAGAGCTCATAGCGGATTCCATTGAGATCATGGCTCGCGCCCATCAATTCGACGCCCTTATATTGATAGCCAGTTGCGACAAGATAGTTCCCGGAATGCTCATGGCTGCTGCCCGTTTGGATATCCCTTGCATATTCCTTTCTGGTGGTCCTATGCTCGCAGGCAGGGTAGAGGGGAAGGATGTATCCTTATCCACCGTTTTCGAGGCGGTGGGCAGGGTTAAAAGTGGGAGGATGACGCCGGAGGAGATGGAGGAATTGGAGCTCTCGGCTTGCCCCGGCTGTGGATCCTGTGCGGGCATCTTCACCGCTAATACCATGAATTGCCTCTCCGAAGCTCTCGGCATCGCCTTGCCAGGGAACGGGACTATTCCTGCTCCCTTCGCTGCGCGCAGGAGGTTAGCAAAGGAAGCAGGGATGGCGATCATGAACTTGATTCAACAGAATATAACGCCTCGCGATATATTCACCAGGGAGGCTTTCCTCAATGCTATCGCTCTGGATATGGCGTTGGGAGGTTCTACAAACGCCGTCCTTCATCTAATGGCGATAGCCCACGAGGCGGGCGTTCCCCTGGAGTTGGAGGACTTCGATATGATATCCCGTAGGACCCCCCACCTCTGTGCCATAGATCCCTTAGGTCCTCATCATATCCAAGATCTCTACGAAGCAGGAGGGGTTTCCGCCATCCTCAACGAGTTGGCACAACACAACCTAATTAACAAGGATTGCCTCACCGTAACCGGCAAATCCTTGGGCGAGAACATCAAGAATGCGAGGAGAAAGAGGGAGGATGTGATAAGACCAGTGGAGGATCCTTATCATCCCGAGGGGGGCGTTGCTATCTTGAGGGGTAATCTCGCCCCTGAAGGGGCGGTAGTGAAGCATGCGGGGGTTTCTTCCCGCATGATGAAGAGGGAAGGTCAGGCGAGGGTCTTCGACGAGGAGGAAGCGGCGGTGAAGGCGATCCTCTCCGGTCAGATTGTGCCTGGGGATGTCGTCGTCATTCGCTATGAAGGACCCAAGGGCGGACCGGGCATGAGGGAAATGCTCCTCCCCACCTCTGCCCTTGTGGGCATGGGGTTAGATGAGGAGGTTGCGCTCGTCACCGATGGGCGTTTCTCGGGCGCCACGAGGGGGGCGGCCATCGGGCATGTTTCCCCTGAGGCAGCGGAAGGAGGACCCATAGCTCTCCTTCGAAATGGCGATATCATATCCATAGATATCCCCCAAAGAAGGATAGATGTGCTTTTGTCGGAGGAGGAGTTGGAAAAGCGGAGGAGGGAATGGCAACCTCGCGGGCTCAAGATCAAGACCGGTTATCTCCACAGATACGCTAAGCAGGTTTCCTCCGCTGGGAAAGGAGCGGTATTCCATGAGGATGATCGCTGCTAAGGCGTTAATAGAATGCTTAAAGAAGGAAGGGGTAGAGGTTATCTTCGGCTACCCCGGCGGTGCAGTCCTTCCCATATATGATGTGCTATACGATGAGAAGGATATAAAGCATATCCTGGTTAGGCACGAGCAAGGTGCTGCCCATGCTGCCGATGGCTACGCCAGGGCTACCGGGAAAGTAGGAGTTTGCATCGCTACCTCTGGTCCAGGGGCGACGAACCTCGTTACCGGAATCACCACTGCCTATATGGATTCCTCCCCCATAGTAGCTATCACGGGGCAGGTTAGAACGGAGATCCTTGGCAGGGACTCCTTCCAGGAAGCGGATATCACGGGGATAACTATGCCCATCACCAAGCACAATTACCTCGTTAAGGATCCAGAAGCGCTTCCTTATATCGTTAAGGAGGCTTTTTACATAGCCAAGACGGGGAGACCGGGTCCGGTCCTTATAGATATTCCTACCGATGTCTCCGCCACGGAAATAGACTATACCCCAATAGAAATGGTTCAACTGCGTTCCTATCGCCCCACTTATGAAGGTCATATAGGGCAGATCAACAAAGCGGTATCTGCCATCATGGAGGCGGAGAAGCCGGTGATCTTCGTGGGGGGAGGATGTATAACCTCAGGGGCTTCGCCGGAAGTGGTAGCCCTGGCAGAAAAATGCGACATTCCTGTGGTCCATTCCCTGATGGGTAAGGGGAGTATCCCAGAGGATCATCCCCTTTCCCTAGGGTTATTAGGGATGCATGGAACCGTTGCAGCCAACCTGGCAGTCTCCGAATGCGATCTCCTCATAGCAATCGGCACGAGGTTCTCGGACAGGTCCACGGGGAAGGCTTCCACCTTCGCTACCACGGCCCGGATAATCCATATAGATATAGACCCGGCGGAAATTAGCAAGAATATAAAAGCCCATATACCTATTGTAGGCGATGCTAAGAGGATCTTACAGCAGATACTCCCCAGGGTGGGACCCAAGCAGCACCCTACCTGGGCAAAGCGCTACAATGAATGGAAGGCGAGGTATCCTCTAAAATATAAAAAGGAGGCAGGGGTTATAAAACCCCAAGAGGTTGTGGAAGCAATATGGCGGGTGACCAGTGGGGAAGCCATTATAGTTACTGAGGTGGGGCAAAATCAAATGTGGAGCGCTCAATTTTACAAGGTGAAATACCCAAGGCAGTTCATAACCTCTGGTGGGCTGGGCACGATGGGGTTCGGCTTGCCTGCTGCCATCGGCGTCCAGGTCGCTCGCCCGGATGCCATCGTCTTCGACATTGCGGGCGATGGGAGCATCCAGATGAACATCCAAGAACTGGCAACCGCGGTTCAGCAGAAGCTACCTATAAAGATAGCCATCTTGAACAACGGCTATCTCGGAATGGTAAGGCAGTGGCAAGAGTTGTTCTGGAAAAGAAGGTACTCCCAAGTCCAGATAACCGGACCGGACTTCAAACTCCTCGCCGAAGCCTATGGTTGCGTCGGTTATGTGGTGGAAAGACCGGAGGATGTGGAGGAGACGATCAGGAAATCCCTCGAGGTGAAGGATCGCCCCTGCATCATGGACTTCCACATCGCTCCCGAAGAGAAGGTCCTCCCCATGGTGCCTGCTGGGGGGTCAATTGATAAAATGCTCGTGGATTGAGGTGATCGATCGTGCGCCATACCTTATCCGTATTGGTTGAAAACAGACCGGGCGTGTTAGCCCGCGTTGCTTCCCTCTTTCGAAGGAGGGGCTTTAATATAGAGAGCCTGGCGGTTAATATCACTCAGGACTCCACTATCTCGCGGATGACCATCGTGGTGGATGGGGAGGAAAGGATGATAGAGCAAATAGGGAAGCAGTTGAACAAGTTGATAGATGTCATAAAAGTAATCGATTACACTTTCACCCCTACCTTGGAGAGGGAACTCGCCCTTGTGAAAGTGGAGGCTACCACTCAAACCAGAAGGGAGATCTTGGATCTCGTCCACATATTCCGGGCTACGGTTGTGGATGTTTCCCCCAAATCCCTCATCATAGAAGTAACAGGCGATGTGGAAAAAATAGACGCCTTCGTTTCCCTCCTCCAGCCCTACGGGATAAAGGAAATAGTGAGAACAGGCAAGATAGTGATGGCGCGTGGACCCCAAATCCTGTAACTCCTCCTTTTCAACTCCCGTGAAGGATGATATAATTACATACAGAATGGGGAGTGGTGTAATCGGCAGCACATGGGACTTTGGATCCCAGAGAGGAGGTTCGAGGCCTCCCTCCCCAGCCAACCACCTCAACAATAGGAAGGGGGATGGAAAGGATGGATAAAGTAGCGATCATTCTCTCTGCGGGGAAGAGCACCAGGATGAAGAGCGAAAAACCTAAAGCCCTCCACCTCCTTATGGGAAAACCTGTTATTTCCCACATCATCGATAACTGCCGAAAGGCGGGCTTCCAAAGGGTAATCGTGGTGATTGGGTGGAAAGGAGAAAAGATCAGAGAGGCGTTAGGTGACGATGTTGAGTATGTGGAGCAGAAAAAACCTCAGGGGACGGGAGATGCCCTGCGCGTCACCAAGGAACACCTCAAGGATTTCCAGGGCACTGCCCTTGTTGTCTATGGAGATGTAACCCTTGTTCCTCCCGAGGTCATTTCCCAAATGTTGGAGCACCATCTTCGCACGAACGCCCAGTGTACCCTCCTAACCGCTGATCTCCCCGACCATCCTTATGGGAAAATAATAAAGGATAAAGAGGGAAAGGTTGCCCATATATTCGAGCCTCGAGGAAGGGAGCTTATCCCTCCAGAGGTAAAGGAAATTGAAGAGGTAAACGCGGGCGTTTATCTCTTCTCCCTTCCCCTCGTCTTCTCTTATTTGGATAGGTTGAACAGGGACAACCCTCAAAGGGAATATTACCTCACTGATGTGGTGGAGCTCCTCTACAAGGATGGACATAATACTCAGGCGGTGAAAGCTCCTGAAAATTGGATGGCTAAGGGGATCAACGATAGAAAAGATTTGATGGAGGTGGGTAGGCTCATGAGGAGAAATATCCTTGAGTCTTTAATGAGGGAAGGTGTCACCATTATAGAGCCCGATAGCACCTTCATAGAAGCATCGGCGGAGATAGGGCAGGATACGATCATCCACCCCTTCACCTTCATAAAGGGGAGGACGAAAATCGCTTCCTCCTGCGAGATAGGACCATTTGCCTATATAGAGAACAGCGAGATAGGCGAAGAATCCAAGGTGGTGGCGTCTTTCATAAGGGATTCCAAGATAGGGAAAAATTGTTCTATAGGTCCCTTCGCTCATATAAGACCGGGAACGGTTCTGAAAGAGGGAGTGCAGATAGGTGATTTCGTGGAGGTGAAGAACAGCATCTTGGAGAGCGGGGTCAAAGCTATGCACCTCGCCTACCTTGGTGATGCTTTCGTGGGGGAAAGGACGAACATAGGTGCTGGGACCATTACCTGCAACTTCGACGGGGAAAAGAAGAATAAAACGACCATTGGCAAAGAGGTATTCGTCGGCTCCGATGCCATACTGGTAGCTCCGGTGGAAATAGGAGATAAAGCATACATTGCTGCCGGTTCGGTTATCACGAAGAACGTTCCCCCCTACGCTCTTGGTATCGCGAGGGAACGCCAGGAGAACAAGGAAGAATGGGTTAAAAAGAGAAAAGCCAGGAAAAAAAGAGAGGAGGATGCCAAATGAACGATTTACGAATATTCACCGGCAACGCTAATCCTCAATTAGCCTACGATGTAGCACATTTTCTGGGGGTCTCCTTGGTGAAAGGGGAAGTTGGGAGATTCGCTGATGGGGAAATAAAGATAAAGATAGACGAATCAGTAAGGGGGACCGATGTGTTCGTAATTCAGCCTACTTGCCATCCTGTTAACGATAACCTGATGGAGCTTCTCCTCCTCATAGATGCCTTTAAGCGTGCCTCTGCACGTAGGATAACCGCCGTAATTCCTTATTACGGCTACGGGAGGCAGGAGAAAAAAGTTAGACCTCGTGAACCTATAAGCGCTAAATTGGTTGCCGATCTGATCAGCGTAGCGGGCGCGGATAGAGTGCTCACGATAGACCTTCACGCGGACCAGATTCAGGGTTTCTTCAACTGCCCTGTGGATCAGTTGACCGCCATTCCCATATTAGCGGATTACTGCCGTTCGGTGGGGCTTTCCGATGAGAAGGTGGTGGTTGTGTCCCCTGATGTAGGGGGAGTAGCAAGGGCGCGGGCATTTGCTGAACTCCTCCACGCTCCTCTTGCCATCATCACCAAGAGGCGTCCCCAGCCCAATATAAGCGAGATTATGGAAATAATAGGAGATGTAGAAGGGAAAATAGCTATCCTCGTGGATGATATAGTGGATACGGGAGGTTCCCTTGTGAAAGGTGCGGAGGCCATCTTGGAAAGAGGAGCAGTTAAAGTTTTTGGATGTTGCACTCATCCCGTATTATCGGGCGATGCGGTGAAAAGGATCGAGGCAAGTCCCATTGAGGAGCTTTTCGTTACCAATACGATCCCCCTGGGCAATAAACAAAGCCCTAAAATAAGGGTCCTATCCGTTGCAGAACTTCTTGCGGAGGCTATCGCCAGGATCCATAAGGAACAGTCTGTGAGCGTTCTTTTCAGGAGGGTGCCCCAAAAGAGGATAGAATACTGAAAATCTTATGGCGGAAGGGATAAAACTCATCCTGGGACTGGGCAATCCAGGGCAGATATACAAAAACACGCGCCACAATGTGGGCTTTAGAGTGGTCTCCCTATTTGCTAAAAGGAAGGGTTTGAAATTTCAGAAGAAGATGGGACACAGCAGGGTAGCCCAAAACGAGGTTGTTCTCGCCAAACCTTATACATTTATGAACCTCAGTGGGAAGTCCGCGAAAGCCCTCCTTCAAAAGCTTTCCCTCTCTTCCCAGCAGATGTTAGTAGTGTGCGATGATGTAGCGCTTCCCCTGGGGAGGATCCGCATAAGAAAAGGCGGTTCCGATGGAGGGCATAACGGGCTTCGTTCCATAATAAACGAACTGGGCACGATGGGCTTTCCTCGACTCCGCATCGGAATCGGAGGGGGCGAGATAAACGACCTTGTGGAATATGTCCTGGGCGAATTTACCCCCCAGGAGGAGGAAATCCTGAAGAAGGTCTTGGAATTAACCTGTGACGCCATAGAATGCATTCTTCAAGAGGGATTGGATAGGGCGATGAGCAAATTCAATTCCCTCGTAATTGATTAGTAACATAAAGGAGGCAGGAGATGCATATAAGATTCGGAACCGATGGCTGGCGCGCTGTCATCGCTAAGGAGTTCACCTTCTCCAACCTTTCCATCGTGGCTAAGGCGATCGCTCGCCTCATGAAGGAAAGGAATACCGCCTCAAGAGGGGCGGTGGTAGGCTATGATGCCCGTTTCCTTTCCCCTGAGTTCGCCCAGGAGGTGGCTCGGATCCTCACCGAGGAAGGGATAAAGGTCTATATGACGAATAGGGATCTCCCTACCCCCTTCGTTGCCTTCTCCATTAAATACCTGGGAGCGGGCGGAGCGATCATGATAACAGCCAGCCACAATCCCCCTATTTATTCCGGGATAAAATTCATACCCGAGTACCTTCACCCCGCCCTCTCCGATGTTACGGAGAGGATAGAGGAGTTAATAGAAGAGGTCCAGAAGGAAGGGGGAAATGCAACGAATGGAGATGAAAGAGAGATCACCGTCTTCGATCCCTTCCCCGCCTATAAGGAACACATCCAAACTCTCATAGATTTTTCCGTTTTGCGTCATAATCCCCTGCCCGTAGCCTACGACCCCCTCTACGCCAGTGGCAGGGGATATTTGGAGGAACTTTTAAGGGAAGCGGGTTGGGATGTAGCGGTGATACACAACGAAAGAAATCCCCTCTTCGGTGGGGGGCTACCCGATCCCTCGGAGGAGGAATTGAAGGACCTTAGGGAGTTGGTGGTAAGGGAGGGGAGGAAACTTGGGTTATCTACCGATGGCGATGCGGACAGGTTCGGCGTCCTGGACGAGGATGGTTCCTTCGTCACTCCCAATGAGGTCCTCGCCATAATGTTGAAATACCTGGTGGAGGAAAGGGGGAAGAGGGGACTAGTGGTGAGGAGCATCGCCACCACCCATCTCCTGGATGCCTTGGCGAGGCATTATGGGTTGCCGGTTAAGGAAGTCCCCGTGGGGTTTAAATTCGTAGGACAAGCCTTGAAGGAGGAAAACGCCTTGATCGGAGGAGAGGAATCGGGAGGAATGAGCATGAGGGGGCACATCCCGGAGAAGGACGGCATTTTGGCTTGCCTTCTCCTTTGCGAGGCACGTGCTAAATGGGGCGTTCCCTTAAGGGAAATCATGAGGCAAATATACGAAACGGTTGGCACCTTCTACTTCGCGCGCCTCGATATCCCCTTCGCGGGAAATAGGTCCGCTTTGCTCTCCTACCTAAAGGAAAAGCTCTCCTCCACCTGGGAGTATAACCTAATCGAAATAAGGGAGGGGGATGGGTTGAAATTCGTATTCGAGGACGATTCCTGGCTCCTGGTGCGTCCCTCGGGGACAGAGCCCTTGGTGAGGTGCTATCTTGAGGCCAAATCGGAGGGGAGGCTTTCCTACCTGAGGGAAAACATCTCCCGTCTCTTAGAAAAGGCGAGGGACCTTTCTTGAGAAAGTTGATAATCGCTACCTTCAACCAAGGCAAATTTAGGGAAATCAAGGCACATTTGGAGGACTTGCCCTTGGAGATAATCCCCCTCCCTGCTCCCTTAGATGTTGAAGAGGGCAAGGATTACTGGGAGAATGCCCTAGGCAAAGCGGAGTCAGCGTCGTCCAGATGGGGGGAATTAGCCCTCGCCGATGATTCTGGCTTGGAGGTGGAAGCTCTGGATGGCTTCCCCGGTGTCTTTTCCAATCGGATAGGGGATAGCGATGAGGAGAGGATCGCCAAGATTTTGGATATGCTCAAGGATAAGGAATGGGAGGGCAGGAAGGCTCTATTCCGTTGTGTTATAGCCATCGTTTCGCCCGATGGTTGGGTGGAGAGGGCGGAGGGAAGCGTGAGGGGATACATAGCCTACGAGCCCAGGGGTAGCAACGGCTTCGGCTACGATCCCATCTTCTTCCTGCCGGAGAAGGGCAAAACCATGGCGGAACTCTCCCTCGAGGAGAAGAATCAAGTCAGCCATCGCGCCCGCGCTTTGGCAGTGGCGAAGGATAAACTGAGGGAATTTTTAGAAAAGAAAGGAGGACAAGGATGAAGTGGTTCTCTGAGGATGAGATAGAAAGACGAAAGGAGTTCCTAACCAAACTTTGGGATTTGGAGGATGTAGGACGGTGCGGTTTTATGCTTCAGGGATTCGAAACCGTAAGCGAGGAGGACCCAGATAGACCTCCCCCCGCCACCACCCGGGAGTTCTTCTTCGATTGGGATATAATGCTCAAACAGCAACTCTATTCCATTAAACTTCACAGCACCGTTAAAGACGATTATATTCCCAACCTCTTCCCCTATCTGGGGACGGGCGTCCTTGCCTCCGCCTTCGGCTGTGAACTCATTTACCCCGAGAACGAACAGCCCTGGACCAAGCCCATCGTCTTCTCCCCCGAGGATGTATATAAACTCAAGGAGCCCGAGCCAGTGGGGGGAAAGTTAAAGGATGTGCTTGAATTGACCAAATTCATGGTGGAAAAGACGAACGACCAGATACCGATAAGGGTGACCGACATCCAGGGTCCCTTAGATACAGCTTCCCTTATTTGGGAGTATTCTTCTTTCCTCACCGCCATGTACGAGGCGCCCGAGGCGGTGCATACCCTCCTTGATATGGTCACCGATCTAATAATCGATTTCGTCCCCATGCAAAGGGAGTTGTGCGGGGAGTTCGTTCCCAATCATTGTCCCGGCGTTTGGGTGCCCGACGGTTATGGATTATCGATAAGCGAGGATCTTGTGGCGGTCGTCTCCCCTCATCTCTATGAGGAATTCGCCATCCCCTATAATGAAAGGATAGCGAAAGCCTTCGGCGGATTGCACATCCACTCTTGTGGCAATTTCTCCTTCAATTACGAGAACATAGGAAAGATAGAGGGATTGAGGGGAGTGGATTTCGGCGTTACCGAGACGAGTTTTCCCCAGATAGTGGAGAAGTTGGGTGGGAAGTGCCTCCTCGTCCCTCGTATCGGCGGTTGCGGGAGGGTAGCCAGTTTCTCCTCCACTAAGGAATACCTCCAATATGTCCTGGAACACGGCAATTCCCTTCCCCTCTTCGTCTTCATCGATAAATTCGGAGATGTTACCCGGGAGGATGTGGAGGAAATCTTAGGGGTGGAGCTCTAAGAAGGTCACGCTATTTGGGAGAAGGGTAAATTGGAAGACCTTGCTTTTCACTGTCCCTATGTTTCCTTCCTCCACGCATTGGAGGGTGCTTCCCTTCTCCTCATCGTGGAAGATGTTGCTATGCGTCGCATCCACTAAGTACCTCCGCCATCTTCCCCCCTTTAGCCAAGGGGGCAGATCCTCCACCACTAACTTCACTTCTCGCCTTATGCCGTAGCGCTCGGCGAAATGAACAAGCAGGATGGTGAGCCTCTTTTCCCTCTCGTCCAGGGAAGCGATCCCCGTTATCTCCTCATCCTCTCCCCTTAATTCCAACCGCTGGGGAGACATCTCCCTGAAGAGCTTATACACATGGTAGACCGGCTTCGGCTTATTATCCCCCCTCAATAACCCCCAATTGCCCTGAAAGTCCACATTCCCGTCCTTGGCGAAGAAGAAGCATATCCCCGTTATGCCCGCTGGTATGGCGGAACGGATCACATTGTTCGCCACCCAACTTGCCCCTATTTCGTTGTCCTGCGCCCAATCGTGCCACCAGGCATAGTTGAACTCCGTCAGGAAAAAGCCCTTGATTTTCCTCTTCACTTTGGGATGTTCATCCAGATACTTTAGTGTCTGTTCCATCTCCTCCCTAAAGACCTGAGGGGGATGGAAATATTCGTGCCAAGTGATGAAGTCCAGGGGAACGCCGGTCTTATCACAATATTCTATCAAGCCCTTCATGAAGGTCTCCCCGTTCACGCAGTAGGGATGCTCGGGGGAGGTATTCCAGGGGCCGGAGGCGTTGCAAGGTCCGCCGATCCAAGCGTTGGGATCCGCCCTCTTGATCCCCCGTGCGGAGGCGGTGTAAAGCTTAAGATAGGATTTTAGGGGAGTTTCCCCGGGACGCGGCTTGAGCCATCCCGCGTTTGCTTCATTCCAAACTTCCCAATACCTCACCCTCTTTCCCCTCTCTATGCAACGCGTCGCTGCCTTGTAGCAAAGGTCCTCCCAGAGGGAATAATCCTTGGGAGCGCTGTGCCGATCGGGATCGGGCACGGCGTCGAAGGGGATGGGCATGTAGGACAAGCAAACTATGGGTTCCGCCCCCGTCTTAAATATAAAATCTATGCGCTTGTCGAAATCGCTCCAATCATAGATCAACCTTCCCCCCTCCATCCTCACCACGCTCGTCAACATGTTATCCATCCTGAACCAGCGGGGGCGAAGTTGGGCGAGGAGGTTTGCTGTTTCATCTTTGTAATCCGCCATTCCTCCCCCTTGCGATATGCCCGCCAAAGGGGAAGGCAGGATTCCCACTTTCCTCGAGCATCTCACCCAAATTAGCAAAGGTTCCCTCGCCTTCTTCTCGGGAAGGATCTTCCATTCCGCCTGGTCGAATCCCATTTCTTTCTCGCCCGAGGTGGGTCCAAAGACCCTTATCGCCAGACAATGTTCCTCTCCCACCCTTGCACTCTTTGAGAGGAGACAGGCGCCGGGGTGGTCGTTATCATAGCGAGATTGGAGTTTTCCATCCAGATATATTTCCCCTCCTTCTCCCGCCGATATGTAGATGGCCACCGGCTTTCCCTGGGGCGATTCGCCGTCTATCATCTCGGGTATCTTCACCCAACTCCTCAACCAGCACCTCGTCCGCTCTCCCATCCTCCATTTATACCCCACTTCGACCTCTTTCCACCCTTCATCGGAGGAAGAAGGAAAGGCAAAGGCGGGGTCATCTTGGGGATGCCAGCGCCACCCTTTTACCTCCTGGGAGAGGCTGATCCCTCCCCAAAGGAGGAAGGAAAGGCAGAAGATTAAAAGCCTCCCTTTCTTCATCCTTGGCGTCATTTTAGATTCCCTGCTTTTCGTTGTCAAAAGAGCAGGGAAGGGGTATAATTTATAAAAATGGAGGTGTTTTGAATGAACAATTTTAAGACCTTTGTCTTAATGTTGCTACTCATACTCATCTTCGTGGGCATAGGAAGCTATTGGGGCACGGATGGGATGGTAGTTGCCTTCATCCTTGCTTCCATTATGAACTTTCTTGCCTATTACTTCTCCGACAAAATAGTCCTCAGCATGTACGGAGCGCAGGAGGTTCCAGCGGAGAGCGAGGTGGGGCGTCTCCTTTACCCCATCGTGGAAGAACTCTCCGCCAACGCCAACATCCCTACTCCTCGCGTTTATATCATCCCTCACAATTCCCCCAATGCCTTCGCCACAGGGAGAAATCCCCAGCATTCAGCGGTGGCGATAACCGCGGGTCTTCTTCAAATCCTCACCCCTCAGGAGATAAAGGGGGTTTTAGCCCACGAGATCTCCCACATCAAGCATCGCGATACCCTCGTCTCCGTCGTCGCTGCCACTATAGCGGGAGCGATCATGATTATAGCCCGCATACTCTTCTGGGTCGGACTCATGGGTGGGGGTGACAGGGAAAGGAACCCCCTTCAGGCGATTGGGCTTTTAGCCCTGGTTATCCTGGGTCCCATAGCAGCGACGATCGTGCAGTTGGCGATCTCCCGTGCTCGGGAGTATGCCGCCGACGAGGGAGGGGGCAAATTGGCGGGCAATCCCCTCTATCTTGCCAGCGCCCTCCAGAAGCTCCAATTGGCTTCTCAAAGGGTTCCCCTGCCTGCTTCCCACAATACCGCCCATCTCTTCATCGTCAACCCCCTACGAGGTGGCGATTTCCTGGTCAGGCTCTTCTCCACCCATCCTCCCATCGAGGAGAGGATAGAGAGATTGGAGAAAATGGCTTATTCCCTGGGGCTGAGGTAACCTTCCTTTTTCGCCTTTAGCCCTTCGCCAGCAGGGGGATGGAAAGTCCGGAGATCGTTTACCCCGCTCAGCCAAGGAAGAGAAGAAGGTCGCTGGTCGCCTTACTGGTTATCTTAGCGGGGCTGATCACAGGGCTGCTAATAAGGAAATACTTTTTCTTCACAGCGATCGTGGAGATGGCTTCCATGGAACCCACCCTTCTCCCTGGTGACAGGCTTTTGGTGCAAAGGATTCCCCCTAACAGTAGATTGAACATTGGGGAGATAGTGGTCCTGGAGGACCCGATTAGCAAAGGGGAAACGGTGGTGAAAAGGGTCATCGCCACGGGAGATAGTTGGGTGGCGGTGTTGAGGGGTAGGGTTTATGTTAATGGACAACCTCTCAACGAGCCCTATCTTCAGGAAATGCCTCTCTATACCCTGTTCCCCATCTATGTCCCTCCCGGGAAAATCTTCGTATTGGGCGATAATAGAAATAACAGCATGGATTCCTCCGACTATGGTCCTGTGGATAGAACCTTAGTGAAGGGAGTTGCGGTTGCCATAATTTGGCCACCGAAGAGGATTAGACGTTTTTATTGAGGAAAGGAGAATGAAGGATGAAAGGGATGCCCTTCTGGCTCGCTCTCTCTTTAGCCTTGCTTTTAGGGATAGTGGGGCAATTGAGCTTGAAATGGGGGGTGAGGATGGGAGGAAAATTGGAGGGGCTGGATATGCGTTTGCTACAAACTCTATTCACTCCCTGGGTGCTCCTCGGTCTTGCCCTCTATGCCATCTCCAGTCTCTTCTGGCTAATTTCTCTCTCCCGTGCGGACCTCTCCTATGTTTATCCCTTCGTCAGCCTGAACTTCGCCTTCATCGTCCTCTTCTCCCACTTGCTCTTCGGCGATCCCATAGGAGCCCTTCGTCTCCTGGGGGTATTCCTCATCTGTCTGGGGGTCATCCTGGTCTCCTTCAGTTGAGGGGATGAAGGGCAGGAGCCTTCCCTTCCTCTTCTTACTCCTCGCCCTTCTTCTCATGTTCAAAACCTTCCTTGGCTATGCCTTCCTCCCCGCCGATATGCTCTTCCATTTTCTCCCCTGGAGGGAAGTGGGAGAGGGGAAGGAACTCCAATGGAACCCCCTCCTTTGGGATAGCCTCGCTCAATTCTATCCCTGGCGGCATTATCTCGCCTCCTCTCTGAGGCAAGGCATAATCCCCCTTTGGAACCCCTATCAATTCTCTGGTGCACCCTTCTTAGCTAACGGACAATCCGCCGTCTTCTACCCCTTTAATTGGCTACTCCTCATCTTCCCTCCTTCGCTTTTCTTCGGGATAAACGCCATCCTCCACCTCGCTTTAGCGGGCTTTTTCACTTACCTCCTTCTAAGGAGGTTGGGGGCGAGCGAGTGGGCGGGGATAATAGGTGGGACCACCTTCATGCTCAGCGGGTTCGTTACTGCTTGGCTTGCCCTACCCACCGTCATCTCCTCCTTCGTCTGGCTTCCCCTTGCCCTCCTCGGCGTTGAGGAAGCGTTCGACGGCAAACTCAAGAGGTCCTTCCTGTTGCTCGCCCTCTCCACCGCGCTGAGCCTTCTGGGAGGACATCCTCAGTTTTTCCTCTATTTCCTCTTTTCCCTTCTGCTTTACCTCCTCCTGAGGATACCCCTGGAAGGAAGGGTATCGCTCCTGGGGGTCCTTGCCCCCTTGTTTGCCCTGTTCTTCGGCTTGGCGTTAGGAGGGATACACCTCCTACCTACCCTGGAACTATCCCGCCTTGCTCATAGAACGGAGGCAGTCTCCTGGCAGTCCTACAACGCCTACATCTCTCGCTCCCTTCCTCCCCAGAGGCTCCTCACCCTCCTCCTCCCTAATTTCTTCGGCAATCCCGCGAGCAATAATTATTGGGGGGAGGGAGAATTTATGGAATACTGCCTCTACATGGGAGTCCTTCCCCTCCTCTTCTTGCCTTTCCTCAATATAAGGGATAAACGCTGCTTACCTTTCCTCATCCTCGCCATCCTTTCCCTCCTCCTTGTTATCGGCACCCCTCTCAACATCCCCTTCTATTTCCTCGTCCCCGCCTGGAGCAGGACGGGCTCCCCCGCCCGCCTCATAAGCCTTTTCTCCTTATCCCTCGCCATCTTAGCAGGCCTGGGAGCTGATAACCTCATAAAACCCCATGCCCTCCCCAAACGCCTACTCTATCTCTCCCTCCTCCTCCTTCTCATTGCTTTCTTCTCCCTCTCTATCCCTCCCAACCAAACCTTAGCCTATATAAGGGGTGTCTCCCCCTCCTTCCCCTATTTCGACCTCGTTAAGGCGTTCCTGGTCATCTCCCTCTTCCTCCTTCTCCTCCGCTTTAAGCCCAAATTCCTTCCCCATCTCCTCCTCATCCTGCTCCTCTTCGACCTTGTTCCCTTTGCGGTTCGTAACCTCTACTTCTCCCCAAGGGAGAAGCTCTTCCCTCCACTTCCCTTCCTTCAAAGTTTGCGGGATCCCCGGGGGAGGGTGCTTTCCCTCACTCCTCGCTGGTCGCTCGTGAGATATCCCCCCGCTTGCCTCCCCCCTAACACTGCCATGGTCCACGGGCTCCTCGATGTGGGGGGCTACGATAGTTTCTTCCCCCTCGCCTACAAATCCTTTCTGGATTCCCTGGAGGGAAAGGATACCGCCCCACCCGAGAACGGCAACATGCTCCTCCCTTCCTCCTTGAGGCGGGAAACACTGGAGACCTTGGGAGTTAGATATGTCCTCTCTCCTTTGTTTTTGGATGCTAAACATCTCCAACTTATAAGGGGAGGGGGGACGAAGGTCTATCTCTTCCAGGAAGGAGAAAGGGTAAGCCTGGTGGGGGAGGGGAGGGCGAGGATAGTGAGGGATTCTCCCAATGGGGTGGAGTGCGAGGTGGAGGGGAAGGGAGGGTTGCTTATCCTCAGGGATACCCTTTATCCTGGTTGGAGGGCTTTTCTGGATGGGAGAAGGGTGGAGATATATCCCTACCTTGTCTTTCGAAGCGTGGAGGTGCCGGTGGGGAGGCATCGGGTCGATTTCCTCTTCCTGCCCACTTCCTATAAGGTAGGAGGCTATCTCTCTTTTCTTTCCATCTTTCTGCTATTTATATTGATTTTTTCTGGAGATGGAGAAACTAAAAAGGTTAGGTTATAATCTAATTGCAAAGGAGGTGGAAATATGAAGAGAACGCTTGTTTTGATTTCCTTGGTGCTTCCCCTCTTGGGGATGGCGAGGACCTATTATCCGGTGACGCTCAGCGTCACCGACGAGGAGTTCATGACGGTGATCAGGGAAGTGCAGAGGCTCTCCAAGGCGGAGATATTGGTCCTCCAGCCGATCAGAGGCAAGGTCTCCTTGAATGTGAGAAAGGCGCTCCTACCTGATGTGCTGGATTCTTTGACCTCCCAGGTTTCGGCAAGGTGGGCTAAGGGATATCTCGTGACGGAGGAAAAGACAGAGAGGAAGACGAGGTTCGAAGGTCCAAGGGTCACATTGGATATAAAGGAGGGAACGCCGTTTAAGGATGCTTTGAAGGAGTTGGAGAAGGCGGGAGGCGTTCCCATCCTGGTATCTCCCCGCATCGAGGCGAAGGTGGGACCTTTGAGGGTGAAAAACCTGCGGTTGGAGCAGGTGCTGGATAGGCTCTGCTCCATGGCGAATGTCTACTGGAAGGAGGTCTACCTCATAGCCAAGACGGAGATAACCCTGGATCTGACCTCCTTATTCGAGGGCATGGATCTCTCCTCGTTAGTGGGAGGGGAAGGGCAGGGAGGCGCTGGCGAGGGGGGTAGGGTGATAATCGAGGGCTTGCAGTATTTCGGGCAACTTCCTCTGGAGGATAGGGTGAACATAATGAGCGGTTTATTCGATAGGCTCTTCTCCCTGCCCGATGATCAGCGGAGCCAAATCATTCAGAGGGTGGCGGATTTCCTCACCAATGGGGTGGGTTGGTTCCTCTCCCTTCCACCGGAGAGGCAGAGGGAAGTAGTGGGGTTAGTGGGTCCCCTCTTCGAGGCGGGGGTGAGGGCATATTTCCGGCTTCCCCCCGAGCAGAGGAGGCAATTGAAGCCCTGGGAGGATGCGCTTTCACCCTTGGAGGGTTATTATCTTCCCTAAGAGCGAAGGAGGAATTAAAGGATGTTAGATGAGGAGAAGAAGAAGTTATCCCCTTCCTATTTTCACATGAGTTTGATGGGGCGAGCGCCGAAGGCGCTCGCCTATACTCCGGAGGTGGATTTCCCCCGTTGGAGGGCGAGATTGAGGAGAAGGCTGAGGGCGCTCCTGGGACCAATCTACAAGGACGAGGGATCCGTAGATTACAAGGTCCTGGAAGAGGAGGAACACCCCGACTATTCACTCAAGAAGATAGCCTTCTACAACACCCCAGATGTGCTCGTCCCTGCCTATCTTTTGGTCCCCAAGGATGAGCGACCCAAGCATCCCGCTATGATCTGCCTGCAGGGGCATAGCCCTGGCGCCCATATATCCATAGGCAGGGCTTACAACGATGAGGATAGGGAGAACATAGCCAACGATAGGGATTTCGCCATCCAGGCGGTGAGGAACGGCTATGTTGCCCTGGCTATAGAGCAGAGATGTTTTGGGGAGAGGCAGGAGAGGTTGCAGGAGATGCGCTCCAGCCATACCTGTCACGATGCGGCGATGCATGCCCTGATGCTGGGGCACACCCTCATAGCGGAGAGGGTGGCGGATGTCATGCGAGGCATTGATCTTTTATACCAGTTGCCTTTCGTCGACAGGAGGAGGATAGGCTGTATGGGGGAATCGGGGGGAGGAACGATAACCTTCTATGCCTCCTGTTTGGAGCGGAGAATAAGGTTGGCGGTGGTGATCTGCGCCTTTTGCACCTATGAGGACTCGATAATGACGATCTATCATTGTGCGGACAACTACATCCCTCGTGCCCTTTTGTATTTTGGGGAGGAGGATTTAGCGGGGCTGATAGCGCCTCGTCCCTTTGTCATCGTAGCGGGTCAGGAGGACCCCATCTTTCCCATAGAGGGGGTAAGGAAGGCGTATGAGAAGGCGAGGATGATATACGAGCGAGCGGGCTATCCTGAGAGGGTAAAGTTGATAGTTGGTCCGGGTGGGCATCGCTTCTATGCGGATCTCTCCTGGCCGGTGATAAACGGGATGATAGGGGTGTGAAGGGGAAGGGTAGGGGATAGGGTTAATTTTCATTTGACTTAGGGGAGAGAAGGCGTATAATTAATAATGAATTCCGGGGTAGCTCAACGGGCAGAGCGGCTGGCTGTTAACCAGTAGGCTGCAGGTTCGAGTCCTGCCCCCGGAGCCAAATCAAAGGGTAGACACCTTTAGGAACGAGTTCGAGATTGTCTTGCTTATTGAACATAGGGATTGAAACAAACTATCACTCCCTGTGTGTTGTATGAAGTAGCATTTGTTATCCCCTAATAATCTTTTTGTTCGAAAACTATTTTCCCTCCACAATGGATATCGAATTCGAAATAAAGGATAGGTAGGGAGAGACGTTTATCATTGTAATTTCGAAAGGCATCAATAACTTTGTGCCAATTACTCGGATTGTGGGGTGGTGCCACAATTATTGGTTGTATATTCCAACTGAAGGCACCTTCCAAGTGTCTACCGGAATCCTGACTTGCCCAATTTACATAATACTCTATCTGTTCAACGACTTGTGGCTGCACGGGTTCGTCCTTTAATTCTATTAATCTGTACTCCTTTCTCCCACCATTTTGGCAAATAGTGAGGATATCTATTTTTTGCATTCCAACCCCGCAAGCAACTTCGTTGCCAAACCAGATTAGATCATCTCCAACTATAGGGTTTAACCCAGCATCAACCCCGATATTCTGGGTAAAATATAATTGGAGATAGGATTCGTATGCCCTTTTTAAGTTTTGTAGCTTATAAATTCTCGTTAATAAATTAAAATTGAAAGTCCGTGGATAAGGGTAAGCCCGCCGATTTTGAGTTACCACTATTTTTCTATTACCTATATCCCAATCAAAACCACCAGCAAACTGATTGTTTGCAATTGGTTTTCCCTCGTTTTCATTTCTTATCATATCCATCAACCTTTGTGCTTCCCAGGGTAGTAGCGGAGTGCAACCCCTTTTTCCTTTCAGCTTTCTATAAATCAAACTCCATTGGATCTCTGTTGCATATAGAGGTAGCTTATCTAACGCTTCCCACTCTGGCACACCTTCGGGATAGACTTCGTAGGGCTCAATGAGTGTTCGATAAATAAGTTTTTTCCCCAAATTGGGTTGAAGTCCTTCCTTACCAGGAGTATGGAAGACTAAAGGGTGTTGATCAGCAATAGTAAATATTCCATAAAAGCCACCTTTTACTTTTGTCGTGGCCTCTATATAAAAGAGAACAAAATCCCCAGGTCGAACTCTACTTATATCGGCTAGCAATGAAATATCTTCGTCTCTATCCTTTGCACCTGTGCCTGCGAATAAATATCGCAGATGGCTTTGGAATGTGTTGTCGTTTACTATGAAAACATGCGTTTTCATGCTTCTTGGTTATTTTCTAAAGATCATGATGTATTCGTGTTTAAATACATAAAATCCACCGATTAATGCCCTGTATCTCCAAAGTTGCCTTTGGTTTCTTTTCCCTCTTGTTTCTTCGAAATTTTTGACAACTATACTTTTCAACAAGCAACCTCTTTTCAACACTTCATTCATGCAATAAAACCCCAGAGGAATCCATTCTCCTTTAGAGTATTTATCACCAATTACAAGGGCGAGATATCTTTCTTTTTCTAAATAAGGCAAAGTATTATCTACCACTTCTCCAAACATCTTTAAAAATTCTTCTACACTCCTTGCATTTGAAAGATCTCTACTATCTTTCGAAAACTTAATTATGTCATGATATGGCGGATGCATAATAAGAAGTTGGACCTGGCTTATGCCGTATTTTTCAAGAATGGCTTTTATATTTATAGTTCTACTGTCTCCTACGATGACCTCGGAAATTACTTTGTACGGGTTTTGTTCAAGAGCAATGAGTTGCCTTGCCTTCTCTGCGACCTCCGGATTTAGTTCTATTCCGATACCATTCCTGCCTAGCCTTCGGCATTCTATTAAAGTGGTTCCGCTCCCTACAAAAGTATCTAAAACCCAATCTCCCTTTTTGGTATATCTTAACATCATTTGGTGAGGAATTTGGGGTATGAAGTTTCCCCAATACCAACCCAGATGAGCACCAGAAGTATCCCTTTTATCAAAAATCCACAGACTATCGGTAATAATCTCGTTATATTCCTTCCAACGAGAAAGATCTATATCGTTAATTTTGCTAGTCTTAATCTCCTTTATCTTATCCCTTAATCTTTCGAGATGATACTTCGCTTTTTCGAGCGTTTGCGCTTTTCTGATCTGTTCTAACTTGGAAATCAGAGTGTCTTTATCTAAGCAAATCGTGTCTCCGTTAAGGTCAATATTTAGCATCCCTTCTTCGTCATTCTTCGGAGAAATTATGATGTCCTTGAGTTTTTGTACTTTATTTTTCAAAAGATGCGAGTCGTTCGAGGAGATAATCTCTGATAAAAATTGGGTTAATTTTTCTTTATTCAAAATGATGGTACTGCTCGTAAAAGGTGCAGATTCTAAATCTTCAAATGTTAGTTGTTTACGTTTCATTTATGATTTCCTCCGTCATTCCAATAATTTCGCTGCCTAATTAATCTGCTATTTCCTCCTTAAGACCACCCCTGATTAGCAATTGTGAGGAAAAGGATCTCCCAAGTATTGGTAAGTTTATAGATAGCGTACTCGTCCATCTGCAAATATCCCGAGGTGTTTTGTCTATTATTTCCGTCATTTAGTCTATCATTCCCGTCATTTAATGGTATGGAATCTAAGTATATTATGGAGAATGAGAGAAGATTTTGCAAGAGGTTGTGCTTCCTTCCTAAAATTGATAGTCCAACCTACTCGCGAAAAGGGAAGTCGCA
>CAYVMD010000018.1:37519-38579 GCA_964452465.1 uncultured bacterium | reverse complement strand
CACTTTTCCTTTCAAGAAAGCAGGCTGGAAAAGAGATGTCCTTTGGAGGATCCTCCCATTAGGGGCTATGAGGGCAGATATTCCAGAAGTCGTTGCCCTTAGGAGATAGCTCCCTTCCTCGCTGGCTCGCAAGGCGGAAAAGGCAAGGTGTTGCTCTGCTGCCCAGGTCCTACCAAACCAGGAATCATTGGTTATCACCACTAATACATCTGCTCCATCTCGAACCAACTTCCTTCCTATCCGGGGGAATATCGACTCGAAACATATCATCACCCCTATATCAATGTCTCCCGCTGGTAAAGGACGCCATTCTTTTCCGGGCGAGAAATCAAAATCCCTTATGCCAAATTTTTTAAGCCAAGGGAATCTCTCCCTTCCGGGCACGAATTCCCCATAAGGAACGAGATGAACTTTATCGTATTTATCCACGATCTCTCCTTCGGGTGAGAAGAGAAACGCCCTATTGAAAATCTTGCCATTTTCCTCAACGGGTGTTCCCACTAACACATGGGCGTTCTTGCTTCTTGCCAGCGTGGCTAACCAGTTTTTAACACTTTCCACCTCGAGGATGGAAACGGGGAAAGCGGTTTCGGGAAAGACAATGAGGAAAGGTTTCCCGATCTTCTTCGCCAAAGATCGATATGTCTCTATGAGTTGAGATACGGAAGGACTACTCCAGATAGTCCTCTCCTCCAGGAGCCTTTGTCCTTCCCCTGCCTGCATGATCGCTACCTCGAAGCGGGGAGCGGTATACCATATTTTGTTGCAAGCGAAACCGAGGAGATGGAGCAGAAGAAGAAAACCTGCCCAATAGAAGAATTTCCTGCGGTGAGCAAGGAAAGCTAAAATAGCGTTGCTGAAAACTATACAAAAGGTAAGAAGCCACATCCCCCCGATCTTGCAGATGCCTAAAAGAGACACATCCAGGAATTGGCTTTGGGCAAGAGTTCCCCAAGTAAAGCCGAACTTCCCCATCCCTCGAAGGTGTTCTATCCCCACCCACAAGGAAGCAGAGAGAAATGCTCCCCACACCCCCTCCCTTTTGAGAAAGGAGAACAGC
>CAYVMD010000018.1:15558-37509 GCA_964452465.1 uncultured bacterium | reverse complement strand
GGCGAAAATAGCAAAATAAAAACCTTGGAATAAGGCGAGGAGAAACCAAGGGATGAAGCCGAATATCCATATCCAATAAAGCAATCCCCCCATAAATACAAAGCCGAAAAGCCACCCGAATCCAAAAGCACGACGGAGAGAGACTCTTCTAAGTACACTAAGAAAAGGGAACAAAGAGACCCAGGCTAAAGGGTAGAAATTAAGGGTGGGAAAGGCGAGGATTAGTAGTAGGGCAGATAGGAGAGGGAGAAAGATCACTTCTTATCGGAAAGCATCTTCTCCTTCATCCTCTGCGCCCTTTCTATTCTCGGAGCCAGTTCCTCCTTTATGCGATTGATAAACTCGTTATTGAAAAACGGTCGACCGTTTTTCAAAGGAGGCTTGATGACTCCCTGCCTCAACCAGGTATATAATGTTTGTCTGCTTACTCCCAGGCATTGAGCTACATCGGTCTTGCTGAACCCTACTTTTTCCTTTATGACCATCCTTAAGTCCTTGGATTGTTTCTGCAACTCCTCCACTTCGTCCTTAAAGAAAACCCTCAATCTGCCTGCTTTCTTTATTCTCAAAAGCCCCGCTCTAATTAACTTCGCCAACCGTGATTCGCCTATGCCAAGAAGTTTTTTAACTTGATGGGAAAAAAGATGTTGCTCAAGGAATTTTTTAGCCTCTTCCAGGTATTCTTCAGTATAATACCTCTTCTTACCTTTTCGGGGAGCAGGAGGGAGAATCCCTTTTTTCTGCCAGTTTATCAATTTAGCCGGGTTTAGGTTCAACGCCTTAGCAACCTCTTGGGCTGAAATCCTCTCTTCTTTCATTTTCTCTACTCTCCTTTCTTTGTTGTAGTAAATGCTAAGAGTTTGTTAAGTGCCTGCACATATGCCTTTGCAGATGCTTCTAAAATGTCCTGGGAAGCTCCCTTCCCCGTGTATATTTTCCCCTCATGGGAGATCCTCGTCGTCACCTCTCCGATCGCTTCCGTTTCCCCCGTGATGGATTCCACCCGGAAATCCACTAATTCATGCGGGATAGCAAATACTTTAGATATTGCCTTATATATGGCATCCACAGGCCCTACCCCCACTGCGGATTCCACGAAGCTTTCTCCTCCCCGGACAAGGCGTATTGTAGCAGTGGGCAGAAGCCCAGAGCCGGAGGTAACCTGCACATGTTCCAATCTGAAAATTTCCGGAGGGGCGAAAATCTCATCCGAGATTATCGCTTCTATATCCTTGTCGGTTATCCCCTTCTTCCTATCTGCTACATCTTTGAACCTTGCATAACTCCTCATTAACTCCTCCCGCGTTAATTCATAACCCAGCTCTTTCACCTTTTGTTCGAAAGCATGCCTCCCTGAATGTTTCCCCAAAACTATCTTGCTCTGCGGAATACCTACTTGGCGGGGATCTATTATCTCATATGTCTGCCTATCCTTCATCACCCCGTGGACATGGATTCCTGCCTCGTGGGCGAAAGCGTTATCCCCTACTATTGCCTTGTTGGGTTGGATGGGTAGCCCAGTGAGATCGGAAACCAATCTACTGGTGCGGTATATCTCGGTTGTCTCGATTCCCACCTCATAGGGGAAAATATCCTTCCGAGTGATTATCGCCATGATAACTTCCTCTAAAGCCGCATTGCCCGCCCTCTCCCCTATCCCATTTATCGTTCCCTCAACCTGTCTCGCTCCCGCCTTTATCGCTGCCAGGGAATTCGCCACCGCTAAACCCAAATCGTTGTGGCAATGCACGCTTAAGATAACCTTGTCCATTCCCCTCGTCTTTTCCCTGAGATTTTTTATAAGTTCGTAAAATTCGAAGGGCACTGCATAGCCCACTGTGTCGGGGACATTTATCACTTTCGCCCCCGCTTCGATAACCGCTTCAAACACCTCGCATAGGAAATCGAAATCGGAGCGAGTAGCATCTTCCGCGGAGAATTCCACATCGTCCACGAACTCTCTTGCCAACCTAACCGCCTCCACCGCTGCCTTCTTCACTTCTTGCGGGGACATCTCCAACTTTTTCTTCATGTGGATTTCAGAGGTAGCAATGAAAGTATGAATGCGCCCCTTCTTGCAAAATCGCAATGCCTCCCCTGCCGTTTTAATATCCTCCTCCTTGGCTCGGGCAAGGGCACAGATAACGGGTCCCTCCACTTCCTCCGCTATTTTCCTCACCGCTTCAAAATCCCCCCTTGAGGATATGGGGAAGCCCGCTTCTATTACATCCACTCCCAAACGCGCCAATTGATGCGCTATCTGTAGTTTCTCCTCCGGATACAGGCTAGCTCCTGGCGATTGCTCGCCGTCCCTTACGGTTGTATCGAAGATGTATCTTCTGTCCGCCAATGTCGACACCTCTTTAATAATTTTAATCAACTAATTCCTTTTGTCAAGCAAAATTCTCTTTTTGACCAAAGGCCCAAAAGGATGATAAAATTAAATCGAACCTTTTTCCATTTAAATCGTCATACAAATGAAAGGAGATTTATCCCAAGAGCCAGATCATGTGATAGTGGAAAGGATTCGCGAAGGCGAGGAGGAGGTTTTCGATATCTTGATCGCTCGCTATAAGGATTCGTTATTTAAATTCATTTACTATAACCTTCCTCAAAGGGAGGAAGCAGAGGATATAGCACAAGAGAGCTTTCTAAAGGCTTTTCTTGCCCTACCCCGTCTTAGGAACCCGAGGCGGTTTAAAACTTGGCTATTCTCAATAGCCCTCAACTTGGTGAGGGACCACAAGAGAGAGTTTAAAAGAAAACCCTCCCTTCCCCTGGAGGACCTTCCGGGCAACTTGGAACCCACAGCCTTGGATGACCCTTCGGATGATGTTGAAAATGAGGACCTTCTAAAAAGGGTTCGGGAAGGGATAGAAAGATTGCCTTCCAAGTTGAGAGAGGTGCTTATCCTCTACGACATGCAAGGCTTCTCCTATGAGGAGATCGCCTCCATCGTGCATTGCCCGCTAGGCACGGTGAAGTCTCGCTTATTTAAAGCAAGGCAAATGCTAAGGGAGATGCTGTCTCCCTATATAGAAGGTGATGAGGATGAATTGTAAGAAGGCGCGCCTTCTTTCCATGAAATTGATGGATAACCAATTGGAAAGTAAAGCGAAGGAACTTCTCTTGTCCCACTTGTCCTCCTGCCCTCGCTGCCGCAACTTTTACAAGCAAACTTTGCAATTGAAGAGCATCCTCTCCCATCTTCCTTCCCCCAAGGTGAGTCCCTTCTTCCAGGAGAGGGTTAGAGCAAAGATAAGGGCAAAGGAAGGGATAAGAATTCCTTCCTTGCGCTTCCGGGTTGCTAAGGCAGTTGCCACCGTTTTCCTGGTCATCGTGGTCATAACCTCTATATGGGTCACTTTACGGAGACCGAAAGAGGAAGACTTCCTTAACAATTATGTCACCCAGCATATCTATTACACTATGCAAAACCCGTTTATGAGAGAAGATGCTATGCTTAGGATGGTTTTGATATCGGAAAAATGAAGCGCTTCCTCGTTTTATCCCTCCTTGCTTGCCACTTTCTCGCCCTCGATACCTTCTCCCTCTTCCGTCAAACATTGGAGAAGGGGAATAAGTATAGTTGGACGGGGGAACAAGTGAATTTAATCGTTACCCGGAAGGGAAGCTTTATGGTCAAGGGGTTAGTGAAATGGGCGTCCCCTTCCAAATGGCGGATCGATTTGACATCGCCACCCCCTATGCGGGGCACTGCTATCCTGAAAAGGGAGGAAGGGCTTTTCATACTGAAACCGAAGGGGCATCATGCCTTTCCACCTTCCTTCTTGCCCCATGACACCTTAGACATCCATCTGGACCTCCTCTCCAAAAGCGCTACTGTGGTATTTTTGAGTGAAACGAAGATAATGGGACGCACCGCCCTCGGCTTTCTCATAAAACCCGCCCATATAAAAGGAGGATATATAAAGGTTTGGCTGGATAAAGCCACGGGCATACGGCTGCGTACCGAACGCTTCTCCCACTCGGGGCAACTCCTTTCCACTACTTATCTTGCTTCCTTAGAGCCTGCTCCTTCATTGAAGAAGGAGGAGTTTAATTTGCCCTTCAAAGCACCCCACCCAAGACATTTCTCCCAAGAGGAGATAAGACAAATGGTAGGATTTGCTCCCCTCCTGCCATCTTATCTTCCCCCTGGTTATGCGATCCTCCATATGTCTCCCCTTAGGATGGGAAGATATAGCGCTCTCCTCATCCACCTAACCGACGGATTAAACCCAATCACTATCCTTCAAACCTCCTTCCCCTATAAGACCCTTCCTCCACCTCCTTATGGTCAACAATCCCTTCTCCTTAACATGGGAGGAAAAAGCATCATAGTAACCGGTAATGTAGATAAGGTAGTTTTAGAGAGAATAGGCAAATCTCTCCGTTAAAAATGCGTAGGGAAGTTAGGATAGGTAGTATCAAGATAGGGGGCAATAACCCCGTAGCGGTTCAATCCATGACCCGTTCTCCTACCGAGGATGTGGAAAGGGTCGTGGAGGAGATAAAGAGGTTAGAGGGAGCAGGATGCGAAATAGTAAGGGTAGCAGTGCCCAACGAGAGGGCGGTCGTAGCCATCGGGAAAATCAAGGAGAGGATAAGCATTCCTCTCGTTGCAGATATCCACTTCGACTGGCGCCTTGCCCTTAAGTCAATGGAGCAGGGAGTGGACAAGATAAGGATAAACCCAGGCACGATTGGGAGTAAGGAGAAAGTAAAAGAGATAGTAAAGATGGCAAAGGATAAAAACATCCCCATCCGCATAGGGGTAAATGCAGGATCGTTACCGAAGGATATAAGAGGGAATACCTCCTCCCTTGCGGAAGCTATGGTGGAGTCCGCTTTGAGGGAAACATCCATTCTGGAGGAAATGGATTTTCAAGATATCGTCGTTTCCCTCAAAGCGTTTGATGTGAAGACCACGGTTGAGGCTTATGAGAGGTTTGCCCAAAAGAGGGATTACCCTCTCCATATCGGGATAACGGAAGCAGGTCCTATGCCAGAGGGTGCGATAAGGTCAGCGGTGGGCTTGGGAATCCTTCTAAGCAGAGGATTGGGAGATACGATAAGAGTTTCCTTGACCGCGGATGGGGTCCAAGAAGTAGAAACCGCCTGGGAAATTTTACAGGCATTGGACCTCAGGCGAAGGGGATGGAGGATAGTATCCTGCCCGATGTGCGCTCGTTGCTCTGTGCCTCTACTCGAGATAGTCGAAGATTTAAAAGAGGCATTAAAAGCGCTACCTCCTCGCCCTATCAAGGTAGCGGTTATGGGTTGCGAAGTGAACGGTCCGGGAGAGGCAAAGGATGCGGATATAGGATTAGCCTTTGGCAAGTCATCCGCCCTTCTTTTCAAAGCGGGAAAACCTGTAAGGACTGTTTCCCCTCCCGAAGCAATAGAAAAGCTCTTAGAAGGGATAAGGGAAATTACAGACTCCCCCGAATAAACAATATAGAGGGAAGAGGTAAAGAACCTCTTCCCCTTATTTATGTGGCTTCCTATTTGGGGCGCTCTACCCTATCCCCCTGGTGTCCCGGATGGCGAAGAAGGCGCGACCGTCCCGGTTACCCGCCCTGGTTCCTCTATGATGCGAGGGGTGAGGAATATAAGGAGCTCGGTTTCCGTTGTGGTTTTGGTAGAACCCTTAAAGAGCCCACCAAGGATGGGTAAATCCGAAAGGAAGGGCACCTTGACCTTACTCTCGCTTACACTCTTGCGCACAAGACCACCAATAACCAGGGTTTCCCCACTCATGACCCTGGCAATGGTATCCATGTCTCGCGTGCTCGTCTGGGGGATGGTTCCCGTAGGACCACTGACCCATCCTACCACATCCGATACGCTGGGGGTGATATAACAAGTTACAGATCCATCTCCATTTATGGTAGGAGTAACGGTAAGATATGTGCCTACGCTTACGACATCCGGCACCCAGGTGGTTTGGGTACCACCAAATTGGGTGAGCGTTGTTTCGGGATACCAGTAGGGAATATCCTGCGTTATCGATATATATGCGGGATAGTTGTTATAGGTAGTGACCCGTGGCGCATTCACCACTCGTGCTTTTCCCTCCCTCAGGAGAGCACCTAATTGTGCCCTTATATTAGGAGTTGTATAGCCGATAACCAGGGTAGCACCTGTTCCTGGTGAGAGTCCTTGTCCGACGATGGTCGTTTCGTTGTTTGTCAAGAACCAGTCTATTCCTAAGGCCTTCGTCGCATCCACGCTGATCTCCACAAACTCGGCGGATATTTCCACTTGGCGAACGGGAACATCTAAAAGGGCACACAATTTCCTTAACGCCTCTATACCTACAGGCGTGCCCACCACGATCAGGGCATTATCTGGCTCATAAGGGATAATGTTGTATATGCCGGGAATGAATCCCAATAGTCCTCCCATACCATATCCATAACCACCATATCCATAAGCTCCCACGCCTACTCCTGGAGCTCCAACCCCTGGTGCACCCACTCCAGGTGCTCCAACTCCGAATCCGGGCGCTCCGAAACCCGGTGCACCCGCTCCCACACCTCCAAAGCCTGGAGCCCCAAACCCGCCGACTCCTCCAAATCCTCGCATTCCTCCCCCAGGGAACTGCCCAAACCCTCCACTAAGGGGGGAGTTTTCGCTCTCCTTCTTAGAGCGTCCAAAGGCCGGAGCTAAAGGACCTCTTCCTGTTCGTTCCATCCCCTGCATATAAGCGAAGGGACGACGGTAGGAGGAAGCACCAAGGAGGGCTGCTATGTCGCGGGGATGGGTATTTTTGAGCACGAACTTCTCCGTTTCCAGGCGAGGTAGGGAGGGAGTGGTGGGAACTTCCTTCCTCTCTTCCACTACAGGAGGAGTTACTACCTGTTGAGGAGGAGTAGGCTCTTGGCGAGGTTCAGCGCTTATTATATAAACATCCCCTTCTTTATACCAGTATAACCCATTGGCCTTTATTATCTGCTCCAAAGCTTGTTCCAAGGGGACATCATACAATGTGGCAGTGATCCTCTTATTTATTTTCTCCTTATCCGCGATTATTATGTTGGTTTTGCTTTCCTTCATCAAAATGCGAACCACATCGCACACATCGGCGTCCTGCACTTCCAATGTGATAAGGTTCTTCTCTGCTACCGCAGGCTGTTCTGCCAGCGCGGGAACAAGAGCTAAACAACTAAGGAGCGCTATGATAACTATAACGCCCCTTCTCCTAAGGAAATGCATATAGAATCACCCTCCCTTTGACAAGAAATTATATCCTACCGAGAGGACCTTACCTTCGGTCATGGACAACTTATCTTCTATATCCGCCACCGTACCCGCCGGTGTAGCCGCCCCTACCGCCAGTGTAGCCACCTCTACCGCCGGTGTAGCCACCTCTACCGCCAGTGTAGCCGCCTCTGCCGCCGTAGCCGCCATAGCCACCAGTGTAGCCGCCTCTGCCGCCGTAGCCGCCATAGCCACCGTATCCGCCGTAGCCACCGTAGCCGTAGCCACCGTATCCGTAACCACCATACCCGCCCCAAACTACACTGAGTATATCATAGATGCTGGAGTATTGGAGGTTGATCTTGTCGTAGGTGAGGTTTGAGGGAATGGTGGCAGTTACGGTCTGGGTAGCACCGGGGAAAGTCCCAAGTTGGGGTGGGGTGAACTGACCAGTCCAGGCGGCAGGAGCAGCGGTCCTAACCTTTATGTTGTAGGCGTTCTCCCCTACCGGCTCAGCGACGAGGAAATCGCCAAGAAGAGCTTTCAGGGCGTCGTCCAATGTAGCATTAGGCAAGTTTACCGTCACCAGGGTATTGTATTGAGGTGGGATATCGACGAAGTTGAAGCCTTTTCCTGCAGACTTCAGCAATGTTTCTATAGCGGTTAATCGAGGCACATCCTTCAGGTCTAAGGTTATACGATTTTCTGGGGAAACTTCTATTCTCCCTTGGGCGAGCGCTAAGATGCTCACACTACATAGAATGATTGCCAGAAGCAACGATTGCACACGCATTATATTTCACCTCCTTTCATCATTTCATAGGATACATACCTATAATATTTCGTCAATGCTTTTCCATTCATTTAGACGCTCCCCTCCATTTTTTTGTTTCCAATGCCCAACAACACCGTGCACATCCCACCTCTCACCTCTTAATTTAATCCCGCTGTTCCTGCTGAGATCTTCGTCCACCGCCCCTCCCACCCATTCCCGGCATTCCCATGCCAGGTTGGAAGCCTGGACCCATCATGCCTCCCGGACCCATCATAGCACCAGGACCCATCATAGCGCCAGGACCCATCATAGCACCGGGACCCATCGCGCCGGGGCCCATCATCCCACCGGGACCCATTGGCGCGCCCATGGAGGGTGTCCGTCCCCTCATCTCTATGGTGATCACCTCCCCCTCCTCCCCCCTCAGGAGTACCTTGTCGGGGTCTATTTGCTCCACAATGAATCCGTCGATGGGATCTCCTGGTTTCACAACAAAGCTCCTCCCACCCCTCCCTTCCAAAATGGCATAAACTCCCTTCCCTCCAGTTGC
Organism: uncultured bacterium; assembly: GCA_964452465.1. Lineage (GTDB taxonomy): Bacteria > Armatimonadota > JACIXR01 > JACIXR01 > JACIXR01 > CAYVMD01. Next base: position 28,978 of record CAYVMD010000018.1, on the reverse strand, counting down.
TACTCCTGAGACCCTTTCAAAGGGCATCGGCATATAAACCGCGGTTGCGGGAGTTGGTGTGGTAGGGGGTAACATGCGAGGAGGGGGGACTATATCCACCTTGACCATGCTCTCCCTTAGGGAAGCAGGAATAGGAACTTCGAAAGGATCCGCCCGTGAAGGTTCTATGGGTGGACCTGCCGGCACTTTCCTGGGGAGTTGAACCTCCTCCGTTGGCTGTGCTCCCGTCATACCCCCCGTCATGCCCATCATACCCATCATTCCTGGCATACCTCCCGCCATGCCCTGTCCTCCCGCCATTCCGGGACCACCGGGACCCATAAAAGGCATCATCATGGAGGGAGCCCCAGGAGCGGCACCTGCCGCCATTTCCCCTCCCCCCTTTGGCTTTCTTAGAGCGAGGGTTAGGACGATAGCTATTATTATCACCGCCGCCACTCCCGCCAATATCATTTGGTTCCTACGCTCGCTCAAAAAATCCAGATTGATTTTGAATTTAGAAGCCATTCCTTTTCACCTCTTTTCTCCAAACTTCTCTCATCTTCTCTATCTCCCCGCCCCTGGAGAACTCATACCACCTGCCATGGGGGCCTTACCAGGCATGCCCATACCAGAACCCATCCCTGGTCCCATCATTGGCATTGGAGCTTTACCCGCCATGCCAGAACCCATCCCTGCTCCGGCCGCGGGAGCCTTGCCCGGCATGCCCATCCCCGGCATACCCATACCAGAACCCATGCCTGGCATTCCTCCCATAGGTCCCGGCATGCCCATTCCCGGCATACCAGCAGATGGAGCCCCTGGAGCGCCAAGGGGGGTGGGAGCTCCCTTGGGGAAATAATAAACGGTAAGGTCAAAACTAGCTGTCACTGGGCTTGGTCCGTTTATATTTATGCCGGTTAGAAGGGCAACACGAGGAAACTTGGACATATTCCTAAGGAAGTTGAGGAGGGAGGAGAAGGAACCCCTCACCTGATAGGAGCCGAGGCTTATGGTATAAAGATCGGAGGGGATAGCCGAGGGATCGGTTGGGGGAGGAGCAACCTGGACGGGGGTTAAGAGGGTAACTCCCGATTTGGAGAAGAACTCCTCTACTTTCCTTCCCAGGGTGCGATGGTGCTCAATCCAGAGAGTTGCCATCGCCTTCATGGGATCCTTTAGGTCTATGGGGATCATCTTCGTCGCTATATATGTTTCCAACTTGCTTTTCTCCTTGGCCAACTCCTCCTTCGCCTTCTTCACCTCTTCCTCTGCCTGAGGGCGCTGAGCTACTATAGTAGAGGCGCTATCTCTTCTTTGCTCCAAGGCGGAGATCACGCCTTTTGTGGGGCGGATGAGGAAGAAAAACATCGCCCCACCTATTACCACTATTGCTACCAAGCCCGCAATGAGCACCTGTTGCCTTGTGAGTCTTTCCAATCTGATCATCACATACCCTCCATAACTTCTCTTTCCATTTCCCTACGTCCTCCAAACAACCCCTTTCGCTCCTCCGCGGGCGCTTTGCCCTCCGGAGCTTGAGTCCCAGCTGCCGCTGGGGGCATACCCATACCCGGCATGCCCATTCCCGGCATGCCCATTCCCGGCATACCGGGGGCAGCTGCAGCCGCAGTGGGAGGGGAAGGAGGAGTAAGGGGTTTCATAAGATAGCAAATCACGCTGAAGTTTATCGTCCCCGGAGCACCTGTTGAAGTTGAAGGCGCTCCCATGCCTCCCATCATTCCCGGCATACCTCCCATCATTCCCGGCATACCACCCATCATTCCTGGCATGCCGCCCATGGGAGCTTTCCCCATCATCCCAGGCATGCTACCCATGCCGGGCATCATCCCCGGCATGCCCCCGCCTCCTGCTCCTCCATAGCCCGGGATCCCGCTTATCTGGACATCCCTTATCTGGGGACAGCGGAGGATGTTCTGGAGATAGCGGGCAACATCCTCGACGGAATCGGTAAAGGCTTGGATGTTCACCGTGCTAATCTGTCCACCTCCTGCACCTGGCATGCCCATGCCTGGCATACCGGGGCCCATACCGGAACCAGGCATGCCACCCATAGATCCGGGCATCCCCCCTCCCATAGGCCCGGGCATCCCCATCATCATTCCTCGTCCACCCATCATTCCTCCTCCACTGCCCAATTGGAGGGAAAGATAGGTAACCTTTCTGTAGGTGTAGCGCCGGATGGTATCCAAGAGATCAGCGATTTGCGCCGGGAATTTGCCTACATCCTCCACGAACTTTGTCTTAGCCTTTATGGGCTCGATCTCGCTCCTTATACTCTGTGCCTCGCTTTGGAGAGCCTGTACCTGTTGTGCTTGCGATTCCAGATCCTTCACTTCCACGGATATGCTGTGAATTTTCTGGGAAACCCGGTTATACCAAAAGCCAAAGCCAACCAACTCCAACCCCAATAGTATGAGGAAGAGCATGACGAATTTCCTTACTAATTTCCTCTCCCTTACATAGGAGGGCAATAAATTAATCTTTATCATATCCCATCATCTCCCTTTCCCGGGCATTATACAAAATCCCTGAGCGCTAGTCCAATCGCTGGGGAGAGCAAGGGCGAGATCTCCTTTATATAGAGGGGAGAAAGGCGAGGGTTTATCTCCAATCCTTTAAGGGGATCGCCTATTTCCGTGGGTATGCCTAGCTCTAAGGAGAAGAACTTGTCGATGTTGGGAAGAAGTGCCCCTCCTCCCGTCAATATCAATTTTTCCACCTGTAGTTCTCCCATCCTGGCACGCATGTACTCGAAGGAACGCCGCAACTCGTTAACCATGTCTCCCAAAATGGGGAGCATCGCATTGAAGACCTCCTCCTCTATTTCCTCGATCTTCGAAGGTTCTTCCTCCATCATTTTAGGGGGAGTTGCCTTCTTTTCTTCTATCTGTGCAGCGGGGAGCTTTTAAGCAGGGGGGGGTGGGAAGGGGAAGAAGGGGGCCTCCTCTTCCTCTTCTTCTCGGGAGGGGGTAGGTGGGCTGGGAACAGTGCCCAGTTTATCCACTAGGATTTTCGCGTGACGTTTCTTGATTTGTTCCGCTTCCTCCTCCCTTATCCCCAATGCATTGCTTATCGCAGCCGTGAGGTTGTCCCCTCCTATCCCCAAATTGCGGGTAAGATGGGGGTTGTCCTCGCTTATGAGGGTTAACTCCGATGTCCTTGCCCCCATTTGGAGAATGGCGATGGTTTTCCCCCTGAGATCGGGATCCTTGCTTACAAAACAACGACCGAGGGCGAGGGGCTCTATATCCAGGGCGACTGGTTCCAACCCAGCGGATTCTATAACATCGACGAGCGTCCTCACCAAGGACTCCTCCGCCACCGCCAGCAATACCTCCGCGGTCCCATCATCGGGCACCATTTCCATTGGTTGTAATAGGGCGTAATCCATAGCAACTCCTCCCGTGGCAGCGAAGGGGACATGCCTCTCCACCTCCCATTTCATGGCATCCGCCACCTCTTCCTCCCTCATCTTGGGCACCTCTATTATACGAACCACCAGGGAGGTTTGCCCCTTAACGCTAGCCACCACCTTGTTCGTGTGAATGCCTATCTGCTGGAGCAACGCCCTGATCGTCGCTCCTGCCAACTCGGGGTCGCTAATAACATCACCAGCGAACAAATTCGCAGGGGAGGGAACAATACCCGCGGTTAGCAGTTCCACACTGCTACCTCTGGCAGCAACCTCTGCAACTTTTATGAATTTCGTGCCCAGGTCGAGCCCAAGCATCACACCGCTAACTGGGCCCCCTTGTTTAGGCATAAAGATCCCTCCTTTTAACTAACTTTATCCCAAAAACCGTTTCTTTGTCAAGCGTTTTCCTGCTTCACCTCTTCATCTTCTTGCCTCTTTTGCCATTATGGTATCCCCCTCTAAAAAGTCAAGCCTCTGCGTTTCCTTAAAAATAATCTATGCGATATTGGCGCAAACTATTCAATATGGTTTCAGCCCTAAGGCAAGACGGAGCCTATGGGGGGAGCCTAACTCAATTTCGGAATAGATTTTATTTTGGGGGCAACACACCTCTCAATTTTATATACTTCCCTTGCTCGGAATAACCCCTGGGAATATCATAAATTTAGAGCAATGAAGGTAAAAATCGAGAGGATGCCTTACGCCCTTGACCTCCCCCTTCCCTCCTATGCTACCGAAGGGGCAGCAGGGATGGACCTTCGCTCCGCGGAGGACTGCCTTCTTAGGAGGGGAGAGATTAAGGTGATACCATGCGGGATAAAGATCGCCCTCCCACCTGGTTACGAGGGGCAGATAAGGGCGCGGAGTGGTTTGGCGAGCAGGGGGATAATCGTCCTAAATTCCCCGGGGACCGTGGATCCCGATTATAGGGGAGAGATAAAAGTGATACTCGCCAATATAGGGGGAGAGGACCTCCAAATTCGCCGGGGAGAGAGGATCGCTCAGTTGGTCGTAGCACCCTTTGTAAAAGTGGAATGGGAGGAGGGGGAAGTGGAGACGACCTCCAGGGGTGAAGGGGGCTTAGGGCACACCGGCTTGAAATAAACCCCTCTATCATGGTATAATGTTCAGTAGAGGAAGCCCCTGATGTTAGAGGTTAAAAATTTATCCATAGACTTAGGGGAATTCAAGTTGATCAATGTTTCCCTTCAAGTGAGGGAGGGAGAGTATTTCGTGGTATTGGGACCTACAGGGGCGGGCAAAACGGTGTTGGCGGAGTGCATTGCTGGCATTCATCGTCCCCAAAAGGGCGAGATATTCCTGAGGGGAGAGAGAATAGATCACTTAAAGCCTGAGGAGCGGGGAATAGGGTATGTGCCCCAGGATTATGCCCTCTTTCCTCACATGACGGTTAGGGATAACATATCCTTCGGACTGAGGATAAGAAAGCGAGATCCCGCGGAGACGGAGAGAATAACCCAGGAGTTAGCAGATTGGTTGGGCATTAAGCATCTATTACACAGATATCCCAATACCCTCTCGGGCGGGGAGAAGCAAAGGGTTGCCCTGGCAAGGGCGTTGGCGATCAAGCCTCGCTTGATGTTGATGGACGAGCCCCTTGCCGCATTGGACGAGCAGACAAGGGAAGAATTGTGCCTGGAGCTACGGCGGATACACAGAGAAACGGGGATGACGGTCATTCACATAAGCCATAACCTGGAGGAAACCTTCACCCTTGCCGATAGGATCTGTATACTCAACGAGGGGAAGGTAGAGGCGGTAGGAGAACCCGGGAGCCTGCTTCGCTATCCCCCAAATCGCTTCGTCGCTTCTTTCCTGAGGACGGCGAACATCTTCAAGGGGATGGTCGTCTACAACCAAGGCACTTATGAGTTTCACACCAATGGTTGGGTTCTTCAGGTACCCTACGATAAAGAGGGAGAATTCTACGCCACGATTCGTCCCGAAGAGGTGCGCATATTCACCGATGATGCCGACCTTCCCTCCCACAACCTTCTGAAAGGAGAGGTCCTCCATATAATGGACCAAGGACATTTCTACAAAGTGGTATTGGAAGCCAACGGTTCTCGCCTTATCTCCCTTATCACCCGTCCCCAACTTTACTCCTTACAGTTGCGGGAAGGGCAGGAGGTTTTCGCCTATCTTGCCCCTTCTTGCCTTCATATATTTGAGGAAAAGGAGGTTTCATATGAACCAAAATAGGTTCGTGGTTTTGATATTCTTCCTCATCGTGTTAGGTTCTCTATTCTGGCTGATATTAACCGGTGGAAAAGGCAAACCTTCCCCTGCTACGAGTAGCGGTGAAGCCTCCAGTGCTTCCAGCGGTGGCAAGATGGAGGTAAGCCTGGACAATTTAGCGGAGGCCTGGGAAAGCACCAAGAAGTTTGTACAACAACAACCTCCCATGCCTACTCCTCCTGGCAATATGCCCATTTCTAATTTACCCTCTGGCAAAACCCCTCCCTCACCGCCCCCGATGATGACGAAAATGACAAAGATGATGCAGTCCTATCAAAAGGAATTGGGCTCGAAGGATGCCCAAGTTGTGGTTTATGCCTTCCTTCCTGCCGAAAGTTGTCAAGGACCCACCACCCAAATCCTCCAAAAATTGGCTCAAAAGTATCCCCAGAAGCTGTTCGTGCGCATCCTCCCCCTCTTCGGTCCTCCCAGCGGGAAGTTAGGGCTACATTGTGCCACCATCTTTATAAACGGGAAGAACTATGCCACCGTTGAGGGCAAGGAAATCGTCTTCACCTCCACGGTCACTCACAATGTGAACCTTATCCAAAAAGCGGTGGAAGGAAAAATAAAGGAAGTCTACGGTTCCCTCTGATTTGCTTTCCTCTGCACAGGAAAGGATGGTATAGAAGCACCGATCTTGATAGCAGGGCAGACTCTGCATTTCATACAACCGATGCAGTCGGGATGCATTCCTTCCTCGTAAATCGATATCCCCTGAGGGCAGGCGGAAGCACATAAACCGCATCCCCTGCATCCCTTCCAATCGACCTCCACTCGCAGGAGGCTAACCCGGTTGAAGAAGGAGAGGATGGCTCCCAGAGGGCATACCGCTCTACAAAAGGGACGATATATAAGGACCGAAAGGGCGACAACGCCCAATAGTATCCCCACTTTAAGGAAATACAACCAACCAATGAGGGCACGCATGTTTTTATCGATTATCGGCCAGGGGATACCCGCTTCCAGGGTTCCTTGCGGGCATATCTTACAGAAATATGGCTCCTTCAATAGAAGAGGTACGAGGAGCACGAGCGTTAAAAGAAATGCATATTTCCCATAGGATAAGGGGCGGGGCAGTTTCACTTTGGGGGAAGGTATCTTATGGAGGAGATCTTGGAGCAACCCGAAAGGGCATAGCCAACCGCAGGTAAAGCGGCCGAAGAGGAGACCGGAAAGGAAGAGCACTCCCAGAAGGTAAAAGGGGAAGATGCCCACGCCCAAGGCGAACTGGAGGGAGCCGATGGGGCAGGCAAAGGAAGCCAAGGGGCAGGCATAGCAGTTGAGGACGGGACAAGGAAGCCATTTTGCTTGGAGGAAATGGAGATTGGTTAAAAGCAGCCCTCCAATTTGAAAGCGGGTTCTCCAACGCTCCAGGGAGAAAATGGTTCGTCTCATTTTCCCAACCCTATACAAGAGGTGCAGATGATCTTTGCGTTCGTTTCTATCCTCTTCCATTCCCCTCTTTTAACCCCAAAGAAGATGAAAAAAACCACTGCCAGCAGCAAAAGCATCCACAAAATTCTCCTTCTCATATTTCCATTTTATATCCCTAGCCATCCATCTGCCAAAAAATTTGGGGACTGTATCGACTATTTTGGGTCTTAAGAGTAAAATGAACGAGGAATAAAATAAGGAGGATACCAAAAATGATTAGAAGGTCGACGAGGACGAAAATACATCTATTATTTGTCGTTTTGCTCTCCACGATGAAAACGCCCTGTGCTTCCAAAGGAAACGATGTCGATAACGCATATGTCGCACATTTGAAAGCAGAGGAGAGATTGGAAACCTTTCGAAGGGGGGATCTCGATCGCCTCATAAAAGAACTCCCCAATGCAGTAGAAGGGGGAGGATCCTTAACTCCTTTTAACTCCTTTATATTAGGTAGAGCCTACCTTGAGAAGGGGCAATACAAAGAGGCAATCACCTATTTCCAAAAATCAATGAAAACGCAGGGGTATATTTTTGCCATAAGGCTGCCAATCATGTACTACTGGTTGGGACGTGCTTATATTGGAAACAAAGAATACGACAAGGCTATAGAAGCCTTTAGACTTTCCCTGGAGGTAGAGGACAAGATCCAGGGTCTTCCCAAGGATCCAAGGCAGTTTTTCATCGACTTCCTCGGTGGTTTTGCAAGCCTGAAAAGCATAAACGAGCGGCTAGACCTATGGCTTCCCCATATACCCCCCAAAGATAGCGCTTATTTCTGGCTTGGAAACGCCTATTTATACAAGAACCAATTCGAGGAAGCAGAGGACGCTTTCAAGAAGGCGATCGAATTAGACCCTCAAGCACCTCATTATCATGTAATGTTAGGGAGAACCTATGCCTTGGAGAGGAAATCCGAGGAAGCTACTGCGAGCATCAACAAGGCGCTCGAAATTGCTCCCAATGACCATTTCGTCTATGGCGTTATGGGGAAGATATACAAGGACATGAAACAATACGACAAAGCTATCTCCGCATTCAGAAAAGCAATGGACCTTGCTTTTGGGCAAGAAACCACGAGGAATAATTACCTATTGAACATCGTGGATATCTATATGGAAAGGGGAAACTACGAGGAAGCTATAAAGACACTCAGAACTCTACCCTCTTCAGAGGACACATCAGCAAAGCTCGTTATGAGTTACTTGGCTATAGGGCAATTCGACGATGCCGTTAAGGAGTTAACTTCCCTGATAGATGCGTTAACGTCCATAGGTATAGGCGTGAGGATGACCATTATGGATGAATTTCCCGTAGTCGCCTCCCTGCAGGAATCCAGTCCCGCCCAAAGAACCAACATACAGGTCGGAGATAAAATCGTCAAAATCGATGGTAAATCAACAAAGGGCTGGGATTTGAACAAAGTCGTTGACAGTCTAAGAGGCCCAGAAGGCACGCAAGTTACATTAACCATAGAGAGAAAAGGAGTTAGCAAACCCTTTGAAAAGACCTTGACCCGTGAGAAGATGATCGAAAGAAGGACAAGTTTCTACTTTGGTCTTAGAAGCCTTGTCTATTCCATTAAGGGGCAGGATGAGGAAGCCCTAAAGGATGCACAAATGGCATATAACCTCGATCCCGAGGATTCATTTGCAAGGAGCGCAATGGCGTTCGCAGATGTGAAACAAGGAAAGTACCTAGAAGCGCTCGCCAGAATCGGCGAGGCGAAAAAGGATTTCAATAAACTAATCGCATCCATCGTTTACGCTAAGATGGAAGATCTCCAACGGTGTGCGGAAGTTTATGCGACGATATCTCGAGACTTTCTAACCTCTAAAAATGCCTTTCGCGAATATTTCATAACTTTGGCACAGAAGGCGTTAGCGCCTTATGTAGAGGAGAAGGAGCGCCTTGCCACTTCCTATGAGTCAGAGGGGAAATTCAAGGACGCGCTCGAGGCCTATGCGAGCCTCATCAAGATAGTGGACGGTGGGAAGTTCAAGGAGATCCTGGGAAAGGTAGCCAACATATTGAAGAAAAACCCTTCCCTTATGGAACTGCCTGAGGAGGCAAGGAAGCATACGATAAGGGCGGAGGTGATGGCAAAGGAGGGCAAATTGGAGGAGGCGGAGAAGGAATATAAAAAGGCGATAGAGATTGCCCCCTTCGCCCCCCAGTTATACAAAGCCCTTGCCTCGAATTATGCTATTTTAAAGGAATATCAGAAAGCGATAGACGCCCTCCAAATATACCTCGAGCTTTACCCCGATGCGCCCGATGCCAGGGAGGCCAAGGACGAGATATATAGATGGGAGACGTTGATAGAAATGGGGGGGAAATGATGCCTATGCGTTGGGCTTGGACCATCTTCCCGAGTTCTTGATGTTTTGCGATTCTTTCCTTATAATATAGAGGGGATCTCTCGGTTGTGCTAAGCGGGGAGCTGGCGGTGCCCTGAACCCGAAATCCGCCATATGCGGGGCTGAATTCCCGCCAAGAGCTCTTCCCTTGTGGTAAGGGCTCCCTTGGAGGGCGATGAAGGTCGGGTCCTGTAGACGATGCTCCCTCCGAAACCCGCCAGGTCCGGAAGGAAGCAACGGTAAGGAGGAAGGGCGTTGCGCTCAGCAAACCTGACTGGAGCCGGAAGAGGGAGAAACCTGCCGGAAGGGGAGTAGCGAAGGTGGGTGCACGACCGAGAATCCCCTTGCTAAGGGGGGAAAAGAAAGGTTAAATTCTATTTATGGGCCTGCGTAGCCTGCTGATTGGGGTCCTCTGTGTCATAATCTGCTGTGCCACCGTTTCATTCGCCGAATTGGTGACCAAATACATTCAGATAGGCATCCTCCAATTCCCGCCGGTGGTCATTGGGATGTTCGTTTTCGTCCTATTGATAAATAGGGGTGCGGGGAAGATCTCCCGGAAACTACACCTCTCCCCCCAAGAGATGGTGATAATTTATTCCATGATGCTCGTGGGCACGATGATCGTGTCCCGGGGGCTTTTGGAAAAGCTCGTCCCCCTTCTCGTGGGGCAAAACTATTACGCCAATATCTCCAACAAGTGGGAGGAAATCTTTTTCCCCCATATAAAGAAGTGGATGGTCCCATGGGATGTTGCGGGAGGCAGGGAACAAGAAGTCGCCAAGGAGTTTTACGAAGGGACGCTCTCCTGGACGAGGTGGACCCATTGGCTGAAGGATTGGGATATCCCCCTTTTCTCTTGGATGATCCTGGTCCTCCTCGTCTTCTTTGCCCTCCTTTGCCTTGCCACCCTGCTCCGGCGCCAATGGGTAGACAACGAAAAGCTCTCCTTTCCTTTGGTACAACTCCCCCTGGAATTGGCAAGGGATGAGGAGACGGGAGCCTTCCTCAGCAATCGCCTCACTTGGATAGGCTTTGCCATCCCCGCTTTAGTATTCACCATAAATGGTATACAGAAATTCTTTCCCTACCTTCCCAGCCTCAACCTGGATATCAACCTCAATCAATATTTCACCACTCGCCCCTTCTCCGACATCATGTTCACCCACGTATATCTTTCCTTCGCAGGCATAGGCTTCTTTTACTTCCTGCCCACTGAACTCCTCTTCAGCCTCTGGTTCTTCTTCGTCTTCTCCCGGGTGCAGGATGTGATCGCTTCCACCTTTGGAATGGAAATGGATGCCATGCCCCTCTATCCCACCCACCTCTTCATTGGCTATCAGGTAGCAGGTGCCTACATAGTGCTCGCCCTCTACTTCCTATTCGTCAGCATTCCCCACATAAAGGGGGTTTTGAAGAACGCCATAGGCAAAAAGGTTATAGACGATAGCAACGAGCTTTTACCTTATAAAGTAGCATTCTGGGGGCTCATCATATCCTTCGCTTTGATAGTAGCGTGGAGCTATGTGGCGGGACTTTCCCTTTGGTTGGCAATCATGGAGTTTTTCGTCTACCTATTCGTGGTTGCATTGGTCATGGCAAGGAGCACGGCAGAGGCGGGGCTGCCCATGACCGAGACCTCGTTCCGCCCCATCGACCTATATGCTATCTTCACCTCTAAGAGCAATCTGGGGGCTCAGAACCTCACTACCCTCGCCTTTTTGGATGCAGTGTTCACGAGGGACCAAAGAGGGCTCCTCCTCACCGCCTTTCTCGATGGGCTCAAATTGGGCGATGGAGTGGGGATTAAGCGTCGTCAATTCCTGCCCGTCTTCGCCACCTCCATAATCGTTGCCCTCGCTATCGGCACCGTCTTCCATTTAATGATCCCCTACAAATACGGGGGCATAACGCTTTACGAATATGTTTACAATGGGAATAACCTCTGGGCGTTCCAGGATCACGCTCCCGCCATCCAGGATCGTATCGCCCACGATTGGCGTGCTCCCACCTTCTTCGGCGTGGGAATAGTAGTAACAACCTTCCTCGCCTTCATGAGGTGGAGATACTGGTGGTGGCCCTTACACCCCCTCGGCTATGCCCTCTGTGCCTCTTGGACGATGATAGTTTTCTGGTTCCCCATATTCGTGGCTTGGATGATAAAGTGGTTCATCACCCGTTACGGAGGAATGCGTCTTTTCATCAAGGGAAGACCCTTCTTCCTGGGCATGATCATGGGGGAATTCTCCCTGGCGATAATCTGGACGCTCATATCCTCCCTCACTCGTGTCCCTCCCCCCTTCTTCCCTTGGCCCTAACCTTTTTATCTAACTTCAAACGGGGAAGGAAGGAGGGATATTATCTTCTGAATGATGCTCGCTAACTCCTTATCCCTCTCTATCTGCTCTTTTATCCTGTTATAACCGTTGAGGACTGCGGGATGGGTGCGCCCTAAAACTTTGGCGATCTCGGTAACGGAGGCGGGGGTTAATTCCCTACAGAGATACATGCATATTTGGCGAGGCAGAAGGACTTTCTTGTCCTTTCTCTTGCCTCTAAGCGTGCGAGGGCTTATGCCGAAATACTTGGATATAGCGGATATGATATCTTGGATGCCTACATTTGCCTTCGCTTCCTTTTTCTCTATGTAATCCTCTATGACCTCTTGCGCTAAGGGTAGGGAAGGGAGGGTGTTGTTGATGGAGGTCCAAGCCAATAACTTGACCAAAGCTCCCTCTAATGCCCTTATATTGGATTGGATGACCTTCGCTATATACAAAAGCACTTCCTGAGGCAGAGAGGCCTTCTCCATCTCCAACTTCTTCTCCAGGATAGCAAGCCTCGTCTCAAAATCGGGAGGTCTTATCCCCGCTATAACACCGCTTTCCAAACGCGATCTTACCCGGGGATGGAAAAGTTGCAATTGGGAAGGCGCTCTATCCGAACATATTACGATCTGCTTTCCCATCTCGTATAGGGTGTTGAAGGTATGGAAGAACTCCTCGGTGGTCCGCTCCTTATCCGCGATGAATTGGATGTCATCCAGCAACCAGATATCGACGCTCCTGAACTTCTTGCGGAAGGAGGAGATCTTGCCATCCTTCAATGCCTCGATGTACTGGGTGGTGAAGTATTCGCCCGACACATACATCACATTAGCGTCGAAGTTCTCCAAGATGCTATTCCCTATCGCCTGCATGAGGTGAGTTTTCCCTAATCCCACCCCTCCATAGATGAAGAGAGGATTATAAGAGGAACCTGGGGAGGCGGAAACCGCCTTGGCAGAGGAGTAGGCGAACCGGTTGGAAGGGCCTACAACGAAGGTTTCAAAGGTGTAACGGGGATTGAGAGGAAGCCCCGTTTGTGTTTTCCTCTTTGAGGGGGTTTTCTCCTTGTCCCTTTTCTCTGGAACCACCCGTAGTTCCACTTCTACTTCATTGCCCTCAAATTGGGAGAGGGTTTCCTTTAAGAGGGAAAGGTAGCGCTTCTCGATCCATTCCTTGGCGAAGGAAGAGGAAGCGGCGAAGACGAATTTGTCCCCGCTGAGCGAGAGGGGCTTGATCTGCCGCAGCCAAACCTCAAGGGATGAATCCAATCCCTTAGATGCCAAATGCTCGCAAACTACCTGCCACTTTTTATCATCTGGCAGAGAGGCAAATTTATTACCGAAATCCAAGTTCAATTGGCCGTTCATCCCCATTTACAAATCGCCCTCTCTACATGTAGAAGCAAATATAGACCCAAACATATCACTTCTCAAATTAGAGAGAGAAAAACCTTGCCTGCCTACTTAATAGTATAGTTCCCCCCTTCAAACGGTCAACAGGGATGAAGGGGTGATTCTCAAGGTGTTTTTACCATTTCTCCCTTCCTTCTCCTTTGTATTTTCTTTTTTAATTTTTTTTACGCTTTTTATTCATCCCTTCTGCCCTTCGCTACCAAATAAAAT
>CAYVMD010000018.1:0-15548 GCA_964452465.1 uncultured bacterium | reverse complement strand
CCTTTGTATTTTCTTTTTGAATTTTTTTATGCTTTTTTATCCATGGCCTCCTGCCCCTCGCTAACGAATAAACTTTGCCCCTTCTTTCCCTTGGATTAAAATGAAGATATGAACAAAACCCTTTGGGAGAGGTATAAGATAGCGCTGGGGTTCCTCCTTCTTTTCGTTTTTTCCGCCGTCATCTCGCCCGATTTCATCCGTCTCACTAACCTCCAAAATGTAGCCCAACGGATATCCATAATGGGCATCTTAGCGGTAGGAATGACCTTCGTCATTCTAAGCGGGGGCATAGACCTCTCGGTGGGCTCCGTCCTTGCTGCCTCTGCTTGCCTCACTGCTGGCTTCATAAAATATATGCATTTCCCCCTTTGGAGCGCCATACTTGTAGGTCTTTTAGGAGGGACCTTCTTCGGCTTTCTGAACGGAGTCCTCATCACAAAGGGACGGATGCAACCCTTCGTCATCACGCTCGCTCTCATGACCTCCGCCAGGGGCTTCGCCTTCCTTTACACTAATGGACAACCCGTCACTTTGGAGCCAACGGAGGTCCCCTTCCTTATAAAATTGGGGCTTGGCAAGATTGGGGATTTCCTCCCCGTCCAAACCTTCATCTTCGCCATCGTCGCCCTCTTCGCGTTCTTGGTATTGAAGTATACCTCCTTCGGGCGCTATGTATATGGGATAGGGAGCAACGAAGAAGCGGTGCGTCTCTCGGGGGTTAATGTGGAAAGGGTGAAGGTAATAGTTTATAGTATCTCGGGATTCTTAGCAGGTTTGGGGGGAATAATGATGGTAGGGTTTCAAAATGGGCTGGCTAACGCCAATTTTGGCTTGGGGTATGAACTATCCGCCATAGCCTGCGTCGTGATCGGTGGCACGAGTTTAGCAGGAGGAACGGGAGGGATAGGCAACACTGTTATAGGCACCTTGATAATAGGCATTTTGGATAATATACTAAACCTCAAGGGAGTCGGAACCTATACTCAGGAGATAATAAGAGGGGCGATAATCGTATTCGCTGTTTACATATCGAAAAGAAAGGAGGTATAAGTTAGCATGGGCAAGAAGGGAATCTGGGTGACCATTTTGATCATAGTAATCCTGGGGGCTTTCCTCTACACTCTTCGTTTCAGGGAAGGAGAGAAACCGCAGGTTGCACCAGTGAGGGAAGGAGCGAAGCCTCATAAGAAATGGCTGATTGGCTTCTCGCAAAGCACGATGATCGATCCCTGGCGGATAAACATGCTCAAGCAGATGGAGGATGCAGTGAAGGAACATCAGGACGAGATAGATTTCATCTATACCGATGCCAAAAACGATAACAACAAGCAGATAGCCGATGTGCAGGACCTTGTGACTCGCGGCATTGATCTCCTCATTATAAGCCCAAGAGAGGCGGAACCCTTAACGCCGATCGTCTCTGAGGTCTATCGCCAAGGGATACCGGTGATAACGCTGGACAGGAACATAACCACCTCCGATTACACCTGCTTCATCGGTGCCTCTAACTTGGAGATAGGCAGGAAGGCAGGGGAGAGGATGGTAAAGGAGTTGGGAGGGAAAGGGATAGTTGTAGAGATTGAGGGGATATTGGGCGCCACCCCCACCATAGAGAGGAGTAAGGGCTTCCACGAGGTAGTGGATAAATACCCCGGAATAAAGGTAGTGCTGAAGAGACCAGCGGATTATCTTCGCGAACCAGCGCGCAAGATAATGGAGGACGCCTTACAGGCTTACAAGAAGATAGACGGCGTCTACGCCCACAACGACGAGATGGCATTAGGGGCTTTGGCAGCAGCTAAGGCGGTGGGAAAGGATAAAGGGATGGTTATAATAGGCATAGATGGGCAGAAGGAAGCGTTCACCGCCATCATGAGGGGGGAGATGACCGCCACCTATATCTATCCTAACGGAAGCAAGGAGGCTATAGAAACGGCGATCAAGATCCTAAAAGGAGAGAAGGTCCCCAAGCACATCCCCCTACCCACGGTGGAAGTAACCAAGGAGAATGTTGAACAGCACTATAACCCCCAGGCGTATTTCTAATGTTTTATTAGGTGTGCTACTTCTCTGGGGGATCGGTCAGTGTAAAGTTAGCCTCCACATAGACGGGGCGTTGTGGCAATTATCCGATTGGGTGGGGGAGAAGTTCCATCACGACGGACTCATCGCGGAGGCAGGCAAGGAGGGGGCAGAAGGTTTAGGGATGAGGATCGCCATCGTGCAGATGTCCCTCTGGAAAGAAGGAAGGTCTTACGAAGCGGTCTATCCCTCCAAGATCTACCCTCCAAGGGAAATCTGGAAGGGGAGAAACCCCATTGGGACCCTCCTCAAGACGATGGATGAGGTGGGAGGCAAGGTCTTCCTGGGGCTGATAAGCGCACCATCGGGAGAAGCGCCGGAGGAGTTGGAGAGGGAAAGGGCGAGGCGGGACCTCCTCGAATGGTCGAAGAAGACGAGAGAGGTTGCAAAGGAGCTCTTCCACCTCTATCGCAAGCATCCCTCCCTAGCGGGGTTCTATATAACCCAGGAGGCGAACCCCTACACCTACAAGAACGATCCTTCCCTCCTTCTGAGCGCCGTAAACTACATAGCAGAGGGGATAAAGCAGTTATCACCTAAATTGCAGATCATCCTGCCCGTAGGTCTATATCTGGTGAGGGAGGAAGGGAAATGGCGCTATGCCACCCCGGAGGATCTCGTAACCTTTTGGGAGCCGATAATATCGAGGAGCAAGGTGGATATATTCCTTCTCATAGATGGGATAGGGACGGGGCTTTCCAATTGGGAGCATAGTGAAGCCTGTCAGAAATGGCTGAGGGAGACCTGCCAGCGGTATGGGAAGAAGTTGTGGGTGGAGGCGGAGGCTTTTCGCTACCCCTATGTTCCCGCGAAGCCCGAAGAATTCCTGCATCAGCTCCAGATAGCCAACCGTTATGGTGAAAAGGTGCTCATTTTCGATTATCCCCACTACCTCAGCCCTCGCTCGGGGAAGCAAGAGGCAAAGGAACTTTGGGATCGTTTAGCCCAATTGGTCAATAAGAGAAGAGGGAAATCCCCCAAGAGATAACCAGCGTCTCTCCGCCGTTTTACTTCCCCTACCCTTTAGGAAATGCATGGATCCCCCCTTCTCCTCCACCACGCCCAGGGATAATTCGAAAAAGCGAAACAAGAATAAAATTTGATAAGCATTGAGGAGTGTTCTTCAAAATACATATGAAGGGGGGTATAGAAGATGAGCCCTTTTTATAGGACAGCGGAGAATGGTTCAATATTGGTCGTTCCCTTATGGAGGAAGAGGTTGCTTTAATTTTTGGGAAGGTTCTTGGGAAACAAATAAGGAAGCAGGTGAGAGCAGTTAAAAATCTCCTTGGGAAAGGCAATGGAAAACAAGCCCAATTATGCTGAAGCTTACCATGAGCTTGCTTACGTTCAGCTTTTGCAGGGGAAGGAGGGATGGCGAGAGACTTTTAGGGAGGCAAGGGAACCTGATCCTTGCTACATAAAGGGGTTATTCCTCGTTGGGCATCATGTGCTTACCAGAAGAGAAGGACAAGGAATACTACGAGAGACAACGAGAATCAAGCCCGAAACTGCGGAGGATTCTTACTATCAAGGTCGAGCTTACGCTGTTTTAGGAATGGATAATGAAGCAATAAATTCTTATAAAAAGAAAAGGCAATAGAACTCGATTCCCCGTTATCTAAATGCTAACTATTTGCTTTGTCGTTCCTACAAAGCTAGTAATAGAAAAGAAGAAGTGGGGAGACAAGGAAAGCAAAGATTTTCATCCGAAGGAAGGGATAAAAGTATTGGAGCAGAATAGAATTTCCCTACCCCGATGATCTTTTTCAAAATGAAGCATCGTTTTCTGTTCAGGTCGGTATTCCATCAATCTTACACTGCCTCGGGATACATCGATTCCCTTTTGCGAAGGAACATCGGAAGAAATTCTTAATCTCCCCAATCCCCCTGGCGCTCGCAGCGCGAGCGCAGAGGTAAAATTTTCTTGCAGAAAGAAAATCAGTTGATAGAATAAATAACAAGATCTCCGTGATTAAAAAAACCGAAGCGCTACTTGTATGACAGAGATATGTTAGGCTTAGGCGATTTGATATCTCTGCTTTTCCATAAGTTAGGCATACCTTCTATATGGGTTGAGCCTCTGAGAGCGATAATCGTCTGCGTCCTCCTCCTTGCCCTCATCGTGATCGTCGTTATGGTCCTCCTCTACCTCCTTCGCAGGTTCATCGCCTACATGCAAAGCAGATTGGGTCCAAATAGAGTAGGACCAGAGGGGATCCTTCAACCTGTAGCAGATGCTACAAAATTATTGGTCAAAGAAGACCTTACCCCAGCCTCCGCGGATAAATTCCTCTTCACCTTAGCCCCCGTCCTTGTCTTTTTGCCTGCTCTTCTCATCTACCTCGTCATCCCCTTCGGAAAGGGAATTGTAGCTAAGGATTTCAGCATGGGCATCGTTTTCGCCATGGCGGTGGGCTCCGTAACCATCCTGGCGATAATCTTGGGCGGTTGGGCGGGAAATAATAAATATTCCGTCCTGGGGGCGCTTCGCTCCGCTGCCCAGATAATATCCTATGAGGTTCCTATGCTCCTTTCCCTTTTGGGTGTGGTGATGCTCGCCGGCACATTCCGCATGGGGGGAATAGTAGAAGCGCAATCGGGGGGATTTTGGAAAGTAATCCCTCGCTGGTTCGTCTTCTACCAACCCTTTGGCTTCATGATCTTCTTCATCTGCGCGCTCGCCGAGATGGGTCACCTCCCCTTCGATATCCCCGAGGGAGAATCGGAGATAGTGGCGGGATACAGCGTGGAATATTCGGGAATAAGGTTCGCCATGTTCTACCTTGCCGAGTTCTCCAACGCCTTCGCCCTCTCCGCCATCATGGTGACCTTGTTCTTTGGAGGCTGGAAGCCTCCCCTTGCCTTCATTCCCGATTGGTACATCCTTTCTCCATTCTGGTTTATATTGAAGACCGGCATCTTCGTCCTCCTCCTCATGTGGCTGAGGGCGAGCATAGTGAGGGTTAGGATAGATCAAATCCTCTCCTTGGGCTGGAAGGTCCTAACCCCCCTCGCCCTGATCAACCTATTCGTAACCGCAGGAGCAATCGCCCTATCATGAGAAGGTTCTGGGGGATCGTCTATAGGCTTATAATCACGCCCTGGAGCGTTTTGAAATCCCTCTGGGTGACATTCGCCTATTTTTGGAGGAAGAAGGTAACCCTCCAATATCCCGAAGAGAGGGCTTCTTTCCCTCCTCAATTTAGGGCGATGGTGGATGTGGATGTGGAGAAGTGCATAGCCTGCGGCATCTGCCAGAGGGTCTGCCCGAGCGATGTTATAGAGATAGAGGTTTGGAAGATAACGGAGGATGGAAAGGAGAAGCGCAAACCTCGCTCCTTCACCCTGAATTTAGGACGCTGTATGGTATGCGGGCTTTGTGCCGAACACTGCCCTACGGGAGCTATAAGGATGACTCAGGAATATGAACTCTCCGCTTATACCAGGGAGGAGTTGATAAGGAGGCGCCCCTGATGACGGTCTCCTCCTTCGCCCTTCACACCGCCTTCTTCATCTCCGCCCTCCTGACGATAGGAGGAGCGCTCTGCGTTGTTCTCTTGCCCAACCTCATTCACTGCGCCTTCTTCCTTGCGCTCTCCCTTTTGGGAGTGGCGGGACTATTCATGCTCGCCGATGCTCCCTTCCTCGCGGTCGTGCAGGTTATGGTGTATGTGGGAGGGGTAGTGCTATTGATCCTCTTCGCCATCATGTTGGCACACAGGATGAGGGGACGGGGGGAGAGGCAGTTCAACCGCCAAAGCCCCCTGGTCTTTATCCTTGTCCTTGCCTTCCTCGCCCTGCTCATCCCTTCCCTGTGGCTACCCTGGCCCCCTCCCCGCTCCCAAGCGGATACCACACCCCTCTTAGCAAACCAGATATTGAGCAACTACCTTCTCCCCTTGGAGATCTTGGGGCTAGTGTTCCTGCTCTCCGCCATAGGGGCGCTCGTTTTGGCAAGGGAGGACAAATGATAAGCACCAACCTTTACCTCCTCGTCTCTGCTATCCTCTTCTCCATAGGGCTTTACGGCGCCCTCACGCGGAGGAACGCCATCGGTATCCTCATGTGCATCGAGTTAATGCTCAACGCGGTGAACCTGAATTTCGTCGCCTTCTCCCGCCACCACGATCTCCCCACAGGGCAAGCCCTCGCTCTATTCATAATCGCCTTAGCTGTGGCGGAGGTAGTGGTCGGCTTGGCGATAGTGATCCTGGTTTACAGGCAATTGGAAGACCTCAATGTGGATAGATTCAACATAATGAAATGGTGACCATGGAGAAGATCCCTCCCCTCATTCCCTTTTTGCCTTTTTTAGCCTTCGTGATCACCATCTTCGGGGGCAAGCGTCTTCCGGGAAAAGGCGCCTATATCCCCATCCTTCTCCTCTCCCTCTCCACCCTACTTTCCTTCCACCTCCTCTTCTCCCTCTATCCCTTCTTCCCCCAGCATTCCCTCGAGCTCGATATTCCCTGGATATCCTCTGAGAGATATAAGGTCACTGTAGGGTATAGGATAGACGCCCTCTCCCTCAGCATGCTCTGCATGGTGTCCTTCGTCTCCCTCCTCATCCACATCTACTCGATCGGCTATATGAAAGGGGACAAGAGATATCACCTTTTCTTCGCCTACCTTCCCCTCTTCACCGCCTCCATGCTCACCCTCGTCCTCTCCAATTCCCTTCTCCTTCTCTACATGGGATGGGAATTGGTGGGGCTCTGTTCCTATCTCCTCATAGGCTTCTGGTACGAAAGACCCCCCGCCTGCCGGGCTGCTATTAAGGCGTTCATAACAACAAGGGTGGGCGATATGGGCTTCTTCATAGGCATACTTTACATCTTCCTTCGCGTCCATTCCACATCTTACGGCGATCTCGAGGCAATGCTTCCCCAATTGGGGGACAAGTTTGCCCTCACCGCCTCCCTCCTCCTCTTCTGGGGAGCGGTGGGCAAATCCGCTCAATTCCCCCTCCATGTTTGGCTACCTGATGCGATGGAGGGACCGACACCGGTCTCTGCCCTCATCCACGCAGCAACGATGGTGGCAGCGGGTCCCTACATGGTGGCACGCCTCTTCCCCCTCTTCTCCGTCAACGAGATATCCCTATCAGTGGTGGCAGGGATTGGAGCGATAACGATGCTAATGGCGGGGCTTTTAGCCCTCGCCCAGAACGATATCAAAAGGGTCCTGGCTTATTCGACCATGAGCCAATTAGGATACATGATGATGGGCTTGGGGATGGGAAGCGTCTTCGCGGGGGCATTCCACCTGCTCTCCCACGCCTTCTTCAAAGCCCTGCTCTTCCTGGGCGCCGGCTGTATCATCCATGCCCTTGAGACCAATGATATCTGGGAGATGGGAGGGCTCTTCAAAAAGTTCCCCATTACCGCCATCACCTTCCTTGTTGGCACTCTCGCACTCGCCGGCATACCTCCTCTATGCGGTTACTACAGCAAGGAGGCTATCCTTTCCGTAAGCTTCCATAGGGATTTCACCTTCTTCACCCTGGGGCTTTTCGGCGCTTTCCTCACCGCCCTCTATATGGGAAGGGCATATATGGTCGCCTTCCTAAGACCGGCAAGCAACACCCCCCACCAAGAGCACGAGTTGGGAGAACCACCCGTCATGACCGTTCCCCTCGTCATATTCTCCCTATGCGTCCTTCTCTTTGGTACAACGGAAGAATTCTTCCTTCACACCCTGGGAGGGAAAATGGAGGAAATCCCCTTCGCTTTACTCCCCCTCCTTTTCCCCCTGGCGGGCTTCCTCTCCGCTTACCTCCTATACGGCATCGCCTGGGATAAGGAAAGGATGATGGAGGCTTTGCGTCCCTTTCACGCTTTGTTAGTGAGACGGCTTTACATAGATGATGCCTACAACCTCGTTTTCGTGAGGTCCACTTTAGCCCTCGCCCGGCTGTTCGCTCGCTTCGATCTGGAGGGAGTAGATGGGGTGGTGAACGCCCTGGGGCGAGGGACGGTGGTGTTCTCATACATCCAGGGATGGATCGATAAGTATGTCGTAGATGGAGTAGTGAATGCTATAGCCTGGCTGACCGGAGCCTCGGGCTTCGTCTTTCGCTATCTCCAGGAGGGAACGGTGCAATTCTACTTGCTTCTCGCCTTAATAGGTCTTTTACTGGTGTTCATACTCTGAAGGGTAAAGGAGGCTAATGGCAGAATGCTGAGCATATTGTTAGCTTTACCTTTAATAGGGAGCATCCTCGTGCTTCTCCTTCCCTCTTCAGAGAGGAGATTGATCCGTAATATTTCCCTTGCCTTTTCAGGTCTCACCCTTTTCTATTCCATTGCCCTTCTTTGGGCGATGGATCTCAAGGAAGGGATTATGCAATTGGAGGAGATCTACCCTTGGATACCCGCGATCAATGTGCGCTACCATGTGGGGGTGGACGGGGTCAGCATGCCCTTGGTGATCCTTACTACCCTCCTCACCTTCGTTTCCCTGCTTTACTCCACAATAGACATAAAAATTAGAGAGAAGGAATACTATTTTCTCTTTCTCCTTTTGGAATTAGGGATGTTAGGGGTTTTCGTTTCCCTCGATTTCTTCCTCTTCTATGTTTTCTGGGAGATAAGCCTCGTGCCGATGTATTTCATTATCGGCATTTGGGGAGGACCTAAGAAGGAATATGCTGCCATAAAGTTCTTCCTTTATACCCTCTTTGGCTCTCTTTGTATGCTACTTGCCATTCTTTTACTCTACTTCAATTCTTCTCCTCATACCTTCGACATCCTCCAGCTTTCCCAGCAGAGACCATTGGGAGGAAAGATGCTCCTGGAGGTCCTCGCCTTCTGGGGATTCTTTCTCGCCTTCGCCATCAAATTGCCCTCCTTCCCATTCCATACCTGGCTTCCCGATGCCCATGTGGAAGCGCCCACCGCTGGCTCGGTCATTCTGGCGGGCATCCTCCTTAAGATGGGAGGTTACGGTTTCATCAGGGTGGTGCTCCCCTTATTCCCCCAAGCGTGCCTTCAATACGCCTATGTGATCGGCATATTAGCCCTGATGAGCATAGTTTATGGGGCATTGGTAGCAATGGCTCAAACTGATTTCAAGAGGTTGATCGCTTACTCCAGCGTGAATCATATGGGATATGTGCTCTTGGCTTTCGTATCCGCAAGCATAGGGGAGGCTCAAGGAGAACATGTTTCCTTAGCCTTAAGCGGGGGCGTTTTGGAGATGGTCGCCCACGGGCTTATCACCGGATCCCTCTTCTTCCTCGTGGGCATGATTTATTCTCGCACCCATAACAGGGATCTAAATCGCTACGGGGGCTTAGCACCTAACCTACCCCGCTACGCGGGCTTCCTAAACCTCTTCTCCTTCGCTTCCCTCGGTCTCCCGGGGTTAGCTGGCTTCGCTGCCGAGTTCACCATCTTCCTTGGCTCCTTCGCCTCCGCCAAGGAACTGGTGATGGTCGCCATCCTGGGTGTTCTCATAACCGCGGGCATGTTCCTTTGGATGATCAGGAGGGTCCTTTACGGCTCACCGAGGGTAACCTACGAGGGCTTGGAGGACCTGAACGGGCTTGAGATCCTCTCCCTCGCCCCTTTAGCCCTGGGGACGGTCGTCATCGGGCTCTACCCAACCCCTTTCATCTCCTTCATCCAGCAAGCGGTTAAAATCCTCTTGGGGATGGTTTAAATGAACGGGCAGGCTCTCTTCACCTTGCTCCCGGAGATCTCCCTTACCTTAGGGATAGCCTGCTACCTGTTCATCGAACTCTGGGGAAAGGAGAAGAACCTCCTTTACCTCATCTCCATAGGCATCCTCCTCGTCGCCTTGGAGGGGGTGATAGCATCCTCATATCTTCTGCCATTATGGGAGGGCACCATATTTCACGGCACCTTCATATTCGATAAACTCTCCCTTTATTTGAAGGGCATCTGCATTGCTGGAATGATGCTCATCGCCCTCCTCTCTGCCAACTACCTTCGAGAAGACCCCAACGAGGGAGAATACTACTTATTTCTACTCCTCTCCACCCTCTCCATGTGCCTCATTTCCTCCGCCTATGATCTCCTTTCCCTTTACATATCCCTGGAGTTCCTCAGCATCTCTTGCTACATACTCTCCGCCTACGCCAAGAAGGAGCCAAAATCGGGAGAAGCGGGCATAAAATATTTCCTCTTCGGAGCGGTCATCTCTGCAGTGATGCTCTATGGGATAAGCCTCCTTTATGGGATCACCGGCTATACCTTCTTCCCTGCCCTTTCCTTTGGCATTTGGGGCAAGGAAAGGATAGTTAAGATCGCTTTAGCGATGTTCCTGGCGGGATTCGGCTTCAAGATAGCAATGGTGCCCCTCCACCTTTGGGTCCCTGATGTCTTCCAGGGGGCGCCTACCCCTGTTTCCGCTCTCCTATCCGTCCTCCCCAAATTCGCCGCCTTCCTCGCTTTGTTCCGGGTCCTCAAGGGGATTTACCCCGCGGATTGGCTGATGGTGATAGCGATCCTCTCCGCATTCACCATGACCTTGGGCAACCTCATTGCCATCCATCAGAGGAATGTTAAGAGGCTCCTCGGTTATTCTACCATAGCCCACGCTGGCTATATCCTGATCGCCCTTGCCTCTTCCCGTTCCTACTGGGGGACCTTCTCCCTTTTCTTTTATTTCCTCCCTTATCTTTTCGCTAACATCGGCGCCTTCGCCGTCACCTCTGCCATCTACCTAAGCGAGGGGAAGGAGGACCTGGAAGATTTCGCGGGGCTTGCCCATCGCTCTCCCCTCTGCGCGGTAGCAATGGCGTTATCCCTCCTCTCTCTGATCGGGATCCCCGGAACAGGCGGCTTCGTGGGCAAATTCTTCATCTTCGCAGGTGCTTTGAAAGCGAATATGGCTTGGTTAGCTCTCCTCCTCCTTGCCAATAGCGTCGTCTCCGCCTTTTATTATTTGAAAATAGTGAGGGAGATGTTCATCGCCTCGGGAAGACAACCCATTCCCCTCAACGAGCCCCTCACCCTCAAGGTCGCTATAGGGCTGTGCCTCGCCTTTACCCTGCTTTTGATGTTCCTCCCCCAACCCTTCATTTCTCTGGTTCAGGCTTCCCTTCCAAACTTCTAAAAAATTTTTAAGGTTGACTTGCCAATATCATTATAGAAGTGTTATTATATATAATCGGAATATCTTCAAAGGAGGTGTTGCCGACAATGGCAAAGGCTGTAGGAATAGACTTAGGGACGACGAACTCGGTCCTCGCCGTCTTGGAAGGTGGCGAGCCCGAGGTGATCATAAACGCTGAGGGGAGCAGGCTTACTCCCTCGGTGGTAGGTTTCACCAAGAGCGGAGAAAGGATGGTGGGTGCTCCCGCCAAGAGGCAGGCAGTGGTGAACCCTGAGAACACCGTCTTCTCCATAAAGAGGTTTATGGGACGGAGGTATGAGGAGGTGGAAACGGAGCGCCAACGCGTTCCCTATAAGGTGGTGAGGGGAGCCAAGGGCGAGGCAAGGGTGTTCATCCCTGCGGTGGGACGGGATTTCACCCCCGAAGAAATCTCCGCCATGATCTTGAGGAAGATGAAAGAAGATGCGGAGCGTTACTTAGGGGACCAGATAACGGAGGCAGTTATAACGGTTCCCGCTTACTTCAACGATGCCCAAAGAACTGCTACCAAGAACGCGGGGGAGATCGCCGGGCTAAAGGTGCTGAGGATAATCAACGAACCTACCGCAGCAGCAATGGCGTATGGCTTTGGAAAGGAAAGGAGCGGTAAGATCCTCGTGTGGGATCTGGGAGGAGGAACCTTCGATGTTTCCATCCTTGAAGTAGGTGAGGGGGTTTACGAGGTTTTGGCAACGGCGGGCGATACCCACCTGGGAGGGGACGACTTCGACGAGCGTATCGTCAACTATCTCGCCGACGAGTTCATGAAACAGCATGGCATAGATTTGAGAAAGGACCCCCAAGCTTTACAACGCCTCTTGGAGGCAGCGGAAAAGGCTAAGGTGGAGCTCTCCTCCCTACCTCAGACGGTCATCAACCTTCCCTTCATCACCGCTGACGCCACGGGTCCCAAACATCTGGACATGACATTAACCAGGGCTAAATTCGAGGAGTTGACCGCTGACCTCGTGGAGCGTTGTGTTGGTCCCTTCAAGCAAGCGCTCTCCGATGCCGGGCTCAAGCCCTCCGACTTGGACGATGTCATCTTGGTGGGAGGTGCTACTCGCATGCCCTGCATCCAGGAGTTAGTGCGCAAGTTGACGGGTAGGGAACCTCGTAGGGACATCAATCCCGATGAGGTGGTGGCAATGGGGGCAGCTATTCAGGCGGGCGTTCTGAAGGGCGAATTGAAGGATATAGTGCTCATAGATGTGATACCTATCACCTTGGGCGTTGAGACCCTAGGTGGGGTGTTCACTCCCATCATCGAGCGCAACACCGCCATCCCCGTGCGCAAGAGCGAGATCTTCACTACCGCTGCTGACGGGCAAACCACGGTGGAGATCCATGTCCTCCAAGGGGAAAGACCAATGGCTAGGGACAATCGCTCCCTCGGACGGTTCAACCTCACCGGTATCCCTCCCGCCCCCCGCGGTGTCCCTCAAATAGAAGTTACCTTCGATGTGGACGCTAACGGTATCCTCCATGTCACAGCTAAGGACCTCGCCACGGGTAACCAGCAATCGATCACCATTACCGGCTCCACTAACCTCACCAAGGAGGAGATCGATAGGATGATCAAGGAAGCGGAGGCGCACGCGGAAGAGGATAGGCGTAGGAGGGAAGAGGCAGAAACGAGGAATCAAGCGGATACCCTCCTCTACACGGTGAGGAAGACCCTCGATCAATTGGGGGACAAGTTGCCGCCTGCAGATAGGGAAGCGGTGCAAAAGGCTATGGACGAGCTCCAGGAAGCGCTCAAAGGGCAAGACCTCAACCTCATCAAGCAGAAGATGGAAGCCCTTCAGAACGCTTCCTTCCGAGTTTCCCAGATCCTTTATCAGCAGGCTTCCCAAGCCCAAACAGGTGGAGGCGGTCCCCAGACTCCTCCGCCCCCACCTGGTGATGGCGGAGTTATAGACGCCGATTACAAGGAGTGATTAATATAGGAGGAGGTGCCCCTCGTGCGGAGCACAAAAACCCAAAATCCAGAAAAGGAGGTGATGTCCATGGGATTGATGAGGTGGAGACCCTTTGAGGAGATGCTCTCGCTGAGGCGAGAGATGGAGCGTCTCCTGGACGAGTTCTTCGGGCGCCGTCCTGCACGGACAGAGGAATTCTCCCCGCTCACCGACATCAAAGAGACGGAGAACGAGTTCGTAGTAAAGATGGAAATACCCGGTGTTAAGCCGGAGGATATAGATGTCTCTCTCCACGGCGATACCCTTACCATCCGGGGAGAGAAGAAGGCAGAGGAACGCACAGAGAAGGAGAACTACTTGAGGGTTGAGAGGTGCTACGGCGCCTTCAGCCGGTCCTTCACTCTGGGCGTTCCCGTGAAGGCTGACGCGGTCGAGGCTACCTACAAGGACGGCGTCCTCGAGCTGAAGATCCCCAAAGCGGAAGAGGCTAAGCCCAAGCCCATCAAGATAAAGGTAAAGTGATGAGCGAATATAAGGGGGGCACCTCCTCCCTTTTTGAGGTGATCCGCTATGGAGGAAAAGGAAAAAGTCGAGACTAAGGAACACTGGACGAGGCGTATGAAAAGAGAGTTGGAAGAAGCCAAATCGCAATTAGAAGAATACAAGTCCGCCCTTATTCGCTTAAAGGCGGACTTCGAGAATTACAAGAGGCGCACCGCCCGCCATTTCGAGGAAATAGGAGAGTTCGCCCGGGCGGAGCTCCTCAAAGAGTTCCTGCCCATAGTGGATAACTTCGAGAGAGCGCTCTCCTTCGAAGATAACCCCTATGCCCAAGGGGTGCAGATGATCTATCGTCAATTGATGGACACCCTTCAGAAACAGGGGGTTAAGAAGATGGAGGTACTGGGGAAACCCTTTGATCCCGATCTCCATGAAGCTGTAGGGTGGGTGGAAAGTGACGATGAGGAGGGAGTAATCCTGGAGGAAGTGCAAAGCGGGTATATTTATAAAGACAAGCTCCTAAGACCCGCAAAGGTCAAAGTATCCCGTCGAAAGAGCAAAGATGGCTAAGGACTATTATCAAATCCTGGGGGTTCCTCGTAATGCGAGCGAGGAGGAGATAAAGAGGGCTTATAGGCGCCTCGCCCGCAAATATCATCCCGATATAAACCCCAGTAAGGAAGCAGAGGAGAAATTCAAGGAGATAAACGAGGCTTACCAGGTTCTATCGGATCCAGAAAAGAGGCGCCTCTACGACACTTATGGTCCGGATTGGCAGAGGGTGCAGAGCGCTTCTCAACAGGGTTATTCCAGCGTGAATTTCGGCTTCGATCCCTTTGCCGATCTGGGCATAGGTGACCTCTTTGATACCCTCTTCGGGACCCCGTTTGGAACCTCTCGGGTTAGGATGGAGGAGGACCTCGACCTGGAGGTCCAGTTGGAGATATCGCTTGAGGAGGCATATCGAGGGACGAGCAAGAGATTACAGATAGAGGAAGAAGAGGTTTGTTCCACCTGCAGGGGTTCGGGAACTCGTCCTGGGGGGAGGAGCGGAGTCTGCCCCACCTGTGGGGGAAGAGGAAGGGTAAGGATTGGCTTCTCCCTCTTGGGGACGGAAACCATCTGCCCCCATTGCAAAGGCTCAGGACGGACAATAATCGATCCCTGCCCCGATTGCCGAGGAAAGGGAACGAGACCGACGCTAAAGAGCATAGAGGTCCAAATCCCCTCCGGCGTGGACACGGGCTCTCGTCTCAGGATAAGGGGGAAGGGAAACGCCTCTCCGGATGGGAGGAGGGGGGATCTATACATCTCCATCGTCGTGCAACCTCACCCCCTATTCAAACGGCAGGGGGATAACCTTTATCTGGAGGTTCCCGTTGCCTTTTACGAGGCGGGATTAGGGGGTGAGATAGAAGTGCCCACTTTGGATAAACCCGTTAGATTTCGCATCCCTCCTTACACTCAATCGGGGCAAGTGTTCCGCCTCGCCGGCAAGGGAATGCCCCGCCTCAGTGGAAGTGGCTATGGGGACCTTTATGTCACCACTAAGATCGTCGTTCCCAAGAATCTATCTCCTCGAGAGAGAGAACTCCTGGAGGAGTTTCGCAGGCTTCATCCCGAAAACCCTCGGGCAGAACTTTTAAGGCAGGCGAGTAAATATGACAAAGTTTAACGACGAGGAACCTCTCTTCTTCATAGGGATGGTGGCAAAGATAACGCGTTGCCACCCCCATACCATCAGGATATACGAGCAAATGGGGCTATTAAAGCCCCTCCGCAAGGGTGGAAAGAGGGTATATTCCCTTCGGGATATAGAACGAATAAAGACAATCAGAACCCTAACCCAGGAGTTAGGGGTTAACCTCGCCGGCGTGGAGATAATTCTCAACTTGATGGAAAGAATAAAACAATTGGAAG